>NZ_BCQA01000001.1:600000-1200000 GCF_001748145.1 Bosea sp. BIWAKO-01
CCACTGCCGGCGGCCGACGATCTCGGAGAGCTCCTGGCGGTTCTCCATCTTCTCGCACCACATCTGGGCTTCCATGACGGCCATCAGAATGGCCTGGGTCGCCTTCGGATTGGCATCGACCCAGTCGGCTCGCATGCCCAGGATCTTCTCGGGGTGCTTGAACCAGAGCTCACCGGTGGTGAGTGCGCTGTAGCCGATGTTCTGGTTGACGAGTTGCTCGTTCCACGGCTCGCCGACACAGAAGCAATCCATGGTGCCGACCTTCATGTTCGCCACCATCTGCGGCGGCGGCACGACGATGACCTTGATGTCGGTGTCGGGGTCGATGCCGCCGGCGGCCAGCCAGTAGCGGATCCAGAGGTCGTGGGTGCCGCCTGGGAAGGTCATGGCCGCTGTGAGTTCCTTGCCGGCGGCCCTCTTCCGTTCGAAGGCCTGCTTCAGCGGCGAGGCATCCTTCTGGACGTTCAAGTCCTTGTATTCGTTGGAAACCGAGATCGCCTGCCCGTCCTCATTGAGGTTGAGCAGCGTGTACATCGGCAGGGGCTGGCTGTTCTGCATCACCTTGCCGGTGGTGTAGAGATGCGTCTTGGGGCGCAGGATATGGCCGCCATCGATGCCGTTCGCCTTGGTGCCGAGCGCCATGTTGTCGCGCGTCGCGCCCCAGGAAGCCTGCTTGGCGATCTCCATGTCGGGCACGCCATGCTTGGCGTAGAAGCCCTTTTCCTTGGCGATGATCAGGGGCGCGGAGTCGGTCAAGGCGATATAGCCAAGCCGCGTGCCCTTGACCTCGGGGCCTGTCCCCTGCGCCATCGCGCCGGAGGGAAAGGCGAGCTTGATGGCGCTGGCGAGCGCTGCGGCGCCGCTGAGGTTCAGCATCTCGCGGCGGCTGGAGCCGGACGCAAGCGACAAGGCCCTGGTCTGAATGGTCTTGGTCATCGATCGCCTTTCGCGTGAGCGTGGTGGGCTCGCTGCCGCCGAAAACGAAAACGCCGCGCGAAAGCGCCCTTGCGGGCCTCCTTCGACAGCGGCGTTGCTGTGCGTTCCGGTTCGAACTTGTCGCGGGCAGCATTGGCCGCGTCACGGCATTCAATACAAATGCCGTGCCAGCCGGCCGATCAGGTCCAAGCCTTTGAATTCCTTTAGTTTGATAAAGAGCAATGGGCTGCGCCGATCGCTCACGCCTGCCATTGTGCGACGCACAAACAGAACGCAACCGCACAAATATTGGGCGAGCCTAAAATTTCAGCGGAGCGCCAGATCAAAGGCGACAGGCCTGAAAACCGCCCGCGCCCTCTCGCTCATGCCCGGCTCCAGAACAAGCTGCCCTGCCCGCGCCATGGCGGCGAGCAGCCAGTCGGCATGCCCCGGCTCGGGACGCAGCGCCTTCTCGTCGAAGCGGATATAGGAGGCGACCCGCCGCACCGGCCGCCCACCGCCCTGAACGATCTCGCCGCGCAGGATCGCCTCGATCAGATCGGCGGGCATGCCCAATCTCTCGGGCGTGGCGAGAAGCTCCGCCAGGCGGGGCCAGTTCGCCTCCGCGCCAGCCCAGCGGCTCGCATCGACAAGAGCCGCATTCAGCCGCGACACGGCCTCGCCGCGGCGCTCGACATCGTCGGCCCTCCAGGCCAGCGCCTTTTCCGGGCAATCGGCCTGCAGATCGACCCCGCAATGCAGGATGGCGCCGACATCGGCAGCAACAGCGAGGGTATTCCAGGGCGCGCCGGCACAAAAGCCGTCGACACGACCGCTGCGCAACGCCTCGACCGTTTGCGCCGGAGGCACGATTTCGAAGCGAACATCCTGGCCGAGGCGGACGCCGCCTCGCGCCATCCAATCGCAGAGAAGATAGGTATGGCTGGAAAATCCGAACACCGCGGCAAAAGTCAGTGGCGGCAGGCCCGAGGCCCTGCGCATCCCGACCAGCACCGCCAGCGCGCGCGCCGAAACCATGGGATCGGCCAGATCCCCATCGGCAGCCCGCGCCAGTTCCTCGAAGCGACGCGTCGAGACCGTCACCGCATTGCCGTTCAAATTGAGCAGGATCGGGGCTGTCATCGGCGCGGTGACGCCGCCAATGCCGAGCGTCGAGGCTATCGCCGCCGGCGCCAGCATATGCGCGGCGTCGAGGAGGCGCACATGCAGCCTGTCGCGCAGGTTGGACCAGGAGACATCACGGACGAGTTCGAGGGCAAGTCCCCGACCTTCAGCGAAGCCGGCATCAGCCGCCGCGACCAGCAGGGCGGCATCGACCAGGGGAAGGAAGCCGACGCGCAGGTGCAGGGTCATTTCAGCACCTCGGCCGCCGTGATGATGGAACGGGCAATTTCGACAAGCTTGCGCTTTTCGTTCATCGCCGTGCGGCGCATCAGGGCGTAGGCCTCCTCTTCGGGGAGTTCCTTGAGGCGCATGACGATGCCCTTGGCACGATCGATCAGCTTGCGGTCGTCGAGCTGCGATCGCACCTCGTCCAGTTCCTCGCGCAGCTTCCGGAAGGCGTTGAAGCGGCTGATGCAGGTCTGGAGGATGGGCTTAAGCCGCTCCTTCTTCAGCCCGTCGACGATATAGGCCGAGACGCCCGCCTCGACGGCGGCCTCGATCGAGGCCGCGTCCGACTGGTCGACGAACATGGTGATCGGCCGCTTCACGTGCTGGCTGACCAGGAACATGTCGGCCAACGCATCGCGGCTGGGATCCTCGAGATCAATCACCACCACGTCGGGATCATGCGTCTCGATGGCAGCGACCAAGCCATGCGTCGCGCCCATTCTGACGAGGTCGGTAAAGCCCGCCTCGCGCAAACCCTCGTCGATGATGGCCGCCCGGACCGGGTTGGCATCGACGATCAGGATCTTCAACGCAGGTGTCATGAGCCACGACGCCTAACGCATTGAGGGTAAGGCCCCACTCAGCTCGACAGGATTGCGACACCTGCCAGAATGAGACCGCCACCTGCGATGCGGGCAAGCTGCGGCATCCGCACCGCGAACTGGCTCGCAAGAAGCAAGCCTACTCCATGCAAAGCAGATGTCGCGATCACAAAGCCGATCGCATAGCTCACACGGCTGGCATCCTCCGGCAGCTCGGCACCATGGGCAAAGCCGTGGAAGATCGCGAAGATCCCGCAGGCAAGGGCGCCGGCGGCGAGCGGCGGCGCGAGATTGAGCGCGATGGCAAGCCCGAGGATGACGACAGAAAAGGCGATGCCGACCTCCGCGCCTGGAAGCTGTCCCCCGGCCATGGCCCAGAGCCCGGCCAGCGCCATGGCCGAGACGAAGGCGACGGGATAGGCGATGCGCGCCCTGCCGCCGACGAGCCCGGCCCAGAGACCGACGGCGATCATCGCCAGCACATGATCCAACCCGGTGAGCGGATGCTGCAGCCCGTGAAAGAGACCATTGACGGAGCCGACACCGGTATGGGCAAGGGCGGGTGCCGCCATCATCGTCACGAGCGACGCCAGGGCACCCGTCAATCGCGTCAGCATGTTCGCCTCCCCTATCCCCCGGCGATCGCCCTCAGGCCGCCCACGGTCTCGATGAAATCCACCACCGCATCGACGCCCTCGCCCTCCCGCGTATTGGTGAAGACGAAGGGCCGCTTGCCCCGCATGGTCCTTGAGTCCCGGTCCATCACAGCAAGATCCGCGCCAACATGCGGAGCGAGATCGGTCTTGTTGATGACGAGCAGGTCCGAGCGGGTGATGCCCGGGCCGCCCTTGCGCGGGATCTTCTCGCCGGCGGCGACATCGATCACGTAGATCGTCAGATCGGCGAGTTCGGGCGAGAAGGTCGCCGCCAGATTATCTCCGCCTGACTCGATCAGGATCAGGTCGAGCGCGGGAAATTTGCCGCGCATTTCCTCGACCGCGGCGAGATTGATCGAACAATCCTCGCGGATGGCGGTATGCGGGCAGCCGCCGGTCTCGACGCCCATGATGCGCTCCTCGGGCAGAGCTCCCGCGACGGTCAGGAGACGCGCATCCTCCTTGGTGTAGATGTCATTGGTGATGGCGCAGAGATCGTAACGATCGCGCATGCGCTTGCAGAGCACCTCCATCAGGGCGGTCTTTCCGGAACCGACCGGGCCGCCGATGCCGACGCGCAAGGGGCCGTGAGGAGAGCGGGTCATGAGCGGAACAGCCTCGAATACTGGGTTTCGTGGCGCAGGGACGCAAGGTCCGAGCGCAGCGCGCAGCCGCCGAGATCAGCGAGCGTCGCGGTTTCCGCGCGCGTGGCAGCCGCATGCAAGGACGGCACCAGCCTAGCCGTGATCCTCTGCCCGTCGGTCTGTCCGACGATGCCGAGCCTGACCGAGGCCGAAACCAGATTGGCGACAAAGGCGAGGCTGTAGGCTTCCAGCGCCGGGCGCAGCGGCACGTCATGGCCGCTGGCGGCGGACGCGACAGCGATGGGATAGGCGATATCGCCCTCCCAGGCAGCGCGGAGCCGATCACATGCCCCGCAAGGCCAGGCGGCACGAACGGCCGCCACGAACGCATTGCCCTGCGTCACCGTTTCCAGCCGGCGCTCCGCGGAGTTCGCCAGCGCCAGGGCCAGTTCCGCCACCTCGCTCAGCGCCGCGTCGTCCTCAGCCCCAAGCGCGTTGTAGGCGCACGTGAACAGGACGAGGTCGTTATGGAGCGAGCCGTGGCCGACGAGCGCATCGAGCCAATCGCGAAGCGTGTCGGCATTGGTGAGGTCGCCGGCCTCGAAGGCCCATTCCAGCCCATGCGAATAAGCAAAGGCGCCGACCGGGAAGGACGGCGAAAGCCAGACCATCAACGGCAGATGGGCGTGCGACATCAGCCCTCAATGGTCGTGCTTGTGACCCTTGTGCGCGTGTTCGGCGCCATGATGGTGGCCGTGGTCATGCTTATGATCATGATCGCCATGGCTGTGGTCGTGACCACAGCCGCAATCCGCGCCATGGGCGTGGGAATGCGCATGAGCTTGGGCGTGGTTCGCGTGATCATCACGCTTGCTCTCATGGTGGTCGTGGCCATGGTGATCGTGAGCATGATCATGGCCGGCGTGAACGTGTCCCTTGTCGTGATGAGCGTGGCCGTGATCGTGCCCGCAGCCGCAGGATGCGTCATGCGCGTGATCGTGGTCATGACCGTGATCGTGATCATGGTCGTGACCGTGATCATAGGCGCCGCGCTCGGGCTGGAACGGGCGCTCGACCACGCTCATGGCGCAGCCCTGACCCCGGACCATCTCGGCGAGGACATGGTCGTTCTCGATATAGATCGCGTCCGCCGTGATCTCCGCGGGCGTGTGCCGGTTGCCGATATGCCAGGCGACGCGCATCAGCCGCAGCGGGTTCTCGGCCCGCACTTCGAGCAGGCTCTGCGCAGCGGCCCTGATCAGGACCAGGCCGCCATCCTCGAGCTTCACGGCATCGCCATCGTTCAGAACCGTCGGCTTGTCGAGATCGAGCAGGATCTCGCGCCCGCCATCGCCCTTCAGCGCGATGCGGCGGCGATTGCGATCCTCATGGTCGAGCGTCAGGGTCTCGACGACCTTGTCCTGCTTGACCGCGGCCTTGCGGACGACGGAGGTGGCGCGCAGCATGATGGTACCCGTGACAACGAAATGGATCAGAGGCGATCGACCGATCGCGGCTCGACCACTTCGATCACCGGAGGCGTCGTGACGCAAGCCCCCGCGATCTCGAGGAATGCCTGAAGATGCGGCTGCTGCAGGTGGCGGTCGATATGCTCGCGCTGCTCCCAGCTCTCCACCGACACGAAATACCCAGGCTCCATGATGCTCTCATGCATGTCATAGGCGAGACAGCCATGTTCGCGACGCGTCGCAGCGATACAGTCCTGCGCCGCAGCGACAAAGGCTGCGCGGGTTTCGGGGCGGATGCGCGCCCGCGCAATGACGATGACCGGATCCGACATACCGCGTTCTCCTCACTTGCCTCTGGGCGCTTCACGCGCCCGGAGGGAATACGCGCGCGCCAGCCGGCTGGATGCACCAGCCGCCGCTCCCTCCGCAGCTGAACAGCGCAGAGGGTCCGGCGGCGCGCGGTGCGCTTGCGAAGGCGAGGAGCCGGATATCGCCGCGTTTACCGCGGCAGCGCCTTCACCTCGGTGTCGAACTTCTTCAGCAGGCGCGAGCGCTCGGCCGGGCTGCCCCAGCGCGGCGTATCGTAGTCGATCAGCTTGATCTCCGAGAATTTTGGCGCGTCGGGAGAGAGTTCGGCGTTCCTGTTCGACGGGATCGAGTTGATCTTGAGTTTGGCGTTGATGTTCTGCGCCTCGGGCGAGAGCGTGAAATCGATGAAACGGCGCGCCGCCTCGGCGTTCCTGCCGCCCTTGATGATCGAGACCGAGCCCGTCTCGTAGCCCGTGCCTTCGCAGGGCGCGACGGTCTTGATCGGCGCCCCCTGCAACTTCTGCGTCAGCATGTCGTGGATGAAGGCGATGCCGATCGCCGTCTCGCCCAATGCCGTCGCCTTGACCGGCGCAATGCCGGACTTGGTGTACTGGTTGATGTTCTTGTGCAGGGCCTTGAGATAGTCGAAGCCCTTCTCCTCCCCGAGGCGCTGCACGGTGGTCGCGAGGAAGACGTAGGCCGTGCCGGACGAGCTCGGATCGGCAATCTGGACCTCGTCGCGATAGGCCGGATCGAGCAGGTCCGCCCAGCATTTCGGCTCGGGCAAACCCTTCTTCTTCAGCATCTCGGTGTTATAGCCGACGCCGAGCGCTCCGAGATAAATGCCGGAGGTGCGGAATTTCGACTGCTCGGCATGGCGCTGCGCCCAGTCATGCAGCTCGGCGAGCTTGGGCGAACGATACTCGTCGAGCAGCCCCTCCTCCGCAGCCTGCAGATGCGGCTCCCCGGGGCCGCCCCACCAGACATCGCCACGCGGATTGGAGGCTTCAGCCTTGACCTGCGCATAGACCTCGCCCGTGCTCTTGCGCACCATCGAGACCTTGATGCCGGTGGCGCGCTCGAACATCGTCGCGCCCTCACGGCACTGCTCTTCGAGAATCGAGCAATAGACCGTGACCTGCCCCTGCGCCGCGGCGGGCTGATAGGAGGCCAGAAGCGCAGCACTGGCGAGCCAGAACGACGCCTGGCGAGCGAAACGGAAACCGGACACGAGCTCTCTCCCTGGCAACTTGCCTGCCTGACAAATTGATTTGCCGACGAAGAAAGAATGCGCGAGCGGCCTAGTCAATACGGGAGCGGCGCAGCCCCCTGCGGTCCACAGTGCAAGGCGCCCCCCCAATCGCTCAGAACAGGAAATAGCGCTGCGCCAGCGGCAATTCCCTGGCAGGCTCGCAAACCAGCAACTCGCCATCCGCCACCACCGCGTAGGTTTCCGGATCGATCTGGATGTCGGGCGTCGCGTCGTTGTGGATCATGCTCTTCTTGGAGATGCCGCCGCGCGTATTCTCGACCGCGACCATCTCCTTGTCCGTACCGAGGCGGGACCTGAGGCCATTGGCCATCGCGGCCTGCGAGACGAAGAGCAGCGATGTCGTGGTCACGGCCTTGCCGAAGGCGCCGAACATCGGGCGGTAATGCACCGGCTGCGGTGTCGGAATCGAGGCGTTGGGATCGCCCATGGGCGCTGCCGCGATCATGCCGCCCTTGAGGACGAGATCGGGCTTGGCGCCGAAGAAGGCCGGCGACCAGAGCACGAGATCGGCGAGTTTGCCGATCTCGACCGAGCCGATATGGCGCGAGATGCCATGCGCGATCGCCGGATTGATCGTGTATTTCGCGACATAGCGCTTGGCGCGAAAATTATCGGCGCCAGTGCCGGCGTCCTGCGGCAGCGGGCCGCGCTGCACCTTCATCTTGTGCGCGGTCTGCCAGGTCCGGGTCACGACCTCGCCGATGCGCCCCATGGCCTGGCTATCCGAGGACATCATCGAGAGCGCGCCGAGATCGTGCAGGATGTCCTCGGCGGCGATCGTCTCCTTGCGGATGCGGCTTTCGGCGAAGGCGAGATCCTCAGGGATAGAGGGCGAGAGATGATGGCAGACCATGAGCATGTCGAGATGCTCGTCGAGCGTGTTGACCGTGAAGGGCCGCGTCGGGTTGGTCGAGGACGGCAGCACATTGGGCAGGCCCGCCACCTTCATGATGTCGGGCGCATGGCCGCCGCCGGCCCCCTCGGTGTGGAAGGCGTGGATCGTGCGGCCCTTGAAAGCCGCGATCGTGTCCTCGACGAAACCGCTCTCGTTCAGCGTGTCGGTGTGGATCATCACCTGGATGTCGTAGTCGTCGGCGACGGACAGGCAGTTGTCGATCGCCGCCGGTGTCGTACCCCAGTCTTCATGCAGCTTCAGCGCGCAGGCGCCGGCCTCGATCATCTCCGTCAACGGGCCCGGCAGCGCTGCATTGCCCTTGCCGGCGAAGGCGAGGTTCATCGGGAAGGCGTCGGCCGCCCTGATCATCTGGCCGAGATGCCAGGGGCCGGGCGTGCAGGTCGTCGCGAGCGTGCCATGGGCCGGGCCGGTGCCGCCGCCCAGCATCGTGGTGAGGCCGCTCATCAGCGCGTCCTCGATCTGCTGCGGGCAGATATAGTGGATATGGCTGTCGAAGCCGCCGGCGGTGATGATCTTGCCTTCGCCGGCGATGACCTCGGTTCCGGGACCAACGATGATGGTCTCGGACGGATCGAAGTTCCCGAACCCGTTCTGGATATCTGGATTGCCGGCCTTGCCGATGGCGCAGATGCGCCCGGCCCGGATACCGATATCGGCTTTGATGATGCCCCAATGGTCGAGGATCAGCGCGTTGGTGATGACGGTGTCGACCGCACCAGCTGCATTGCTGACCTGGCTCTGGCCCATGCCGTCGCGAATGACCTTGCCGCCGCCGAACTTCACCTCCTCGCCATAGGTGGTGAAGTCCTTCTCGACCTTGATGACGAGTTCGGTGTCGCCGAGGCGCACCGTATCGCCGGTCGTGGGGC
The DNA here is from genome assembly GCF_001748145.1 of Bosea sp. BIWAKO-01. Classification (NCBI taxonomy): domain Bacteria; kingdom Pseudomonadati; phylum Pseudomonadota; class Alphaproteobacteria; order Hyphomicrobiales; family Alloboseaceae; genus Allobosea; species Allobosea sp. BIWAKO-01. The sequence continues at coordinate 608,947 of NZ_BCQA01000001.1, forward strand.
CGAACATGGCGGCATAGGCATTGCGCGGAAAGGGAAAGGGCATCTCGAAGTCCCTGGTCGGTTCTTGCGACGTGTTAGCAATTCTCAGGCCGATGCATCGGGCTCCGACTTGGCCTGCCGGTCCTCAGCGCGCCGCTTCGTCTTGGCCTTCGCGCCCGCGGGCTTGCGGCGGCGGGCAGCGCGCAGGCTCTCTTCCTGCAGCATCTCGAGCTGGACCTGCTGGATCTCGGCCAGCCGCTGCCATTGCCGGGTGATCAGATGGTCGATCTTCTCGTGGAGATGGCGGATCTCGAGTTCGGCCTTGAGGTTGACCTGATAGTCGTTGAACGAGCGCAGGCGATCCTTCTGCTCCTGCCGCTTCTGGCTCATCATGATGATCGGAGCCTGGATCGCCGCGATGCAGGAGAGAACGAGGTTGAGCAGGATGAAGGGATAGGGGTCGAACGCCTTGTCCATCCCTTCCACGACATTGATCATCATCCAGATCGCCAGCACCACTCCAAAGCTGATCAGGAAGGCCCAGGAGCCGCCGAAAGCGGCGAGACCGTCGGAGAGGCGCTGCCCTACCGTGCGCTGCTCCTCGAAATCGTCCTCGACATTCGCCGCGATGGTGTCCTGCTTGGCGATGCTTTCGACGACTTCACGGTCGAGCTCCGTGTACTCGCCATGCTCCTCGCGCAGGATTTCCTCGACATAGCGCGTGCGGTAGCGCGCGAGCTCCGTCTTGCTGATCAGGCTCTGCTCGGTGAGCTGCGGAAAATCGGACTGGATGCGCTCGGCCAGCGAAGGACGCAGCGTGGCGAGCGGGACGAGGTTCTTGCGGCTGGTCTCGACGCCCGAAATGGCGCAGGTCCCGCGCTTCTTTCCGTTCGCGGCTAGTTGTTGTGACGGTTTCTCTGCGATTTCGGTCATCGGCACTCTCACCCCGCACCGGCATCGGTCTCGCTAGAGCTTACCCATGATCTCCTGCCGGAAGCCATAGACCTCGCGCTTGCCGCCGAGCGCCACGAGCCTGACCTCGCGGGTCTGGCCGGGCTCGAAGCGCACCGCCGTTCCCGCCGGAATATCGAGACGAAAGCCCCTCGCCCTCTCGCGTTCGAAGGAGAGCGCGGGATTTGCCTCGAAGAAATGATAGTGGGAGCCGATCTGGATCGGCCGGTCGCCGGTATTGGCAACCGCGAGCATCAGGCTCTCGCGACCTTCATTGAGAATGAGGTCGCCGGGCAGTGTCGTTACTTCGCCGGGCTTCAGACGCCCAGCCGAGCCGCGGATCGGCTCATGCACGGTGACGAGCTTGGTCCCATCGGGAAAGGTCGCCTCGACCTGCACGTCATGGATCAGCTCGGCGATGCCGTCCATGACCTGGTCGGCCGAGATCACATGGGCGCCGGCCTCCATCAGCTCGGCGACAGAGCGACCGTCGCGCGCACCCTCGACCACGAAATCGGTGATGAGCGCCACGGCCTCCGGATAGTTGAGCTTGACGCCGCGCTCCAGCCTTCGCCGCGCCACCATGGCAGCCATGGCGACGAGCAGCTTGTCCTTTTCGCGCGGCGTCAGGTTCATGCCTTTTCCTTCTCGTCTTCCTCGTCCTCTTCGGACTCGTCTTCCGAGGTCTCGACCTCTTCGTCGTCCTCGTCTTCCGCCTCGTCCTCATCGAGGTCGAGATCGGCGTATTCATAGGCGAAGACGATCTCGCCGGTGGCGGGATCGAAGCTGCTCGTGGTGGATTCCTCGAAGGCGTCGATCAGCATCTCGGCATGATCGGGCCCGTCGACGTCAAAGCGACGCGTGACGGTTTCCCCCTCGCCAGCAAGCGCGAGTTCGACCGCCCAGCCCCGCGAGCCGGTGTCATAAATGCATTTCAGGCCTTGGATCGCCAGCATGGTGCTCTCCTCACGTGGACCATGTGCGCGGCAGCGCACGCCCCGTGACATGCCGAAGCAGCATGACGAGGGCGCGACGGAGCGCCTGGGCATCGCGGGAGAGAAGGCGAATGACGAGAAGGCCGGAGACAAGCCCGGCCCCGGCCTCGACGCTGACACAGGCGGGATCCTCGGCAAGTAGCACCCGAAGTTCATCGAGCCTGGCGGGATGTTCCGGGCCGGCGGCGATCACGGTTGCGACGGCCCGCGCCCCGGCGGCAATGGCAGGCCGCTCCAGCGTGGCGGCGACCTTACCGTCAAGGCGAAGCTCGTCAGCGAAAATCAGGCGGCCATCGCGACGGATGCGCCAGCGGTCGTGAATGGCACCGCGCTGCATCGTCTCGCCCATGGCGATGCGGCCGAAGACGATCGATTCACAGGCGACGAGGCGCGCGTCGGTGGCGAGGTCGATCGTCAGGTTCCGGGCGAGGCGAGCGCCCGAGAACAGGATGCTCTCCTGCGGCAGCCAGGCGAGGGCCGCTCCGGCAGCAACCGAGAGACTGGTCTCGATCCGCGTGTCAGCGCCTTGGCTGCGATAGATCTTCTCGGCCGCCTGCGTGGTGATGACCGCCTCGGCCTGCGCCTCGATGGCAGCATCGACCCGCATCGCGTCGCCGCCGGCCATGCCGCCGCCGGTGTTGATCAGCACGGCCTCGCAGGTTGAGGCGAAGGTGTCGGGGAAGCGGGCGCGGTAGCCGCCGGACTCGGCGAGCTCGAGCCGGCGCGTCACTTCGCCGACCCTGGCGAAACGCAGCCGCACGCCGCCATTGGCCCTCACATAGGCCGGCAACAGCGGATCGGCGGAGGCCGGAAACGGCGGCGCGAACATCGAAGGCCCTGGCGCGAATGAACCTGAGCCATTCTCCGCCTGCGGCCTCGACGGGCAAGAGGCGGCGCCGTCAGCGCCGCCCAAATTTCAGGCAGGCGATGCCCGTTCCGCGGGCGTCGCTTCAGCCGGGGCCCGTTTCGATCAGAAAGCGCATCACCTCGCCGCGCGTCGGCGCGCCAGCGCGACCGCCAAAGCGCGTACATTTGATCGCAGCGGCCGCCGACGCGAAGCGGATGGCGTCGCGCTCGTCCTGTTCCTCCGCCAGCGCCAGCGCAAAGGCCCCGTGCCAGACATCCCCTGCGCCAAGCGTGTCGACGGTCTCGACCGCGAAGGCCGGCAGATGCGCGACTTCGCCATTTTCGATGAAGAGCACCCCCTCCTTGCCGAGCGTAACGGCAAGCCAGGTCGCTGACCCTTGCGCGATCCGGGCGAGGCCAAGGCGCGGATCCACCTCCCCCGAGATCTCACGCAAGGCCTGGGCGCTGAAGGCGACATGGCTTGCGGTCGCCACGAGATCGGGATGCGGCGGCCTGCGGTCGCCGTCGAGCAGGCCTGGAATACCGGCCTGGCGCGCAAGCCTCAGCGCCGCGAGCGCTCCCTCGCCCCAGCGCGTGTCGGCGAGCACGGCCTTCGCCCCATCCGGCAGGGTCTTCGGGAGCCAATCGGCGCTCTCCGGCATCGCCGGATCGGAATAGGAGACGACCATGCGTTCGCCAGCGGCATCGACAAGAATGGCTGAAACCGGTGAGCGCAACCCCACGGCGCGCAAGGCAAAGCGGGTATCGACGCCCTCGTCTGCGAGCTCAGCCACGATCTCGTCGCCGACACGGTCGTCCGCGAGCCGGGTCGCCAGCCAGGATTGACCGCCGAGCCGCGCGATGGCGACCGAGGCATTGCCGGCGCAGCCGCCGCCGACCACCGCCAGATCGCGTGAGCGATATTTCTCGCCACGCGTCGGCATGGTCTCGACGCTGTAGACATAGTCGAGGGTTGCGATGCCGAGACTGAAGACGCCTGCCATGGATTTCAACCGCTGAAGCGATATTCGCTGACCTGCCGGTAAACCTCGCCGAGGCGCAGCACGGTCGTGGGAAAATGCGGCAGATTGGGTGAGTCCGGCACGTGCTGGGGTTCCAGCGCAATACCGGCATTCGGACCATAGGGCTGGCCATCGAGCCCCGCCACGGAGGTGTTGAGCTTGAAGCCGTCATAGACTTGGAGCGCAGGCTCCGTCGTCCAGAGCTGCATCGCGAGCCCACTGCGCAGCGAACGCAAGGTCGCGGCATGGGCGAGCGTCAGCCCGGCGAGCACGCTCGGCTCACACTGGTCGCGGAGCAGGACATAGTCGTGATCGAACCAGAAGCGCGTGCCGTCGGGGTTTGCGAAGCGGATCGCGCGCGGCTTGCGAAAATCGAAGGGCGTGCCGACAACCGGAACGAGCGATCCGTCCGGGATCAGGTCGGCGTCGACCGGCGTCATCAGATTGGCGCGGACCTCGAGCTCGTGGTCGAGAATATCGGGACCATCATCGAGCTTGAAATAGGAGTGATGCGCGAGATTGACGATCGTCGGCGCATCGGTGGTGGCGGTGAGTTCGATGCGCAGCGTCGCTGCCCCGACCAGGCTGTAGCGGCACCAGAGATTCAGCGCACCGGGATAGCCGGCATCGCCGTCAGGCGAGACCAGGGCCAGCGTCACGCTTGCCGCGTCATGATGCAGGATCGTCCAGGGCCGCTTGCCAAAACCCTGCCCGCCACCATGCAGCGAATGCCGGCCGTTCTCGTTCAGAGGCAAATGATAGGTCTTGCCGTCGAGTGTGAAGCGCCCGCCACCAATGCGGTTGGCGAAGCGTCCGGCAATCGCGCCCATATGTGAGGCGTGCTGGGGATAGTCGGCGGGATCGGCGAGCCCGAGTACGACACGCTGGGGCTGGCCGCTGTGCAGCGGCACGCGCAGATCGCGCAGCGTCGCCCCCCAGTCCATGACACGCGCCTCGGCCCCGTCGGGCGAGCGAAGCACGATGTCGTGGATCGGCGTGCCGTCCGAAAGGGTCGCGGCGAGAGCAGGCTTGGTCATGGGCATCACACCACCGGCAAGGAAACGCGGCCGAAGCCGCGCCCTCTCGTGCCCGATTTCATCGCCGCGCTCAACGGCAAGGCGCGTGTGCCCTCACCATACCCCGGTATTCGGCATGCTCGCCCACGGCTCGGCCGGCGCCTTGGCAGGCCCCTTCTGCAGGAGCTCAATCGAGATATTGTCGGGCGAGCGGACGAAAGCCATGTTTCCGTCGCGCGGAGGGCGGTTGATCGTGACGCCCGCCTTCATCAGCTTGTCGCAGGTCGCGTAGATATCGTCGACCTCATAGGCGAGGTGACCGAAATTGCGGCCGCCCGTATAAGCTTCCGGATCCCAGTTATAGGTCAGCTCCAGCGTGGGGCGGCCACGGCTGCCTTCGGCGCCCTTGGCGTCGGCGGCGTCATCGCGCGCTGCCAGGAAGACCAGTGTGAAGCGTCCCTTCTCATTTTCGATGCGGCGGGTTTCGACAAGGCCGAACGTGTTCACGTAGAAATCGAGTGACGCGTCGAGATCGGTGACACGCACCATGGTGTGGAGATATCGCATGCTTTGGGCTCCCCTTGTTCGGCCGGGTTGATCTCGCTCCTAAATCGGGCCAGACGCTCTGCTTTCCAAGAGGCGGCGCGCGAGGCGGGCCATGACGAGAACGCAAGACGTGGACACGAAACGCCCCGACGCCGCAACAATTTCCAGCATCAAGCAGCGTGCTGCCTTGCTGTCGGTGATGGCGACGCTCTTGCTGACCGGAGCCAAGGGCATCGCCGCGATCCTCTCCGGCTCGCTCGCCCTTTTGACCGACGCCTTGCAGGGGCTGATCGATATCGGCTCGACTCTGTTCACCTGGTTCGCGGTGCGCGCGGCCGACAAGCCGGCCGATGCGGAACACCATTACGGCCATGGCAAGGTCGAGGCGCTGGCGGCGCTGGTCGAGACCGCGATCCTCTTTACGCTGGCCGGCGCGATCCTCTGGGAGGCGATCAGCCGGCTGTGGAGCGGTACAGTCGACGCCGTTACCGTCACGCCCATCGTGCTCGGCGTCATCCTCTTTTCGATGATCGTCGACGCGATCCGCTGGCACTCGCTGCGCAAGGTTGCGGCGGAAACGGGCAGCGAGGCCCTGGCCGCCGAAGCGACGCATTTTTCGGCGGATTTCGTCGGCTCGGCACTGGTTCTCGTCGGCCTCATCGCCGCCTGGTTCGGCTTTGGGCGGGCCGACACGATCGCCGCCTTCGCGATCGCGGCCTTCATGGCCTATTCCGCCTTCAAGCTCGGGCGCCGCACGATCAATACATTGCTCGACGCTGCCCCCGCCGGGCTGAGCGAGCGCCTGACAGCCGCAGCCGGGGCCGTGCCCGGCGTCGTCGCCGTGGAATGGCTGAAGGTCCGGCCTTCGGGCGGCCAGACCCATGGCGAGATCGGAATTCGCGTCTCGCGGACGCTCCCGCTCGACCGCGTCGTCGCCATCAAGGACGCGCTCGTGCTGGCGTTGCGCGAGGTCGAGCCAGGGGCCGAGATCACCGTCACCGCCAACCCGATCCAGGTCGATGACGAGACCGCGCTCGAGCGGGTTCTGCTGATCGCACTCAAACTCAAGATCCCGGTGCACCACGTCACCGTGCACAGCATCGGCGACCGACTCTCGGTCAGCCTCGATATGGAGGTCGATTCCCGGCTGCCGCTCGGCGAGGCGCATGAGATCGCGACCCGGCTCGAGACCGCGATCCGCGCCGAGTTCGGCGGCGAGACAGAGGTCGAGACCCATATCGAGCCCATGGAAACCGGCACGCCCCCGGGCCACAATGCCGCATGGGACGCGGTGGAGGATATCGGCAAGGCGCTTGCCAAGGAGGCCGCGGGACTCGACGGCCCGATCCACGACATCCACAGCGTCCGCGTGCGCCAGACCCCGAACGGTCTCGTGGTGAATTATCACTGCCGCGTCGATCCGGCGCTCGACGTCGCGGCGGTCCATGCTGCGGTCGACGCGATCGAGCGCGCTGTCCGGATCGCGCGCCCGCAGGTCTGCCGGCTGGTCAGTCATGCCGAGCCTGCGCATCTGCGCCAGCCTGCCTGATCAGCGCACACGGACTTTCAGCGGAAGGGGGCTCGGGCTACAGACAAGGCTCAGATCTCGTTTTCGCCAGGGTTGTCCATGCGCGCCGAAGATACCCCCCTGATCCGTCTCGAGGATTATCGTCCCTCCGACTGGCTGATCGATACGGTCGATCTCGACTTCGTTCTCGATGCGCATGAAACGAAGGTACGGGCCCAGCTTGGCCTCAGGCCGAATCCGGCCGGGCAGCCGGGATCGGCACTGGTCCTCGACGGGGACGAGCTCACGCTGGTCTCGCTCAAGCTCGATGGAACCACGCTGGATACGGCTGCCTACAGCGCCACGCCGCAGGGATTGACCGTGCTCGCGCCGCCGCAGCGCGGCTTCACCCTCACCATCGAGACGGTACTGAACCCCTCGGCCAACACCAAGCTGATGGGGCTCTATCGCTCGTCCAACGTCTACTGCACCCAGTGCGAGGCGGATGGCTTCCGCCGGATCACCTATTTCCTCGACCGCCCCGACGTGATGTCTGTCTACACCGTGCGCCTGGAGGCGAAGAAGGCCGAGGCTCCGGTCCTGCTCTCGAACGGCAACCGTGTCGCGACCGGGGACGTCGCCGGCACCGACCGGCATTTCGCAGTCTGGCACGACCCCCATCCCAAGCCCGCTTATCTGTTTGCCCTGGTCGGCGGCAGGCTGGACCATGTCCGCGAGGACTATGTCACCGCCGATGGCCGCAAGGTCGAGCTTGCCGTCTATGTCGAGCCCGGCAAGAGCAGCCGCGCCGGCTGGGCGCTGGACTCGCTGGTGCGCTGCATGCGCTGGGACGAACGTGTCTTCGGCCGGAACTATGATCTCGACGTGTTCAACGTCGTCGCCGTGTCGGATTTCAACATGGGCGCGATGGAGAACAAGGGCCTCAACATCTTCAACGACAAATATGTGCTGGCCGATCCGCAGACCGCCAGTGATGGCGATTATGCCAGCATCGAGGCGATCATCGCGCACGAGTATTTTCACAACTGGACCGGTAACCGGATCACCTGCCGCGACTGGTTTCAGCTATGCCTGAAGGAAGGTCTCACGGTCTTCCGCGACCAGGAATTCTCCTCCGACGAGCGCTCCCGCCCGGTGAAGCGCATCGCCGATGTGCGGACCCTGCGCGCAACCCAGTTCTCCGAGGATGCAGGGCCCCTCGCCCACCCCGTCAGACCGCGCGCCTACAAGGAAATCAATAACTTCTACACGCCGACCGTCTATGAGAAGGGCGCGGAGGTGATCCGCATGCTCAAGGTCCTGATCGGCGACGAGGCCTTCAGGCGCGGCATGGATCTCTATTTCGAGCGCTGCGACGGCACCGCTGCGACGATCGAGGAGTTTCTGGCCTGTTTCGCCGAGAGCTCGGGCCAGGATCTCAGCCATTTCGCGCGCTGGTACGAACAGGCGGGCACCCCAACGATCCTCGCCTCCGGCCGCTACGATGCTACCGCAAGGAGCTATACGCTCGACCTCGCCCAGAGCACGCCACCGACGCCCGGCCAACCCCAGAAGGCGCCCGTAGTGCTGCCGATCGCGCTCGGCCTCGTCGGCACGGCCGGCGACCTGCCGCTCCACAGCAACTCGAATGCCTATGCCGGAGACGGCCTCATCGTGCTCGACCAACCGTCGCTGTCGGTGACCTTCACGGGCCTGGATGAAGCGCCGATCCCGTCCCTGCTGCGCGGCTTTTCGGCCCCGGCGCGGCTGGAGCTCGATCTTGCCGATGCCGATCTGCTGCGCCTGTTCTCGGCAGACAGCGATTCGTTCAATCGCTGGCAGGCGCTCCAAACGGTCGCGACGCGCGCGTTGACCCGCGCCGGGCGCGGAGCCCTCAGCGCGGCCGGGCTTGCTGACAAGGCCACGGAGCTCGCCGGAGCGCTCGACGCCTTCCTGCGCGATCATGCGCTCGCCGACCCTGCCTTTGCCGCCCAGGTGCTGCGCCTGCCCGCCGCCGCCGATATCGCCCGTGAGATCGGTCGAGATGTCGATCCCGACAGGATCCATGCGGCCCACCGCGCACTCTCGGCACAGATCGGCAAGGCCCTCGCCGACAGGCTTTCGAGCCTGCGCGACGCGCTTGACGATAAGAGCCTCTATTCTCCCGATGCCACGGCAGCCGGGAGACGGGCGCTGCGCAATGAAGCGCTGGGACTGCTCGCCATCGGCGCTCCCGAGACGAGCGCGCGCCTCGCAGATACGCAGTTCAGCGCCGCCGACAACCTGACCGACCGGCTTGCGGCACTCGCAGCCATGACACTGATCCCGGGCGAGGCTCGCGAAGCCCTGATCCGGCGCTTTGCAGAGCGCTATGCGGCTGAGCCGCTCGTGCTCGACAAATGGCTGATGGCGCAGGCACTGATCGCCGAGCCCGGCACGCTCGACCGCGTCAAGGACCTGATGCGGCACCCGACCTTCTCGCTCGGCAACCCGAACCGCGTCCGCTCGCTCATCGGCGGCTTCGCCGCCAACCTGACGCAGTTCAACCGAGCCGATGGCGCCGGCTATGATTTCGTCGCGGATATCGTGATCGCGCTCGATCGGACCAACCCCCAGATCGCCTCGCGCCTGCTCGGTTCCTTCAAGACCTGGCGCACGCTGGAGCCGGGCCGTCGCAGCCTCGCTCATGCGGCCCTCACCATGGTGTCGCGCACCCCCAATCTGTCGCGGGACGTCGCCGATATCGCGGAGCGCGCACTCGCCTGAGAGGCGGGGCGCGCGCCGCCTGTCCAGTTCATTAACGATTTATTACCCGCACAAGATTCATTCTATGAATTGCTACAACCATAGGGTGAATTATGAGGCCCTGATTCAACTCAAAGCTAGACAAACCGATTCGGTCGGATTCAACTGGCGGTGATTCGAGGGGATGCGGCACGTCTCCCGATCTTACTGACGGTACTGTTATCCGAAGGGGGACGGGCATGGCGCGTGCGAACGCGACCTGCGCGGCAACGCGCGCAGGCACGATTCTGGGTGTCGCAAGATCGCTGACTCATCCGCTCTACCAGCGGTTTGAGAAGGCTGAGCCGACCTTTCGCAAAGTCATCCCTGCCCTCGTCCTCGGCTTTTTCGTCCTCTTCGGTGCCGGCGCCTATATCCAGACCTCCGCGATGCGCGACGATGCATTGTCGGATGCGATATCTGATCTTGACCTCGTTGCGTCACTGATCGCGCGAGAGCTCGACATCGCGACAAAGATCGATGCGGCACCTGCGACTGTTCTTGCCGCACTTGCGACCAAGCACCTGTCGTCACGCGGTCGCCTCGTCCATGTCAGCGATGCCGGCGGTCAGGTCATCGCCAGCGAGCCGGTGATTGGCCAGGCCCGGCGCACGCTGGTCGACTTCCTTGGCCAGACCCAGCCGCTGACCGTGTTCGGCGACCGGGCCGGCGTCATGAAGATCGTTCTCCCAGGCGGCCTGGAGACCTTCGCGACCGTCCGCAACCTCGCCGCCCCGCTCGGCCAGGTTGCGGTGCTGCAGCCCGCGTCGCGGGTGCTGTCGCTCTGGAATGAGCGCAGTCGTGCGCTCACCATCCTGTTCGGCTCGGCGGCGCTGGTCCTTGCCGCGCTGACCGTCGCCTTCCTGATGCAGTCGAAGCGCGCCCGCGCTGCCGACGAGGATTGCGACTGCGTGCGGGAGCGTATCGATACCGCGCTCAACCGCGGCCATTGCGGCCTCTGGGACTGGGACCTCGCGCGCGGCCGCATCTACTGGTCGGATTCGATGTATGCGATGCTCGGCTATGACCGTGCTGGCGACTTCATGTCCTTCGGCGAGGTCAATGCCTTCATCCATCCGGCCGATGTCGATCTCTACGCGCTCGCAGACGCGATCAGCCGCGGCGAGGCCGACCATCTCGACCAGGAATTCCGGGTTCGCGACGTCAATGGGGGCTGGGTCTGGCTCAAGGCCCGCGCCGAGCTGGTCACCGACCGGCGCACCCATTCGCAGCACCTCGTCGGCATCGCCGTCGACATCTCCGAGCAACGCCGCATGGCCGAGCAGACCGCAACAGCCGATGCCCGCCTGCGCGATGCCGTCGAAGCCATCTCGGAAGCCTTCGTGCTCTGGGACGCGGACAACCGTCTCGTGCTCTGCAACGCCAAATACCAGCAATTGCACCAACTTTCCGCCGAAGCCGTCCACCGGGGCGTCAGCCACGAAGAGGTGATGAGCCTCAGCGCCCAGCCCAATATCGACCGCGAGCCGACCCGCCACTCCCGCGAGAACGGCACCTCCTATGAAGCGCGCCTCTCCGATGGACGCTGGCTCCAGATCAACGGACGCCGCACGAAGGATGGCGGCTCGGTTTCGGTCGGCACCGACATCACCACGCTGAAGCAGCAGGAAGAGCGGCTGACCCAGTCCGAGCACGAACTCCTGATGCATGTCACCAATCTCAAGGCCTCGCGCCAGAAGCTCGAAGCGCAAGCGCAGCAACTCGCCGATCTCGCCGAGCGCTATCTCGAGCAGAAGGCTGCCGCCGAGAGCGCCAACCGCGCCAAGTCGGAATTCCTGGCGAATATGAGCCACGAGCTGCGCACGCCGCTCAACGCCATCATCGGCTTCTCCGAAATCATGGAGAACGGGATGTTCGGCGCCCTCGGCAGCGAACGCTATGTCGAGTATGTCCGCGACATCCGGACCAGCGGCGGCTATCTGCTCAGCGTCATCAACGACATCCTCGACATGTCGCGGCTGGAATCCGGCAAGCGCCGGCTGGAAGCCTCCGATGTCGCGGTCGACCTCGTCGTGGCCGAAGCAGTGCATGAGGCGCAGGACCAGATCGCGCGCAAGGATCTCACCCTGACCGTCGAGGGGGCCAAGAACCTGCACCTCGTCGCCGACCCGCATGCGCTCTATCAGATCCTTCAGAACCTGCTCGACAACGCGATCAAGTTCACGCCCACCGGTGGGCGCGTCGCCATCCGCACGCGGCAGGTGCCGGACGCGCTCAACATCTATGTCGAGGATACCGGCATCGGCATCCCGAAGGAGAAGATCGACCGCATCGGCCGGCCCTTCGAGCAGGTCGAGGGCGAGCTGATCCGCAGCCATGGCGGCTCCGGCCTCGGTCTCGCCATCGCCCGGTCCCTGACGGAGCTCCATGGCGGCTCGCTGCGCCTGCGCTCGACGAGCGGCGCCGGCACGATCGTGATGGTGCACCTGCCCCTGAACGGGGGTGCCGGGCGGATCAACGCCCGGGCTGCGTAAGCCTCCCTCAGCCCTGACGGGCTGCGCCCAGCACCCGCTTGAAGATCCCGCGCACGGCGCTCCGCGTTTCGTCCAGTTCTGCGCGCAGCACCTTGGCATCCGGCCGGCCAACGGCCGTCGCGATCCGGCGCAGCACACGCTCCGGCACCGCCTTCGGATCGAAAGCCTCCTCAACGGTGAAGCGCTGCCATAGCTGCACGTCGCCGATCAGACGGTGCGCCTCCACCAGAACCGAGACATCCCCTTGCGCCAACAGCCCGGCTTCGCGCGCAGCGACGAAGACCGACGCGGTCTCGCGCACCAGAAGCCCGGGGTGAGCGCTGGCGTGAGCCAGGATCAGGAACTGCGCCAGAAAATCCAGATCCGTCAGCCCGCCTGCAGCGAGCTTGAGATCCCATGGATCGCTCTCACCCTTCTCCCTGGCGATCAGTGCCCGCATGTCGGCAACCGCGGCAGCGACCTTGGCCGGCTCGCGGCTGCGGCCCAGGATGGCCGCGATCGCCGCTTCAGCGCGGCGTGCGAGCCCAGCATCGCCGGTGATCACGCGGGCACGCGTCAGCGCCATTTCCTCCCAGATCTCGGCTTCGCCGCTGTGATAGGCCTCGAAGCCGGCGAACTGGGTTGCGGCCGGGCTCTTGTTGCCGGAGGGCCGCAGCCGCATGTCGACCTGGTAGAGCGTGCCACGCCGCGTCGGCACCGTCAGGGCCGCAACGAGGCGCTGCGTGAAGCGGATATGCCAGGTCACCGGATCGAGCGATTTGCGCCCGGTGCTGGCCTCCGATGCAGCCGGCCGGTCATAGAGCAGGATCAGGTCGAGATCGGAGGACGGCGTCAGCTCGCCCGCCCCGAGCCGGCCGAGCCCGAGGACCACCGTCTCCGCCCCCTCGACCACGCCATGGTCTTCTGCGAAGGCCGTCTTGGTGTCGTCGAAGGCAACGCACAGGCAGGCATCGGCCACCGCGCAATAGGCCTGACCGGCCTGCTGGGCGGCATAGACGCCTGAAAGCAGCCGCGCCCCGACGAGGAAATTCTCCTGCCGGGCTGCATCGCGCAGTCGATCGAGCCCGTCTTCCACGCTGGGCGGCGGCGTGCCGACCGCGGCGCGAATGCGCCGCGCAACCGCCTCGCCATCGAGCACGGATGAGGTGAAGGCCGGGTCGATGACGCCATCGAGCACATGCGGGTGCAGGGCGGCGACTTTGGCCAGGCGGGGGGCGCTGCCAAGAATCTCGGCGAAGATCGTCAACAGCGAGCCATGCGAACGCAGCAGGGTCAGCAGTTCGACAGCCGCCGGCATCCGCACGAAGGCGTTGTCGAGATGGGCGAGCGCACCATCGGGATCCGCCGTGCGGCCCAGCGCCACGAGCAGCGCCGGCGTCAGCTCGGTCAACACCTCGCGGGCGCGAGCACTGGTGACGGCAGCCCGGCGGCCGAAATGCCAACCGCGCACGGTCTCCGCCACGGTTTTCGGGGCGCGGAAGCCGAGCTTGCCCAGCGTTTCCAGCGTATCGGGATCAAGCTCGGTGCCAGTGAAGCTCAATGTGCCGGCCTCGCTCGCCAGGCTCGGACCTTCTTCGAACAACAGCCCATAATGACCTTCGACGCGCTTGGCATGAGCCGTCAGCGCCTTGCCGAAAGCGGCCGTCGAGGGATAGCCGCAGAAGCGGGCAAAGGCCTCGAGATCGGCCTTCTGCGTCGGCAGAGTCTGCGTCTGCTCGTCATTGCGCATCTGCAGGCGGTGCTCGATCGTGCGCAGGAAGCGATAGGATTCGCCGAGCTCGTCGCGCGCCTGGGGCGTGATCCAGCCTTCGCGGGTCAGTTCGGCCAGCATGTCGAGGGTCCGCGCACCGCGCAAAGCCGGACGCCTGCCGCCGAAGACGAGCTGCTGTGTCTGCACGAAGAACTCGATCTCGCGGATGCCACCGCGCCCGAGCTTCACGTTATGGCCGGCGACCGCAACGGTCTCGTGGCCCTTCACCGTCTGAATCTGGCGCTTCATCGCATGGATGTCGGCGATCGCGGCGAAGTCGAAATATTTGCGCCAGATGAAGGGAGCGAGATCGCGGATGAAGCGGTGGCCGAGTTCGAGATCGCCCGCCACGGGGCGCGCCTTGATCATCGCCGCCCGTTCCCAGTTCTGACCGACGGTCTCATAGTAGGAATAAGCGGTCGGCAGCGCGACGGCGACATGGGTCGAGCCGGGATCGGGCCGCAGCCTGAGATCGACGCGGAAGACATAGCCGTCCGGGGTCCGTTCCTGGATGATCCGGGCGACCTGTTGCGTCAGCTTGACGAAGAAACTCGACGGCTCGGCGACGCCCGCGGCCTCGGCCGCTTCGGGATCGAAGAAGACGACGATATCGATGTCGGAGGAGTAATTCAGCTCGCCGGCGCCGTGCTTGCCCAGCGCGAGCACGACGAGCCCCGAACCCGGGCCTGGATTGCCTGGATCGGCCAGTGTAATCCGACCGAGGTCAGCGGCCTGCCGCAACGCATGCGCAACCGCCAGCCGCACCGCCATGTCGGCGGTCGCGGTCAAGGCGGCCGTCACCGTCTCGACATCCCAGAGGCCGCCGATATCGCCGAGCGCCACGAGCAGCGCCATGGCCTGGCGAAAGCGTCGCAAGCCCCGCATCAGTTCGCCGGTCTCGCATTCGGCGGCGGCACCCAGCGCCTGGATATCGCTGAGCAGGGCGTCCCGCCGCGCTTCTGGCGGCAAGGTCAACGAGGCGAGCAGCCCTTCGGGGTCAAGTCGCATGACCTGCGCGAGAAAAGGCGAATGCGCCAGCAGACCAGCGACGAGTTCGGTCGAACGCGGATATCCAGCGAAATGGGCGGCGAGCGCCTGGGCTGATTTCTCGTCCCGCAGACGGTCGATCAGGTCATGCGCGATGAGCGCATCGGCCTTGGCCCGCGCCGGCAGGACGGGCGCGCTCGACACTCTCTCGCAAAGCTGCCCGTCCATTGCATAACCCCGCCGATCAAGCCGACTGGAGGCCAGCAGGGTTCGCCTGCGCTGTCGAGGCGGGAAGCGCTCCTTCCCCGGCTGTTTCCACAGGCTTGGGTGGCGCTTCCGGCAGCAGCATGACGACGCGCAGGCCCGGCGCATTGTCCTCGAGCCTGATCTGGCCGCCATGGAGCCGGACGACGCCGGCCGCGAGCGAAAGGCCGAGCCCGAAGCCGGGCTTGCTGCGGCTTTGATCCAGCCTGACGAAGCGCTCGAGAACGCGACCGCGGTCGGCCTCGGGAATACCTGGCCCATTATCGGTCACGGAGAGCTCGATCTGTTGCCCGACCACACCGGCGGCAACGCGCACGACGGGAGCGGCATCCCCGGTCGGCTTGCCATATTTCAGGGCATTGTCGATGAGGTTGGCGAGCGCCTGTCCGATCAGCTCGCGATTGCCCAATACGCGCAGGTCAGGCGTGACCTCGGTAACGATCTCAAGGCCCGCCTCTTCCGCCAAGGGATCGTAGAGCTCGGCGAGCCCCGAGACGACTTCCGAGAGATCCAATTCGGCCATGCTGTCATTGATCCGCCCCGTTTCCAGCCGCGCGATCATCAGCAGCGCATTGAAGACGCGGATCAGATTGTCGGCCTCGTCGATGGACGCATCCAGTGCGCCGCGGAGTTCGTCCGGCGACTGGGCGGTCCGGAGCGCCTCCTCAGCCCGGTTGCGCAGGCGTGTCAGCGGCGTCTTGAGATCATGCGCGATATTGTCGGAGACCTCCTGCATGCCAGACATCAACTCGCCGATCCGGTCCAGCATGGCATTGAGATTGAGCGCCAGCCGATCCAGCTCGTCGCCGGTACCGGAGATCGCGAGCCGTCCCTTGAGATCCCCCGCCATGATGGTCTGCGCGGTGTCGGTCATGTCGTCGATGCGCTTGAGCACGCGCCGCGCCACAAACCAGCTCGCGAAGCAGCCCAGCACGAAGACGAGCAGAAGCGACCAGCCGGCCGCCCGTCGGATCACCACGCCCAGCCGGTCCCGTTCCTCGAGGTCCCGGCCGACGAGCAGCCTGAAGCCGGCTGGAAGCACGAAGACCCGAACGATGGCGCGGCTCGGCGAGTCGAGCGCATCGCTGCTGCGGGAATATTCGATCTCGCTCTCACCCGGCAGGTCGAGAGCGCCCGGCTGCAGTGCCTCGACATTCCCGGCCAGACGCTCGCCGACCGGCGTCGTCACGAGATAGAGCGAAGCGCCCGGCGCGCGCGAGCGCCGCTCGATGATGTTGACGAGGCGCCTGATGCCCCCCAGGCGCTGCTGCTCGGCCAGCCCCTGGATCTCGGCATCGATCGTCGAGCGGATCTGGTCATCCAGCAGCCGCTTGGCGTTCCAGGCGACATAGCCGAGCACGAACCCGGCGAAGAGCGCGAAGATGACGAGATAGATCGCGGTCAG
This sequence comes from Bosea sp. BIWAKO-01, assembly GCF_001748145.1. Classification (NCBI taxonomy): domain Bacteria; kingdom Pseudomonadati; phylum Pseudomonadota; class Alphaproteobacteria; order Hyphomicrobiales; family Alloboseaceae; genus Allobosea; species Allobosea sp. BIWAKO-01. The sequence continues at coordinate 625,494 of NZ_BCQA01000001.1, forward strand.
CTTGAAGGCGGTGGTGCGGAACAGGTTCGGCAGGAAGCGCTGCTTCCTCTTCGGAGCCTGAGACGCGCCGGAGCCCGGCGAGACGATGTCAGCGGGTCGTGTCACGAACCATGTATCCCGCGCCGCGAATGGTGTGGATCATCGGATGCTCGAAACCCTTGTCGACCTTCGAACGCAACCGCGAGACATGCACGTCGATGACGTTGGTCTGCGGATCGAAATGATAGTCCCAGACATTCTCAAGCAGCATCGTGCGGGTCACGACCTGCCCGGCATGCTTCATCAAATACTCGAGCAGGCGGAATTCACGTGGCTGCAGCGGAATCTCGCTGTCGCCGCGAGTGACCCGGTGGGCCAGCCGGTCGAGCACGAGATCGCCGACGCGATAGGTCGTCGGCTCCGAGGCGGGCGCCGCACGCCGCCGCGACAGCACCTCGACGCGCGCCAGCAGCTCGGAAAAGGCATAAGGCTTCGGCAGATAGTCGTCGCCGCCGGCACGCAAGCCCTTCACGCGATCATCGACCTGCGCGAGCGCCGACAGGATCAGCGCCGGTGTCGCATCGTTCTGCTCCCTGAGCGAACGGATCAGCGACAGGCCATCGAGGCGCGGCAGCATGCGATCGACCACCAGAACGTCGTAGCCGCCCCCCTCCGCCATCGCATAGCCCTGCAGGCCGTCGGCGGCATGATCGGCAACATGACCAGCCTCGCGAAAGGCCTTGACGAGATAGGCCGCCGCTTCGGCGTCGTCTTCAACGATAAGGAGTCGCATGACGGCAGGTTACCTCAGGAAACTGAAAAACGGCAGGCCGGATGAATACATCCGGCCTGCCGCGTTAAGGCTGGTTTACCTGGCAGGGGCGACTGAAAGCCAGGAAGCCTGCCCAACCTTGTTTAGGCGGCCGGCTGACGGCCGACCTCGAAGCTGACCTCCCGCTCCTTGCCTTCACGCCAAACGGTCAGGGTCGTCTTGGTGCCCGGTGCGAAGACTGCGATCTTCTTGGAGAGATCGCGGGCGTCGGCAACCTTCTCGCCATTGACGGCGATGATCGTGTCACCACGCTTGATGCCTGCCTTCGCGGCGGGACCATTGGCCTGCGCCTCGGCGATCAGGGCGCCACGCGGCTCCTTGAGACCAATCGCGTCAGCAACTTCGGCCGTGACCGGCTGGATCTGGACGCCAATGAAGCCGCGAGCGACAGAACCATCCTTCTTCAGCGAGGCGACGACGCTCTCGACGGTGGCAGCGGGAACGGCAAAGGCGATGCCGACATTGCCGCCCGACGGCGAGTAGATCGCGGTGTTGACGCCGACGACCTCACCCTTCTGGTTGAAGGTCGGGCCGCCCGAGTTACCGCGGTTCACCGCCGCGTCGATCTGCAGGAAGTCGTCATAGGGGCCGGAGCCAATATCGCGGCCCTGAGCCGAGACGATGCCCGCGGTCACAGTTCCGCCGAGGCCGAAGGGATTGCCGACAGCGAGCACCCAGTCGCCGATGCGGGGCTTGCCCTTGGCGAGCTGGACGAAGGGATAGTTGCCTTCCTCAGTGACCTTCAGCAATGCGATATCGGTCCGCGGATCGGTGCCGATGACCTTGGCCGCAAGCGTCTTGCCGGAATCGGTGACGAGCTGGACCTCGGTCGCGTTCTGGACGACGTGGTTATTGGTCACGACATAGCCGTCCTGGCTGACGAAGAAGCCCGAACCCTGCGACATGCCCTGACGCGGCTGCGGCTTGCCCTGGCGCGGGCCCTGGCCCTGGCCCTCTTCACCGAAACGGCGGAGGAAGCGCTCGAGCGGGTGGCCGGGCGGCAGACCTTCGATGCCGCTCTCGCCATCCTCAGCGGAGGCAGCAGCGACGCTGGTCTTGACGCGAACGGAAACGACAGCCGGCTTCACGTGATCGACCATGTCCGCGAAGGACGGAAGCTGGCTCTGGACGCCGGAGAGCTGGATCGGCTGGGCAATCGCGCTGTGGTTCTGCATGAGCGCGCCATCGGCGAGACCAGCGGCAAGGCCGATGCCCAGCGTGGCCGCACCAGCGATCAGGGCGCCGCGCTTGAGAATGGACTTGGAAGTGGTAGGGGTCGTCATGGTTTTACCTCTGCGACTGACGGCAGGGGCATTCCCTGCTTGGTGTCGTGACCATGACGGGTGGCGCCTTACCCCGTTTTCGCGCCGAGATGACGTTTTTGTAAGGTTGAGCGGGCCGATGCCTTAGTTGCCGTCCCGCCTGATCAGCGCGTCGACGCGGGCTTGTTCATCTTCGCTCAGAGGTCTCGTCTGCTGCCCGGCCGGGGCCCGCATCAGCCGGCTTCTCCGGCCGAGATAGGCAAGGCCGAAGGCAAGGATCAGGAACGGCGCGATCCACAGTGCAATAGTGCGGATATTGAGGGGAGGACTGAGCAGGACGAAATTGCCGTAGCGTGCGACGACGAAATCGCGCACGGCCTCATCCGTATCACCGGCCACCAGCCGCTCTCGCACGAGGATGCGCAGGTCGCGGGCAAGTGGCGCGTCGGAATCGTCGATCGACTGGTTCTGGCAGACGAGGCAGCGCAGGCCGCCGGAAATCTGGCGCGCCCGCTGCTCGAGCGGGGCGTTCGGCAGGACCTCGTCCGGCTGCACCGCCCTGACCGGGCTGGCGCAAAGCAGGCCGAGCATCAGCAAGGCAAGGACGCGACGCATGCGTTCACTCCGCCGGCTGGACGACGGCGCGCGTCGCGGCACGCCGCGGCACGGCGAGACGGAAGCGCCGGTCGGTCAGCGAAAGCGCTCCGCCGAAAGCCATGACGACGGCACCGATCCAGATCAGCAGGATGAGCGGCTTGTCATAGACCCTGACCGCGATTCCGCCGCCCTGCGGCTCGCCAAGGCTGACATAGACCTGGCTGAGGCCGTCGGTCCGAATGCCGGCCTCCGTCGTCGGCATGGCGCGCGCGGTGTAGATCCGCTTCATTGCCTCGACAGGTTTCAACTGCCTGTCGCCGGCAGAGACGCGGAAGCGCGCCACATCCTCGGTAAAGTTGGGGCCCTTGCGCGGCGTGACCGACTCCAGGACCACGGTATAGCGGCCGCTGGTCAGGCTTTCGCCCGGCTTCAGCACGCCGATTCCCTCCGCGCTCCATGCGGCAGCCGCGATACCGATCACGCTGAGGCCGACGCCGGCATGCGCGAAGGCCGTACCCCAGGCCGAACGCGGCAGGCCGACTGCGCGCGACAGCATCGCGGAGGCGCCGCTCGCCCGCCGCACCACGCGCTCGCCGATATCCCAGGCAGAACCTGCGATGAGGAAGACGCCAAGCCCGATGCCTAGCGGCGCCAGGACGGGGCCGCCGCGCATGATCGCGACGACTGCAAGCCCGGAGACGATTGCGAGCACGAGAGCCGCCGACATGCGTTGCGCCGCACCGAGCAGATCACCGCGCTTCCAGGCCAGCGTCTGGCCGATCGGCAGCAGCAGCAGCAGGGGCACGACCACGGGTACGAAGGTGGCGTTGAAGAACGGGGGGCCAACGGAAATCTTGTCGCCGGTCAGCATCTCCAGCACCAGCGGATAGAGCGTACCGATGAAAACGGTCGCGCAGGCGGTCGCGATGAAGAGATTGTTCACGACCAGCGCACCCTCCCGCGAGATCGGGGCGAAGAGGCCGCCCTGCCGCAGCAGCGGCGCGCGCCAGGCGAAGAGCGCCAGCGAGCCGCCGACGAAGAACACGAGGATCGCGAGGATGAAGAGGCCTCTGCCGGGATCACTGGCGAAGGAATGCACCGAGGTCAGGACGCCGGAGCGAACGATGAAGGTGCCGAGCAGCGAGAGCGAGAAGGTCAGGATCGCGAGCAGGATCGTCCAGACCTTCAGCGCATCGCGCTTCTCCATCACCACGGTGGAGTGAATCAGCGCCGTGCCGGCCAGCCAGGGCATCAGCGAGGCGTTCTCGACCGGGTCCCAGAACCACCAGCCGCCCCAGCCAAGCTCGTAATAGGCCCAGTAGGACCCCATCGCGATGCCGAGCGTCAGGAAGACCCAGGCCAGGAGAGTCCACGGCCTGACAGCGCGCGCCCAGACGGCATCGATACGCCCGTCGATCAGGGCGGCGACCGCGAAGGCATAGGTGATGGAGAAGCCGACATAGCCGACATAGAGCAGCGGCGGGTGGATCGCGAGGCCGAGATCCTGAAGGATCGGGTTGAGGTCCTGGCCCTCGCCCGGCGCCGGATCGAGCCGCCGGAACGGGTTCGAGGTCAGCAGCACGAAAGCCAGGAAGGCAACCGTGACGAAACCCTGCGCCGCCAGTGTTCCGGCCCTGAGACGCGTGGGCAGAGACCGGCGCGACACGGCGACCAGCGCTCCAAACAGTGTCAGGATAAGAACCCAGAGCAGCATGGAGCCTTCGTGATTGCCCCAGGTCGACGTCACCTTGTAGATCAGCGGCTGGGCCGAATGCGAATTGGCGACGACGTTCTCGACCGAAAAATCGGAGCGCACATAGGACACGACGAGCGCAAGGAAGGAGAAGGCGACCAGCAGGAAACAGGTCACCGCCGCCGTCGGGCCGACGGCAGCCAGGGCCGCATCCCGCCGCGAGACGCCCCAGAGTGGGACGAGCGCCTGGACGACGGCGACACCCAGCGCCAGCGCGAGCGCGAAATGTCCGATCTCGACGATCATCCTGCCCTCACTGCTGCGGCTTCTGCGCACCGGCGTCGCCGGGCTGCCAATGGCCTTGCTTCTTCAGTGCGTCCGCGACCTCGCGCGGCATATAGGTTTCGTCATGCTTGGCGAGAACCGAATCCGCACGGAACCGGCCTGCCGCCTCAAGCACGCCTTCCGTCACGACGCCCTGCCCTTCGCGGAAGAGATCCGGCAGGAGTCCATCATAGCTCACCTGGACAGTGGTCTTGCTGTCGGTAATGGCGAAAGTCACGCGCTGGCCAGGCCCGCGAGACACGGACCCCGTCTCGACGAGGCCGCCGAGCCGCATGCGCGTGCCGGGCTGCAGCCCCTTCTCGGTGATTTCCGTCGGCCCGTAGAAGAAGACGATCGAATCGCGCATGGCGAAGAGCACGAGGCCGGCAGCAAGGCACAGGACCGCGCCTGCCGCTCCGATCAGGGCCAAGCGACGTTGCTTGCGGCTCATCCCGCGGCGCGGCGTCACGATCCGCGACGGTTCTGTAGCGGTCATGGCGCGGGCTCCCGCAATCCGAGTTCTCCGGCCAGGGCATCAAGCTGGCCAAGCGCTGCACCATCGTCGGCAAAGCGCTGGCGGGCCGCGATGATCGCCTCTCGCGCTGCCGGCTTGTCGCCGAGCACGACCTGCGAACGGATCAGGCGCGTCCATTCGGCGAAGGTGCCGCCGCCCATCTTGAGGCGCTCGGCAAGACCATCGACCATGCCCCGGATCGCGAGCTGCTGCTCGCCCGGCGGCAAGGCCGCGATCGAGGCACCGGTGGACGGTGCGGCCTCCAGCCCCTCCAGGCGCAGGCGCACCGTCCCGACCCAGGTCGCGTCAGCGGGAGCGTCAGCGAGCAGAGCGCGCAGATCGACAATCGCGCCGGCACTGTCGCCGTCCTGCTCCTTGGCAATCGCCAGGAAGAAGCGGGCCCGAGCATTACCGCCGTCGAGCTTGACCGCTTCGGTCAGCGGCTGGCGCGCTTCAGCCGTCACCACGCCGCCTGCGGCAAGCGCACGCGCCTCGCCAAGGCCGGCCAGCAATTCGGCATTGGCTCCGCCATGCTCCAGCGCCGCCGCAAAGGCCCGCGCCGCCTCGTCGTAACGACCCTGGCGCAAATAGACCGGCGCCACGACGGCCCAGCCCCGCGCGTCGCCGGGGTTGGCCGCCAGATGAGCCTCGATGCGGCTGACCGCGAGCGCAAAATCCTGAGAGGGGTCCGATTTCAGCCGCGCCGAGAGCGGCTGGTCCGGTCGCTCGGGCGAGCCCTGAGCGCCGTAGAGCAGAAGGGCAAAGAGCGGCACGCAGGACAGCGCGATCGCCGAGGCTGCACGACGGCGACGCAGCGCGGGTTCGCTGTCTCCCGTGGGAACGGCCTCCCCGTCCGCCGCACGCAAGAGCCTGCGCCCGGCCTCGGCGCGCGCAGCGTCCGCCTCGGTGCCGCCGATCAGCCCGCGGCCAAAATCGCGGTCGATCTCGGCGAGCTGGGAGCGATAGAGGCTCTTTGCGTCGGTGACCTCGGCAAACGCGTTCGCGTCTCCGCGCCCAAGGGGCCAGAGCAAGGCGAAAACCGCCGCCGCCGTCATTGCCGCAAAGATGATCCAGATCAGCATGTCGCGTTCATAGCCAATCGCTGACGCCGTATCATGTCTGCCGATGGCGACAAAGGGTCACGTCGGCACCGTCAGACCGAAGGAAGCAGCAGGCGCGCCCGCAGGCCGCCGAGGCGGGAGCGCTCGAGCGTGACCTCGCCGCCATAGAGCTTGGCGAGATCGACCACGATCGAGAGCCCGAGGCCGGAGCCCGGCGTCGTCTCGTCGAGCCTGCGACCACGCTTGAGCACGTCGAGCAGGGCCTCGGACGGGAGCCCGGGACCATCATCGTCGATCAGCAACGCGATCCGCCCCTCTTCGGCTTCGGGAGCCAGGCTCACCTCGACCGTCGAGCGCGCCCATTTGAACGCGTTGTCGAGCAGATTGCCGAGCATTTCCTCCAGATCCTGCCGCTCGCCGCGAAAGCGGACATGGGGCGGGACGTGGTGCATGCCTGTGATGCCGCGCCCCTGCGAGATCTTGGCGAAGGTGCGGATCAGGGCGTCGAGCGAGGGTGCAACCTCGGTGACGCTGCCGAGCGCGCCGGAGAGTGCGGCCGCCCGCGCGCGGTCGAGATAGTACTGCACCTGGTCGCGCATGATCGCCGCCTGGTTGCGCACAGTCTGCGGCAGATGCGGGTCGCTTGCCTCGGCTTCGTTCAGCATCACGCTGAGCGGCGTCTTCAGGGCGTGGGCGAGATTTCCGACCTGGGTCCGGGCCCGTTCCAGGATTTCGCGGTTGGCGTCGATGAGCTGATTGAGTTCGCCAGCCAGTGGCGCAAGATCAGGCGGGTATTTTCCGGCGATCCGGGCGGCCTCGCCGGTTCGCACCGAGCCGACCGCTGTCCCAAGCCTGACGAGGGGGCGCAGGCCGAAGCGAACCTGGATCAGGGTCGAGGCGACGAGCGCGAGCCCGAGCAGCAGGAAGGTCAATGTCAGCGCCAGGCGGAAATCACGGATGTCGCCCTCGATCTCGTCGGCAGGCGCCGCGACGCCGACGATGAAGCGTCCATCCTCGCCGACATCGATCTCGCGCTCGATGATGCGCAGACCTCTCTCGTCCGGACCCGAGACATAGCTCTCACGCAAGCCGCGCGCGTTCGGCGTCAGCTGCTGGTCGAGAAGCTTCGGCAACTGCCCGCCGACAAGAGAGCGCGAGGTGCGCACCACGGGCTTTTCGCCGTCGAGCCTGACGATCTGCCAGTACCAGCCCGATAGCGGCAGATCGAAACGCGGCTCGCCGAGATCGCCGATCGCCTGGCGTTCGGTTTCCGGCGGCGCAGCGAGATCCGCGACCAGCTCCTTGATGTAGACGCTGAGCCGCTCGTCGAAGCCACGTTCGGCCGAGCGGCGGTAGAATGTCGTCAGGCCGAAGCCGGCGAGCGCCAGCACCAGCGCGCAGCACACTGCCGCCGACAGGAAAAGGCGAGCGCCGAGCGAATAGCGGTGCGATTTGCCCGGCATGGAGCGTCGTCAGACCTTGGCAGGCGCGGCGGCGATGTAGCCAAGCCCACGAACGGTCTCGATGATCTCGACGCCGAGCTTCTTGCGGAGACGGCCGACGAAAACCTCGATGGTGTTGGAGTCCCGGTCGAAATCCTGATCGTAGAGATGCTCGACCAGTTCGGTACGCGAGACGACACGACCTTGATGATGCATCAGATAGGCAAGCAGCCGGTATTCGTGCGAGGTGAGCTTGACCGGATTGCCGTCGACGACGACCCGGCTGGCGCGTGTGTCGAGCCGCACCGGGCCGCAGGTGAGCTCCGAGGTGGCATGGCCGGCCGCACGGCGCAGCAGCGCCCGGACGCGGGCCAGCAGCTCCTCGATATGGAACGGCTTGACGACATAGTCGTCGGCGCCCGCATCGAAGCCCGAGACCTTGTCGCTCCAGCGATCCCGTGCGGTCAGGATCAGCACCGGCATGGTCTTTTCGGCCCGGCGCCAGCCCTGGAGCACAGTCACGCCATCGACCTTCGGCAGGCCGAGATCGAGGATCACTGCGTCATAGGGTTCGGTCTCTCCGAGATAGAGGCCCTCCTCGCCGTCGAACGCCTTGTCGACGGCATAGCCGGCATTCTCCAGCGCGGTCACGATCTGGCGATTGAGGTCCTTGTCGTCCTCGACGACGAGCAGTCTCACGTCGGCTCACTCCTGTCTTGATGTCCCGAGGCCGGATGCCTTCGCCTGAAGGCTGCCGCTCAGCGAATGGTTGAGACCTTGCCGGACTGGCCCTCGAGCGTCACCCGGGCCACGCGACCGTCGCGCTTCAACGTCGTTACAACATAGACGAAATCATCGCCCTGGCGACACAGCCTGATACGGACGACCTCGCCCGGCGCGGCGTTGCGCGCATGCCTGGAGGCCTGGGCTGGCTGGATCACCCGCCCATCCGACACCGCCTCGCGCATCTCGTCTGCCGACAGGCAGGAGATGGGCTCCTGGCTGTCGATTGTGACAATCGGGAGGGGCTGGGCAAGCAGTGTCAGGGCGAAGATCGTTTCGACGGGCATCATCGACATTCGCTAATCCCGAGCAACTGAACACGCCATGAATGGGCGGCTCGCGTATCGTCAGGATATGCCAGTGCACCGCCAGCCGTCCACGCCATTCCTGTCCCTTGCCCACAACCTTGCGGATCTGTGCGTGGGCGATCTCAATCTCGGTTTGCAGACGTCCGTCTCACGGAGTCCTGCATTTCCGCGCCCCGCCAGCCGCACGCGCCGCTGGCTGGCCTGACGAACAAGCCCCTCCAGCGTCAGCCGTCGGTTCCGATTACAGGTTCAATTATGCGATCCGACGCGCTATCGCTCCCAGCTCACGATGAGAGGAGATCCGATGAGCGTCAGAGGTTCGATTGGCCCTGGCGGGCTCGCGCTCGCAGCGCTTCTGGCGGCAACGCCTGCCCTGGCCGTGCTCGGCGGACGCGACGGCGGGCCTTCGGCCGCGTCGACGCTGATGGTTCTCAATGCGCGCGGCGGCGTCTGCAGCGGGATCGTCCTGTCACCGCGAACGATCCTGACCGCGGCCCATTGCGCCGATGGCGGCGTCGAGCTGCGCATCCACTGGAAGGACGGCAGCGGCGAACCGGTGCTGATCGCTCCTGCCACGGTCTCGTTCCATCCCGGCTTCGATGCGAAGGCGATCACGGCGCGGCGCCGCTCGATTGATCTCGCCCTGGTGCGCCTGTCCGCACCGCTGCCGTCGCGCTTCTCGCCCGCCGCCTTGATCGACGGCGGCCTGCCGCGCGCCGGTTCGGAGATCACCCTTGCAGGCTATGGGGTCTCCCGGGAGGGAGAGGCCCGCACCACCGGCACCTACCGCTCCGCCACTCTGGCGACGGTCGAGCCCTATGGCCCAGGCAAGATCCTGCTCTGGGCGGCAGATCCTGCTGGTGCGGGCAGTCGCCCCGGCGCCGGCGCCTGCCAGGGAGATTCCGGCGGCCCGATCTGGCAGGGCAGCGACGGCGTCATCGCCGTGACAAGCTGGTCCACTGGCCCGAAGGGCAGGAATTGTGGCCTGCTGAGCCAGGGCGTTCTCGTCGCGCCGCAGCGAAACTGGATCGACCGCACCTTGTCGCAATGGGGCGAGAGCGCATCCTGGACACCCGATCGCTGATCGAAACACTGGACTGGCTCGAAACAGGCCATAGAGTGGCAATGTGAATACGGCGGTTGCTTCATGATGTCTCGTGCTCCGATCCTTGCCCTTGCCGCAGCACTTTGCGCGGCGGCCTCCCCGGTAGCTGCCGTCGTCGGTGGCGCTCCTTCGCGAGGGGTCGATGGCCCGCGCGCATGGACGGTCAGGGTCGAGACCAGCCGCGGCGAGCTCTGTTCCGGCGCGGCGATCGCGCCTGAACTCGTCCTGACCGCGGCGCATTGCCTGATGGGCGGTGGGGCGGTCCGTGTGGTGAGCCTGGATCCGCGCTTTCGCGAGCGCAGCCACCCGGTGATCGGGGTCCTGCCGCATCCGAGCTTCGTTCCCGGCACCACGCCGCGCACCCAGCCCGGGACCGACCTCGCCGTTCTCAGGCTCGCCTCTCCCCTTCCCGCCGATATCGAACCGCTCTCGCTTGGCAGCGGTCTCTGGCAGGGCGAGACCGTGACGATGGCAGGCTATGGCCTCTCGTCCGAGAACAACAAGCGTACCGCGCGGCGGCTGCGCGAGACGCCGCTCGTCAATGCCGGAAACTACACGACGTCGAACACGGTGAAGGTCGCGGTCGACACGCAGGCGCTGGGCGAAACGCCTGGCGCGGGTGCCTGCCGTGGCGATTCCGGCGGCCCCGTCCTGCGCGGCTCGGCGGCCTCACGGGATCTGGTCGGCATCGTCAGCTGGTCGAGCGGCCCGCTGAATTCGCGCGTCAGGCGGATTTGCGGCGGTTTCACCGCCATTACGCCGATCAGTGAGCACCGCTCCTGGATCACCGAGGCCAGCGGCCGGCTTCTCGCGCTTGGCGAAGGCGGGCGCCAGGAGGCTCCGATCGCGCCGCGCGCCAGCTATAGCTGGTGGTTCAGCCGCTGAGCCGAACCCGACGGCTCAACGCGGAACCTCCGTCCGCTCCCGTCGGCAGGGCCGTGCGACGCGTGAGATGCACAACCCGGCCGGCGAAATCCGGCATCGCAGTGGTCTGGCGAGCCCGATAACGCCCGCACCGGACTGCAGAGGGCAGACCATCGGGAGGCGCGGCGGTTGAAGGAGACTCAGGTCTCCTCCTTCTCCACCCATTTGAACGTCGCGGACGGAACATATTGATCCATCCTTTCGAGCAGGGTCGCCGGCTCGGTATCCGTCATCGCCATGGCGCGGTGGTTCTGCTTCAGGAAGCCCGCCTCGACGGTGTTGTCGAGGAAGGTCGCGAGCGGATCGTAGAAGCCGCCGATATTCAGGAAGCCGAGCGGTTTCGTGTGAATGCCGAGTTGGCCCCAGGTCCAGATCTCGAAAATCTCCTCGAAGGTGCCGATGCCGCCCGGCATCGCGATGAAGCCGTCCGAGAGTTCAGCCATCCTCGCCTTGCGCGTGTGCATGGTGTCGACCACTTCGAGCCGGGTCAGCCCGTTATGGCCGATCTCCTTTTCGCGGAGCGCGCGCGGGATGATGCCGTGGACCTCGCCTCCGGCCGCGAGCGCCGCATTGGCAACGGTGCCCATGAGACCGACAGCGCCGCCGCCATAGACGAGCGTCAGCCCGCGCCTGGCGATCTCGGCGCCCATGGCCCGGGCGCCGGCGGCGTAGACCTCGTCATTGCCCGGGTTGGAGCCGCAAAAGATACAAACCGATTTCATGCGCCCAGCGCCTGCAGGATGCGGGCCCAGGAACGCTGGCCCTTGTGGAAGGAAGAGAGGTCGTATTTCTCGTTCGGCGAGTGGACGCGGTCATCATCAAGACCGAAGCCGACGAGCAGGGTGTCCATGCCGAGCGTGCGCTTGAAGTCCCCGGCGACCGGGATCGAGCCACCCGAGCCGATGGTCACCGCCTTGCGGCCCCATTCCTCGGTCAGCGCGGCCTGCGCCTTGAGCAGGGCCGGCGAATCGACGGGAACGGCAATCGCCGGCGAGGCACCGTGCGCAACGAACTCGGCCGTGACATCCGCCGGCAATCGCGCCCGCACGAAGGCCTGGAAGGCGGCCGCGATCTTCTGCGGGTCCTGCTTGCCGACGAGGCGGAAGGAGATCTTGGCCGAAGCCTTGGCCGCGATCACCGTCTTGGTGCCTTCGCCGATATAGCCGCCCCAGAGACCGTTGACGTCGCAGGTCGGGCGCGACTGGATCTGCTCGATCAGCATCCGGCCCTTCTCCCCGATCGAGTGCTTGAGGCCGATCCCCCCGAGGAATTCCGCTTCGGTCAGGCCGAGCGCCTGCCAATCCGCCTTCTGCTCGGCCGTCGGTTCCTCGACACCGTCATAGAAGCCGGGAATGGTGATCCGCCCGGTCTCGTCGTGGAGCGCCGCGACGATGCGCGACAGCACATGGATCGGATTGGCGGCGGCGCCACCGAACAGGCCCGAATGCAGGTCGCGGTCGGCGCAGGTGATCGTCACCTCCTGATAGACCAACCCGCGCAGCGAAGCGGTGATGGCCGGCGTTTCCCGATCCCACATGCCGGTGTCGCAGATCAGCGCGACATCGGCCTTCAGCTCCTCGGCATGCGCCGCGACGAAGGGCGGCAGATTGGGAGAGCCGGATTCCTCCTCGCCCTCCACCAGGATAGTGATGCCGACCGGCAGATCGCCGGTTTCCTTCAGCGTCGCCCGCAAGGCCTCGATGAAGGTCATCACCTGGCCCTTGTCGTCACAGGCGCCGCGCCCCGTGATGACCTTGCGGCCGGGCGCGATCTCCTTGACCACGGGCTTGAACGGGTCGCTTTCCCACAGGTTCAACGGATCGACCGGCTGGACGTCGTAATGGCCATAGAACAGCACATGCGGCGCGCCGGGCTTCGGCCGATGCCCGACGACGATCGGCTGGCCGGGCGTCTCGCGCAGCGAGGCCTTGAAGCCGAGCGATTCGAGATCGTCCCGCAGCCATTCCGCGGCGCGGCGGCTATCGGCGGCATAGGCCGGATCGGTGGCGATCGACGGAATCGCGATCCACGACGCCAGCCGGGCCAGCGAGGCATCCAGTTCGGCATCGAGGCGGGAGAGAATCGCAGGAAGCTTGGGCATGTCGCTCGATCTCACTATGGGCTCAAGGCATGAGCGGATTTTAGGTTGCATCATCATGACAAGCCATGGTGCCGGCACCAGCAGGCCGGCCGGCATGGCTGCCCCGCGTCGCCGGCTATTTGCGGCCGCCCATCATCGAGCCGAGCACTCCGCGAAGGATGGCCGAGCCGATCTGGCGCCCCATCGTCGAGGCGGCCGAACGGGCTGCCGACGTAATGATCTTTTCCGTCATGCTTGGCGGAAGCCGCCCGCCCCGGCTGCCCGGACCGGTCTTGGGCCGCTCGCCATTGCCGACGGCGTCGCCAAGCCAGCCACCGATCGTATCCATGATGCCGCCGCCGCCAGTCGACGCCTCGACCGGCGAACCATCGCCGTTCAGGCCCTTGCGCTTCATCAGCTCTTCATAGGCCGACTCGCGGTCGATCATGGTGTCGTATTTCCCGGCAAAGCCGGAATCGCGCATGCACTGGGCACGCTCCTGGGCTGAGACCGGGCCGACCTGCGCCATGGGCGGCGCGATCAGCGTGCGCTCGACCATGGTCGGCGTGCCCTTGCCCTCCAGCGTCGAGGTCAGCGCCTCGCCGACCGCAAGCTGGGTGATCGCTTCCTCGGTCTTGAATTTGGGGTTCTGACGGAAGGTTTCGGCGGCCGCCTTGACCGCCTTCTGATCGCGCGGCGTGAAGGCGCGCAGCGCGTGCTGCACACGGTTGCCGAGTTGGGCCAGAACCGTGTCGGGAATATCGAGCGGGTTTTGCGTGACGAAATAGACGCCGACGCCCTTCGAGCGGATCAGCCTGACCACCTGCTCGACGGCCGTCAGCAGTGCCTTCGGCGCGCCGTTGAAGAGCAGATGAGCCTCGTCGAAGAAGAAGACCAGCTTCGGCTTGTCGAGATCGCCGACCTCCGGCAGCTGCTCGAACAGCTCCGAGAGCAGCCAGAGCAGGAAGGTTGCATAGAGCCGCGGATTGGCCATCAGCTTGTCGGCGGCGAGCATGTTGATGACGCCGCGCCCGCCACGGTCGGTCCGCATCAGGTCGTTGATGTCGAGCGCCGGCTCGCCGAAGAACAGATCGCCCTTCTGGTTTTCCAGCACCAGCAAGGAGCGCTGGATCGTCCCGACCGACTGGGCCGTGACGTTGCCGTATTTCGTCGTCAGCGACTGCGCGTTCTCTGCGATGAAGGAGAGGATCGCGCGCAGGTCCTTGAGGTCGAGCAGCAGCAGCTTCTGTTCGTCGGCAATGCGGAAGGCGATGTTGAGCACCCCCTCCTGCGTGTCGTTGAGATCGAGCAGGCGCGACAGCAGCAGCGGCCCCATTTCCGAGATGGTCGCGCGGACAGGATGGCCCTGCTCGCCGAACACGTCCCAGAATACGGTGGTGAACTGGTCAGGCTGGTAGGTCACGCCGATCTCCTCGGCGCGCTTGAGGAAGGGCGGCTTCGAATCGCCCGGTGCGGCAACACCGGACAGGTCGCCCTTGATGTCGGCTGCAAAGACGGGAACGCCGTGGCGCGCAAAGCCTTCGGCCAGAACCTGCAATGTCACCGTCTTGCCGGTGCCGGTTGCGCCAGTGATCAGGCCATGACGATTGGCAAGCTTGAGCAGGAGCGATTCGGGCTTCCAGCTCTTGCCGATCAGAATCGTGCCGTCATCCGCCATGAGATTCGCCTATGCTGTTGTCGAAGCGTCAGGCGACGGGTGTAGCGAAATGGGCCGTCCGGCGGAAGCCTGAACCCTGTTTGATTCAGATCGTAAATATGTAAACTATCACCAAGCGGCACAGGCCGACCCCTTGAAGAGGACAAACCGATGGATGAACTGATCTCCCGCATCGTGGCGGCTTCCGGGCTCGATGAAGGCCTCGCCCGCAAGGCGATCGGCATCATCCTCGCTTTCCTGCAGAAGGAAGGCCCCGCCGCAGAAATCGAACAATTGATGTCCGCCCTGCCCGGCGCACAGGAGCTCGCCGATTCCGCCAGTGGCGGCAAAGGCGGCCTGATGGGCATGGTTGGCGGCCTGATGGGCGGTGGCGGCGGCGTCATGGCGCTCGGCGGGCAGCTGATGGGCGCCGGGCTCTCGATGGGCCAGATCCAGAGCGTGTCCAAGGAGATGTTCGCGGTCGGCCGCGAAAAGGCCGGCGAAGACGCGATGGGCGCGATCGTCGGAGCGATTCCCGGACTCGGCCAGTTCGTCTGATCGCCATTCCGGCTTGAGTAGGAACGCCGCCCGGCAACGGGCGGCGTTTTCGATTCGGCCGGGGGTTTGCGCACGCGGCGTTGGACGAAGTAGGGATGGCGGTGCGTCTGCGCACGTGGCATCACGCATTCGCAATTGCAGCATGCCGCAAGCAGGGAGACCGGCGCGCATGAACTCGGCCTCGACATCCGATCTGCCCTTCATGGAGGCCTTTCCGCTGCCCGATCAGGCGCAGTGGCGCGCAGCCGTCGACAAGGTTCTGAAGGGAGCCGATTTCGAGAAGCGTCTCGTCGGACGGACCGCCGACGGCATCCGGATCGAGCCGCTCTATGCTGCGGCCAGCCCGCAGGCACGGCCGGCGCGCTCGCAAGCCGGGCGCTGGCAGGTCAGCACGCGGATCGACCATCCGTCCCCCGCAGAGGCCCGCGATCTGGCGCTCGCAGATCTCGAAGGCGGCGCAGACTCGCTCGTTCTCAGCTTTGCAGGCGCCCGCGCGGCCCGCGGCTATGGGCTGGTCGCCGATGATGTCGCCACGCTGGATGCCGCGCTCGACGGCGTAATGCTCGACCTGATCAGCCTGAGGATCGACCCCGCAGCGGGCGGACGCATCAATGCGCTCCTGCTTGCCGCGCTTGTCGAACGTCGCGGAATAGACCCCGCGACGACGACCATCGATTTCGGGCTCGACCCGATCGGCATCCTCGCCAGCCAGGGCGTATTCGCGGCCTCATGGCCCGAAATCGGCCGCCGCCTTGTCGAGACCATCGAGGCCCTGAAGGCGCGCGGATTCGCGGGCCCCTTCATTACGGCCGATGCACGCCCCTATCAGGAGGCCGGCGCGACCGAGGCGCAGGAACTCGGCGCGCTCATGGCGACCGCGATCGCCTATCTGCGTTCGCTGGAAGCCGGCGGCATGTCGCTCGATCAGGCCCGCGACGCCATATCCTTCGTTCTCGTCGCCGATACCGACGAGTTCATGACCATCGCGAAGTTCCGCGCTGCTCGGCTGCTCTGGCAGCGCGTGCAGCAGGCCTGCGGGCTTGATCTCAAGCCGATGGCGCTGAACGCCGAGACGGCATGGCGCTCGCTGACCCGGCGCGACCCCTGGGTCAATCTGCTGCGTGCGACGGTCGCGACCTTCTCGGCCGGCATCGGCGGGGCGGGCTCTCTCACTGTCCTGCCATTCACCGCCGCGCTCGGTCTGCCCGATGCCTTTGCCCGCCGCGTCGCCCGCAACACCCAGCTCGTCCTGCTGGAGGAGGCCAATCTCTGGCGCGTCGCCGACCCTGCCGGAGGGGCGGGCGGTTTCGAGGCTCTGACCCATGCGCTATGCGAGCAGGCCTGGACCAA
The DNA here is from genome assembly GCF_001748145.1 of Bosea sp. BIWAKO-01. Lineage (NCBI taxonomy): Bacteria > Pseudomonadati > Pseudomonadota > Alphaproteobacteria > Hyphomicrobiales > Alloboseaceae > Allobosea > Allobosea sp. BIWAKO-01. The sequence goes on from NZ_BCQA01000001.1 coordinate 641,963, forward strand.
AATGCAGGATCTGGAGCGCGAAGCCAGTGACGGCCGGCCCGGCATCGTCGCGGCACTCGCCAACGGCCATGTCCAGCAGGGCCTTTCCCGCCAGCGCGATATCCGCGCCAAAGCCATCGCGACCCGCCGCGAGCCGATCACGGGAACCAGCGAGTTCCCGAATCTCGCGGAGGCTCCGGTCAAAGTGCTCGACATCGCGCCGGTGAAGCGGACACGCGCCCCACAATCCACGACCAGGGCGGCCGATCAGGACCAGGCGGCGTTGATCAGCCGGCTTGCGATGGGGGCGACGCGCGCGGATGCGGCGACGGCTCCCGAACAGGATGGGCTGAAGGTCGAGGCCCTGCCCTCAATGCGGCTTGCCGAGGCATTCGAGGCCCTGCGCGACAAGGCGGACGTGCTGACGCAAGAGCGCGGCAAGCGCCCGGCCGTCTTCCTCGCGACGCTGGGGCCTGTCGCCGATTTCACGGCGCGCGCCGGCTTCGCGCGGAACCTGTTCGAGGCCGGAGGCCTCTCGGCTCCCGGCCATGACGGCTTCCCCGGCAATGGCGGGACGGACATTCCGGCACTGATCGCGGCCTATCAGGCCTCGGGCGCGCGCCTCGCCTGCCTCTGCGGCTCGGATGCCGGCTATGCGGCCGAGGCTGTTGCCGCCTCTGAGGCGCTGCGCGCCCAGGGCGCGACGGTCTGGCTCGCCGGCAAGCCCGGTGAAATGGAACACGCGTTGAACCAGGCCGGTGTGGCCTCGTTCGTTTTTGCGGGAGCCGATGTCATCGCCGCGCTTGAACAGGCGCAGGCGATCGCGGCTGCCTGATACGGAGAGCAGTGCCTTGACGCCCATCGCCCTCACCATTGCCGGCTCCGATTCCAGCGGCGGCGCCGGAATTCAGGCCGATCTCAAGACTTTTGCGGCGCATCAGGTCTATGGCGCCAGCGTCATCGTCGCGCTGACCGCGCAGAACACCACGGGCGTCACCGCGATCCACGCCGTACCGGCCGGTTTCGTCGCCCAGCAGATCGACTCCGTCTTTTCCGATCTCGACGTCGCAGCGGTGAAGATCGGCATGCTCGCCACAGCCGAACTGATCGAGACGGTTGCCGCGGGCCTGGTGCGGCACAAGGCCCGCAACATCGTGCTCGACCCCGTCATGGTCGCGGCTTCGGGGGCTCGCCTCCTCGAGGACAAGGCCGTCGACGCGATCCGGCGCCTGCTTTTCCCGCTCGCGACGCTGGTCACGCCCAACCTGCCGGAAGCAGCGGCGCTGCTTGGCTCCGCTATGGCGACAAGCGATGCGGCGATCGAAGAACAGGCCGAGAGACTGATCGGCTTCGGCGCCGCAAACGTGCTGTTGAAGGGCGGGCATGGCAGCGGCGAGACCAGCACGGATCTGCTGCTCCTGGCCGGAGGCCAGCGCCAGCGGTTCAGCGCGCCCCGCCATGATACGCGCAATACCCACGGCACAGGCTGCACGCTATCCTCGGCGATCGCGTCAGGCCTCGCCAAAGGATTGGCGCTGCCTGAAGCGGTCGGCCAGGCAAAGACCTATATCTCGGCAGCCATCGCTGCCGCCGACCAGGTTCCGGTTGGCCATGGCCATGGACCGGTGCATCATTTCCACCATTGGTGGGACAGGACCGACGGGAGAAAGCCATGACCGCGATCCCGGACTTCACGACGCTCGCCTTCGACGATCGCACCCCGGCAGCGGCCCCGTTTCCGGCCCCGGCAGCCGAGCCCTGGCTGACGCCGGAGGGCATCCCGGTGAAACCCGTCTATAGCGCGGCCGACCGCGACGGACTGCCCTTCGTCGACAGCCTGCCTGGCCTGCCACCCTATCTGCGGGGCCCCTACCCGACCATGTATGTGAACCAGCCCTGGACGATCCGGCAATATGCCGGCTTCTCCACGGCGGAGGATTCGAACGCCTTCTACCGCCGCAATCTCGCCGCCGGGCAGAAGGGGCTCTCGGTCGCCTTCGATCTCGCGACCCATCGCGGTTATGACAGCGACCATCCGCGCGTCGGTGGCGATGTCGGCATGGCAGGCGTCGCGATCGACTCGATCTACGACATGCGCACGCTGTTCTCCGGCATCCCGCTCGATCAGATGAGCGTGTCGATGACGATGAACGGCGCGGTCCTGCCGGTTCTTGCGCTCTATATCGTCGCGGCCGAGGAACAGGGCGTGCCGGCGGCCAAGCTCTCGGGGACCATCCAGAACGACATCCTCAAGGAGTTCATGGTCCGCAACACCTATATCTACCCGCCCTCGCCCTCGATGCGGATCATCGGCGACATCTTCGCCTATACCTCGGCGAACATGCCGAAATTCAACTCGATCTCGATCTCCGGCTATCACATGCAGGAGGCGGGAGCGACGCAGGACCTGGAACTCGGCTACACGCTTGCCGATGGCGTCGAGTATATCCGCGCCGGGCAGCAGGCCGGTCTCGGTGTCGATGTCTTCGCGCCGCGGCTCTCCTTCTTCTGGGCCATCGGCATGAACTTCTTCATGGAAGTGGCGAAGCTGCGCGCGGCCAGGCTGATCTGGGCCAAGCTCGTCAAGGATTTCGGCGCCCGGAACGAGAAGTCACTGCCGCTGCGCACGCATTGCCAGACCTCCGGCTGGTCCCTGACCGCGCAGGATGTGTTCAACAACGTGCCGCGCACGATGATCGAAGCGATGGCGGCGACGCAGGGCCACACCCAGTCGCTCCACACCAATGCGCTCGACGAAGCGCTGGCGCTGCCGACCGACTTTTCCGCCCGGATCGCCCGCAATACCCAGATCCTGCTGCAGCAGGAGAGCGGCACGAGCCGGATCATCGATCCCTGGGGCGGCTCCTATTATGTCGAGCGGCTCACCGCCGAACTCGCAGCCAAGGCCTGGGGTCATATCCAGGAGGTCGAGGCTCTCGGCGGCATGGCCAAGGCGATCGAGGCGGGCATTCCGAAGCTGCGCATCGAGGAAGCAGCCGCCAAGACCCAGGCACGCATCGACGGCAAGCAGCAGTCGATCATCGGGGTCAATATCTTCAAGCCGGAGAACGAGGCTTCGATCGACGTGCTCAAGGTCGACAATGCCTCGGTTCGCACCCAACAGCTCGACAAGCTCCGTCGTCTCAAGGCCGAGCGAAACGAAGCCGAGACGCAAGCCGCGCTGACGGCGCTCACGCATGGTGCCGCCGGCGACGCCAACCTGCTCGATCTCGCGGTCAAGGCGGCCCGCGCCAAGGCGACGGTCGGCGAGATTTCCATGGCGATGGAGACAGTCTTCGGGCGGCACCGGGCCGAGATCAAGTCGATTTCCGGCGTCTACAAGCGGGAGGTCGGCATGGAAAACCCTGCGGTGACACGCGTGCAGATGATGACCGAAGCCTTCGAGGAGGCCGATGGTCGCCGGCCGCGCATCCTCGTCGCCAAGATGGGCCAGGACGGGCATGACCGCGGTCAGAAGGTGATCGCGTCGGCCTTCGCCGATCTCGGTTTCGACGTCGATATCGGGCCGCTTTTCGCAACGCCGGACGAGGCGGCGCGGCAGGCTGTGGAGAACGACGTCCATATCGTCGGCGTCTCCTCGCTGGCGGCGGGGCATCTGACGCTGGTGCCGGAACTGAAGGCGGCGCTGGGCAAGGCCGGCCGGCCCGACATCATGATCGTCGTCGGTGGCGTGATCCCGCCCCAGGATTTCGAGGCGCTGATCGAAGCCGGTGCGAGCGCGATCTTCCCGCCGGGTACCGTGATCGCCGATGCGGCCGAGAAGCTGCTCGAGGAGCTCAACCAGCGGCTCGGCTACAGCCAGCGCACCGCGGCGGAATAGCCGACGGGCGCGGCTGGAAGAGCCGCGCCCGCGCCATGATCACCAACTGTCGCTACACGAGATCAACGCCAGCCGTAGCCGTAGCTCTCGTAGTGACGAGGGCGGGCATAGCGCCGGTCGTCCTCGCCGAAGCGGCGCCACTGACGCTGTCCCCAATAGCCGTGGAACGCGGGCGGTGCCGGGCGCCAGCCATAGGCCGGGCGCTCCTGATAGCGATCCCAGCGGCCGTCAAAGGCTGCGGCGGAGCCCGTCCCCGCCAGGCTTGCCGCGCCCAGGGTCGCAGCGCCGATGATGAAGGTCGCGAGGCCGGCTGAGGCGAGTTTGCGGAACATGGTCCTGATCCTGTGTGGCGGCCCGGGCGATCCCCTTGCCTGACACCGACATTCGCAGGTTCCGGCTGAACGGCCCTTGAGGGGGCCATTCACCAGCCGTTCAAGTGCTGGCCAGCTGATCGCGCTTCAGGAGCAGCGAGGCCGCGATGACGACGAGCGCGACGGCGCCGATCATGATCGTGCAGGCCGCATTGATCTCAGGAGAGACGCCCAGCCTGACTGCCGAATAGAGCCGCATCGGCAGGGTCGTCGCGCCCGGCCCGGTCGTGAAGCTCGCAATCACGAGATCGTCGAGCGAGAGCGTGAAGGCGAGCATCCAGGCGGCAGCAACCGCCGGCCAGATCAGCGGCAGCGTCACGGTCCAGAAGGTGACGACAGGAGTGGCGCCGAGATCGCGCGCCGCTTCCTCCAGCGAACGATCGAAGCCGGCGAGCCGCGACTGCACGACAATGCAGGCGAAGCCGAGGCTGAAGGTGGCGTGGGCGATCGTGACGGTCCAGAAGCCGCGCTCCACCTGCGCCGAAACGAAGAGCAGCAACAGCGACAAGCCGGTGATCACCTCCGGCATCACCAGCGGCGCCAGCACCATGCCGGAGAACAGGGTGCGCCCGCGAAAGGCGCCATAGCGTGCGAGCGCCAGCGCGGCCAAGGTCCCGAGCGCGGTAGCGACTGTCGCCGAGACGAAGGCGAGACGGATGCTGAGCCAGGCTGCGGTGAGCAAGGGCTCGTTCCCCATCAGCGCGCCATACCAATGCGTCGAGAACCCGCCCCAGACCGTCACGAGCCGCGAGGCGTTGAAGGAGTAGGCGATGAGCGCGAGGATCGGCAGGTAGAGAAAGGCGAAGCCCGCCACCAGCGCCATGATCAAGCCGGGACCGAGCCGCTTCATGCCGCCCCTCCCCGCGTCAGACGCGCCCGCTGCAGCAAGGCGAGCGGCGCGACCAGCACGAACAGCAGGACGACCGCGACGGCGGAGGCAAGCGGCCAGTCCCGGTTCGAGAAGAATTCGCTCCAGAGCACCTTGCCGATCATCACGGTATCGGGGCCGCCGAGCAGATCGGGAATGACGAACTCGCCGACCGCCGGAATGAAGACAAGCGCCGAGCCCGCCAGGATGCCGGGGATGGACAGGGGCAGCGTCACCGTCGCGAAAGCGGTCAATGCCGGGGCGCCGAGATCGGCGGCAGCCTCCAGCAGCGAGCGATCGAGCTTTTGCAGCGTCGCAAAGAGCGGCAGCACCATGAAGGGCAGATAGGAATAGACCATGCCGATCAGCACAGCGGCTTCCGTGTTGAGCAGCCGCAGCGGCTCGCTCGTCAGCCCCATGCCCGTCAGGACCATGTCGAGCAGCCCGTCGGGCCGCAGGATTCCGATCCAGGCGTAGACGCGGATCAGGAAGGAGGTCCAGAACGGCAGGATGACAAGCACCAGCAGGATGCCCTGCCAGCGCCTCGGCGCACTCGCCATCGCATAGGCCAGGGGATAGCCGATCGCGAGCGCGATCAGCGTCGTCAGCGCGGCGATACGCAGGGAGTAGAGATAGCTCTGCCAGTAGAGCGCGTCGTCGCCCAGGAGCCTGAAATTCTCGAGGTCCAGCGCGGCAAGGAACTCGCCGAGCTGGGAGAAGCCCTGGAAATGCGGCGCATAGGGCGGCAGATCGGTCGCGGCGTCCGAAAACGCCATGCGCAAGACGATCGCAAAGGGCGCCAGGAAGAACAGCAGCAGCCAGAGATAGGGCACGGCCACAACCAGGCGGCCGAGCCGGCGCGCAGAAGCACTCCCCGTCCTCATGGCGGCAGGACCAGCCCGGCCTCGACATCCCAGGAGAGCCAGACCCTGTCCTCCCAGGCGAAGGGACGCTCGATCCGGCGGGTGCGGTTGGCAAGCGCAACCTTGAGCAATTGCCCGTCATCGCCGCCGACCATGACTTGCACCATGGTGAAATCGCCGAGATAGCCGATATCCCAGATCTCGCCGGCGACCTTGTTGACCGCCTGCGCCGGTTCGTCATGGCTGAGCGTGATCTTTTCGGGCCTGAGGCCAACGAAGATCGTCTCTCCCGCGACAAGCGAGGCCGTCTCCTCGTCGAGTTCAACCGCGCCGGCCATCGCCGTCTCGACTCCTACGATCTCGCCGGCGACGGATGTCACACGGCCTTCGAGGATGTTGATGTCCCCAACGAATTCCGCGACGTAGCGGCTGGTCGGCGCCTCGTAGATCTCATCGGGCGGGCCGATCTGGATGAGCCGGCCATGGTTCATCACCGCCATGCGGTCGGCCATGGTCATCGCCTCGTCCTGGTCGTGGGTGACGACCATGAAGGTGAGGCCGAGTTCGCTCTGCAGATCCATCAGCTCGAACTGCGTCGACTCGCGCAGCTTGCGATCGAGCGCCGCCATCGGCTCGTCGAGCAGCAGGAGCTTCGGACGTTTGGCGAGCGAGCGTGCCAATGCGACGCGCTGGCGCTGGCCGCCGGAGAGCTGGTCCGGGCGACGTTTCTCGAGCCCGTCGAGCTTGACCAGAGCCAGCATCTCGGCGACGCGCCGCGTGATCTCCTCGCGCGGCAGCCCTTCCCGTCTCAGGCCATAGGCGATGTTGTCACCGACGCTGAGATGCGGAAACAGCGCGTAGGACTGGAACATCATGTTGATCGGCCGGCGATGCGGCGGCACGGCGGTGATGTCGACGCCATCGAGCAGAATCTCGCCGGCATCCGGCTGCTCGAACCCCGCCAGCATCCGCATCAGCGTGGTCTTGCCGCAGCCCGACGCGCCGAGCAGCGCGAAGAATTCGCGCGGGTAGAGCGCGAGCGACAGGTTGTCGACCGCCGTCACCGTGTCGAAGCGCTTGGTGACATTGCGGAAGACCACCAGCGGCTCCGCCGCGGGGTCATTCCATGGCTGGAAGGCCCGGCGAACGCTGCCGGGCGAAGCCTTGCGCTTCGCCCGGAGCGGAGCCGCAGCCCCGGCATCGCGCGCGTTCATTTGCCGGTCTTGATGCGGGTCCAGAGCCGGTTGACCACCCTCTGGCTCTTCTGATCGTAGGGAGTGATCGTGTAGAGCCGGCTCATCACGGCTTCCGAGGGATAGATGCCGGGATTGTCGCGCACCGCCGCCGAAAGCAGCGGCTTCGAGGCGATATTGCCATTGGCATACTGGATGAAGTCGGAGTTCTTCGCCGCCATCTCGGGCCGGTTCACGAAATCGATGAACTTCAGCGCGGCATCCGGATTGGCGGCATCCTTCGGAATGACGAAGGAATCGAACCACATCAGCGCGCCTTCCTTCGGGATGGAATACGCGATCTCGACCTTGTTCTTGGCCTCTTCCGCCCGCTTCTTCGCCTGCAGGATGTCGCCGGAATAGCCGACGGCGAGGCAGATATCGCCATTGGCGAGAGCGTTGATGTATTCCGAGGAATGGAATTTCTGGATGTGCGGGCGGATCTTGCGCAGCAATTCGCCGGCCTTGTTCAGATCCGCCTCGTTCTTTGAATCCGGGTTCAGGCCGAGATAGCGCAGCGCCGCCGGGAACATCTCCTCGACCGCATCGAGGACGTGCACGCCGCAATTCGAGAGCTTCTTGAGCTGGTCGGGTTCGAACAGGATGCGCCAGGAATCGATCACCGCATCGGGGCCGAGCCGCTCCTTGATCTTGGCGACGTTGTAGCCGATGCCGGTCGTGCCCCACATGTAGTTCACGGCAAACTTGTTGCCGGGATCATATTTCGAGAGCCGTTGCTGGATCTCGGGCCAGGCGTTCTTCAGGTTCGGAACCTTGGCGGTATCGATCGGCATGTAGAGATTGAGCGGGATATGGCGCGGCAGGAACGAGGCCGTGACCACGATCAGGTCATAGCCTGTCTTGCCTGCGAGCAACTTGGTCTCGACCGTCTCCATCTGGTCGAAGGTGTCGTAGACGACGGTGATGCCGGTTTCCTTCTTGAAGGCATCGAGCACCTCCGGATCGACATAGTCCGACCAGTTGAAAATGCGCAGCTGCTTGTCCTGCGCGCTAGCGGCCGTGCCCGAAACCAGCGCCCATCCAAGCGCCATGGCTGTCGCAAGGCCCTTCAGCCCCCGTACCGATGAACCCAATCTGCCCCTCCTTAGCGGGTGAATCTCCACCCGGCGCGCGGCACGCTATCAGCTTGCCGCCAAGCCTCAACCACCTTTTCGTGAAGTCATGTCGCAGTGTCTTTTCTTGCGATGCCGCAATCGGGCTCACTATCGTCTCGCGATGCATCATCTGCGCCGCGTCCTGACTCTCTTTGTCGTCCTTTTCCTGCTGCCCGTCGCGACGCACGCGGCCTGGTGGCAGCTGCAGCCGCTCGCCGCCGACTGGCGCCGGGCGGACTGGTCCAGCGCCAGGCTCCTGCCGGCCGCAGCGACCGTGCCGGAGGCGACGATCCATGTCTTCGCTGCCCGCGTCGGACGCTGGCGCGGGATCTTCGCGCATCATTCCTGGGTGGTGGTCAAGGAGGCGGGCGCGAGTGCCTATACGCGCTTCGATGTCGTCGGCTGGGGCAATCCGGTACGCATCAACCATCGCGAGGCTGACGGTCGCTGGTTCGGCAACGTGCCGGAGCTGGTGACGGAGGTGAAAGGCGACGCCGCCGAGGCGCTGATTCCGCGCATTCGCGCTGCCGTGCAGAGCTATGCCTACAGCACGTCAGGCAGCTACTCCGCCTGGCCGGGCCCCAATTCGAACAGTTTCGTGCAGCACGTGCTCGCCGAGATTCCTGAACTCGCCCATGCGCTGCCGCCGACCGCGATCGGGAAGGATTGGCGCGATGACGGCCTGTTTCTCGGCATGGCGCCGAGCCACACCGGCGTCCAGATCTCGCTCTTCGGGGTCGCCGGCATCACGCTGGCCTGGGTCGAAGGCGTCGAGGTCAACCTGCTCGGGCTCGTCACCGGCTTCGACATCCGCCAGCCGGCGCTGAAGCTGCCGGGCTGGGGAAGAGTGGGCGTATAGGCGCATCCCGCCCCACATCAGGCCCGGCGCACACGCGATCGGCAAGCAGGGATGGCCGGCTCAAGACCGGCCATGACGTGCCCGCTCAGACCGCCTCGAAGGCCTGCGCCAGGTCCGAGATCAGGTCCTCGATATTCTCGATGCCGACCGAGATGCGGATCAGGGCATCGGTGAGCCCGATCTCCTCGCGCAATTCGCGGGCGACACCCGAATGGGTCATCGCGGCGGGATGCGAGACGAGCGTCTCCGTGCCGCCGAGGCTGACCGCGAGCTTCATGATCTGGAGATTGTCGAGCAGTGCGAACGCTTCCTTCTCGCCACCCTTGACGTCGAAGGAGAAGGTCGAGCCCGGCGCCGAGCACTGCTTGTCGAAGACCGGCTTGCGCGGATCGCCGTCCTTGAGATCGCCAAGGTAGTGCAGCTTGGCAACCTTGGGATGACCAGCCAGATACTCCGCCACAAGTCGGGCGTTCTCGTTGGCGCGGCTCATGCGGATGTCGAGCGTCTCCAGCGAGCGCATCAGCATCCAGCAGGAATTCGGATCGAGCTGCGTGCCGAGCGACGAGCGCCAGCCCTTGACCTGGCGGACGAGCGCATCCTTGCCGCTGATCGAGCCACCGACGAGATCGCTATGCCCACCGACATATTTGGTGAGCGAAAGCAGCGAGAGATCGGCGCCATGCTGCAGCGGCTTCTGGAATTTCGGGCCGAGCATGGTGTTGTCGACGACCACGGGCGGGCGATGCCCCTGCGACTTCTCGAGCTCGTCGGCGATCATCGCGCAGGCTGCGAGATCAACCAGCCCATTGGTCGGGTTGGCCGGCGTCTCGACCAGGATCATCCCGACGCGCCCCTTGGCGGCGGCGGCCTTGGCGGTTGCACGCATCTGCGCGACATCGACACCGTCGGTGAAGCCGAAAGGCGTCACCCCGAAGGCGCCCATCTGGTTCTTCAGGAGCGTCTCGGTGCCGCCATAGAGCGGCCGGCTGTGGATAACGGTGTCACCCGGGCGCAGGAAGGCGAAGCAGGTCGTTGCGATGGCCGCCATGCCGCTGGCGAAAACCGCACAGCGTTCGGCCTCATCCCAGATCGCCAGGCGATCCTCGAGGATCTCCATGTTCGGATGGTTGAAGCGCGAATAGACCAGGCCGGACTTCTCGCCAGGCTTGAGCTGGCGGCGCCCCGAGGTGAGGTCGAAGAAATCCTTGCCCTGCTGCGCGCTCTCGAAAACGAAGGTCGAGGTCAGGAAGACCGGCGGCTTGAGCGAGCCCTCCGACATCGCCGGCGAGTAGCCATAGCCCATCATCAGCGTCTCGGGATGGAGCTTGCGGTTGGCGATGCGGTCCTTGTGATAATTGTCCTGGCTCATCGCACTCTCCTCTGCCGGTCAGGCTGCCGACCTTGCGGCACCAGAAAGGCAGGTTAGGCCGATCCGCGCGGCATTGCATGAATGATCCCGCCGGGATTACATCCCGTTTGCGCATCTTCCTGCTCAGATATCGAATTCGAGGAGCATCTTATGCTCGATACGACAGACCGCCGTATGCTTGCCGTGCTGCAGGAGGACGGACGCATCACCAATCAGGACCTGTCGCAGAAGATCGGCCTGTCGCCGACGCCCTGCCTGCGCCGGCTGAAGCGACTGGAAGAGACGGGCGTGATCAAGGGCTATGCCGCGGTCGTCGACCCCAAGGCCTATGGCCTGCCCTTCAGCGTCTTTGTCTCGATCCGCCTGAGCCAACAGACCCAGGAGCATATCAGCGAGTTCGAGAAGGCGGTCGAGAGCTGGAACGAGGTCGCCGAGTGCTACCTGATGACCGGGTCCCAGGATTATCTGTTGCGGGTGCTGACGGACGGGATCGAGGGCTACGAGCGCTTCCTGAAGCAGAAGATCACGCGCCTGAAATGCATCCACTCGGTCGAATCCAATTTCGCCATGGCCACCATCAAGAAGCGCAACGGCCTGCCACCGCTCTGAGCCCTATCTGCCGCCGAACAGCGCCTGCGCCGCCGCATTCGCCATCTTGCCCTGCTCATGTCCGGCACCCGGCACGACGATTTCGCGCCATGGGCTGGCAACACCAAGGCGTTTCGCCTCCGCGGCTGCAACTCGCGTAAAGTTCTCCCCGCGCGCGAAGCGGTTGGGGCCTTGCGCCTCAGCGCCCCTGGACTTGTTGAGTTGCGGGTGGTTGGGGTCGATATCCTGGTCGCCCAGCATGATCAGCATCGGTTTGGCGAGGGCTGACTTCGTGCTCGCTTCGGTCGCCGGCGTGCCGTCGAGCGAATAGGGGTAGCTGAAGCCGCCGGCCGCCTCCTTGCCGACAGGCAAGGTGTAGTAGCCGGCATTGGCGGAGACCGCTGTCGAAAACCGCGCCTCCGGCATCAGGATCGCCATGCGGTGGACGAACTGCGCGCCGGCGGAATGGCCGAACAGCACATAGCCCGTGTCCCCGACACGACCACTCTTCAGCGCCCGGTCGTAGAAGCGCTCGATGACCGAGTAGACCCATTTCGCCTGGTCCGGCTCGCCCTGGATGCCGCCCTGCTGGTACAGGCGCGTCGGAAAACGCTCCTTGTCGAAATGCGGGGCGGCAATGATCAGACCGTGCCGGTCTGCCGCCTCGACCCAGGCGTCGCGCGCCGAGGCGGCATTGCGCAGCAATCCGTGCAGCGAGATCACCAGTGGGCAGCGCTTGTCGGCGCAGGCCTGCGGCACATAGGTCTCGATGTTGATGGTCTCGGTACCGGTGGGCGAAACGTCCTCATGCAGGACATGCGAGCGCCCAGCTTCCTGGAACGGGGTCAGGTCATGCGCTTGCCCGGCCAGAGGCATGAGCACAAGCAGGCAAGCGGCGCGCAACAACATTCGAGGCATCGGCGTCTCCCTGAAGGCAGCGCGATGCTGCCCCCAAGACGAGCCGCTCCGCAAGCCTCAGGAGCCCGTGCGGTCCATGGCGCGCCGCACCACCTGCGTGACTTCGCTGTCCGTCAGGAACAGATCATGCCTCAGCATGCTCCAGCCGCGGCCGGAGGTGTCGGCGACACGCACGCCCAGAGCCTCGAGCCGCGAGCGCTCTGCCGCGCCGGCCCGCGCCACGCCACCGGCGATGCGCGAGGATATGGCAAGCGCCCTGTCATCGGGGTCGATGATCAGGGTCATGCGCTGGGCAAGCGGACCCAGCCGCGAGACCGTCTGCTCGAACGCGTCGATGTCGATATCGGGCGATGCGAAGACGATCGAGCCGATCTGCGAGGAGACGTCCGCGGAGTCCCGCAGTTCGCGCAGGCCTTCCAGCGTCAGGAATGTGCCCATCGAATGCGCGACGATGTGGATGCGCCCCACGGTCGGGTTGGCGACGAGGGCGCGCAAGGCCTGGACGAAGCCCTCGCGCGACCAGAGCGCGCTCTCGCGGTCATAGCCGTAGTCGAAGAGCTTGCCGCCGGAGGGCCAGGTGAAGAGCGCGGTCCGCCCCTGGAACTTCAACGCATGCGAAAGCTGTCCGGCGCTGCGGGCGGCGGATTCGAATGTCTCGTTGTAGCCGTGGACATAGAGCAGCACGTCGCGCCCGGTCGCCGCCTCTCCGAAGGCGCGGGCCGCATTGGTCGAGGTCCGGTTGTTGACGCCGACGACGCGCCAGTCGCTGCCGACGGTCGCCGCGACAACGCCACGTCCCGGAGGGGAAAGCCGCGCTTCGGCGAAACTGAGGCCCGTGCCACGATCCGGCCCGAAGAACGGCTCGCGGTCCCCGAGAGACTTTCGCGTGGTCGCGACCAGGAGCACCGGCTCCCTGCCGAAGGGGGACGACTCCGCATGGGCCGTTTCCGAGAATGGCGAGATCGCCGCCTCTGTCTGCGCGCAGGCCGACAATGCGAGCGAAAGCAGCGCTGCAAGCGCAACGAAGCGACGGGAAGGGGCGTGCCGCACGGCGGACATGGGCGATCGAGAATTCCAGTGTTGCAGGAATGCGGGCGGAAATGGCCAGCTCGGCCTTAAGGCCAAGCTAACGCGGCCATAATGGGGCAACCCTGCAGCAATCTTCGTGCAAGGCTCGCGCGTGTCCCTGGCGCAACAGCCGTCCTATTGCTGGACAATCGCAGCGGGAGCCGTGACCACGAGCTCCAGCGTGCCGCCGACGGTTCCCACCACGCCGCCCGCGATATCGCCCAGGCGATCGCCGAAATGAGGCCCGCGCATCGCGATACCCCGGTCCGCCTGCAGCCGCTTACCGATCATCTGGACGACCTTGGGCGAGGCGGCGAACTTGCCGTGGTTGAGACTGTCGCTGGTCGAGACGTCGGACAGATCGATGACGTCGACCCCGGATTTCGCCAGCTCCGCGACCGTATCCTTGTCGCTTGCTGAGATCGCTCCCAGGCGCTTCTTGTCGCCGGCGAAGCGGCGCGAGACTTCGAGCGCCTTGTCGTCGGCCGAGACAAAGACCGTCACCGGCGTCTTGATCTCGCGCATCACCGTTTTGAACACATCGAGATCGACATCGGGCGCAGCCAACATGACGTCGCGCAGCTTTCCGCCGAAATTGCCGTCGCCGCGAATGGATGCCTGCCGCAGGGTTTCCAGCGTCAACTGCGTTCCCATGGAATGGGCGAGGATGTCGATGCGGCTCGGGCCGAGGTCCTTGGCGATCGCGCGCAGGTTCATCTCGAGGAAATCGCGGGAATAGAAGGCGCTTTCGCGGTCATAGGGGTAGGCCAGCAATTGCCCGCGCGACGGCCAGGTGAACAGCACCGGCACGCCCTTGAAATCCGAGTCATGGACGATCTGGGCGAAACGATAGGCCGCGTCGGCAAAGCTCGTGTTGTAGCCGTGAACGAAGACGAGGACCTCGCGCTCCTTTGGCGGTCTTGCCGCGATCTCGCGTCGGACGCGCGCGACAATGGGGGAGAGGTCGATCCGCTCCACCGAGGTCACCGCGAAATGCTCTGCCGGATTGGACTTGCCGTAGCTGCCGGGAAGCTCGAGCTCACCCGACTTGTGCGCCTTCGGCACCGAGATATCGATCTTGGCGAAGGAGAGGTGCTGCCCCCGCTCTCCGGTAAAATACTGCGGCTCCGCCCCCATCTCACGGGTCGAGGCCACGAAAATCCGCACGGTTCCGACAATATCGGCAGGCTTGACGCTGGTGAGCGACAGGTCTCTGGGCGGGCCGCCGCATGCCGCGAGGCCAAGCGGAGCCAGCAAGGCCAGCATAATCAATCGAACCCGGAACGCCGCACGCATCATGACCGATCTCGTCTCATTGACGTTGCGGATGTTCAAGAGGCTGGGATGACACAGTGATGACCGAACTCGCGGCTTGTCGCCCGAGGCAAAGGCTTGCTAGGTGCCTGTCATGGCTGACGTCTCCACCCTCGCCGATGCAATTCTCTCCGGTGAACGGGCGGCCCTGGCGCGTGGCATCACGCTTGTGGAATCCCGCCGGACCGATCATCGCAGGCAGGCCCATGCACTGATCCAGCAGTTGCTGCCGCACACCGGACAGTCGACCCGGGTCGGCATCACCGGCGTTCCCGGCGTCGGCAAATCGACCACCATCGATGCACTCGGCACCTACCTGACAGGGCTCGGTCACAAGGTCGCCGTGCTGGCGGTCGATCCATCCTCGACGCGGAGCGGCGGTTCGATCCTGGGCGACAAGACGCGGATGGCCCGCCTCGCCGTCGATCCCAACGCCTATATCCGCCCCTCCCCGTCTTCCGGCACGCTCGGTGGCGTCGCAGCCAAGACGCGCGAAACGATGCTGCTCTGCGAGGCCGCCGGCTTCGACGTCATCCTGGTCGAGACGGTGGGCGTCGGCCAGTCGGAGACCACGGTCGCCGATCTCACCGATTTCTTTCTCGTGCTGATGCTGCCCAATGCCGGCGACGAATTGCAGGGCATCAAGAAGGGCATCATCGAGCTCGCCGACATGATTGCCGTCAACAAGGCGGACGGCACTGGGGCCGTGGCGGCGAAGGCCGCAGCCGCGCAGTACCGCGCGGCCCTGCACATTCTCGCTCCCGTATCGAGCGTCTGGTCCACTCCGGTGGTGACGGTCTCGGGGCTGACAGGCGATGGGCTCGATGCGCTCTGGGCGAAGGTGGAGGATCATCGCCAGCGGATGGGTGCGGGGAATCTGATCCAGGAGAGGCGTCGCCAGCAGGACGTCAAATGGATGTGGGCGATGGTCGAAGACCGCCTGCGCGCCAGGCTCCGGCATGATCCCGTCCTCAAGGCACGCACCCCAGCGCTTGAAGCAGCCGTCGGGGCAGGCGAACTCAACCCGACGCTGGCGGCCGACGAGATCGCGCAGGCGCTCGGCCTTTGAAGTGAAGGATCGCGACCAACGATGTTGGTCGGCCGGCGCGCGGGCCTGAAACGGCACAACCAGGCCGGCACGCGGCTTGTACGCCTGCGGCGTCATGGAGGCCCTGATGGCGATTTCTCGACGTTCCCTGCTGGCTGCGACCGTTTTTGGGACAGCAGGATCCGTCGTTCCGGCAGCCGCGCAGCAGGCAGCGCGGAGCGAACCAGCGCGCGCGCTCGGTCAGCTCGGACTGGAGGCCACTCATTTCGGACTGCGCCCCGGCTCCGCCGACGATCAGTCGCGGCCACTCCAGACTGCGCTCGCGGAAGCAGCCAGGCGAGGCGCGCCCTTGCTGCTGCCGCCGGGGCGCTATCGCGTCTCCAACGTCATCCTGCCCGAGGGCTCACGGCTGGTCGGTGTCCCCGGCGCGACGCAGCTCGTCGCGGCGCAGGCAGGCCCGCTGCTCATCGCCCGCCGCATCAAGCGTACGGCGCTGACAGGGCTCAGTCTCGACGGGCTCGACATCCGCGCCAGCGAGCGAACCGGACTTGTGGCAGCCGAGGAGGTCCTGGAGTTCACCCTGAATGAATGCGAGTTCGCCAATGCGGGCTCGGTCGGCCTCGTCCTGACCCGAACAGCGGGGCGGATCCAGGCCAACAGGTTTCGCAGCGTGCGCGAATCGGCGCTGTTCTCGCTCGATTCGCGCGGGCTCTCGATCGAGGGCAACCAGATCGAGGATTGTGGCAATAACGGCATCCAGATCTGGCGCAGCCAGGCGGGGGACGATCAGTCACTCATTCGCGGCAACCGGATCAATCGCGTCCGTTCGGATTCGGGCGGCGACGGGCCCAATGGCAACGGCATCAGCCTGTTCCGCGCCGGCGGTGTCATCATCGAGAGCAACAGCCTGCGCGACTGCGCACTGACCTTCATCCGGAACAACTCCGGCTCAACCGTCCAGATCATCGGCAACCAGGGCAAGCGCTGTGGCGAGACCGCGCTCTATTCGGAATTCGCCTTCGAGGGCGCCATCATCAGCGGCAATCTGCTGGAGGATTGTGCCATGGGCATAAGCGTCACCAATCTCGATCATGGCGGGCGGCTTGCCGTCGTCGCCAACAACATCATCCGCAACGCCCAGAAGGGTTATGCCCCGAAAGGCAAGGAGCCGGTTGGGGGCATGGGCGTGCATGTCGAGGCGGAGGCCACCGTGACCGGCAATGTCGTGGAGAATGCCAGCGATGTCGGCATCTCGCTCGGCTGGTCCTGGGCCATGCGCAACCTCGTGGCCACCGGCAATATCGTCCGCAAGACCGGGATCGGCATCTCGGTCTCGCTGGTACCGAAGGAGCGCAACGCCCTGATCGCCAACAATGTCATTGCGGACGCGAAACTCGGTGCCGTCCTCGGCACCGAATACGGCAAGATCGTCACCGGCGACCTGACGCAAGGCGCCGACAAGCGGGCGACCGGCATCCGTGTCGAGAACAACGCGGTGAGCTGAAGCATCGCCCGAAGCGCGGATTGCGGCTCTCGGGACCGCCGATGCAAACCGGTGCGATAGGCTAGGCGCTCGCTGCCGCCCTCACCCGTCCGACCTCGATGCCGTTCCAGTTCTTCAGGACGCTTTCGCGCAGCGGCGCAAAGCTCGCCGCTTCCGTCTCGCTCATCGGCAGGAAGCGCGCGATCAGCGAGGCCATCACCACCTCGGCCGCACGCCCTGCCCCGTCATCGCATTTCAGCGCAATGCCGAGCCCGAGCTCCGGAATCGTGCCGCAATAGACGCCTTCAGCGCCTGTCTTGATGAAGATGCGCTCGCGCAGCAGTTCCATCGCGCGCGTGTCGAACCGGCCGGTTCCCGCCACCATGAAGGGATGAGCAGCGACCGCCTTGCGGATGCGCAGCGCGGCCTCGGCGCGCTTCGGTCCAAGCCCGTGGCCGGAGCCGAGACGGGCGAAGCCCAGCGCCAGCGAGGTCAGCGGCACCGCATAGGTCGGAATGGAGCAGCCGTCGGTGCCCATGAGATCGGCGGTGTGGGCAGCGCCCGTCACCTCCTCAAGCGCGCCGCGCACCGCCTTCTGCACGGCGTGGCCGGCCTTGACGTAGCCCGTGGGGTCCTCATCCAGGCCGCAGGACAGGCAGACGAAACCGGCATGCTTGCCCGAACAGTTGTTGTTGAGCGCGGTCGGCTCCTGGCCGGCCTTGGAGATGGCGCGCGCCGCGGCCTCGTTCATCGGCCAATGAGCGCCGCATTCGAGGCAACCGGCATCCCGACCGGCCTTCCTCAGCATGCCGAGCGAGGTTTCGGCGTGAGCCGGCTCGCCGGAATGCGAGGCGACGGCAAGCGCGATCTCGGCTTCGGTCAAACCGTAGCGGTCGGCGGCGCCGCTTTCGAAGAGCGGCAGGGCCTGGATCGCCTTCACCGCCGAGCGCGGGAACACCGGGCGCTCGACATCCCCCAGCGACAGCACCACCGCGCCGTCCGCATCGACCACGATTGCCGCGCCGCGATGGCGCGATTCGACGACGGCGCCGCGCATCACCTCGGCAAGAACGGGGTTTTCCATAACGATCTCCAGGCTCGCAGGGATGCCCTGCACAAGGCGCGGAGTCTTGTGGCGTTTGCGGCTCGACCTGTCAAAAGCCATGGCGCAGACTGGCGAGGTCTGCGATTCAGGGCGTGGTCCGCAAGCCGCAGAGCCGGAGAAGCCGAGCCAGTCATGTCGACGGATTACGAGACAGAATACAATAACCGTGCCCGCGTGCCGGAGCATCCCGGGATCATCGCCGGCTGGCAGGCGGACGCTGCCGCCTATCGCGCTGGCGCGGTCAGCGAACTCGGCATCGCCTATGGCCCGGGCGAGCGCCAGCATTACGACCTGTTCAAGCCCGAGGCGGTCAAGGGCGACGCCATCGTGCTCTTCATCCATGGCGGCTACTGGCAGGCGCTGGACCGCTCCTATTTCTCGCATATGGCGCGCGGTGTGAACCAGCTCGGCGTCCCCATGGCGGTCGCGGGCTATGATCTCTGCCCGCAGGTCGAGCTTGGCCACATCGTCTGGGAGCTGCAGCAGGCGGCCGCAGCCCTCTGGCGGCAGTTCAACCGGCCCATCGTGGCATCCGGCCATTCGGCGGGCGGGCATCTCGCCGCCTGCCTGCTTGCCACCGACTGGAAGAATGTCGAC
Organism: Bosea sp. BIWAKO-01; assembly: GCF_001748145.1. Taxonomy (NCBI): domain Bacteria; kingdom Pseudomonadati; phylum Pseudomonadota; class Alphaproteobacteria; order Hyphomicrobiales; family Alloboseaceae; genus Allobosea; species Allobosea sp. BIWAKO-01. The sequence goes on from NZ_BCQA01000001.1 coordinate 660,581, forward strand.
CCCGACCTGCCGGACCAGCTGGTGCCGGCGGCCTATGGCATCTCCGGCCTTTACAACCTGAAGCCCCTGACCGAGACCAGCATCAACAAGGCGCTCGGGCTCGACATGGAATCGGCCGAGCGGGAAAGCCCATTGTTCTGGCCGGCCCCCTCAGGATTGCTGATGGACGCGGTGGTCGGCGGGGCCGAGAGCGACGAATACCTGAAGCAGAGCCGCCGCATCACCGATGTCTGGGGCCTGGAAGGCGTCAGGACGCAGTATGGCGAGATCGACGGCGCGAACCATTTCACCGTCCTTGCCGATCTTCCCGACCCCGAAAGCGCAATGAGCAAGCGCCTCGCCGAACTCGCAGGCGCTTGATCTTCCGGCGCGAGGCTCTATCCAGAGGGACAGGATTTTCGGAGCGCGCGATGCAGACCTTCTTCGTCGAGATCAAATGCAAGCTCGGCAAGACCTATGAGGTCGCCAGCGAACTCGCCGATCGCGAGATCGCCTCGGAGATTTATTCGACCGCCGGCAATTACGACATCCTGGCCAAGTTCCACGTCGCCGCGGATGTCGATATCGGCCATTTCGTAGCGCAGAAGGTGCAATCGATCCCCGAGATCGCCGACACGCACACGATCATCACCTTCAAGGCGTTCTGAGGCCCTCAACCGTCCTCATCCTGCCACGCGCAGGCATGCTCCGGACTTACGAATCCGTGGAGAAGGAAATTCTCCACGCGGTGGCTGCTGGCCACGCCGGCACCAATCCGCCAAAATATCCACTGAACTCGGGAGGTTCTTTCAATGAGAAACGTCGCCACATTCGCCAGCCGCGCCGCCATAGCCGCGGCGCTGTCTCTGGTCGCGGGTGCCGCTGTCGCGCAGGAATTGCGCATCGGCATCTCGGCCGAGCCGAGCGCGATGGACCCGCACTATCACAACCTGACCCCCAACAACATGCTGGCCCGGCACATCTATGAGCCGCTGGTCGGCCAGGACGCCTCGCAGCGGCTGGTTCCCAGCCTCGCCGAAAGCTGGAAGGCGATCGACGACACGACCTGGGAGTTCAAGCTCCGCCAGAACGTCAAGTTCCATGACGGCTCGCCCTTCACCGCCGACGACGTGCTCGCGACCTTCCAGCGCGCGCCGAACGTGCCCAAGAGCCCATCGAGCTTCTCGGCCTATGTCCGCGGCAAGGAGATCAGCAAGGTCGACGACTACACGATCCGCATCAAGACCGCCGCGCCGGCGCCGCTGGTGCCGACCGATCTTTCGACCTTCGGCGTCATCTCCGCCAAGTGCAAGGACACCACCACTGAGGAATTCAACGCCGGCAAATGCGCGGCGGGCGGCACCGGCCCCTACAAACAGGCCGAGTTCGTCTCGGGCGACCGCGTCGTCATGACCGCCAATGACAGCTGGTGGGGCGGCAGCAAGGATCTCTGGAAGAAGGTGACGTTCCGCATCGTCACGTCGGCGCCCACCCGGGTCGCGGCCCTGCTGGCGGGCGATGTCGATATGATCGAAGCCGTGCCGACCTCCGATGTCGCCAAGCTCAAGGGCGACAAGAACCTGAACGTCGTCAGCCAGGTCTCGAACCGCGTGGTCTATTTCCACATGGACCATTTCCGCGACGTCTCGCCCTTCATCAAGGGCAAGGACGGCTCCGAGATCAAGAATCCGCTGAGGGATGTCCGCGTCCGCAAGGCGCTTTCGATGGCGATCAATCGGCCGGGCATCGTCGAGCGCATCATGGAGAAGGAGGCGATCCCCGCCGGCCAGCTCCTGCCCGATTCATTCTTCGGCACCTCCAAGAACCTGAAGCCGGTCGCTTTCGATCTCGCCGGCGCCAAGAAGCTGCTGGCCGAGGCCGGGTACCCGAACGGCTTCAAGATGAAGATGCACGGGCCGAACGGGCGCTACACCAACGACACCAAGATCATCGAGGCCGTCGCCCAGATGTTCGCGCGGCTCGGCATCGAGACCGAGGTCGAGACGCTGCCCCCGGCCAATTTCTTCACCCGCGCCTCGCAAGGCGCGCCGGGCAATGTGCCGGAATTCTCCTTCATTCTCGTCGGCTGGGCCGCCGGAACGGGTGAATCCTCGGACTCGCTCAAGGCGCTGCTTGCGACCTTCAACCCGCAGAAGGGCATGGGAGCGACCAATCGCGGCCGCTACTCCAACCCGGCCTTCGACGCCAAGGTCGAGGAAGGCCTGCGCACGGTCGACGACAAGAAGCGCGATGCCATCTTCGGCGAGGCGATGGAGATCGGCATGAATGATGTCGGGCTGATCCCGACACATTTCCAGCTCAACACCTGGGCTGCCCGCAAGGGCTTCAAGGTCGAGCCGCGCTCGGACGAGTACACGCTCGCGACCTCCGTCACGAAGCAGTGACGGCCCAGGCGGATTGACGTCGTTCCCGGGCTCTGGCCCGGGAACCACCTGCCGGTGACCGCTGGTCACGGAAGGGTCGGGCCAAACCCGGCCACGCTGTTTTGAGCGCTGCGTTCGCGCACTCCATCCTGCTCGCGAAGGAACCAACCCGATGGCTGCCTTCATCCTTCGTCGCCTGGCGCAGGCCCTCTTCGTCATTGGGGCGATGCTGGTCATCGTCTTCTTCGGCGTGAACGTCGTCGGCGACCCGATCTACATGCTCGTCTCGCCGGAGATGAACCAGGAGCAGATCGCCGAAACGGCCCGCTCGCTCGGCCTCGACCGGCCGATCTGGGAACAGTTCCTGATCTTCCTGAAGAATGCCATGCAAGGCGACCTCGGCCGCTCCTTCGTGCATGGCGAGTCGGCGATCAAGCTCATCCTGTCGCGCATGCCGGCGACGCTGGAGCTCGCCCTTGTCGCGCTTTTCATGGCGATCGTGATCGGGCTGCCGCTCGGCCTCTATGCGGGGCTGAAGCCGGAGAGCAAGGCGTCCCGCGCGATCATGGCGATCTCGATCCTCGGCTTCTCGCTGCCGACATTCTGGGTCGGGCTGATGCTGATCCTCGCCTTCGCCGTCGGATTGGGCTGGTTCCCCGCCACGGGCCGGGGCGAAACCGTCTCCGTCTTCGGCATCGAAACCTCGCTGCTCACGCTCGACGGCTGGCAGCATGTGGCCCTGCCGGCGCTGAACCTCGCACTGCTCAAGATCTCGCTTGTCATCCGCCTGGCACGGGCCGGGGCACGCGAGGCGGCCCTGATGGACTATGTCAAATTCGCCCGTGCCAAGGGCCTTTCGCAGAGCCGGATCATCGGCGTCCACATCCTGAAGAACATCATGATCCCGATCGTCACCGTGCTCGGCCTCGAATTCGGCTCGCTCGTCGCCTTTTCCGTGGTGACGGAGACGATCTTCGCCTGGCCCGGCATGGGCCGCCTCCTGCTGGAGGCGATCACCCGGCTCGATCGACCGGTCATCGTCGCCTATGTCATGGTTGTCGTCGTGCTGTTCGTGACGATCAACCTGCTGGTCGACCTCGTTTATTCCGCGCTCGATCCGCGCGTCCGCCTGACGGAGGCCAGCACGTGAGCGAGACCAGTCTGCCCACGGTCACGACGACCCCGACCGCGCCGGCCAGGGAAGAGACGCCGCTGCGGCGCTTCGTCCGCAGCTTCATCGAGGACCGCGTTGCGCTGATCGGTCTCCTGGTTTTCGCGACGATCGTGCTGCTGGCGCTCGTCGCGCCGCTGATCGCCCCGCAAAACCCCTATGACCTCGCTGCGGTCGACGTGATGGACTCCCGCCAGCCGCCAGGCGCCGTGGCCGGCGAAGGCTTTACGATGTGGCTGGGCTCCGACGGTGTCGGCCGCGATCTGCTCTCCGGCATTCTCTACGGCCTGCGCATTTCGCTGATGGTGGGGGCCTTCTCGGGGCTGATCGCCGCGACCGTCGGCATGACCGTCGGGCTGATCGCCGCCTATGCCGGCGGCAAGGTCGAGACCGTGATCATGCGGCTCGTCGACCTGCAATTGTCGCTCCCCTCGGTGCTCGTCGCGCTGATCCTGGTCGCCGCACTCGGCAAGGGCGTTGACAAGATCATCATTGCCCTCGTCATCGTGCAATGGGCCTATTACGCCCGCACGGTCCGCGGCTCCGCGCTGGTCGAGCGCCGCAAGGAATATGTCGAGGCGGCGCAGTCGCTCGGCCTCTCCCATGCGCGCACCGTCTTCCGCCATATCCTGCCCAACTGCCTCGCCCCGGTCATCGTGATCGCGACCGTGCAGACCGCGCATGCGATCTCGCTGGAGGCAACGCTTTCGTTCCTCGGAGTCGGCCTGCCACAGACGGAGCCCTCGCTCGGCGTGCTGATCGCCAACGGCTTCCAGTACATGATCTCGGGCAGCTACTGGATCTCGGTCTTCCCCGGGCTCGCCCTGCTCATGACCATCGTCTCGATCAACCTGGTCGGCGACAGGTTGCGCGACGTGCTGAACCCGCGCCTGGAGAAGTGAAGCCATGAGCGATCACGTGCTCCAGGTCAGCGATCTCAAGACCCATTTCTTCACCCGCGCCGGTACCGTGAAGTCGGTCGACGGCGTCTCTTTCCATGTCCGTCGCGGGGAAGTGCTCGGCCTGGTCGGCGAATCCGGCTCCGGCAAATCGGTCACCGGCTTCTCGATCATGGGGCTGATCGATCCCCCCGGCCGCATTGTCGAGGGCTCGATCAAGCTCAACGGCAAGGAGCTCGTCGGTCTCGGGGAAGACGAATTCCGGAAGGTCCGCGGTCGCGAGGTCGCGATGATCTTCCAGGATCCGATGATGACGCTGAACCCGGTCCTGCGCATTGACACGCAAATGATCGAAGCCGTCACCGCCCATGACAAGGTCTCGCACAAGGCAGCGCGGGCCCGCGCCCGGGATGCCCTCGCCAAGGTCGGCATCCCCTCGCCCGAGGAGCGGTTGAATGCCTATCCGCACCAGTTCTCGGGCGGCATGCGCCAGCGTGTCGCAATCGCGATCGCGCTGCTGCATCGTCCGCCGCTGATCATTTGCGACGAGCCGACGACCGCGCTCGACGTCACCATCCAGAGCCAGATCCTTGCCGAGATGCAATCGCTCTGTGCCGAAACCGGGACTGCCCTGGTCTGGATCACCCATGACCTCGGCGTCGTCGCCGGGCTCGCCGACCGGATCGCGGTGATGTATGCCGGCCGCATCGTCGAGGCGGGCGCGGTCGATCCCGTGCTCGACACGCCCTTACACCCCTACACCGCAGGCCTGCTCGGCTCGCTGCCGAGCGAGGGCGAACCAGGTGAGATGCTGCGCCAGATCAGGGGCTCGACGCCTTCGCTCGCTCGCCTGCCGCAAGGATGCGCCTTTGCCCCGCGCTGCGACTACGCGCAGGGCGACTGCCTCACGATCGCGCCTGCCACGACGGCTTTCCCAGGAGAGCGCGGCGTGCGCTGTCATCATCCCCTGAGCGGAACCGGGGTTGCGGCATGAACGATACACCGATCCTCACCCTCGAAAGCGTCTCGAAGCGCTTCGCCAAACCGCTCGACGCAGCCGCGAAATTCGCGAACTGGTTCGGCGCCGGCAATACCGAAGAGGTTGTGCACGCGGTCGACAGCGTCGATCTCTCGATCCGGGCCGGCGAGGTCGTCGGGCTGGTCGGCGAATCCGGCTGCGGCAAATCAACGCTCGGACGGGTCGTCGCGGGGATTCACAAGGCGAGCGCCGGCCGCGTGAGCTGGCGCGGGCGCTATACCGACGAGATGGGCACCGAGGAGCGCCACGCTGCGACACTGGCCATCCAGATGATCTTCCAGGACCCGATGTCCTCGCTCAACCCGCGCATGCGGGTCAGCGACATCGTCGGCGAAGCGCCCGTGGTGCACGGGCTGACGACACGCGCCGGCCAGGCGGATTATGTCGACGATATTCTCAATCGCGTCGGCCTCGACCCGACCTACAAACGGCGCTATCCGCACCAGTTCTCGGGCGGCCAACGTGCCCGCATCGGCATCGCGAGAGCGCTGGCGGTGAAGCCGGAGTTTCTCGTCTGCGACGAAAGCGTGGCTGCTCTCGATGTCTCGATTCAGGCCCAGGTCCTGAATCTTTTCATGAAGCTGCGCGACGAACTCAACCTGACCTACCTCTTCATCAGCCACGACCTCGGCGTCGTCCGGCACCTCTCGGACCGGGTCGTGATCATGTATCTCGGCCGTGTCGTCGAGGCCGCGCCCGCCGCCGCCCTCTTCAAGGGGCCGCAACACCCCTATGCCCAGGCGCTGCTCGCCAATGTGCCGACGATCACGGCTCGCAAGAAGCGTTTTGCGCCCGTCAGCGGCGAGATCCCCTCGCCGCTTCATCCGCCGTCAGGCTGCCATTTCCACCCGCGCTGTCCGCATGCCGGGCCGCGCTGCAAGGCGGAGCGGCCGGCGCTGAAAACGATCGCGTCCGGCCATGTCGCGGCCTGTCACTTGCATGACGGCGGTGTCGGAGCGATGGCGGCCTGAAGCGATCCTGTCGTTTCGGTTGAATGATTGTTGCCCCCGGCACGCTTGACGGCACCGCGTTTCCGGGCGACCTCCAAGCTGATTTGGCCTTGGGCCGTGGAGCCAGGAACGCAGGACGATGAAAAGCACCTTGTCGACGGATCTTCGCTCGGGCGCGCTCGTCTACCACCGCCTGCCCCGGCCCGGTAAGCTCGAGATCCAGGCAACGAAGCCTCTCGGCAACCAGCGCGACCTGGCGCTCGCCTATTCTCCCGGCGTGGCTGCCGCCTGCGAGGCGATCGTCGACGACCCGGCGGAAGCCGCCGAACTGACCTCGCGCCAGAACCTCGTCGCCGTCATCACCAACGGCACAGCCGTTCTCGGCCTCGGCGATATCGGACCGCTCGCCTCCAAGCCCGTGATGGAGGGCAAGGCGGTCCTGTTCAAGAAGTTTGCCGGGATCGACTGCTTCGACATCGAGGTCGACCAGAAGAACATCGAGAAATTCGTCGATGTCGTCGCGGCGCTGGAACCAACCTTCGGCGGCATCAACCTCGAGGACATCAAGGGTCCTGAATGCTTCGAGATCGAGGAGCAGCTCAAGGCCCGGATGAACATCCCGGTCTTCCATGACGACCAGCACGGCACCGCGATCATCGTCAGCGCCGCGATCCTGAACGGGCTCGATCTCGCGGGAAAGCAGATCGGCGACGTCAAGATCGTCGTCTCCGGCGCCGGCGCAGCCGCCCTTGCCTGCCTCAACCTGCTGGTTGAGCTCGGGGCCAGGCGCCAGAATATCTGGGTCACCGACCTTGAAGGCGTGGTCCACAAGGGCCGCAACACGCTGATGGACCGCTGGAAGGAGGTCTATGCGCAGGAGACAGATGCGCGGACGCTCAGCGACGTGATCGGCGACGCCGATGTCTTCCTCGGCCTGTCTGCCGCCGGCGTCCTGAAGCCCGAGATGGCCAAGCGCATGGCGGCGAGTCCGCTGATCCTGGCGCTGGCCAACCCGAACCCGGAGATTACGCCGGAGGATGCGCTTGCGGCACGTCCTGACGCGATGATCTGCACCGGCCGCTCGGACTATCCGAACCAGGTCAACAACGTCCTGTGCTTCCCCTACATCTTCCGTGGCGCGCTCGATGTGCACGCCACGACGATCAACGAAGCGATGAAGCTGGCCGCGGTGCGCGCCATTGCATCGCTGGCGCGGGAGGCCACGTCCGACATCGCGGCGCGCGCCTATGGCGGCGAGTCGCAGACATTCGGCGCGACCTCGCTGATCCCGAACCCGTTCGATCCGCGCCTGATCCTGCGCATTGCACCGGCGGTCGCGCAGGCCGCGATGGATACCGGCGTCGCACGCAAGCCCCTCGCCGATATCGAGGCCTATCGCGAGGACCTGTCACGCTTCGTCTTCCGTTCCGGCTTCATCATGAAGCCGCTCTTTGCGCAGGCGAAGGCCGACCCCAAGCGCGTCATCTACGCCGAGGGCGAGGATGAGCGCGTGCTGCGCGCCGCTCAGGTGGCGCTCGAGGAAGGCATGGCCGTGCCGATCCTGATCGGCCGCCCGAGCGTCATCGAAACCCGGGTGAAACGCTTCGGCCTGACGATCCGGCCAGGCATCGATTGCGAGGTGATCAACCCCGAGGATGATCCGCGCTATCGCGACTACGTGCAGACCTATCTCGAAATCGCCGGCCGGCGCGGTATCACGCCGGAGGCCGCACGCGTGCTGGTGCGCACCAACAACACGGTGATCGCGGCACTCGCGGTGATGCGCGGCGAGGCCGATGCGATGATCACGGGCCTGGAAGGGCGCTTCCTGTCGCGGCTGCGGCACATCAAGGACATCATCGGGCTTGCGCCCGGCGCACGCGACATCTCGGCGATGACGCTGATCATCACCAACAAGGGCGCCTTCTTCCTGGCCGACACCCATGTGAAGCATGATCCGACCGCCGAGGAGATCGCCGACATGGCGGTGATCGCGGCGAGCCATGTCGCGCGCTTCGGCATCACACCCAAGATCGCCCTGCTCTCGCACTCGGATTTCGGCGCGGCCGACACCCCCTCCTCGCTGAAGATGCGCAAGGCGGTCTGCCTGATCCGCGAGCGGGCGCCGGAGCTCGAATGCGACGGTGAAATGGAGGCCGACACCGCCCTGCTGCCGATGGTGCGCGAGCGGGTGCTGCCCTCGTCGCATCTCAAGGGCGTCGCCAATGTGCTGATCTTCCCGAATCTCGACGCCGCCAACATCGCCTACCAGTTCGCCAAGGTGCTGGCGGATGCGCTCCCGGTCGGCCCGATCCTGATCGGAGCGGCCAAGCCGGTGCATATCCTGACCGGTTCGGTGACGGCACGCGGCGTCGTCAACATGACGGCCGTGGCCGTGGTCGAGGCGCAGGAACGCGCCGCGGCTTCGCCGGCCTAGCCAAGAGGCGTTGCAGCGGCGCCGTTTCCTGCCATTCTGCCGTGCTCTGACGGAACGGGATTGCGGGGAACAGGCCATGCGCATCATTAGGGTGCTGCTGCGGCTCGCGGCTTTCATGCTTCCGATCCTGGCCGCTGCAGCGGCCAGCGCGCAGGAGCCCCTGCGCGAGGAGAACACATTCCTCCGGATCAAGCTCGACGGGCGTGACGTCAGGCTCGAGGCGCTGATCGTCAGGCCGGAGCGTGCGCAGGGCCGCCTTCCGCTGGCGCTGATCACCCATGGCAAATCCTCGAGCAGTGTCAGCATGGGGGATTTGCGGGCGGCGTCCTACGCTACCGTCGCCCGTGATTTTGCCCGGCGTGGCTGGCTCGCAGCGGTGGTCATGCGCCGTGGTTTCGGCCAGTCGGATGGGCCCTTCCCGGCCTCGACCACCTGCGCCGATCTCGATTTCACCAGCCGGTTCGAGGCGGATGCCGGCGAACTCGAGGCCGCCCTGCGGACGCTGCAGCAGCGCGACGATGTCGACCCGACGCGCGCCATTGCAGTTGGAGAATCGGCGGGAGGCGCAGCGGTTCTGGCACTCGCCCAGCATAAACCAGCCGGCTTGCGTGGCATCGTCAATGTCGCAGGCGGCCTGAATATCGACAACTGCATCGACAAGGCGCGCGATGCGCTGGTCGGCATCGTCAAGGGTTGGCAAGTGCCCGGTGCGCCGCCACAACTTTGGATTTACGCAAAGAACGACGAGCTCTTTCCGCCCGCGCTCGTCGACCGGATGCGCGGCGCTGCACGCGACGCCGGTGGCGATATCCGCTTCGTCGAGCTGCCCGAAATCAGGCCCAACGGCCACTTGATCTTTCGTCACGGGCAGGCCCGCTTCTTCTGGCTCCGCGAGGTGGACGCCTCGTTGCGCGCCTGGAAGCTGCCGACCTGGTCGCCCGCGCAAGCAAAGGACCTGTTCGCCAAGCTAGGCCTGACGGCGCGCGCCGCCGCATTCGAGCAGTATTTTGCTGCACCCGGCGAGAAGGCAATGGCGCTCAGCCGGTCACGCAAGCATTTCCGCTACACCTTCGGCTCCCAGACGCTCGACCGCGCCAGGGAAGCGACGCTGAACGATTGTGCCAAGGCCGCTGGCGATTGCGTGATCGCCTTCGAGAACGACACGTTCATGCTGCCCTCCGGCGGTGCCCCGTAAACGAAACGGGGATCAGGATCTTTTCCTGCCTGCAAGTTTTTTTCCTGCTTGACAGCGCGCAAGCAGCGCGCTCTACTCTCCCGGTCATGTCAGGAACAGGCAGGAAGACCTGCCCTCAGGGGAGTTTCGTCATGTTCAGGATCACGCGCCGCGCGGCGCCGCTCGCCTTTGCCGCGGTTCTGGCGCTCGCCACTACCACGGCTGCGCAGGCCCAGGTCACCTTCCATCGCGGCAACGACTCCGATCCCGAGACGCTCGACGCGCACAAGACATCGACCGTGTCGGAAGCCCATCTGCTGCGTGATCTCTCCGAAGGGCTCGTCATCCACCACATCAACGGCACCGTCGTGCCCGGCGTGGCCGAAAGCTGGACGATCAGCCCGGACGGCAAGACCTATACGTTCAAGCTGCGCCCCAATGCGAAATGGTCGAACGGGGACGCGGTCAAGGCCTCGGATTTCGTCTTCTCGCTGCGGCGGATGGTCAACCCCGAGACGGGAGCGAAGTACGCCAATATCCTCTACCCGATCCTGAATGCGGAGAAGATCAACAAGAGCGACGGGGGCGCGAAGCTTGCCGATCTCGGGGTGACGGCCATCGACGACAGGACGCTCGAGATCAAGCTGGAGCGATCGACCCCCTATTTTCTCGAGTTGCTGACGCACCAGACCGGACTTCCGGTCCATCCGGCCTCCGTCGAGAAATTCGGTAGCGATTTCGTCAAGCCGGAGAACTGGGTTTCGAACGGCGCCTATGTGCTCAAGGAGTTCGTGCCGAACTCCCATATCAAGCTTGAAAAGAACAAGGCCTTCCACGACGCGGCCAACGTCAAGATCGATACGGTGATCTATTATCCGTCGCCGGATCTCGCCGCCGCCGCCCGGCGCTTCCAGGCCGGCGAACTGCATATGACGACCGACATTCCTGCCGACCAGATCAAGCAGCTGCGCGAAAAACTGGGCGATCAGGTCAAGATCGCGCCCTATCTCGGCACCTATTTCCTCATCATCAACAGCTCGAAGAAGCCCTTCGACGATGTCCGCGTCCGCCAGGCCCTGTCCATGGTGCTCGACCGTGAGTTCATCGCCGACGAGATCTGGGGCGGCACGATGCTGCCGGCCTATGGCGTCATTCCGCCGAATATCGGAAATTACGGCACGGCCGCCGAAGCCGACTTCAAGAACGCCTCGCCGCTCGACCGCGAGGAGAAGGCCAAGCAGCTGCTCAAGGATGCGGGCTTCGGACCCGGCACGCCCTTGAAGATACAGCTCCGCTACAACACGACCGACAATAACCGACGCACCGTCATCGCCATCGCCGAGCAGTGGAAGGCGCTCGGCGTCGAGACCAGCTTCATCAACACCGACGGCAAGACCCATTTCGCCTTTTTGCGTGATGGTGGCGATTTCGACATCGCCCGCTATGGCTGGATCGGCGATTTTTCGGACCCACAGAACTTCCTGTTCCTATTCCTCAGCGACAACAAGGGGTTCAATTCCGGCAAGTACAACAATCCGACCTTCGATGGCTTGCTTGCCAAGGCAGCCGACGAGATCGACCTGACCAAGCGCGCCGCGATCCTGCGCGAGGCCGACGCGATCCTCGCTGCCGAGGTGCCGTGGATCCCGGTGATGTTCTATTCGTCGAAGAACCTGGTCTCGCCCAAGCTCGTCGGCTTCCAGCAAAATCTCCGCGGCGCACTGCCGACACGCTTCATGAGCCTGAAGCCGTAAGAAACCCGCGCTTCGTGACCGGGCCTGGCCCGGTCACGACACCGCAGACGGCCCGGTTCATTCAGAATGCTCTCCTTCATCCTGCGTCGCCTCGCCATCGCGATCCCGACCCTGTTCGTGATCGTGACGATTTCCTTCTTCCTGATGCGCGTCGCACCGGGCGGGCCGTTCGACCTCGAACAGCCGCTGGAAGCAAAGGTGATGGAGAACCTGCGCAGGATCTATCAGCTCGATCGCCCTCTCTATCAGCAGTATCTGACCTATCTCGCAGCATTGATCAGGGGTGATTTCGGCCCTTCCTTCTACTTCCGCGACTTCTCCATCGCCGAACTCTTCGCGCAGGGGCTGCCGGTCTCGATGCGGCTGGGAGCATCGGCGCTCGCTCTTGCCCTGCTGATCGGCGGCCCGCTCGGCGTGCTCGCAGCCTTCCGCCAGAACGCGCATGCCGACCATGCGGTGATGGGTTTTGCCACGGCCGGCATCACCATTCCCAATTTCGTGGTCGCGCCCGTGCTGCAGATCGTCTTCGGGCTGATGCTGGCCTGGTTGCCGGTCGGCGGCTGGAATGGCGGTGCTGCCCGCAACACCATCCTACCAATCGTGACGCTGGCGCTGCCGCAGATCGCGGTGATCGCGCGGATGACCCGCGCGGCGATGATCGAGACCCTGCGCGCCAACCATATCCGCACCTTGCGGGCACAAGGGCTTTCCAGCGTGACGGTCGCGCTGCATGCCCTGCGTGGCGCGGCCTTGCCCGTCGTCTCCTATCTCGGTCCGGCCGCCGCGGCCTTGCTGACGGGCTCGGTCGTGGTCGAGAGCATCTTCGCCGTTCCCGGCATCGGCCGCTATTTCGTCGAGGGCGCGCTCAACCGCGACTACACCCTGGTGATGGGCACGGTCGTCGTCGTCGCGATCTTCGTGCTGGTCTTCAATCTCGTCGTCGATGTCCTCTATGCGCTGCTCGATCCGCGCGTCAGGCTGGAGTGAGCGCATGAGCGAGATCACGCTTGCCCCCCTGCCCGTCACCGGGCGCTCACTCTGGCAGGATGCGCGCATCCGCCTGATGCGCAACCGTGCGGCGGTCGCGAGCCTGATCGTGCTGGCGCTGATGACGCTGGCCTGCCTGATCGGCCCGTTGCTGACCGGGCATCCGCATGATCGGGTCTACCAGGACTATGTCCGTGTGCCCGCCAGCATCGAGAGCTATCCCAAGGCCGAGGCGATACCGGCCGCCGTGCAGCGCATCGCCTCGCGCGTCCGGGCAACGGCGGGCGATGTCGCAATAAGCCAGGACGGCGTGCGCCTGACGCTGACGTCACAGCGCCCGATCGATCAGCGGCTTCTCGTCTATTTCGATCGCTCCGATCAGTTCGGAACGCCGAAGATCCTGACCAATGAGGAGGATGGTCGGAGGCTCTCGCTGGAGGTGCCGATCAAGCGGCAGCGCTTCTGGTTCGGCACCGATGCCAATGGCCGCGACCTGCTGACCCGTACGCTGATCGCCGGGCGGGTCTCGCTGGCGATAGGGTTGCTCGCGACGGGTGTCGCGCTCGTGATCGGCGTCAGCTACGGCGCCACGGCGGGCTATCTCGGCGGACGCATCGACATGCTGATGATGCGCATCGTCGACGTGCTCTATTCGCTGCCCTTCATCTTCTTCGTCATCCTGCTGGTCGTCTTCTTCGGCCGGAATTTCATCCTGATGTTCCTCGCCGTCGGCGCGATCGAATGGCTCGACATGGCCCGGATCGTCCGCGGACAGACACTCTCGATCAAGCGACAGGAATATGTGCTGGCAGCCGAGGCGCTCGGCGTCACGACCGGCGGCATCCTGAAGCGCCATGTCATTCCCAACACGCTTGGCCCGGTCATCATCTATGTCACGCTGCTAGTGCCGAAGATCATCCTGCTCGAGAGCTTTCTCTCCTTCCTCGGCCTTGGCGTGCAGGAGCCGATGACGAGCTGGGGCGTGCTGATCTCGGACGGCGCCCGCTCGATCCAGGGCGCTCCCTGGATGCTGATCTTCCCGGCGAGCTTCCTGGTGACCACGCTGTTCGCGCTGAACTTCCTCGGCGATGGCCTGCGCGACGCGCTCGATCCCAGGGATCGCTGAGATGGCGGACGCTCCGATCCTCGACATCCGCGACCTGCGCGTGCGCTTCCGGACCAATGACGGCCTGCTCGATGCGGTGAACGGCGTCGATATCACTGTCGGTGCCGGCGAATTCGTCGCCATCGTCGGCGAATCCGGGTCCGGAAAAAGCCAGACCGTGATGGCCGCGATGGGCCTGCTCGCAGGGAATGGCGAGGCGGAAGGCTCTATCCGCTATCGCGGCACGGAGCTGCTCGGGCTGAAACCCAAGCAACTCAATGCCTATCGCGGCCGGAAGCTCGCGATGATTTTCCAGGAGCCCATGACATCGCTCGATCCGCTGTTCCGGATCGGCAGCCAGATGGCCGCGCCTCTGCGCAAGCACCAGGGATTGTCACGCAGCGCCGCGCGGGCGCGGGCGCTCGAACTCCTGAAACTCGTCCAGATTCCCAGGCCGCAGGAGCGGCTCGATGCCTATCCGCACGAGCTCTCGGGCGGCCAGCGCCAACGCGTCATGATCGCCATGGCGCTGGCCAATGACCCCGATATCCTGATTGCCGACGAACCTACGACGGCGCTCGACGTCACCATCGAGGCCGAGATCCTGGCGCTGATCGCCGATCTCAGAAAGCGGCTCGGCATGGCCGTCATCCTGATCAGCCATGATCTCGGGCTGGTGCGGAAATATGCAGAGCGCGTCTATGTCATGAAGTCCGGCGAGGTGGTGGAGAGCGGAAGCACCGAGGCCCTCTTCGCAGCACCGAGCCATCCCTATACCAGGCTGCTGCTCTCGGCAGAGCCCGCAGGCCAAAAGCAACCTGCGCCGAAGGGCGCCCCGATCCTGCTCGAGGCCCGTGACCTGCGCGTCAGCTACGATCTCGGTCGTGGCTTTCTCAAGCGCAAGAACGCCCTGCTCCACGCCGTCGACGGCGTCGATCTGACCCTGCAGCGCGGCCAGACCATCGGCATCGTCGGGGAGTCTGGCTCGGGAAAGTCGACGCTGGGAAAGGCGCTCCTCAGGCTCGTGCCAGCCAGCGGGCAGATCCGGTTCGAGGACAGGGCGCTGGCGCCGCTCGATCGCGCGCAGATGCGGCCGCTGCGCAAGAGCCTGCAGGTCGTCTTCCAGGACCCGTTCGGCTCGCTCTCGCCGCGGCTGACCGTAGGCGAAATCGTCAGCGAGGGGCTGGTGGTCCACGCGCCCCATCTGACGCGCGCCGAGCGCGACATGCGCGCGGCGCAGGCCCTGGAGGAGGTCTCGCTCGATCCGCGCCTGCGCAACCGCTATCCGCACGAATTCTCGGGCGGCCAGCGCCAACGCATCGCGATCGCGCGGGCCATGATCCTGCACCCGGCGCTGGTCGTGCTGGACGAGCCGACCTCGGCGCTCGATCGGACCGTGCAGAAGAGCATCGTGGCGTTGCTCAAGGACCTTCAGGCCCGCCACGACCTCTCCTATCTCTTCATCAGCCACGACCTCGCCGTGGTCCGCGCCATGGCCGACACGATCATGGTGATGAAGGATGGCAGCGTCGTCGAAAGCGGGCCGACCGAGGCGATTTTCGCCGCGCCGCGCGAAAGCTACACGCAGAGACTGATCGCGGCCGCGTTGAAGGCCTGAGCGGCAGATATCCGGTCCGGCCCGGTGGCCGCGACGATCCTCGTCCCTTCGGTGCGGCAGTGTTGCGCCCGACGCCGATCTGCAAGCCGGCTTTGGCACTCGCCTCCCGCCCGCGCCTCCGCTACCAATGCCGACGTTCCTTCAACCACGAGACCGAAGCCGATGAGCCGTATTGTCTATGTGAATGGTGAGTACCTGCCCGAGGAAGAGGCCAGGATCTCAATTTTCGACCGCGGCTTCATCTTCGGCGACGGCATCTACGAGGTCTCGGCCGTGCTCGGCGGCAAGCTGGTCGACTGCGACGCGCATCTCGCCCGGCTGGAACGCTCCTGCGGTGAAATCCGGCTCGCCCTGCCCTGGTCACGCGCCGAACTGACCGCCATCCATGAGGAGCTGATCAAGCTCAACAATATCGACGAGGGCGGCATCTATCTCCAGGTCTCGCGCGGCGCTGCCGACCGTGACTTCGCCTTCCCGAAGGATGTGGCGCCGACCCTGGTGATGTTCTCGCAGGCCCGCAACCTGAGCGAGGCGCCCGCCGCCAAGACCGGGATCAAGGTCGTCTCCTGCCCGGACCTGCGCTGGGCCCGCCGGGACATCAAGAGCGTCAACCTGCTCGGACCGGTGCTGGCCAAGCAGTTCGCCGCAGAAAGCGGCGCGCAGGAAGCCTGGCTGGTGGAAGACGGCGTCGTCACCGAAGGTGCGTCTTCGACCGCCTGGATCGTCAAGGGCAAGACGCTGATCTCGCGGCCGCTCTCGAACAAGGTCCTGCCGGGCATCACCCGCAAGGCTGTGCTGGCTTTCCTCGCCGAAACCGGCTTCACCTTCGAGGAGCGCACGTTCACGCTGGATGAGGCGCTCGATGCAGAGGAGGCCTTCATCACCTCGGCCAACAGCTTCGTGATGCCGGTGGTCTCGATCGACGGTCACACGATCCATAATGGCGCGCCGGGACCAACCGCGATCCGCCTGCGCGAGATCTATATCGACTTCGCCAGGAAGGGCGGCGTGCTGGGCTGATCGCCCACGCGCTCCCCCGCGACATAGGTCGCGGCGACATTGCGCTCGTCACCCAGGGTGACGAGCGCGAAGAGTTCCTCGGCCAGATCGCGCGCCGTTTCCAGCCGATGCGCCATCGCCCGCGTCGCGCCCGGGTCGAGCACCACGACATCCGCCTCACGGCCAGGCTCGAGCGAGCCGATGAGATGATCGAGCCCCAACGCCACCGCATTGCCGCGCGTGATGGCATGGAGCGCCGCGAAGGCGGAAAGCGATTGGCCCTGCAGCTGCAGCACCTTGTAGGCCTCGGCCATGGTCCGCAGCATCGAGTAGCTGGTGCCGCCGCCGATATCGGTCGCGACCGCAACCCGTACGCCTTCCCGCTTCGCCCGGGCCCAGTCGAACAGGCCTGAACCGAGGAAGAGGTTCGACGTCGGACAGAACACCGCGACGGCTCCGGCCTCGGCAAAGGCACGCCATTCATGCTTGGTCATGTGGATGCAGTGGCCCATCAGGCTCTTGCGGCCGAGCAGGCCATAATCCCGATAGATGCCGGCATAATCATCGGCATCCGGATAGAGCTGGCAGGCCAACGAGATCTCGGCCTGGTTCTCGTTGATATGGGTCTGGACGAAGCAGTCCGGATGTTCCGCGGCGAGCCGCCCGGCGGCCGCCAGTTGCTCCGGCGTCGAGGTCACCGCGAAGCGCGGCGTGATCGCATAGAGCTGGCGTCCCCGGCCGTGCCAGCGCTCGATCAGGGCCTTGCTGTCGGCATAGCTGCTCTCGGCCGTGTCGGTCAGCGCCGCTGGGGCGTTGCGGTCCATCATCACCTTGCCGGCGATCATCCGCGTGTTGCGGCGCTCCGATTCGGCAAAGAAGGCTTCGGCCGATTGACGGTGAACGGAGCAGTAGACGGCTGCCGTGGTGGTGCCGCTCGCCAGCAACTCGTCCAGCAGGAAACGCGTCAGCTTCTCCGGATGTCCCTGCTGCGCCAGCTTCTGCTCCTCGACGAAGGTGTATTTGTTCAGCCACTCCATCAGTTGCGCACCATAGGAGGCGATCACCTGGGTCTGCGGCATGTGCAGATGCGCGTCGATGAAGCCCGGCATGATCAGGTTCGGCCGGTGATCGACGATTTCGGCCCCCTCCGGCAGCGTCGGCAGCAGCTCCGATGCGGCGCCGACGGCCTTGATCAATCCGTCGGCGATGACGACCAGGCCATCCCCGATGAAGCGATGCGCCGCGTCGCCGGACGTCTCGGGATCGCCGACGAACCAGAGCAGGCGGCCACGCAGGGCGCGAAGGCGACGGTCTTCGTTCACGGGCTCGTGCTCCGGCTCAAAATCACGTCATATCTGCACCAAATCAAAGCTTTCGGCCAAGCGTCGAACATGCCTAATCTGGAGGCATGATTTGGATCTGTGAGCGGCCGGGCCGCCATGCGTGAGACAATGCGTTTCCTCTACGGCGATGAGCTGGTCGAGATCGCGTCCTGCGATCCGACCCTGACGCTGCTCGACTGGCTGCGCCTCGAGCGCCGCCGGACCGGCACGAAGGAAGGTTGCGCCGAAGGCGATTGCGGAGCCTGCACCGTCGTCGTCGGGCGGCTCGACGGCGGCCGATTGCGCTATGAGGCGATCAACGCCTGCATCCGCTTCCTGCCGACACTCGATGGCTGCCATCTGCTCACCATCGAACACCTGAAGGGCGCGGACGGACGCCTGCACCCGGTGCAGCAGGCGATGGTCGATTGCCATGGCTCGCAATGCGGCTTCTGCACACCGGGCTTCGTGATGTCGCTCCTTGCGCTCTGGCTTAACGAGCCCGCGCCGGAACTGGGGCGAATCGAGGACGCGCTCGCGGGCAATCTCTGCCGCTGTACCGGCTATGAGCCGATCATCACCGCGGCCCGTCGCCTCTACGAACACACCGACCGGACGCAGGATCGCTTCGCGCTTTCGGCGCCCGGCATTGCCGCCCGGCTGCACGCTTTCGCGGATCAGGAGACGCTGACACTCGCCCATGGCACGCGACGCTTCCTGTCGCCGGCGACAGCCGATGCCCTCGCCGATCTCGTCATCTCCCACCCCGAGGCCGTTCTCGTGGCCGGCGCGACCGATGTCGGCCTCTGGATCACCAAGGGGATGCAGCAACCGCAAACCACCATCTATCTCGGCCGCGTCGAGGACCTGCGTGCAGTCAGGGACGAGGGCGACCATCTGCGCATCGGCGCCATGGCGAACCATATCGATGTCCGCGAGGCACTCGCGGCACTCTCGCCGCAGCTCGACGAGCTGATGCGCCGCTTCGGCGGCGAGCAGGTGCGCAATGCCGGGACGATCGGCGGCAATATCGCCAATGGCTCACCGATCGGCGATCTGCCGCCAGCGCTGATTGCGCTTGGTGCAACCCTGGTGCTGCGGCGCGGCACCGAGCGGCGCGCGCTGCCGCTCGAAGCCTTCTTCCTCGACTATCGCCGCCAGGACCGGAAGCCAGGCGAATTCGTCGAGGCGGTGCTGGTGCCAAAACTGCAGAGTGACGCTCTGTTCCACATTTCGAAGATCTCAAAGCGCTTCGACGAAGATATCTCGGCGGTGTGCGGCGCCTTCCTGCTGCGTCTCGACGAAGCCAATCGGGTGAGCGAGGTACGGCTCGCCTATGGCGGCATGGCCGGTATCCCGAAACGGGCCGCCGCCGCGGAAGCCGCGCTGCTGGGGAGGGATTGGGACGAGGCTGCCATCGCGGCCGCCATCGCCGCCCTGCCCCGGGATTTCACACCGCTGAGCGACATGCGCGCCTCGGCGGCGTACCGGCAGAAGGTGGCCGGCAATCTCCTGCGCCGGTTCCTGATCGAAACGACGGCGCCTGACGTCGACACCCGCGTCGCGGGCCTGCTTGCGGAGGCTGCCCATGGCTGACGCGCGCAAACGGCTTGAGTCCGAGGTCATGGCCGGGCCGCTCGGCCGGACCAGCAATCATGATTCCGCCGCCAAGCATGTCGCGGGTGAAGCCCTCTATATCGACGATATCGCAGAGCCTGCCGGCCTCGCGCATGCCTATCTCGGGCTTTCCCAGGTCGCGCATGGGCGGCTGATATCGCTCGACCTCGCGGCCGTGCGCACGGCACCCGGCGTTCTCACCGTGCTGACGGCCGAGGATATTCCGGGCGCGAACGACATCAGCTCGACGCATCGACATGACGAGCCTGTCTTCACGACGCAGACTATCCTGCATCACGGCCAGCCGCTTTTCGCGGTCGTGGCGGAAACGCGGGATCTGGCGCGCCGCGCCGCCGCGCTGGCCAAGGCCGCCTATGAGGAAGCCGCTCCGCTACTGGATGTCGCAGCGGCCCGCGCGGCCGGCGGCGCGCTTGTCACCGACCCGCTGAAACTGGAGCGCGGCGATGTGGCCGATGCACTTGCTACCAGCCCGCGCCGGCTCAAGGGGTCGATGGAGATCGGCGGGCAGGATCATTTCTATCTGGAGAGCCAGATCGCGCTCGCCATCCCCGGCGAGGACGAAGACATGCAGGTGCTGTCCTCGACGCAGCATCCGAGCGAAGTCCAGCACATGGTCGCGCAGGTGCTCGCCGTCGGTTCCCACGCCGTCACCATCGAGGTGCGGCGCATGGGTGGCGGCTTTGGCGGCAAGGAGACGCAGGCCAATCTCTTCGCCTGCGTCGCCGCGCTCGCTGCCCGCAAGCTGAAGCGCCCGGTCAAGCTCCGGCCCGACCGCGACGACGACATGGTCATCACCGGCAAGCGCCATGATTTCGTGGTCGATTACGAGATCGGTTTCGATGACGAGGGGCATATTCACGCGGTGGACGCGGTCTATGCGGCGCGCTGCGGCTGGAACGCCGATCTCTCGGGCCCGGTCACCGACCGCGCGCTGTTCCATATGGACAATTGCTATTTCTACCCGGCGGTGCGCGGGCGTTCGCAGCCACTGTGGACCAACACCGTTTCGAACACGGCTTTCCGCGGCTTCGGCGGCCCCCAGGGCATGGTCGGGGCGGAACGCTTCATCGAGGAGGTCGCCTTTGCGACTGGGCTCGACCCGCTCGAGATCCGCAGGCGCAATCTCTACGGCGCGGCCGGCCGCGACATTACGCCCTATCACCAGCAGGTCGAGGACAATATCGCCGGCGACGTGATCGCCGAGCTTGAACGGCGCTGCGATTACCGCGAGCGCCAAACGGCGATCCGCGAGGCCAACCGCAAGAGCCCGGTCATCAAACGCGGCATCGCGCTGACCCCGGTCAAGTTCGGGATCTCCTTCACGGCGACCTGGTACAATCAGGCAGGCGCCCTGGTGCATGTCTATACGGACGGCACGGTGGCGCTGAACCATGGCGGCACCGAAATGGGCCAGGGCCTCTATGTGAAGGTGGCGCAGGTCGTGGCGCAGGCTTTCGGGATCGGCCTCGACCAGATCAAGATCACCGCGACGACCACCGGCAAGGTGCCGAACACCTCGGCGACGGCCGCATCCTCCGGCTCCGATCTCAACGGCATGGCCGCGCTCGATGCTTGCGAGACGATCAAGGCACGGCTCGTCGCCTTCGCGTCGAAGCGTTGGGAAGTTTCAGCCGAGGAGATTGCCTTCCTGCCGGGCCGGATCAGGATCGGCACGCAGGAGATGAGTTTCGCCGAATTCGTCGCGGCGGCCTACATGGCCCGCGTCCAGCTTTCGGCGACCGGGTTTTACGCGACGCCGAAGATCCATTGGGATCGCAAGGCAGGGAGTGGCCACCCGTTCTATTATTTCGCCTATGGCGCGGCTGCGGCCGAAGTCGCGATCGACACGCTCACCGGCGAATACAAGGTCGAGCGGGTCGACATCCTGCATGATTGCGGCACCTCGCTGAACCCGGCGATCGACAAGGGGCAGATCGAGGGCGGCTTCGTGCAGGGCATGGGCTGGCTCACCACCGAGGAACTCTGGTGGGACGACAAGGGCCGGCTCAGGACCCATGCGCCCTCGACCTACAAGATCCCCGTCGCCTCCGACCGACCGCGCATCTTCAATGTCGAGCTGCTCGAGAACGCCCCCAATCGCGAGCCGACGATCCACCGCTCCAAGGCGGTCGGAGAGCCGCCGCTGATGCTGGCGATCAGCGTGCTCCACGCCTTGTCGGATGCGGTCGCGAGCGTCGGCGACCATCGCTTCTGTCCCCGTCTTGACGCCCCGGCGACGCCGGAGCGTGTACTCGATGCGGTCGACCGCATGCGGGAGCAGGCACGGGGCGCGGCACCATGACCGGGCTGGCGACTTTCCTCGAAGCCCATCTTGAGCAAGGCGCCATCCTTGTCAGCATCGAGCGCGCCGAAGGATCGACCCCACGCGAAACCGGCGCGACGATGGTCGTCACCGCCGAAGGCAATTCCGGGACGATCGGCGGCGGCCAGCTCGAATTCCACTGCACCGACATCGCCCTTGAGATGCTGGCGAGCGGCGAAAGCTCGCGACGCCTCGATATTCCGCTCGGGCCACAAATGGGTCAGTGCTGCGGCGGCCGGGTCGGTGTCGTGCTGGAGCGGGGCAGGCCGTGCCATCTCGCGGCTCTCCAGGCCGCCGAAGCGGCAAGGCGCGCATCGCAGCCTGCCGTCCTCATCCTCGGCGCCGGCCATACCGGGCGCGCGCTTGCCGAGGCCCTCATGCGCCTGCCGCTGAGCGTCATTCTGATCGACGACCGCGAAGGCCAGATGCACGATCTTCCCGTTGGGGTCGCATGTCAGCGACTGGACGATCCGGTCGAGGCGATCGCATCGGCCCAGCCCGGCACCGCCTTCGTGATCCTCTCCCATAGCCATGCGCTCGACTATCGGCTGACCGAGGCAGCGCTTCTGCGCGGGGATGCCGCCTATGTCGGCATGATAGGCTCGGCGACGAAGCGCGCGCGCTTCGCTGCCAGCTTCCGCCGGCGCCACCCTGCAAGCGATGCCCTGGCGTGCCTGACCTGCCCGATCGGCGGGGATGATGTGGACGACAAGCGCCCCGAGGTCATCGCCGCCTTGACGGCGGCCGAGCTGGTGCGGAGCTTGCTTGCCAAGCAACGGGCTTCCGGGCAAAGCGTGGCGCAGGGCCGACAGGGTCCGGGGAGAAG
This sequence comes from Bosea sp. BIWAKO-01, assembly GCF_001748145.1. NCBI lineage: Bacteria > Pseudomonadati > Pseudomonadota > Alphaproteobacteria > Hyphomicrobiales > Alloboseaceae > Allobosea > Allobosea sp. BIWAKO-01. The sequence goes on from NZ_BCQA01000001.1 coordinate 683,186, forward strand.
GGCAGGAGATGACGGCGTCGCCGCATGACAGGACGGATACGCCGCCCCGACTCGTGCTGTCGGGCATCTCCAAGAGCTTTCCCGGCGTGAAAGCCAATGACGACATCAGCTTCAGCGTGAAGCCCGGCGAGATTCACGCTCTGCTGGGCGAGAACGGAGCTGGCAAGTCGACGCTGGTCAAGATCATCTACGGTGTTCAGCAAGCCGACTCGGGCAGCATCTCCTGGGATGGCCAGCCTGTTTCGGTCCCTTCGCCCAAGGCGGCGCGGCGGCTCGGCATCGGCATGGTCTTCCAGCATTTCTCGCTGTTCGACGCGATGACCGTGATCGAGAATATCGCGCTCGGACTCGACGAGGCCGTGGATCGCGAGGAGCTGAAGACCCGCGTCGCCACGGTTCTGCAGAGCTATTCGCTGCCGCTCGATCCCGAGCGCGAGGTCCATACGCTCTCGGTCGGCGAGCGCCAGCGCATCGAGATCGTCCGCTGCCTGCTGCAGAAGCCGAAGCTCTTGATCATGGACGAGCCGACTTCGGTCCTGACACCGCAGGAGGTCGAACGTCTGTTCGAGACCTTGCGGCAGATCGCGTCCGAAGGCTGCTCGATCCTCTACATCAGCCACAAGCTGCACGAGATCAAAGCCTTGTGCGACACCGCCACGATCCTGCGCGCCGGCCGGGTCGTCGCGACCTGCGACCCGCGGCAGGAGACGACACGGCGCATGGCCGAGCTGATGATCGGCGCCGAATTGCGGCAGATCGAGAACGCCCATACCGGCAGGATCGGCAAGCGCCGGCTGATCGTGTCAGGCCTCTCCCTGCCCGGCGAACCGCCTTTCGGCACGAGCTTGCGCGACATCAGTTTCGAGGCGCGGGCCGGCGAGATCCTCGGCATCGCCGGCGTCGCCGGCAACGGCCAGGCCGAACTGCTCGGCGCCCTCTCCGGCGAGCGGCTCGCCGCGGTGCCGAACGCCATCATGCTCGACGGCAAGCCCGTCGGCAGCGAGGGAGCAGGCGAGAGGCGCAGCGCCGGCCTCGCCTGCGTTCCCGAGGAGCGCAACGGGCACGCCGCCGTGCCGGATTTCTCGCTGGCCGAGAATGCCATCCTGACGGCGCGCTACCGGCTGCCACTGGCGCCACGCGGCTTCATCCGCCTCGGAGCGGTTCGGCGCTTCGCCCAGGCTGTCATCGGCCGGTTCGATGTGCGCACCACCGGTCCAGGCTCTCCGGCCCGCTCATTGTCCGGGGGCAATCTGCAGAAATTCATCATGGGCCGCGAGATCGGCCAGGAGCCAGGTGTCCTCGTGGTCTCGCAGCCGACCTGGGGGGTCGACGCGGGCGCCGCAGCGGCGATCAGGCAGGCGCTCGTCGATCTGGCGGCGAAGGGCTCTGCGGTCGTGGTGATCTCGCAGGACCTCGACGAACTGCTCGAACTGGCCGACCGGCTCAGCGTCATCAACGAGGGCCGGCTCTCGCCGCCGCGCCCGGTCGCGGAGCTCGCGATCGACGAGATCGGCCTGATGATGGGCGGCATTCACGGCGCAGCCCAGCCCGAAGGAGCGCCGCTTCATGCTTGAATGGCGCCGCCGCCGCGAACCAAGCCGGGCGATGCTCTATCTGAGCCCGCTGATCGCGATCGCGCTCACCATGGCGACCGGCGCGATGGTCTTCACGGCGATGGGTTATGACGGACTGACGGCGGTCTTCGACTTCTTCCTCGTGCCCTTCCTCGAGCCGCATCGCTGGCCAGATCTCGGCGTCAAGGCGGCGCCGCTGGTGATGATCGCGCTCGGCCTCGCCATCGGCTTTCGCGCCAATGTCTGGAATATCGGCGCCGAGGGCCAGTATATCATGGGCGCCATCGCCGGCACCGGCGTTGCACTCGCCACCTACGAGATGAGCGGCTGGTGGATCCTGCCGGCCATGGCACTTGCCGGCATTCTCGGCGGCATGGCCTGGGCCGCGGTCCCGGCACTGCTGCGCGTCAGGCTTCAGGTCAGCGAAATCCTGACCAGCCTGATGCTGACCTATGTCGCGGTGCAGGTGCTGTATTATCTCGTGCGCGGCCCGTGGAAGGATCCGGACGGCTTCAACTTCCCGCAGACGCGCATGTTCACTGCCGATCAGACGCTGCCCGTCGTCATCCCCGAGACGCTCGTCCATCTCGGCATTCCGCTCGCGCTCGTCATTGCCGTCATTGCCTGGCTCGTGCTGGAAAAGACGACCGCCGGCTATGCGGTGAAGGTTGTCGGGCTCGCACCGGCCGCAGCGCGTCACGGTGGCTTCAGCGCCGAGCGGACGACCTGGGTGACGTTGCTGATCGGCGGCGGGCTTGCGGGTCTCGCCGGCATCTTCGAGGCTGCAGGCCCCTTCAGCCAACTCACCCCGCAATTCCCGGTCGGCTACGGTTTCACCGCCATCATCGTCGCCTTCCTGGGCCGCCTGCATCCGCTGGGCATCGTGCTCGGCGGCGTCGTTCTGGCGGCAACCTATGTCGGCGGCGAAATCGCCCAGACGACCGTGCGCCTGCCGCAGGCCGCGACCGGGATGTTCCAGGCGATGCTGCTGTTCTTCCTGCTCGCGACCGATGTCCTGGTCCGTTATCGCATCGCCTTCAGGGCGAGGCCGGCGAAGGTGCTGCCGCGATGAACAGCATCATCCTGGTCTCGATCATCATGACGCTTGTCGCAGCGTCGACGCCGATCCTGCTTGCGGCGCTCGGCGAGCTCGTCGTCGAGAAGTCGGGCGTGCTCAATCTCGGTGTCGAGGGCATGATGCTGACCGGAGCCGTCGCCGGTTTCGCAGTCGCCTTCAGCACGGGCAGCGTGGCGCTCGGCCTCATCGCCTCCGTGATCGCCGGTATCGGAACCGCGATGATCTTCGCCGTGCTGACGCTCAGCCTGACCGCCAACCAGGTCGCGACGGGCCTGGCGCTGACGATTTTCGGCGTCGGCGCCTCGTCGCTGATCGGTGCCGGCTTTGTCGGCCGTACGATCGATCGTCTGGGCCCCCTGTTTCCCGAAGCGCTTTCCGGCCATCCCTGGCTGCGTGCGCTCTTCGGGCACGACATCATCGTTTATCTCTCGCTTGCCCTGGTTCTCGGCGTGAGCCTCTTCCTGCGCCGGACGCGCGCTGGATTGATCCTGCGGGCGGTTGGTGAGAATGACGCCTCGGCCCATGCCATCGGCTATCCCGTCATTGGCATCCGCTATGCGGCGATCGCCTTCGGCGGCGCGCTGGCGGGCCTCGGCGGCGCCTATTTCTCGCTGGCGCTGACGCCGATGTGGGCTGACCGCCTGACCGCCGGACGCGGCTGGATCGCGCTCGCGCTCGTGGTCTTCTCCGCCTGGAAACCCGGCCGGCTGCTGCTCGGGGCCTATCTCTTCGGCGCGGTGATGACCTTCGAGCTTCAGGCCAAGGCTGCCGGCATCACCTGGCTGGCGCCGGAGGTGCTGGCGATGGCCCCCTATCTTGCGACAATCCTGGTTCTGACGATGATGTCGCTCGGTCGCAAGACGGGCCGGCTCGACGCGCCCGCATGTCTCGGCAAACCCTTCTCGGCGTCCTGACGACGCCGCCAACCCCGTGGGGAGAGTAACCATGTCATCCATCATCACCCGCCGCACGCTCGTTGCCGGCGGCGCCGCGGCTTCCGCCCTGCCCCTGCTCGGCCGCAACGCCTTCGCGCAGGCGCCACTGGGTGTCGGCTTCATCTATGTCGGTCCGATCGGCGATCACGGCTGGAGCTGGACGCATGATCAGGGCCGCAAGGCGCTCGAGAAGCAGTATGGCGACAAGATCAAGACCAGCTTCATCGAGAACGTCGCCGAGGGGCCGGATGCGGCGCGCGCGCTGCGCCAGCTGGCACAGGCCGGCAACCAGCTGATCTTCGCGACCTCCTTCGGCTTCATGAACCCGACCATCCAGGTCGCAAAGCAGTTCCCGAAGCTGAAATTCGAGCACGCCACCGGCTATCAGCGCGCCGAGAACGTCGCGACCTACAATGCCCGCTTCTATGAGGGCCGCGCCGTGATCGGCACGATCGCAGGCCACATGTCGAAGAGCGGCCAGGCCGGCTACATCGCCTCCTTCCCGATTCCGGAGGTCGTGATGGGCATCAACGCCTTCACGCTCGCCGCCCGCAAAGTCAACCCGAACTTCAAGACCAAGGTCATCTGGGCCTCGACCTGGTACGATCCGGCCAAGGAAGCCGACGCCGCCAAGGCGCTGATCGACCAGGGCGCCGATGTGATCACCCAGCATACCGACAGCCCTGCCGCCCTGCAGGCGGCCGAGCAGCGCGGCGTCTTCGCCTTCGGCCAGGCTTCCGACATGAGCGCCTTCGCGCCCAAGGCGCATCTCACGGCGATCGTCGACGACTGGTCGGGCTACTACATCAAGCGCGTCAAGGAGGTCATGGACGGCAGCTGGAAGTCGGGCGACGTCTGGGGCGGGATCAAGGACGGTTTCGTCAAGCTCGCCCCGTTCAATGCCGCGATGACGCCGGCTGCACGCGCAGGCGCGGAAGAAGTCGAGAAGGGCATTGTTGCCGGCACGCTCCACCCCTTCACCGGCGAACTCAAGGACCAGAAGGGCGTGCTGCGCCTCAAGGCCGGCGAGACAGCTCCCGACGAGATGCTGTCGAAGATGGACTGGTACGTCGACGGCGTGCAGGCCTGATCGCGCTGGCCAACCAATCCTGACGTCATCCCGGCAGCCGGATCGAGACTTCGGCTGACGGGAATGACGGAGGCGGCATGACACCCCGAACGATTCAGCATCAAAGCCTCTTGCAGATATTTTAAGCTTGAAACAAAATGAGGAACATACAGGCCGGAAGGGGATGGGGATCTCCACCGGCCAGTAGGCTCCTTGCAGGTCCCGGGAGGACATCGGACATGAAGCTCAAACTCGCATTGTCTATCGGCACGGCGCTCGTTGCGCTGGGAGTTGCCGGCGCACAGGCCCAGGAGCCGATCAAGATCGGCGTCGTCAGCGTTCTCTCCGGCCCGCAGGCGGCACTTGGCCAGCAATTGCGCGACGGCTTCCAGCTCGCGGTCGACCAGATGGGCGGCAAGCTCGGCGGACGGCCGGTGCAGATCACGGTGATCGATGACGAGCTCAAGCCCGATGTCGCAGTCGGCAAGGTTCGCGGCTTCGTCGAGGGCGGCAAGGTCGATTTCGTCGTCGGCCCGGTCTTCTCGAACATTCTCGGCGCCATCGCCAAACCGGTCCTGGACTCCGGCGCAGTGCTGATCAGCCCGAATGCCGGCCCTTCGACGCTCGCAGGCAAGGCCTGCCACCAGAACTTCTTCGTGACCTCGTACCAGAACGACCAGGTACACGAAGTGCTGGGCAAATATGCACAGGACCAGGGCTTCAAGCGCGCCTACATCATGGCGCCGAACTACCAGGCGGGTAAGGACTCGCTCGCCGGGTTCAAGAACTACTTCAAGGGCGAGGTCGTCGACGAGGTCTATGTCCCGCTGAACCAGCTCGACTTCTCGGCCGAGCTCGCCAAGATCGCCTCGGCCAAGCCCGACGTCGTCTTCGCCTTCATGCCGGGCGGTCTCGGCGTGAACCTGGTCAAGCAGTGGTCGCAGGCCGGCCTGCAGGGCAAGATCCCGTTCCTCTCTGCCTTCACGGTCGATGAATCGACCCTGCCCGCGCAGCAGGACGCGGCGGTCGGCCTCTTCGGCGGCATGACCTGGGCACCCAACATGGACAATCCGCAGAACAAGAAGTTCGTCGCGGATTACGAGGCTGCCTACAAAATCGTCCCCGGCTCCTACGCCATGCAAGCTTACGATGCCGCCCTGTTGATCGACTCGGCGGTCAAGGGCGCCGGCGGTACGGCCGACAAGGACAAGCTGCGGGCCGCGATCAAGAAGGCCGACTTCAAGTCGCTGCGCGGCAACTTCAAGTTCAACAGCAATGGCTACCCGATCCAGGACTTCTATCTGGTCAAGGTCGCCAAGCGCGCGGACGGCAAGTTCCAGACCGAGATCGCCCAGAAGGTGTTCTCGGACTATGCCGACCCGCATGCGAAGGATTGCGCGCTGAAGTGAGGAGACTGCCCGGGGGAGCTCATGTCCCTTCATCTCTCTGGGAGGAGAGATGAGCTTGGATGATGGCAGGGTGCCGGAGAGCACCCGCCTGTCATCGGAGCAGGACATCAGCTCCCCTTGGCGACATCCTCACCCTCGCCGCCCCTGCCCTTTCCGGGGACGGGCCGCCCGTGCCTGACGTGCGCTCGCTGCGCCCCCTCATGGGCGTCCCGCGCCGGCCAACCAATATCGAGCTGATGACCACCAGTCTCCTCATCGTCCAGATCCTGAACGGGTTGCAGCTCGGCATCCTGCTGTTCCTGGTGGCAGCGGGGCTGACGCTGGTCTTCGGCGTCATGGATTTCATCAACCTGGCCCATGGCGTGCAGTACATGCTGGGGGCCTATCTCGCCGTGACTTTCGTTGGGTTGACCGGGAGCTTCGTGCTGGGGCTGCTCCTCGCGCTGGCGGCCGCGCTCGTCATCGGGCTAGCCCTAGAATTCCTGGTCTTCCGCCATCTCTATGAACGCGACCATCTCGACCAGGTTCTCGCGACCTTCGGGCTCATCCTGCTCCTGAACCAGGGGGTCAAGATCGTCTGGGGTGCGGCCCCTCTCTCGGTCCCGGTCCCGGAATTTCTCTCGGGCTCCGTGCGGTTGATGGATGGCATTCTCTATCCGACCTACCGCTTCGCCTTGATCGGCGCCGGGCTCGCGGTCGGCGGATTGCTCTGGTTCATCGTCGAGCGGACCCGCACCGGTATGCTGTTGCGGGCCGGCGCCTCGAACGCGCCCATGGTCTCGGCACTCGGCGTCGATATCCGCAAGCTCTTCATGGTCGTCTTCGCCTTCGGAACCATGCTGGCCGGATTTGCCGGCGCGATGGCGGCACCGATCCTCTCGGTCGAGCCCGGCATGGGCGACACGGTGCTCATCCTCGCCTTCGTCGTCATCGTCGTCGGCGGCATCGGTTCGATCCGCGGCGCCTTCGTCGGCGCACTGATCGTCGGACTGGTGGACACCCTCGGGCGCTCCTTCATGAACGACCTGCTGCGCCTGTTCATGAGCGCCCCCTCGGCCCGTGCGACCGGAGCCGCTCTCTCCTCGATGCTGATCTATCTGGTGATGGCCATCGTCCTGTTCGTGCGCCCCGAAGGCCTGTTGCCCGCCAAGGGCCGGACATGAGCGCGGCGCCCACCATCGCGTGCGCAGCCGGGTCCATCCCAGCCCGGCCAAGATCGCGCCCCGTCCTGGCGCTGGTGCTCTTCGCAGCGCTCGCGCTCGCCCCGGTCGCCGTCTCTCTCGGCGTCCCCCCGCATTGGCTGTCGTTGCTGACACGGGCGATGATCTTCGCGATCGCGGCCCTGTCGCTCGACCTCATCCTGGGTGTCGGCGGGCTGGTCTCCTTCGGGCATGCCGCCTTCATTGGCATCGGCGCCTATGTGACCGGCATCATGATCACCGAGGGCCGCACCGAGACCCTGCTGATCCTGCCCGTGCTCCTCGTCGTCTGCGCCATTTTCGCGGCGGTCACGGGCGCAGTCTCGCTGCGCACGCGCGGCGTCGCCTTCATCATGATCACGCTGGCCTTCGGACAAATGGTATTCTTCCTGGCGCAGGCGCTGTCGGCCTATGGCGGCGACGATGGCCTGACGCTCTATGCCCGCAGCACGGTCGCCGGCTTCGACATCGCGGCAAGCCGGACCGGCTTCTTCTACATCGTGCTGGGCGCACTGATCGGCTGCTACGGGCTGGTTCGCATCATCGTCGCTTCCCGCTTCGGCCGCGTGCTGCGCGCGGCGCGGGAGAACGCGACACGCGTAACCGTGACCGGCTATGATGTCGGGCGCGTGCGCCTCATTGCCTATGTCATCAGCGGGATGATCGCGGGCCTGTCCGGCTTCTTTCTCGCCAACCAGACGGAATTCGTCAGTCCCGCCTTCATGTCCTGGCAGCGCTCGGGCGAACTGATCTTCATGGTCGTGCTCGGTGGTGTCGGCTCTCTGCATGGCGCGATCATCGGCGCGCTCGCCTTTCTCTTCGCCGAGGATGTGCTCGCAGGGATCACCGAACACTGGAAGGCGATCTTCGGGCCACTCATCGTTCTCTTCGTGCTGTTCACACGCGGCGGCATCGTCGGCATCCTCGCAAGTATCCGGGGACGCAGCGATGGCTGAGCCCGTCCTCGCCCTCGATGGCGTTCGCAAGTCCTTCGGTGCGCTGAAGGTGACCGATGGCGTCAGCTTCTCCGTCGCTCCCGGCGAACTGCATGCCCTGATCGGCCCGAACGGCGCCGGCAAGACCACGCTCGTGCACCAGATCTCGGGCATGTTGCGCCCGGATGCCGGCAGTATTCGCTTTCGCGGCGCCGACATCACCGGACTATCGCCCGAGAAGCGCGCGCGCGCCGGGCTCGCGCGCACCTTCCAGATCACCTCGACCATCGCTTCGCTCTCGGTGCTGGAAAATGTGGCTCTCAGCGTGCAGGCACGGGCGACGCATCCGCTGGCGCTGTTCCGCAACGCCGCCCGCGACGAGCGCCTGAACGGTCCGGCCTGGGCGGCGATCGAAGCGGTCGGTCTCGGCGAGCGCGCGCATGTGCCGGCCGGGCGGCTCTCGCATGGCGAGAAACGCGCGCTCGAGATTGCGATGGCACTGACCCTCGAGCCCGCCGCGATTCTGCTCGACGAGCCGTTGGCCGGTGTCGGGCACGAGGAAGGCGCGCGCCTGATCGCGCTGCTGAAGAGCCTCAAGGGGCGCTATGCCATGCTGCTGGTCGAACACGACATGGAGGCCGTGTTCGCGCTCGCGGACAGGGTCAGCGTGCTGGTCTATGGCCGCGTCATCGCCTCCGGCGAACCGGCCGCCGTCCGTGCCGACCCGGCCGTGCGCGAAGCCTATCTCGGCGAGGAGGGCTAGGCATGCTCGTCGTCGAAGCTCTGGATGCCGGCTATGGCGAGGCGCAGATCCTGTTCGGCGTCGATCTCGCGATCGCCGAGGGCGAGGTGGTGACCTTGCTCGGCCGCAACGGCATGGGCAAGACCACGACGATCCGCGCCATCATGGGCCTGATTCCGGCAAAGGCCGGCCGCATCAGCGTCTCCGGCCGCGACCTGACCGGCGCCCCACCCTTCCGGATCGCACAGGCCGGAATCGGGCTGGTCCCGGAGGGCCGCCAGATCTTTCCGACGCTCAGCGTGGAAGAAAACCTGATCGCCACGGCAGCGAGCCGCTTCGGCAAGCCGCGCTGGGATGTCGAGCGCATCTACACGTTCCTGCCGCGCCTCAAGGAGAGGCGGACCAATCGCGGCAATCAGCTTTCCGGCGGGGAACAGCAGATGCTGGCCATCGGCCGGGCCCTGATGACCAACCCGAAACTGGTCATTCTCGACGAGGCGACAGAAGGGCTGGCGCCGATCATCCGGCAAGAGATCTGGTCCTGCCTTGCCGCGCTGAAGGCCAATGGCGAATCGATCCTGGTCATCGACAAGAATGTCGATGCGCTGGCCAGGATCGCCGACCGGCATATCGTCCTGGAAAAGGGCCGCGTCGTCTGGCGCGGATCGAGCGACGACTTGCGCAGCGACAGCGCTGTGAAAGATCGCTTCCTGCATCTTTAGAGAAGGAGAGACCGATGAAGCCACTGACAGCCGGCGTGACGAGGGCCAATCAGGGCATCGATGCCATCTCATGGAATATTCTCGGCCAGACCTATGTCCCCAAGACGCTGAGCGAAGACAGTTTCTCCTGGCATGCGACCTTCCCGCCCGGGACCTTCGTGCCGCCGCATGTCCACCCGACGCAGGACGAGTTCATCTATCTGCTCGAAGGCCGGCTTGATCTCGTTCTCGACGGAGAGGAAGCGCACGCCTTGCCGGGCGACCTGATCCGCCTGCCGCGCAACGTTCCGCACGGCATCTTCAACAAGAGCGACAGCCCGGCCAAGTGCCTGTTCTGGGTCGCCCCCACGGGCCGGCTCTACGACCTGTTCTGGGCGATCCATTCGATGCCGGAGCAGAACCCCGCGGAGGTCGTCGCGCTCGCTGCCAAATACGAGATCGACTTCCTGCCGCCGCCCCCAGACGGGGCGTGACACCCCCGCGGCGAGGGAGAAACCGCCCCCCGGCGGAACCCAAGCCCGTGCATCCTGCGTTCATCTGCCGGCGCTAGTCTGCCGCGCAATGATGGAGGATGAAACATGTAGGAAGGCGACGCTTTCCCTTGGCTTGCTCGCTGCGTTCGCAGCGGGCAACGCGGCAGCGATGCCGCTCCCGGCGCTTGGCGAAACGGGCCTGCCGCTCACCCAGGCCCAGATGCGCTGCAATGAATTCCGCTGCATCAATCCGCGCAGCGGCGTCTACACCGAAAGCGCCTGCGACGATCGCGGCTGCTATCCGAGCAGCCGCCCGCGCGTACGGCTTGGCCCCTATGGCGAGGACTATCGGTTCGGGCGCCGACGGTTTGACGATGATGACGACTATCCGCGCGACCGGGGATATCGCCGCTATCGCGAAGACGACGATGACGACGACTGATTTTCGCGGCCCCTGCCCTCTGCGTTTGAGCATCCGCCACGATCCGACATGCAACATGCTGGGCGGCCGACGAGTGCCGCGTCGCGCCGAGCGGAATCTGCTGAACGGCCATTAGGGTTAATGCAAGGTTAAGGCTGTACGACTCGCGCTAAAGTGGCAATCGTCCATCTGACGTAGCGGCAGGCAAAATGCATGCGGCGGAGGTTTGGAGGGGGCGGCATCATGACGACCGAGCGCCGTGAGGTACCACGACAGCGCACCTTGCTGGGCGCACGCATTGTTTTCAATAACCGCCAATCCACGCTCGACTGCGTGGTGCGCAACCTTTCGGACGTTGGCGCCATGGTGCTCATCTCCGATACCGTCGCGTTGCCGGCAGCATTCGAGCTTGAGATCGAGCATAAGCGACGCGTCTACGGCGCACGCTTTCGGTGGCGCGATGGCGAGCGCGTCGGGGTCGCCCTCGACGGGCGACCTGCCTCCTCAACCGCCGAAATCGTGCCTCTCGACCACGCCCGGCGCTTGAAGCAATGCGAGCAGAGCAATGCGCAGCTGAAGGCGCGCATTCAGCAACTGACCGAAGCCGGCTGATCGCCCCCTCAGCGCCGGGTCAGTTGCTCCGGCGCAAAGCCGGCCTTGCCGGCATAGGATTTCACGATGGCCTCGCGCCGGGCGTAACTCATGACCCGTTCGACATCGTCGAAGCCATTCGGCGCGAGCGCCTCGACAGCATCGATCACACGTTCGGGGCCACCAACCCGATTCAGGGCCACGATCTGCGCCGTTGCGGGCAGTCGTACCGCCTCATAGGCCGCCAGCGCCTGGCGCGGATGCTCGCTGCGGACCAGCGCATCGGCAAGCGCGCGCGCATCGAGGATCGCCTGAGAGGCCCCGTTCGAGCCGACCGGGTACATCGGATGAGCGGCATCGCCGAGCAGCGTGACGCGGCCATGGGTCCAGCGCGGCAGCGGATCGCGGTCGCACATCGGGTAATCCCAGAATCCGGGCGAGGCCTGGATCAGCGCAAGGATGTCGACGCCGGGAATCGAGAAGCGGCGGGCATAGGGCAGCACATCTTCAAGCCTGCCCGGCTTCGACCAGGCCTCCTTCGGAGGCGGCTTCGCCGGATCCCCCGTCCGGATATTGACGACCCAGTTGGTCAGCCGGGTACCGGGCTTGCTGCCCGTAGCGATCGGATAGAGCACCAGTTTTCCCGCCATGCCGCCGGCGATGATCATGCTCTCGCCGTCGAGGAAGGCCGGCCAGTCACAAGCCCCGCGCCACATCTGCACGCCATTCCAGCGCGGCGCCCCCTGGTTCGGGAAATAATGTCCGCGCACGCTGGAGTGGATGCCATCGGCCGCGATCAGCACGTCGGCACGCGCCGTCTCGCCGGCCTCGCCGCGCCGCGCATCGGTGAAATGGGCTGTCACCCCGCCCTCGTCCTGAACGAAACCCTGCAGGCGGCGCCCGGTCCGCAGAGCGTCCTGCCCCAGGCGCTCGCGCACAGCCGCGCAGATCACCCCCTGCAGGCGGCCGCGGTGGATCGAGAACTGCGGCACCGGCGCCCCCGCATGGAGGCCACGCGGCTCGCGCCAGACGGTCTGGCCAAAGCGATTCATGTAGATGAGTTCGCGCGTTCGGATCGCGACGGCATCAAGCGCCGGCAGCAAGCCGAGCTCGGCCAGTTCGCCGATCGCATGCGGCAAGGTGTTGATGCCGACGCCGACCTCGCGGATATCACTCGACTGCTCGTAGACGGTGGCGGCGATGCCACGTGCATGCAGCATCAATGCAAGCGTCAGGCCGCCGATTCCGCCTCCGACGATAACAACCTTCATGCGTCCCCCCGCATCAGTATTCATTATTTTAAACTTGAAATAACAGGGTGAGATTTGTCAATCACCCCTGTCCTGGTGGCCGCCCCGCTGATTTTTTGCACTCCAGAGGCGGGAACGAAGCGAATTGCTGTGCGTATCTAGCCCCAATGCCGTGTTTTTGGACGTCAACCGTGCCAAGTGGCAGTTTCGCACAGGGCGGACATGCAGTCGTCGCGCGATTCGCGACGGCAGCAGGAATTAGCGTCCTCCCCAGCGACGACTAAGCAACACCGTTCTTCAGGAGAGTTTCATGACCAAGAACGAACTGATCGCCGCCATTGCCGACGAAACCGGCAAGACCAAGACCGACGTGTCCGCCATCCTCGGCTCGCTCGCAGCCGTCGTCGCCAAGACGCTGAAGTCCGGCGACGATGTTACGCTCGGCGGCGTCGGCAAGCTGTCGGCAGCCAAGCGCGAAGCCCGCGAGGCCCGCAACCCCTCGACCGGCGCCATGATCAAGGTTCCCGCCAAGACCGTCGTCAAGTTCAAGGTCACCAAGGACCTTGCCGACGCGGTGGCGTAAGCCGATCATATTTTAAAGCAGCACCTGGCCTTCGGGCCGGTGCTGCTTGACCCCGCCGCGGCCTTCCGCACAGTGGGGCGATGTTTCTCCGCCTGTTCACCGATCTGCGCGCCGCCAAGGTTCCCGTCACGCTGCGGGAGTATCTGGCCTTGCTCGAAGGCGTGGAAGCCGATCTCGCCGAGCACCGCGTCGACGAATTCTATTACCTCGCTCGCACCTGCCTGGTGAAAGACGAGCGCCATCTCGACAAATTCGATCAGGTCTTCGCCCAGGTGTTCAAGGGCATGGAGACCTTGCAGCAGGCAATCGATCAGGCCGGCATTCCCGAGGAATGGCTGCGCAAGCTCGCCGAGAAATTCCTGACCGACGAAGAAAAGCGCGAGATCGCGGCGATGGGCTGGGACAAGCTCTGGGAGACGTTGAAGCAGCGGCTCGCCGAGCAGCAGGGCCGGCATCAGGGCGGTTCGAAATGGATCGGCACGGCAGGCACCTCGCCCTATGGCGCCTATGGCTATAATCCCGAGGGCGTCCGCATCGGCCAGGACAGCAACCGCAACTTCCGGGCGATCAAGGTCTGGGACAAGCGCGAATTCAAGGATTTCGATGACACGCGCGAACTCGGCGTGCGCAACTTGCGCGTCGCCTTGAGGCGTTTGCGCCGCTTTGCCCGTACGGGAGCAGCCGAAGAACTCGACCTCGACAACACCATCTCGGAAACGGCCAAGCACGGCTATCTCGACGTGCAGTTGCGGCCCGAGCGCCGCAACGCGGTCAAGGTGCTGCTCTTCCTCGATGTGGGCGGCTCGATGGACTGGCATGTCGAACTGGCCGAGGAGCTGTTCTCGGCGGCGCGGGCCGAGTTCAAGCATTTCGAGCACTTCTACTTTCACAACTGCCCCTACGAACGGGTCTGGCGCGAGAACAGGCGCCGGCACGATCAGATCATCCCGACATGGGACATCCTGCGAACCTATTCGGCCGACTATCGCATCGTCTTCGTCGGCGACGCCTCGATGAGTCCCTATGAGGTTGCGATGCCCGGGGGCTCGGTCGAACACTGGAACGAGGAAGCGGGCGAGGTCTGGATGCAGCGCCTGACCGGTCATTTCCCGAAATCGGTCTGGCTCAACCCGGTCCAGCAGCACCTCTGGAGCTATACCCAGTCGATCCGCCAGATCGGCGGATTGATGGGCGGGCGCATGTTTCCCCTCACGCTGGACGGGCTCGACGGCGCCATGAAGGTATTGGCCCGCTGACAAGTCCCCGGCGAGCCGCTATGGCTGCGGCCATGCAAGAAGACGATGATGTGCTCCCGCCGTCCTGGCGCCAGCGTCCCAAGCCGGTCGGCTTCGAAATCACGTATCGCCTGAAGGGTGATACGCTCGAGATCGACAGCACGCGCAAGGTCGATCAGGTCAGGCTCTCGGCGGTCGAGCAAGTGCGCTTCGTCTATGCGCCGAGCAATATCTCCTCGAAGGGCTTCAAGACGCAGCTCAGACTGAGCGACGGCAAGAGCATCACCTTCGGCAACCTGTCCTGGCGCTCGCTGACCGACATGGAGCGCGACGATGTCGGTTATCGTGCCTTTGTCGAAGCGCTGTCGGCCGCAATCGTCGGGGCCAATCCACGCGTCCGTTTCCTCGCCGGCAAGCCGAACTGGAACTGGCTGCTGCTGACCGTGGTCAGCGGCCTGGCCATGCTCATGTTGATCATGTTCACGCTGCGCGCGTTCCTGCAGGGCTCCAGCTCGGCGGGATGGCTGGGTATCCTGCTTGCCCTCGCCTCGCTCTGGCAGGTCGGGCCGATGGTCAAGCTCAACCGCCCCCGCGAGCTGCAGACGGGCGAAGTACCGGACGACCTGGTGCCGCGCGCCTCGGCGGGCTGACAGGCCGCGTTCCGGCCGCCTCAGCCGCTGCGCACGACCAGCACCGAGCACTTCGCGCGGCGCACGATGGCCGATGCATTGGAGCCGATGACATAAGCGAGCATGCCGGGTTCGTGCGAGCCGATCACGATCAGATCGGCGCCGCTCGCATCAGCCTCCGCCAGCACCTCTCCATGGATCGAACCGACCAGCACCTTTGCGGAGACACGATCCGGCGGCAACGGAATGCCGGCCGCGATATCGGCGAGCTTGGCCTCCGCCTCGCTCTGTTGTTCGGTGTCGAAATCAGCCGGCACGAACTCCATGTAGGTGATCGGCACGAGCGACCGGACATAGACCAGCCTTATGGTTCCGCCTGACGCTTCGGCGAAGGACACCGCCGCGTTGATGGCGAGCGCCGCGAAGTCGACCTCGGCAAGATCCACGGGAACCAGAATCGATCTGTACATCGCATCCCCCCGATTTTCGGCATCGCCAGATTCCGCAGCTGCCGCCCTATGATACCACATCCAGGCCCGCGCAGTGTTCCGCATGGTCGCCATGATAGAGCGGAATTGACGCAGCCCGGGCCTCGCCTAAGAGTATCGCCGCACGGAAGCAGTCTTGTGAAGTCCGTGGCGGCGCCGATGGCCGCTCCTCCTGTCCGGTAATCCGATGACCGACGCCCAGCTCGCCTCACGCCCCCCACGCGGGCTGCTGCACTCGCCTGCCGCCTTCCTGATGGTGCTGGCCTTCGTCAACTGGCTCGGCTTTGCAAGCTGGAGTGCGCTGCTCAACAATTTCGCCAAGGAAGCGGCCGGCTTCACCGGGCAGGATATCGGCATCCTGCAATCGGTCCGCGAGATTCCAGGCTTTCTCGCCTTCACGGCGATCATCCTGTTCTGGTTCATGCGCGAGCAGATCCTCGCCTATCTCAGCCTGCTCACGCTCGGCTTCGGGGTTGCGATCACCGGCTTCTATCCCAGTCTTGGCGGGCTCCTGATCACCACCACGATCATGTCGCTCGGCTTCCACTACTACGAGACCGCGCAGCAATCCCTGCAACTGCAATTGCTGCCCAAGGCGGAAGCTCCAAGGCTCCTCGGCAAGATCGCGGGCGCGTCGGCCGCCGCACAGCTGCTTGCCTTCGGCTCGATCGCGCTGATCTGGCGGCTGTTCCAGCCAGGCTACACCATCGTCTTTGTGGTAGCGGGCCTGCTCACGATCAGCTTGACCGCCGCCGCCTGGCTGCTGTTTCCACGCTTCCAGGGTTCGGTGCCGCAGAACAAGGGCTTCGTCCTGCGCAAGCGCTACTGGCTCTATTATGCGCTGACCTTCATGTCGGGCGCGCGCCGGCAGATCTTCATGGCCTTTGGCGGCTTCCTGCTGGTCGAGCGTTTCGGCTACGATGTCGCAGCGACGGCTACGCTTCTGCTTGCGACCTACGGCATCAACACCTTCGTGGGGCCGATGCTCGGCCATCTCGTCGGGCGTGTCGGGGAACGTGCGACGATCCAGCTCGAAAACATCTCGCTGATCGCCGTCTTCGTCGGCTATGCGCTGGCAAGCCACGGGCATTTCGCCGGCTGGGGCGTGTTCGTCGCGGGCGCGCTCTTCATCGTCGACGGGGTCTTCTTCACGCTCGTCCTGGCGCAAAGGACCTATTTCCAGAAGATCGCGGACCCGGCCGATATCGCACCGACCTCGGCGGTGGCCTTCACGATCAACCACATCGCCGCAGTCTTCCTGCCCGTGACCTTCGGACTGCTCTGGATCCGCGACCCCGCGATCGTCTTCTACATCGGCGCGGCGGTCGCCACCGTCTCGCTGACGCTGGCCTTCCTGGTCCCGCGCCATCCCGTACCCGGGCGCGAGACGATGCTGGCATCGGCAGTACCGGCTGCGGCCGAGTAGGCCCGCCCTCCGCCCGCCTGCTCAGCCCTGGCGGGCCGGCGTGCGCACGACGAGACCGTCGAGTTCGTCGCGAACCCGGATCTGGCAGGAGAGCCGCGAGGTCGGGCGCACGTCGAACGCGAAGTCGAGCATATCCTCTTCCATGGACTCGGCATGGCCGGTCTTCTCGGCCCAGGCATCGTCGACATAGACGTGGCAGGTCGCGCAGGCGCAGGCACCGCCACATTCGGCTTCAATGCCGGGAATCCCGTTGCGCACGGCCGTTTCCATGACCGTCGAGCCGGTCTCGGCCTCAACGGTACGGCTTTCTCCCTGGGCATCGATGAAAGTGATCTTCGGCATCATAAACTCCGGCGGGGCCAACGCCGGCACCGCTTAGAGCATTTCCAGGCATTGTGGAAAGAGCGTTGTCCGCCTGACCGCCCCTCAGGCGGCGCAATCGATCGTGGAAATCGCAGCGCGTGCCTCGGCCGCGGCAAGGGCCAGTGCATCCATCGCATTGTCCCTGCCCGCCGGATCATCGCTAGCCAGTTGGCGTTCCATGGCATCGGCGGCTTCGGCAACCGACCAGGCTCCGATCGCGCTGGCCGCTCCCTTCAGGGTATGCGCCGCGTCCATCCTGGCCTTGATGTCGCTGCCGGAGTGGATGGTCCGCAGATGGCTGATACATTGCTGCGCGAAGAGCGTGAGCAGCTCGCGCTCGAGGTCGTGATCGCCGCCGGTCTGGCGGGCGAGGTGAGCAAGATCAATGGCTTTTTGGGGCATTGGAGCACTCGGAAACACGCATTTTGTACGAGCCGACCTGGCGGCTCCCATGCTCAAACAAGCGCCAACATGGTGAACGAGGCGTTAACGACGTTTGTGAATCGGGGCCTCAAATGGGTTCCAATCGCATAGAGCCTCCACTACCCTTCCAACTGGTAAATGATGGGCGCATTGTCCCTCCTGATGTCGGATGCCAGAGGCGGCGCCCGGCAGCGCGAGGGTCGCGGCGATGTCGACCCATCGAAGTAGCGTTGCGAGGCGGCAATCATGACCCGACAGAACAAGCTCCAGGACCCGACAGAAGCGGCAATGTCCGCGATCGAGGAGGCCCTGCGGCTCGACCAGTCGAAGCCCCTCGGTGGGGAGCCCCACTCATCCGAACCGAAGCTGCCTTCGGCCACTGAAGGCGATCTCAAGCTCGACCTGCCTCGCGTCGAGCCCGCTCCGAGGCCGCCGGAACCCGCCCCCGCACCGCAGGCTGCGGCCCCGCGCCCGGCGATCGCGCCCGATACCAGCCGCGTCGCCAATGACGACCGCCGCGATTCCAGTTCCCTCGTCCAGGCCTTCTCGGTCCGCCCCTCGCGCCGCCCCTCCTGGTTCGCGGCCTTTGCCTCTCTGCTCTGGCTTGCCGGCGTCGCCTTCGTGCTGGTCGGCCGCTTCGGCTCGTTCAGCGGCGGCGTGCCGGAAGGCCTCGCCGGCTTCGGCCCTGGCGAATGGGCCATGCTCGCATTGGCGATCGGCACCCCCATCGTCTTCTTCTTCGTGCTCGCAGCACTGTACCGCCGCACCCAGGAGATGCGCCTCGTCTCGCGTGCGATGACGGAGGTCGCGTTGCGCCTGGCCGAGCCGGAAGTGGTCGGCGCCGATTCCGTTCTCTCGTTGAGCCAGACCATCCGTCGCGAAGTCGCCGCGATGGGCGACGGCATCGAGCGCGCCGTCGCACGCGCCGGCGAACTGGAGACGATCGTGCGCGGCGAGATCGCCACGCTCGAGCGCGCCTATGCGGATAACGAAATTCGGCTGCGCGCGCTGATCGACGAGCTCGTCACGCAGCGGGAATCCGTCGTGGGCAATGCCGAGCGCGTGAAATTCGCGATCAGTGGCGCACATGAGTCCCTCTCCAAGGACCTGGAAAGCGCCAGCCGCAACATTGCCGAAGCCGTCTCTCAGGCCGGCGACCGCGTCACCGGCTCGCTCGGCGAGAAGGGCGACCAGATCACGATCGCGCTCGGCCGCGCCGGCGAACGCATGATCGACGAGATCAGCGGCCGCGGCCACGAACTGGTCGAACGCCTGCAGATCACTTCAGGCGAGGTCAGCGAGCGGCTGTCCGGCGCCAGCGACAACCTGTCGACGATGCTCGACGGTCGCGCTCAGGAAATTGCCTCCTCGCTGGAGCGTACCGGCCAGGTCCTGACAGAGGGCCTGACCTCGGGCGCCCGCGACGTCACCAAGGCGATCAGCGAGACCGGCTCGCAGGTCGTCGAGACGCTGGCAGCGCGGGTCGAGACCGTCAACGAGACCCTGAGGCGGACGGGCGAAGGCCTGGCCCAGGAGATCTCGGAGCGGGGCACCACCGTGGCCGAGCGCTTCGAGCAAAGCGGCCGCACGCTGGTTGGCCTGATCGAGGGCCAGAGCGAGACCCTGACCCAGCGTCTCGCGGAGACCGGAGAGACCCTGCGCAGTTCGCTTTCGAGCGAAGGCGAAAGCGTCACCACGCGCCTCGCCGAGGTTGGCCGCGGCGTCCACAGCCTGCTCAGCCGGCAGCATGAAAGCATGGCTTCGCGCCTGCTTGAAGTCGGCAATAACGTGCACGGGCTGATCGACAGCCAGGGCGAGACGCTTGTCAGCCGCCTCAACGAGACGGCCCGCACCGTCGAGGACGTGCTGCGCGAACGCGGCGACGCCATCGTGCTGCGCTTCGACGAGGCGAGCAAATCGCTGGGGGATACTGTCGGCCGCCAGGGCGACGAACTGACGACCCGGATCACCGATGTCGGCACCAGCCTGCATGGGCTCTTCACCGAACAGGGCGGCAGCCTCGTGACCCGTCTCTCCGAGACCGGCGAGATCGTGCATACCCTGCTTGATCAGCAGGCCGAGAAGCTCTCCAGCCGCGTTTCCGGCGCCGGGAAGGATGTCGAAACCCTGCTCGACCGCCATGGCGAGACGCTGGCCGCCCGCCTCGGCCAGACCGGCGAGGACGTGCACAAGCTCCTGAACGAGCAGGGCGATGCGCTCGTCGCCCGCCTCGGCCGCAGCGGCAAGGATGTCCAGAACCTGATCGGTCAGGAAGGCGACAACCTGGTCGCGCGCCTCGGCCTTGCCGGGCAGGAAGTCCAGAGCCTGATCAGCGACCAGCGCAGCTCTCTCATCACCAGCCTGTCCGAGACCGGCACCAAGGTCAGCGCCCTGCTCGAAGAGCAGACCGGCGGCATGACGGTGAAGGTCTCGCAGGCCGGCCTCGATATGCAGGATCTGCTCAGCGGCCAGAGCCAGGCACTGGTCACGCGGGTCGCCGATGTCGGCCGCTCCGTGCACAACCTGCTCGCCGAACGCGGTGGCGCACTGATCACCCAGCTTGCCGAGACCGGCGAGAACCTCCACCTCAAGCTCGGCGAACAAGGCGATGCGCTTGCGACCCGCGTGACGGAAAGCGTCGAGAGCGCCCGCTCCGCGCTGGAGCAGCAGCAGGCCGGCTTCATCGCCCGCCTCGGCGAAACCAGCCAGGAGGTCGGCGCCCTGCTCGGCGAGCAGCGCGAGACGATGATCCGCGATCTCGTCAGCACCGGCCGCGAGGTTCACACCCTGCTCGGCGAGCAGAGCGAGGATCTGGCGCGGCGCATGACCGACGCCACTCGCAGCCTCACCGAGACCATCAATGTCGATGGTCGTCATGTCGCCGAAACTGTCAGCGAAGCGACACAGGGGTTGCGCGCCACCTTCACCGTGCACGCAGAAGACGCGCGCACGCTTCTTGCCGACACCGGCAGGGAAATCGTGCTGGCGCTGACCCAGCAGGGCGGCCGCGTCAACGAGGCCCTGGCCGCCAATGCCGAGTCGATGCTGCGCTCGGTCGAGAACCGTGCCCAGGCGCTGAACGAGACGCTGGCAAGCCGCCACGACGCGCTGAACCAGCTCTTCGATGCGCAGGGCCGCCAGATCGATGGCACCCTGGCGGCGCGCCTTGCTGCCTTCTCCGAGCTGTTCGAGACCCAGGGTCGGGGTATCGAGGCCACGCTCAACGAGCGGCTTGTCTCCCTGTCCCAGCTCTTCGACTCGCAGGGGCGCGTCATCGAGCACGGCCTCAACGAGCGCCTCGCCGCGCTCACGCATCTGTTCGACTCGCAGGGCCGCGGCATCGAGAGCAACCTCAGCGAGCGCCTCGTCGCCTTCACCCAGCTGTTTGAAACGCAGGGTCGTGGCATCGAGACCAGCCTCAACGAACGACTCGCTGCCTTCACCCAGCTGTTCGACACGCAGGGCCGTGGCATCGAGACGGGCCTCAACGAGCGCCTCGCTGCCTTCACCCATCTGTTCGACACACAGGGTCACGGCATCGCGAATGGCCTCGACGAACGCCTCGAAGCGTTCAACCAGCTGTTCGACAGCAAGGGCCACGGTATCGCGAGTGGCCTCGACCAGCGCCTCGCCGCCTTCAACCAGCTGTTCGACACCAGGGGACACGGCATCGCCAGCGGCCTCGACGAGCGCCTCGCCGCCTTCAACCAGCTGTTCGATACCAAAGGGCACGGCATTGCCAGCGGTCTCGACGAACGCCTCGCCGCCTTCACCCAGCTGTTCGACGGCCATGGTCGCGGTATCGCGAGCAGCCTCGACGAACGCCTCGCCGCCTTTACCCAGCTGTTCGACAGCCATGGTCACGGCGTCGCGAGCAGCCTCGACGAACGCCTCGCCGCCTTCGCTCAGCTGTTCGACACGCAGGGCCACGGCATCGCGAGCGGCCTCGACGAGCGCCTCGCTGCCTTCACCCAGCTGTTCGACACGCAGGGCCGCGACATCGAGAGCGGCCTTCGCGAACGCCTTGCCGCATTCACGAGCCTGTTCGACACGCAGGGTCGCGACGTCGAAGCCGCGCTTGGCATCCGCCTCGACGCCTTCGAAGACATCGTGGTCCGTCAGGGCGGAGCGCTCGCAGCCAAGCTCAGCACCGACACGCGCGAATTCACCGATTCCGTGGCGGCGCGCCTGAACGAGGCCGAGCGCCTGCTGAGCAACGACGGCCAGGCCCTGGCCGATCGTATCGGCACCCGTGCGGCAGAGGCAGCCGATATCCTCGCCGCCCGCACGCAGGAAGCGGCGACGGCCATGGAAGAGCAGATCAAGGTGTTCGAGGAGCGCTCCGGCGCCAAGAGCGCCGAGATCGCCACCTCCCTCGACGGGCTCATTGCCCGCATCGACGGTAATCTCGGTTCGCGGGCAACCGCGCTCAACGAGGCGCTGGTCGAACGCACGGTCGACATCGCCCGCGTGCTTGCCGAGGGCGGCCGGGAGGTCACCCGAGCCCTGGCGGCAAAGGCAGACGAGATCGGGGATGTCGTCACCTCGAAGAGCGAGTCGCTCACGCGTACGCTCAGCGAGAAGGCCGATACCATCAACGCCACCCTTGGCGGGCGGGCGTTGCAGATCGCCGATACGCTCGACCAGAGCGTCGCGCGCTTCGAGGAGCGTGTGGTCAACCGTCTCGACTCCGTGTCCGGGACGCTCGACACGCGCGGCCAGCAGATCGCCGATACGCTGCACAACAAGTCCGAGGAGATCTCGGTCTCGCTCGGGGCCCGCGCCGACGAACTGCGTGCCCTGTTCGACGACAAGGGCGGCGGCATGGTTGCGGCGCTCGGCCTGCGCGGCGAGGCAATCGCCAACGAGGTCGCGTCGGTCGGCGAAACCGTGGTCAGCGCCATCGAGAGCCGCGGCTCTTCGATCCTCGCCGGTCTGCGCGAACGCGGCACCGAGATCACGGCCGCGCTCGACACCTCGTCAGCGGGGCTGCGCGACACGCTCGAGGTCGGAACGCGCCAGTCGGTCGAAGCCCTGGTCAGCACCAACGAGCAGCTTCGCGGCGAGCTCGGCGGCATGCTTGGCCGCCTGGGCGAAGCCAACAAGCTGATGCAGCAGATCGTCAACGGCGCGAACAAGAACCTCGGCGCGATCGAGGCCGGTCTGTCGGAACGCGTCAGCGACCTGCAGGCAGTGCTCGCCACCGTCATGGACGAGACCAAGGGGGCGACGGAACAGGTCGCGGCCCAGGTCGAGGAGCTCAAGGCCTTCTCGGAAGGCACCTTGCGCCAGACCGCTGCGCTTGTCGGCCAGCTCGACGGCCAGGGCACCTCGCTCTCCGAGGTTACCCAGGCAAGCACGGCTGCGCTGCACGCCGTTGCCTCGCGGCTCGAGCAGGTCGAGGCGCGTGTCGGCAAGGCTCTTGCCGATCGCAAGGACACGCTCGAGGAAGTGCATGGCCTGATCTCGGGAAAGACCGACGATATCGAAACGATCACGCGCTCCTTCGCGGCCTTGATCGACGAGTCGCTGAGCAGCGCCGAAGCACGCGCCCGCCAGATCGGCGGTGTGCTGACAGACTCCGCCGAGGCCACGACCGGCGCGATCATGCAGCAGTTCGAGATGATCCGTGCCACCACGGGCAAGGAGCGCGAACGCACTGCGCACGCTCTGCGCTCAGCCTATGAGCAGGTCAGCGGAGAACTCGGCAGCGAACTGTCCAAGGTCACCGAACGCTTCCAGGGTGCTGCGGAGGACATGCGCAAGATCTCCAGCGAGATCCAGCGCGAGCTCGAGGCGACCCGCTCCGAACTGAAGCGCGGCGTCCTCGACCTGCCGAAGGAGACGCAGGAATCGACGGCGGAGATGCGCCGTGTGGTTGCCGAGCAGATCAAGGCGCTCAACGAGCTGACCGAAATAGCAACGCGCGCCGGCCGCAATGCCGGCCCTGCCGAAGCCCCGGCTCGCCGTCCGGCTGCGGTCATGCCGGCAGCCCCGGCCTATTCCGCCTCCGTCACGCAGGCACGCGTAACGACCTTGGCCGAACCGCTGCGGCCCTCGATCGATGCGACCGCCGAGGCCGCCAAGCCGGAACCGCGCGCCGATGCGAAGGCAGCTGCGGCTCGCCCGACGCCCGCTCCGGACGCTTCGCGCCGTCAGGCCACACCGGAACAGCCCCCTGCCAAGTCCGGCTGGCTGTCCGATTTGCTGAACCGCGCCTCGCGTGAGGACCGGCAGGCGGAGCCGAGCAAGCCGACTGCTCACTCGATCGAGAAGCTCGATTCGCTCTCGGTCGATATCGCCCGGATGATCGACCACGATGCGGCCGTCGAGCTCTGGGACCGCTACAAGCGCGGCGAGCGCAACGTCTTCACGCGCCGGCTCTACACCCTGCAGGGTCAGCAGACCTTCGACGAGATCCGGCGGAAGTACCGCCGCGATGCGGAGTTCAAGGAGACGGTCGACCGTTACATCGACGAGTTCGAGCGCCTGCTCGGCGAGGCGGCCAAGGACGACCGTGACTCGATGGTGGCGAAGACCTACCTCACCTCCGAGACCGGCAAGGTCTACACCATGCTGGCCCATGCGAGCGGGCGCTTCGAGTAAGCGCCCCTCCACCACCCCGGAATGCAAAGCGGCCGCCCAATCGGGCGGCCGTTTTCATGGAAGCCTTGCGAGCTCGATGCCGCTTTCGCCTAGAGCACGTCGCGGAAAAGTGGCAACGGTTTTTCGCATTGAGCATGCTCTCAACTGTGAGAGTCGATCACGCTGTGTGTGCGCGATTTCGTCCAAACGCCGTGATCTAAGCAGCCCAGCGGACGATATCGATCAGGACCTTCGACAGCGCCTGGTCGAGCGCATGGGCGGCAGCGGCGCCGTCGACGGCACCGACGGGCACCTTGGCCGAGAACAGTTTGGCGCGCTGGATGTGGCCTGACCGGTCCCCGACCAGCTTCGCGGTGATCTCGACGACGGCGGAGTTCGTCGCAGAATCAATATTGAAGCTGCGGATATCCGTGTTGAGCTGGAAATCGGGAACGATCCGTTCGCCCGGCCGCGAAACCGACGCGATGCGGCTGCCGTTCTCGAAAGTCTGGATCAACCGTATCTGCACCAGCTTTGGAACCCGGTCGGCCCATTGCGTGCCGCCGAGAAACGACAGAGCGCCGGCAGAGTCCCGGACAATCATGCGATCGGAATCGAGGGTCTGGACCGTCGTCGGCTCGTTGACGACGAGGGCAGCGCGCGCCCCTTCGATCCGGCCGAAATCGCGAGGCGCAGAGAGGTCGTAGGTGGTGGGGGTCGCGCCGCCGCTGCAGCCGCTCAGCGTGAGCGCGACGGCCAGGACGAGAGCAACGATTGGCGTGAAGCCAGGTTCTGGCGCAAGGCGGGACGACATCGGCATCTGACTAGCGCGATCCGCTATACTGGGGAAGCGGCGGGCGGCCGCCGAAGATGAACTGCTGCGGATTGCGCTCGATATTGCGCAGCGTCCGGTTGAAATCCGTCAGCGTCCGACGGCCCTCGGCTGCCAGGTTCTCGATGTCGCGCAAGCCCGGCCCGGTAAAGCGGTTGATCCCGGTCGTGATCTCGGCGGTGCGCTTGTCGAGGTTCTCGGCAAGGGTGCGGATCGATCGCGCAGCGTTGCCGACCTCGGCCAACGCCCCCTGCCCGTCCCCGGAATTCAGGAAGCTCTGCGCAGCCTTGAGCACGCCCTCGACCTGATCCGCCGCCTTGTTGAGCTTTTCGCTGATCGAGGCGACATCCTTTACCACCTTGCCGACATCCTGGCTGTTGTCGCCCAGCGCGGCGGTGAACTTGTCGACATTGGCGACGATGTTTGCGACCTTGCGCTGGTCGACGGACTTCACGACATCGCTCAACTCATCACTCAGGCTGCCGAGCTTCTGCGAGAGCGGGGAAATGGTATCGGCGATCTGGCCGAAGCTGCTCATCAGCTTGTCGACGCCGTCGGAATTGTTGCCGAGCGCGGCGGAGAATTTCTCGACATTCCTGACCGTGTTGCTGATCGAGCCGGCATTGTCCTTGACGAGCCCCTCGATGCCGCCGAGCACGTCGTCGGCCCGCTTGGCGATCGTGCGCACCGTCTCCAGAATGTCCTGGAACTCGGACCGTTCGGCAATGATCGTCGGCAGGCTCTGGCCAGGCTGGGGCTTGAGCACGGGGGAATCCGGGTCCCCGCCCAGCAACTGCACGGCGACGACGCCCGCGAGCCCCTGAGCCTCGATCCGGGCCCGGGTGTCGATCCTGAGCGGCGTGGTGTTGTCGACCTGAACGACGGCGTAAATCCGGCGAGGATCGTCCGGCAGCAGCTCGATGCGGGTGACCTCGCCAACGCGAAGGCCGTTGAAAAGCACGCTGGAACCGCGCCCCAGCCCGGTGACGGTGCCGCTGAAGACGATACGGACATCCTGCCGGCGGCCGGCCAGGCCGCTGTTGAACCAATAGACGAAGCCGAACATCGCCGCGAGGACCGCAAGCGTGAAGAGACCGACCAGTGCGTAGTTCGCGCGCGATTCCATTGGCGCAACGTTAGAGCAGGTTTCTGCAAGGGGCGAAGCAGCTTTCGGGCAACATTCTCCTCCAACGCATCAATCGAGGCCGGGTTTCGCAGCCTCGGTCGCGTATCGAACTCGCTTCACGACCTTCTCTGGTCAGCAGAGAGGCGAGCCTGGGCCCGCTCGCCACCAAAATACGCCTTCAGCCAGGGGTGATCGGAGGCCAGCATCGTCGCGAGCGGCCCGACCGCGATGACGCGCTTGTCCGCCAGCGCAGCGATCCGATCGCAGGCCGAATACAGGCTGTCGAGATCATGCGTCACCATGAAGACGGTGAGGCCGAGGGTTTCCTTCAGCGTCATGATCAGTTGGTCGAATTCGGCGGCGCCGATCGGATCGAGGCCCGAGGTGGGCTCGTCCAGGAAGACGATCTCTGGATCGAGCGCAAGCGCCCGTGCGAGCGCGGCGCGCTTGATCATGCCGCCTGAAAGCTCGGAAGGCGCCTTGTCGGCCGCATCGGGCCTGAGACCGACCATCTCGAGCTTGAGCATCGCCATCTCGTCGAGCAGCGCGGGCGACAGCTTCAGATATTCCCGCATCGGCACCTGGATGTTCTGCTTGACGCTGAGCGCAGAGAACAGCGCGCCGTGCTGGAACATGACGCCAAAGCGCTGCTCAAGGGTGCGTCGCGCAGGCCCTTCGAGATCGTCGACATTCTCGCCGAAGACCTCGATCGTGCCGCGCTGCTTGCGCACGAGCCCGAGGATCGTGCGGGTGAGGACGGATTTTCCCGTGCCGGAACCACCGACGAAACCGAGGATCTCGCCGCGCATGACGTCGAGATCGAGGCCGTCCATGATCACCTTGTCCCCGAAGGCGACCTTGAGATTGCGCACCTTGATGACAGGCTCCGGAGCGTCCTGGTTGGTCCCGGATGGTTCGGCCGCGTCATGCGACGGCGGATATCCCGCCGACTGGCTCCAGTTTGCGCTCATGCCCGGCCCACCGCCCTCAAAACTGGATGGATGCAAAGAACATGGCGAAAAGCCCGTCGACCAGGATGACCATGAAGATCGCCTTCACCACCGAAGCCGTGACCTGACGGCCGAGCGACTCGGCCGAGCCCTGGACGGCGAGACCTTCGATCGAGGCGATCAGACCGATGACGAAGGCCATGAAAGGAGCCTTGATCAGCCCGACGGCGAAATGCTTCCAGGTGATCACCGACTGCAGGCGCGCCAGGAAGGTATCGATGCCGATGCCGCCATAGAGCCAGCTCACCAGCGCCGCCCCCGCCAGGCCCGCCATGGAGGAGATGAAGGTGAGGATCGGCAGCGAGATGATCAACGCCAGGATGCGCGGAACGACAAGGACCTCGATCGGGTCGAGCCCCATCACCCGCAAGGCGTCGATTTCCTCGCGCATCTTCATCGAGCCGATCTCGGCGGTGAAGGCCGATCCTGAACGGCCGGCAATCATGATCGAGGTGAGCAGCACCCCGAGCTCGCGCAGAATAAGGATGCCCGTCAAATTGACGACGAAGGCCGAAGCGCCGAACTGCTGCAGCTGGAATATGCCCTGCTGGGCGACGATGCAGCCGACCAGAAACGAGATCAGCATGATGATCGGCGCGCCATTGAAGGCGATCAACTCGATCTGATTGACGAGCGGCGGTCCCCTGAACTTGCGCGGACCGAACATCACGCTGACGGAGCCGACCACCACCTCTCCGAGGAACATCGCGCCTCCGACCATGTCGCGCCCGAAGCGGACCATGGCCTCGCCGATATTCACCAGCACGCTGACAATGCCGAAATGATGGACCGTCGGTGGGACGGAGCAGTCGTGGATATTGACCTCGGCCAGCAGCACCGCGTGCTCCGGTCGCCGGCTGACGAGCTCGACCGAGCCCCCGGCGGCCTCGCGCTGGTTCTTCAGCCGGTTGAGAACATAGGCACCGAGCGTATCGAGCCGGATGATCGCGGAAAGATCGAGAGTCGCGCGCGCCACCGAAGCGATGCGTTCGCTCATTTCAGCGACCAGTTCCTCGATGCGTGGCGCGCGCTCGGCGCTCCAGGAGCCGGTCAGCTCGATGGCGAGGCTACCTGCATCGTCGTGGAAGACGGCCCGGGGTTCGGCGGTGTCGAGGCTCGCCATGGTCTCCCTGATGTCCCTCGAACGGCCTCATCGGACCTCCGTCCGCGCATGGCACCCTAATGCCAGGTCAGGCCCAATCCCCGAAACCTGTATCGCCGTGCCGGGCACGCTTGGCAAGCGTCGTCGCACTGCATCGCCGTCGCCGCGAACGCTCCTACCCGGTGATCGGAGCACACCGGGTTTTTTGTACATCGAAGCGGCTTTCGGTGCCGCATGGCAGCACTTCCTTAATCAATTCTGTCGCACGGTTTTTGCTGGATCATCCCGACTGCCCGGCCCGAATCGGTCAGTCCTCCCCGAGAGCAGGTTCGTCATGGGCGACGCGCGTTCGCTGACACCGCTGAGCGAGACCGACTACGAGGCTATCGCCGCGGCAGTGATGGAGACCGCGCGCGGGCGCTGGTTCATGGCCGAGCACGCCAAGCGAAACCGGCAGGCTGACACCGCTCAGGTGCTGGCTGCCATCGACAGGCTTCAGCATGCCATGGGCGTCTCCGCTGCTCCGCCGACGAGCGGGCCTGATGTGAGCGAGGCCATCGCGCTGATCATGGATCTGCGTAGCGATCTGGAACGGATCAGCGGCAAGGCCGGCGAGCCGTCGTCGCGTCTCGCTGCACGGATCGAGACCGCAGCCGGCAGCATCGTCGGCGCGACAGAGAGCATACAGGAAGCGGCCTGGGGCCTGCGCGAGAGCGGCGCCGCGGAAGTGATGTGCGACCTGCTCGATCGGAGGGCGACGGAGATCTATGCGGCAAGCGCCGTTGTCGAGGGCACCGCGCAGCAGATCGGCAAGATCGCCGACACGATCGCCATGCTCGACAGCAGCCTGCGGGCCATCGCCGGCAACATGCATGTCGCCCCCGAGAGCAGCCGGATCACGCCGCCCCCGATGCCTGCCAAGGCGCTTGATCTGCGCGAGGCCGTTCCGCTCTCGACCTATGACGACATCGAGATCGTCGAGATCGACGACAAGCCGCGCTCCACCCTGCACGAGACCCAGCGCATCCGGACGAGAGCCTCCAATCATCGGCGGCTCAGCACGGTTCAGATGATGGAGGAAGACCTCGTCTTCGCGGAAGCCCCCGAGGCTGCGGTCACAGTGGCTGCGCCGAAGCCGAGAGCCGCGGCGACGACGTCGGAGGTCGAGCTGCGCAAGATCGAAGCGCTCCCGGTCGACGAGAAGCTCGCCTTCTTCGCCTGATCAGCCGGGTTTCGCGACAAAACTATCCATCTTGCCGGGGTTCAGCAGGCCGTAGGGATCGACCTCGTGCTTGAAGCCGAGTTGGTCGGCATCGGCGCGCTTGTGGCGGCTGCCGCCTTCGAGCGAGACGACATGCGGGTTCGCGATCATCACGCCCGCCTCCTCATGCAGCGCGATGATCTCGTTCAGCCGCTCCGGTGTCGTGTAGCGCAGGATCGGCAGGGCGCTCGCGGTCACGCGTCCACCGAAGCGGATGAACTCGTGATGGGGCAGCACCTCGTCCGGGAAGCGCGCGATCATCTCGCGGGCGCTCGCGACCAGCCGGTCATGTGGGAACAGGCACTGCAGATAGGTGATCGAGCGATCGCTCTTCAGCCATTGCAGCGTCGTGTGGTTCCAGGTGTACTCATAAAGCGGCACCGTGCCCGGCCCCTCCTCCGAGGGCGCCTCGTAGGTCACCGTTCCGCGCGCACCGATGATCGCCTTGAAGGGGCCAAGCGAGGCCTCCGCGATCATGCAGATCAGGATGCTCTTGCCTGCCGGGCAATGCTGCTTCAACGCGCCGAAATAGGACGGGATCGGCGATGAGATCGGCGTCACCAGCTTCTTGACCACGCCATCTGCCAGCGCGACGTCATAGCCGGCCTGGAACGCCTCCATGTAATCGTCGAAGGCGACGATGACGTCGATCCACGGCCAGGCCGGGGCCAGCGGCATTTCGAGCGCGGTGATGATGCCGGTCGTGCCGTAGGCGCGGTTGACCTTCTGGGCTGCGTCGTCGCGCAGCTCGAGAATGCGCGGCTCCTCCTCCACCGTGACGACGCGGGCCGCCAGGATATTGCCCGGTTCTCGCAGGCCGCCATAGGTCACGGACCCAACGCCGCCCGAGCCGCCCGCGACGAAGCCGCCGACAGTCGCCGATCGTTTGGTCGAGGGATGCATGCGCAATTCGTAGCCGGATGGCCGGGTCGCCACGTCGATATCGAGCAACCTGGCGCCGGCCTGGACGCGGATCG
The DNA here is from genome assembly GCF_001748145.1 of Bosea sp. BIWAKO-01. Taxonomy (NCBI): domain Bacteria; kingdom Pseudomonadati; phylum Pseudomonadota; class Alphaproteobacteria; order Hyphomicrobiales; family Alloboseaceae; genus Allobosea; species Allobosea sp. BIWAKO-01. Next base: position 713,624 of record NZ_BCQA01000001.1, read on the forward strand.
CGCCGGGCCTCTGCCACTCGATCGCGGTCAGTGCGGTGATATCGAGCAGGACGCCGCCTTCAAGCGGCACGGCCTGGCCGTAATTGCCGGTTCCGGCAGCACGCACCGTCAGCGGGATGCGTCGCTTGGCACAGGCCGCCGCAACGCGCACCACATCGGCCTCGTCGCGCGGACAGACGATGATATCGGCCGACTTGTTCGCCAGCTCGGCATTGAGGATCGGCGAGTACCAGAAGAAGTCGCGCGAGCGCTTCCGCACGACCTGCGGCTCATCGATCAGCGGGATGTCGGCGATATCGGCTTTGAAGCCCGCGATATCGTAGCGCGAGGGCTGAACCGCCCTCGGTTTGCGGTCCGGCACGGCGTTCATGATCAATTCTCCCGCTTCAGCGCGCTTTCATGCCAGCGCCGCAACAGCAGATGCGAGATCCAGCTCGTCACTAGGAAGATCGCGATGCCCGAGAGCGAGATCATGATCAGGGCGGCGAAGACCCGCGGAATCTTGAGCTGATAACCGGCTTCGAGGATGCGATAGGCGAGGCCCGACTCGCTCCCTCCCGTTCCGGCGACGAACTCCGCCACCACCGCGCCGATCAGCGCAAGCCCGCCGGAGATCTTCAGGCCCGCCAGGAAGTAAGGCAGCGCGGCCGGCAGCTTGAGATAGCGCATCGTCTGCCAGCGCGTCGCGCCATAGAGCTGGAAGAAATTGATCAGGTTGTGATCGGCCGAGTTCAGCCCGAGGATCGTGTTCGACAGGATCGGGAAGAAGGCGACGATCCAGGCGCAGATCAGCAGCGACAGGTTGATGTCGCCGGCCCAGATGATGATCAGCGGCGCGATCGCGACGATCGGCGTGACCTGGAGGACCACCGCATAAGGCAGGAGCGACATCTCCAGCCATTTCGACTGGGTGAAGAGCACGGCCAGCGTGACGCCGACGACCACGGCTGCGAAGAGCGCCATGAAGGTGATGCGCAGCGTGATCCAGAGCGAGCCCGAAAGCGTGCCCCAGTCGGCGATCAGGGTCTGCCCGATCAGCACCGGCCCGGGCAGGATATAGGGTGGGATCTCCTTCCAGCGGACGAGGAATTCCCACAGGCCAAGCGCCAGCACGCCAACCGCGATCGGCGCCAGGATGCGGGGCCAGGCGCTGGCGGGCAGGCCGAGGATGCGGGGCTCGGCCGCGAAGATCGGGCGCGCTTCCGCATCGGTCCCGTCATGGGGCACATGCGGCATGGTGGTATCCAGGGATGGCGCGCTCATGAGCCGATCGCCTCCTTGAGCTTGCCGGAAACGACACGGCACAGATGCGCGTAATCGGCCGAGGTGCGGAACAGCTCGTCGCGCGGATAGGGGGCATCGACGTCGAGATCGGCCATGACGCGCCCGGGACGAGCCGCCATGACGACGATGCGCTTCGACAGGTAGACCGACTCGAACACCGAATGGGTGACGAAGACGGCGGTGAACTTCGTCTTCCACCAGAGCTCGAGCAGATCGTCATTGAGGCGGTGACGGGTGATCTCGTCCAGCGCCGCGAAAGGCTCGTCCATCAGCAGGATCTTTGGCCGCATCACCAGCGCACGGGCGATCGAGACGCGCATCTTCATGCCGCCGGAAAGCTCGCGCGGATAGGATTTCTCGAAGCCCTTCAGCCCGACCAGCGCCAGCATCTCGGCCGAGCGCTCCTGCGCCTCGCGCTTCGGCACATGCTTGAGGACCAGCGGCATCATCACGTTGGACAGGGCATCCGCCCAGGGCATCAATGTCGGGTCCTGGAAGACGAAGCCGAGATCGCGCTCCGGCTTGCCGGAGGCGTCATGGCTCGTCGTCGGCCAGTCGATCGTGCCCGTCGATGGCGCGCCAAGGCCTGCGATCATCCGCAGCAAGGTCGACTTGCCGCAGCCCGAGGGGCCGAGCAGGCTGATGAACTCGCCCGTGCCAAGGTCGAGATTGACGTCGCGTACGGCCAAGGTGCCGTTGGCGAACTGCTTCGAGACATGCCGGACCGAAACGAGCGGCCTGGCGCCGCTGCCTTCGACATGAGGTCTGCTCAGATAGGCTGTGTCCAAAGCCTGATGATCCATCTTGCTGCTGTCGAACGTCTTCCGGTCATCCCGGACGGATCGGCGCCGCCGCGCCGATCCGGGGTCCATGAAGGGCGAAAGCCGCCTACGCCTTGCCGACGCCCTTGTTGATGAACTCGAGGCTATAGGCCTTCTTGATGTCGATGCCAGCAGGGAAGACGCCGGCCTCCGTCATCATCTTGTAGAAATCGGCCCAGCGCGCATCGGTCATCGCGCCGATGCCAAGTGTCAGCGCGTCACCCGAGAGCACGATGCCGTTCTCGTTCATGACCTGGCGGGCATAGGCGAGCTTCTCGCCATCCATGTCGGGATTGTCCTTGAGGATCAGCGCGTTGGCCGCCTCGATCGCCTGACCGCCCTTCATGTATTCGGCCCAGCCTTCGAGAGTCGCAGTGACGAAGCGCTGCACCACGTCCTTCTTCTCGGCGACCATCTTCTTCGAGATGTTGATGGTCGTGTTGTAGTTGCCGAAGCCGGCATCGGCGAGCAGGTGCACGACCGGGTTCACACCCGCCTTGCGGATCGCGAAGGGCTCGGAGGACAGGAAGCCCTGCTGCGAGATCGTCTTGTCGGCCAGGAACGGCGCCATGTTGAAAGTGTAGGGCCTGATCTGCTCGTCGGTGAAACCGAACTTCGCCTTCAGGAAGGGCCAGAAGCTGGTGCGTCCGCCGGCGCCGACCAGGATCGGCTTGCCCTTGAGCGCAGCCAGCGTGTCGTTGCCCTGGCCGGGATGCGAGATCAGGACCTGCGGATCCTTCTGGAAGATCGAGGCGATGCAGATGAAGGGCAGGTTCTCCTGCGCGTAGCGGATCGCCTCGAACGAGTTCGACATGATCATGTCGACCCGGCCACCGAGCAGGAGCTGCGAGGGGTTCTGCTGCGGGCCGCCCATGCGGATATCGGCGTCGATGCCGTATTTCTTGTAGATGCCGTTGGCGAGGGCGAGATAGAAGCCGCCATGCTCGGCCTGGGCCCGCCAGTTGGTCTGGTAGCTGACCTTGTCCAGCGTCTGGGCATTGACCCTGGCTCCGGGAACCGGGATCAGGACGGAAGCGGCCGAGCCGCCGATCAGGCCGAGCGCAGCGCGACGGCTCACGCGATACTTCATCGTCATGGAACGGACCTCCAGAAACAGGCTAGCCGGCGGCGTCCGCGCCGCGCTGTGGCCACCAGCGAGCAACATATATGCCACGCTGCCAGGCGCGCTGGAAATCCGGCATCGCGTTATTACGCACAGAGATCGGGCATTTGCCCAATTCCTCGCCAGATCTGCAACACCTGAATCGATCAACAGCCGCGACGGCGCCATGCGGCCACGCGGCTTCCTCCGCCGGCACTTCCGGCTATGGTGGCGCCGTCCACGGAATCCGAGATCAGCATGACCCGCCCTGCCCTCTCCGCACTTCGCGCCGAACTCGCAGATCTGACGATCTATGACGACGCGCCGTCGCTCAGGATGCACAGCCGCGACTTCTTCTGGTTTTCGCCCGTGCTGAAGCCGGATCTCGAGGGCAAGCAGGCTGAACTCGTGATCCTGCCGAAGACCAAGGACGAGGTTCGCCGCATCGCCTCGGCCTGCGCGCGCCATCGCGTGCCCTTGACGGTTCGCGGCGGCGGCACCGGCAATTACGGCCAGGCCGTGCCGCTCGAAGGCGGCGTCGTGCTCAACCTGACCCGGTTCAACCGCGTGGTCTCCACCACGCTCGGCGCAGGCCGGTTCGAGGCCGGCGCGAACATGCTCGATATCGACAAGGCGCTTGCCCCGCTCGGGCAGGAGTTGCGTATGCACCCCTCGACCCGGGCGCAGGCGACGCTCGGCGGCTTCATCGCCGGCGGGGCTGCCGGCGCCGGTTCCTGCACCTGGGGGCAGATCGACAATCCAGGCGCGGTCATCGCCGTCGAGGTGATGACGGTCGAGCCTGAGCCGCGGCTGATCGAACTGCGCGGCAAGGACATCCTCAAGGTCATGCACGCCTATGGCGTCAACGGCATCATCACCGAGGTCGAGGTGCCGCTGGCGCCCGCCCATGCATGGGCAGAGCGGATCGCGACCTTCGACACCCTGCGCCAGGCGGCTGCCTTCGGCCAGGCCTTCACCGAATGCGACGGCATCGCCAAGAAGCTGATCAGCATCCACGATCCGCGCATTGCGCCCTATCTGCGCCGGCTCGCCCCCTGGCTGGGCGAGAGCAAGGCCTTTGCCATCCTGATGGTTTCCGAGCCGCAGGGCGACGAACTCGACCGGCTGATTGCCGAGATGGGCGGAACGGTCACGTTCTCGCGCGGAGCGGCGGAAGCCCGTGCCGCGGCGTTTGGAGAGCACCGCGAGAAGGGCGCGCCCGGCCCGCTCTACGAATACACCTGGAACCACACCACGTTGCATGCGCTGAAGGTCGACCCCGACATCACCTATCTGCAGCTGCGCTTCCCGCCGGTCCGCAACCTCGAACTGCTGGCCTGGGCCGAGACGCATTTCCATGAGGATGTGCTCTTCCACATCGAGTTCCAGCGCCGGCAGGGCAAGGTCTACCATTCCAGCCTGCCGCTGGTGCGCTTCACCACGGCCGCGCGGCTGCACGAGATCATGGCGCAGGCCGAAGAAGCGGGCATCCAGGCCTCGAACCCGCATAGCTGGGTGCTGAACAATGCCGGCTGGAAGAAGGTCGATGCACCGCAACCGGAGTTCAAGCGGATCGCCGATCCGCAAGGACTGATGAACCCCGGCAAGCTGTTGAACTGGCAGGCCGATGCCGCGCAGGCGGCGGAATGACGAGCAGACAAGGACTGAGTGAACGATGAGCGCGCGTTTCTGGGGCGACCTGAAGACCACCGATTTCGAGGGGCTGTCGCCCGACACCACCGTGGCGGTGCTGCCGCTGGCGGCCATCGAGCAGCACGGGCCGCATCTGCCGGTCTCGGTCGACACCACCATCATGAATTCCATGCTGGCCGAGGCGATGCCGCTGGTGCCCGCCAATCTCGATGTGCTGGTGCTGCCGACGCTGCCGATCTGCAAGTCGAACGAGCATCTGCATTCGCCGGGCACGCTGACCCTGTCCTGGGAGAGCGCGACGCAGAGCTGGCTGGAGATCGGCGAAAGCGTGCGGCGCGCGGGCCTGCGCAAGCTCGTCATCGTCACCTCGCATGGCGGCAATATCGACCCGATGAAGGTGGTCGCGCGCGAGATGCGCGTGCGCCACGGCATGCTGGCTGTCACCACCGCCTGGCGCGCCTTCGGTCTGCCGCAAGGCGTCTATGCCGATCTCGATGCCAATCACGGCATCCATGCCGGCGACATCGAGACCTCGCTGATGCTGCATTTCCGGCCGGATCTCGTCGACATGGGCAAGGCCGGCCATTTCGAGCCAAGCACGATCAAGATGCAGGGCGAGTATGCCTGGCTCAGGCCGACCGGCCTGCATGCGCATGCCTGGATGGCGCAGGACGTCAACCCGAGCGGCGCGGCAGGCGATGCCAGCCTGGCGACGGCAGAAAAGGGTAAGGTGACCGCGGCCCTGCAGGCGAAGGGCTTTGCCGAGCTGCTGGCAGACGTCGCCAGGTTCCCGCTCTCGCAACTGCACAAGGCGTCGTAACCGGCAGCCTCAATCGGGGTCGAGCAGGCGCGGTCCCACGCCCTGCTCGCCCAGCCGGTCCCAGGGATTGTGCAGCGGGCAGCTCTTCACCGAGAGGCAGCCGCAGCCGATGCAGTCGGTCAGGTGGTCGCGCAGCCGCGTCAACCGGTCGATCCTGCGCTCCAGCTCAACCTTCCAGACCGATGACAGACGCGACCAATCCTCCGCCGTCGGCGTGCGCTCCGATGGCAGGGCCTTGAAGGCGTCGCCGATCGTCTTCAGCGGGATTCCCGTGCGCTGCGCCACCTTGATGATCGCCACGCGCCGCAAAACCTCGCGCGGATAGCGGCGCTGGTTTCCGCTGCTCCGTGCGCTCCGGATCAAGCCCTTCGCCTCGTAGAAATGGATGGTGGAGACAGCGAGCCCGCTGCGCCTCGCCACCTCGCCGACGCTCAGCTCATCGAAGAAATGGGCGTGATCCGCTTTGCTCATCGACGCTTGACCTTAACCTTGCTTGAGGTTTTATAACCCTGCGCTTCCGATGTGCAAGCAGCCTGGAGCGCGACCATGCACCGCCCGTTAGACCGCAGGATCCACCTCGCCCTGATCTATGGCAGCACCCGCGAAGGGCGGCTCTGCGACCGGGTGGCCAATTGGGCGCTGTCGCAGATCGAAGGCGAAGGCCCCTTCGCCGTCGATGTCATCGATCCGCTGACACTCGACCTGCCGAAGCGCCATCCACGCGGCGAAACTCCGACAGTGCGCCTGCTCAGGGAGCGCATCGGGCGCGCCGATGGCTTCATCGTGGTGACGCCGGAATATAACCGCGGCTATCCGGCGCCGCTGAAGTTCCTGATCGATCTCGTCGGGGCGGAGTGGCGCGGCAAGCCGGTCGCCTTCGTGTCCTATGGCGGCGTCTCGGGTGGCTTGCGCGCCATCGACCAGTTGCGCCAGGTCTTCAACGAGCTGCACGCGGCCACGGTCCGCGACGTCGTCTGCTTTGCACACGCCTGGAGCAAGTTCGACGAGACGGGCCAGCTCCTGGATGCGACCAAGGCCGAGCAGGCGATGGCGACCATGCTGGCGCAACTGCACTGGTGGGGGACAGCTCTGCGCGATGCGCGGGAAAACGTCCCCTACGGCACATTCGCGGCTTGAATCGATCGGCAATCACCGACGACAATAGCTCATGGAGGGGTCATCAAATGGCCCCTTTCAACCTGCATATTTTATAAGACGGCTAATGAAATTCGGCTAGATTGGCTGCGCTTCGCGAGGCCCTTGGCACCCCCGATTCGGAGACCACCGTACGAGATGAACGCAGTCGACAGCACCACCTCGGTCCTGATCCACCTCGCAGGGGCGGTGGCTCTGCTGATCTGGGCCGTGCGCCTGGTCAGAACGGGCGCCACACGGGCTTTCGGCTCTTCCCTGCGACAGGCGCTCGCGCGCTTCACGCGCAATCGGTTCACGGCGCTGGCCAGCGGCGCGGCGGTGACACTGGTGCTGCAAAGCTCGACGGCGACGACGCTGCTGCTCTCCTCCTTCGCGGGCCAATCGCTGATCACCCTGCCGATGGCGCTTGCCGTGCTGCTCGGAGCCAATATCGGCACGGCGCTCGCGGCCTTTCTCGTCTCGCTCGATCTTGGCTGGATCTGGGGGCTTTGCCTCGCCGTCGGCGTGGCGCTCTATCTCGCCAACGAGGCGATGGACCGGGCCCGCAATATCGGCCGTGTCCTGGTCGGCATCGGGCTCATCCTGCTCTCGCTCGTCGAGCTGAAATCCGCCGCCGCTCCGCTCGCGCAGTCTCCGACCTTCAAGCTGATTCTGCAGGCACTGGCCGGCGAGCCGGTCATCGCCGTGCTTGTGGCCGTCGCCGCGACCTGGCTGACCCATTCCAGCCTTGCCATCGTGCTGCTGATCGCCTCGTTCTGGTCGGGCGGGCTGCTCTCCCCGACCATGGCCGTGACACTGATCGTCGGAGCGAATCTCGGCAATGCCCTGGTTCCGGTCATCGACCAGCTTGGCGCCCCGATCGCGCAGCGCCGTGTCGCCGTTGCCAATCTGCTGACGCGCCTCGTCATCGCCGTCATCGTGATCCCGTTCGCCGGCCCGCTCGCCGGCTGGTTCTCTTCCCTTTCGCTCCATCCCGGACGGCTCGCGGTCGAACTGCATCTGGCGCTCAACATCGCCGGCGGGCTGCTGTTCCTGCCCTTCATCACGCCGATCTCCGATCTCGTCCTGCGCCTCATGCCGACCGCGCCGACGAACGAACGCGTGATCCGGCCGCTCTATCTCGATCCCGGCGTGCTCGACAGCCCGTCCGAAGCGCTTGCCTGTGCGATGCGCGAGACCCTCCATCTCGGCGACCGTGTCGGCGAGATGCTGAAGGACACGCTGACCCTGCTCGATGGCGATCAGATCAAGCTCTCCCGCGAGATCTCGGAGGCCGATGACGGCGTCGACACGATCCACGAGGCGATCAAGCTCTATCTGGTACGCCTGTCCCGGTCCGAGCTGAGCACCGAGGAAAGCCGCCGTCTGCTCGAGATCGTCACGCTGAACACCAATCTCGAGCATATCGGCGACGTCATCGACAAGAACCTCCGGGAACTGGCCGAGAAGAAGATCCGCAAGGGCTATCGCTTCTCGGCAGAGGGGCTTGCCGAGATCAGCGCACTGCATGCGCGAGTGTCCCACAGCCTGCGACTGGCCCTGAACGTCCTCGCGACACGCGACATCGCATTGGCGCGCCAACTCTTCGATGAGAAGGCCGTGATGCGTTCCGCCGAGCGCCGCGCGACCGAAAGCCATTATGAGCGGCTGCGCAGCGGCGTGCCGGAATCGATCGAGACGAGCTCGATCCATCTCGACGTGCTGCGCGATCTCAAGCGCATCCACGGGCACATCACGTCGATCGCTTATCCTATCCTCGAGTCGGCGGGCGAATTGCGGGAGAGCCGCCTCAGGCATCGCGAAGCATCAGCCGCCGAGGCTGATTTCGATCTCGGCATGGTGCCGCAACCCAAGGGCTGAGCCCGCTCGCCAGCCCTCGTGGATGTATAGTCCAAAGACGTGTCTTTGGGAGGCCACGAGCGTTTCTCCTTGATCTCAATTCAGGGTCGGCATTGATCAACGCGGAGTGCTGTCGACTTCACAAAATAGAACTGGCCGCTGGCGAGCGGGAGAACGCATGATGAGCTGCATTGCAACTGTCCGGAGACACTCATGCGGCTTCAACTCCTCCGCAATGCCACGCTCAAGCTTGTCTATGCGGGCAGGACGTTCCTGATCGACCCTGATTTCGGCCCCATGCACGGCCGCCCATCTTTCACGGGCAAATCCGCAAACCCGATGGTCGAGCTGCCCGAGCCGATCGAGAGCATTCTGGCTGGTGTCGACCAGGTGATCGTCTCGCACCTGCATTCCGACCATTTCGACAGCGTCGCGAAGGAGCGCATTCCAAAGGACCTGCCGCTGACCTGCCGCCCCGGCGACGAGGACAGGATCGTGGAGGCGGGTTTCCAGTCGGTCACCCCCGTGGACTGCTTCCAACGGATCGGGCCGATTATCCTGAAGCGCGTCCCGGCGCAGCATGGCAGCGGCGCCGTCGTCGAGAAGATGGGGCCCGTCATGGGCTTCAGCCTGGAGGCCCCAGGCGAGCCGACGCTCTATTGGTGCGGCGACAGCATTCTCTATCCGCCGCTGCTCGAAGCGGTTTCAGCGACCGCGCCGGATGTGATCGTCACCCATTCCTGCGGTGCCCTCTGGGACAACACCCTGATCGTGATGGACGACGCCCAGACGCTGGCACTCTGCGAAGCAGCCCCCGAGGCCATCGTCATCGCGACCCATATGGAGGCGCTCGACCATGCGAGCATCAACCGGGCGGCCTTGCGCAAAGCCGCCAAACAGCGCGGTATCGGACCAGAGCGCCTGTTGATCCCCGGCGACGGCGAAACCATCGAAATCAGGGAGCCCGCGCGGGTTTGACCGCGCGGCGACGGCCTACTCCCCTGCTTTGGCGGCCTTCGCGTAGATGTCGCGATAGCTGTCGCGCAGCAGGTTCTTCTGAACCTTGCCCATGGTGTTGCGCGGCAGTTCGGGCACGATGAAGACCTGCTTCGGCAGCTTGAACTTGGCGAGGCGCTGGTCGAGCGCCTTCGAGATCGACGCGGCGGTGATCTCGGCCCCGGGCTTGACCACGACCACGGCCGTGACGCCCTCGCCGAAATCGGGATGGGGACAACCGATGACCGCGCTCTCGATCACGCCCGGCATCTCGTCGATCTCGGTCTCGACCTCCTTCGGATAGACGTTATAGCCGCCGGTGATGATCAGGTCCTTGCCGCGCCCGACGATGTGGACATAGCCGGCGGGGTCGATCTTGCCGAGGTCGCCAGTGATGAAGAAGCCGTCATCGCGGAATTCGGCCCTGGTCTTCTCCGGATTGCGCCAGTACCCCTTGAAGACGTTCGGGCCCTTGACCTCGATCATACCGATCTCATCGGCACCGAGCGTCCTGCCCGTTTCCGGATCGGTGACGCGCGCGCTCACGCCCGGCAGCGGGAAACCGACCGTGCCGGCAACACGCTCGCCCTCATAGGGGTTGGAGGTGTTCATATTGGTCTCGGTCATGCCGTAGCGCTCGAGGATCGCGTGGCCGGTGCGTTCGCGCCATTCGCGATGCGTCTCGGCGAGCAGCGGCGCTGACCCGGAGACGAAGAGGCGCATATGCCTGGTCGCCTCCTTCGTCAGGCGTGGATCCTGCAGCAGCCTGACATAGAAGGTCGGCACGCCCATCATGCAGCTCGCCTGCGGCAGGTATTTCATGATCTGCTCTGGATCGAATTTCGGCAGCAGGATCATCGACGCGCCGGCAAAGAGCACGACATTGGTCGCGACGAAGAGGCCATGCGTATGGAAGATCGGCAGCGCATGCAGCAGCCGGTCGTCCTTGCTGAAGCGCCAGTAGTCGACGAGCGCGAGCGCATTCGAGGCCAGGTTGTCATGGCTCAGCATGGCGCCCTTCGAGCGCCCGGTCGTTCCCGAGGTGTAGAGAATCGCGGCCAGGTCGTCCGGGCCACGCGCGGCATCGGCGAATTCCGCGGAAGCGCTGCCGGCCTTGTCGAAGAGAGTACCTGTCGCAACACCGAGCGTTTCCAGCCTGGCGCCGGCCTTTTCGGCATAGGGTTGCAGCGCTTCGGCCTTGCCCGGATCGCACACGAAGACCGCGGGCTCGGCATCTCCGAGGAAATACTCGATCTCGGCTGGGGTATAGGCCGTGTTCAGCGGCAGGAAGATGGCCCCGGCGCGGATCGTGCCGAGATAGAGCATCAGCGCCTCGATGCTCTTTTCCACCTGCACGGCGACGCGGTCGCCCGGCTTCACGCCGAGCGCCACCAGGGCATTGGCGAAGCGGGCGGACACCGCGACCATCTCGGCATAGCTGTAGCGACGGCCGTCATCGAGAAGCGCGAAGGGCGCATCGGGTGCAGGAATGCGCGCGGTAATGAGGTCGAACAGATGATTGGCCATGACAGGTCTCAGGTTTTCGTTCAGGCGGAGACGGGACGGAGCAGCTTGCGAACGGCGGACGAAGCGACGACGGTGTTGCGGCTGGCGAAGGCCTCGTGATTGGCTTCGATATCGTCGAGATCATAGCGGTAATTGACCATCACGCCGTGCGACTCGCGCAAGCCCCGCGCCGAGAGATTGCCGCCGATATTGATGCGTTCCAGCCTTGCGCCGTTACCGAGATGGAAGCGCGCGACAGGGTCGATGATCCGTCCAGACGATGCACGAGCGCGCAGCAGATACTGCGCCGCCATCTGGCCCAGCAGCTTGTCGCGCCGCGCCCTCTCCGGCTCGTCGAGCGCAATCGTCTCGCCGACCGGGCGCGCAAGCTCGGAGAGTTCCTCATTGGTGAGCAGCGGGTCACCAGGCTCGGCGACGACGCCCGCGAGCCAGCGCGCGAAACCGGGAACCGGCGAAAGAGTGACGAAGGTATCCAGCCCAGGCAGTTCGCGCTTCAGATCCTCGGCGACCTGCTTGATCAGGAAATTGCCGAAGGAAATGCCACGCAGCCCCTCCTGGCAGTTCGAGATTGAATAGAACACCGCGGTGGACGCATTCTGGGCCGGGAGGACCTCGCGCTCTTCACTCAGGACTTCGGCGATGCTGCGCGGGATCGCGCCCGTCAGCGCAACCTCGACGAAGATCAGCGGCTCATCGACGAGCTGCGGATGGAAGAAGGCGAAACAGCGCCTGTCCGCCGGTTCGAGCCTGCGGCGCAGATCGTCCCAGCCCTGAATCTCGTGCACCGCCTCGTAGCGGATAACCTTCTCCAGCACATTGGCCGGTGTGTGCCAGTCGATGCGGCGCAAGACCAGGAAGCCGCGATTGAACCAGGAGCCGAAGAGATGCCGGAAATCATCATCGACCGGCTTCAGGGCCGGGTCGGCCTCGATCGCCTCGAACAACGCCTCCCGCATGCGGACCAGCACATGAGTGCCGCCGGGCGCGAGGTTGAGGCGGCGGAAGAGTTCCTGCCGGCGCGGCTCGGAGGCAATGTGCAATGCTGCGATCGCAGCCGCATCCGGCTCACTCTGGTAGCGCGCGATGGCGGCGCTCAACTTCTCCTGATCCGGACCGAAGCGATCCTGCAGCAGGCGGAAGAAACCGAGGCGTCCCGGCGGATCGAGCCGTTCCCACTGGTCGAGAACGGCCTGCGCCAACGCCATGCCGGAAGCCTCGCCGCGCCCAGACAGCAGGTCTTCGCAGAGCCGGTCAAGCGACCGATTGCGGTTCCCGGCAAAACGCTCAAGGCCGATCAGTGCGCGGCCACGGCCCGCCACGCTCGTCAGGAGTTCGCCGAGAAACGCCATGTCCATCCCCGTCTCCGCTGCCGTCGTGGGGCAATCCTATACGAGTTTTGCTGCGCCGGAATGAATGGCCTGCCCGAGTTAGAGCATCGGCCCGAAAAGTGGATTGCGGTTTTCGGAAGGGCCGATGCAAACATAGGGGCTAGGTCATCGGACCGGTACGATATCCGGTCCGATGCCCTAGCGGAGCAGGCTCCACGCCTTCAGGAAGAAATCGGGCGCGCCGAAATTCCCGGATTTCAGGGCAACCGCCATCGCGGGCCTACCGACGACGCGGGTCCACGGCACACCGGGGTCGATCTCGGGGCCAATCTCGAGCGTCTGAATGCCGAGGCCCTGGACAACGGCGCCCGAGGTCTCGCCACCAGCGACGAGCAGGCGCGTGACACCGCCCTTGGCCAGGAGGCGCGCCGTTTCAGCGAAAGCCTGCTCGACGATCTCACCGGCCTTGTCGCGGCCGAGCTGCCCCTGGATCGCGGCGACTTCGGCCGGGTCATCGCTGGAATAGACGAGAAAGGGTCGATCGGCTGGTTGCGCCAGCGCCCAATCGGCCAGGATTCGTGCCGTCTGCTCGCCTGTGGCCAGAGCGAGCGGGTCGACCTTCAGCGCGGGGTATCCGGCTTCAAGCGCCGCCTTGATCTGCCCGCGCGTGGCGGTGGAGCAGCTGCCCGAGATAATCCCAGCCCGCCCCTCGGGCGCCTCGAGATGGGCCGCAATATCGCGATCCGGCAACAGCCCTGCCTTGCGGAAGTTCTGCGGCAGCCCCATCGCGATGCCGGAGCCGCCGGTCAGCAGGATCGCTCCGTCGACAGCAGCGCCCAGCACCATCAGGTCGTCATTGGTGAGCGCGTCGGTCACGACATAGCGCACGCCCTGCCCCGCCAGCTCCACCAGCCGGTTCTTGACTGCGTCGGCCCCAGCCAGGACCGCGGCGTATCCGATATGGCCGACCGGGGTCTCGGTCTGTGCCTCCATCAGGCGCATCAGGTTTGAATCCCGCATCGGCGTCAGCGGGTGGTCCTTCATCGAGCTCTCATGCAGAGGCACGGAGCCGACGAAGAGATAACCCTGATAGATCGAGCGGCCATTCGCCGGAAAGGCCGGGCAAATGATGACGCTTTCCGCGCCGAGCCGGCGCATCAGCGCGTCCGCCACGGGGCCGATATTGCCATGCGGGGTCGAGTCGAAGGTCGAGCAATATTTGAACAGGATCTGGCGCGCACCGGCGGCGAGCAGCGCCTCGCAGGCGGCGAGCGACTGCGCCACCGCTTCCGAAACCGGATTGGTGCGCGACTTCAGCGCGACGACGACCGCATCGGCCTCCGGCAGGGTTGCATTGGCCGATGGCGCGCCGATCACCTGAACCGTCCGCATCCCGGCCCGGTTCAGCATCAGGGCGACGTCGGTCGCACCCGTCATGTCGTCGGCAATCACACCCAGAAGCATCCGTCCCATTCCCTGTTTCCAGCGCATACAAACTGCGCCTGATACCCGTATCAGTCTGGCGCAGTGCATAGCAGAGATCATGCCCTGCGCGCGCGTAGCCCGGACATGCCGGCCTCAGCCAGAAGCGGAGAGCTTGGCCGCCAACTTGCATACAAGCCGAACGGCGACCCGGGAACAATACTCCGCAAGAATGATGCAGCGCATGATCGACGGCCGCCGAAACTTGCGCCAACTTGGTGCTGAACGGGACCAACCCGGGAGGCTCTTCGCTTTCGGATTCTGCATATCGCCCTAGCGACGCAAACGGCCTGCATCCGCAGGCACACGCGCCTCATCACCATCCGGCCGCGCGAACGCGCCTCACACACAGAAAATCCAACAGGGGAAAATCGATGAAGCTCCTTGCCGCGCTGGTTTCAGCGACCTTCCTGACGATAGCGAGCCTGCCAGCCATGGCGCAGGCGCCGAACACGCTGCGTGTCGGCCTGCAGGAAGACCCCGACGTGCTCGATCCCCACAAGGCGCGCACCTTCGTCGGTCGCATCGTCTTCATGGGGCTGTGCGACCGGCTGCTCGACATCACACCGGACCTCAAGCTCGTCCCGCGGCTGGCGACCGAATGGTCATTCTCCCCTGACGGGCTGACGCTGACCATGAAGCTGCGCAGCGATGCGAAGTTCCATGACGGCGAGCCCTTCAATGCCGAAGCCGCGAAGGCCAATCTGGAGCGGGCGCGGACGCTGCCGGACTCCCTGCGGAAATCGGAACTCGCCTCGGTCGACAGTGTCGAGGCCGTCGATGCCACCACGCTCGTGCTGAAGCTCAAGCGCCCCGACGCGACCCTGCTTGCCCAATTGACCGACCGCGCCGGCATGATGCTGGCTCCCAAGAGCCTCAGCGGCGATGTCGGCGCCAAGCCGATCTGCTCCGGCCCCTACAAGTTCGTCGAGCGCGTCCAGAACGATCGCATCGTGCTGGAGAAGTTCAAGGAGCATTGGGAGGCCGCGAACTACCAGTTCGACCGGGTGCTCTATCGTTCGATCCCCGACACCACCGTGCGTCTCGCCAATCTGCGGGCCGGCGAACTCGACATGCTCGAGCGCCTTGCGCCGACGGACGTGCCTGGAGCCCGGGGCGACAAGTCGCTCAAGATCGCGAGCACATCCAATCTCGGCTACCAGGGCATCACCATCAACACGTCCAATGGCGAGGCGGCGAGCCAGCCGATGGGCAAGGACAAGCGCGTCCGCCAGGCCCTGTCGCTCGCGATCGACCGCAAGGTCCTGAGCCAGGTCGTGTTCGAAGGGCTGTACGAGCCGATGATCCAGCCCTTCAATCCCGGCAACCCCTATCTCAGCGCCGATTTCCCGGTGCCGGCGCGCGACGTCGCCAAGGCGAAGGCGCTGCTCAAGGCAGCCGGTGCTGAAAAGGTCTCGGCCGAGCTCTTCGTCACCAACAACCCCGTCGACGCTCAGCTTGGCCAGGTCATTCAGGCGATGGCCCAGGAAGCCGGCATCGACATCCAGATTAAATCGAGCGAGTTCGCGAGCCAGCTGCGCGACCAGCAGCAGGGCAAGTTCCAGATGAGCCGCATCGGCTGGTCCGGCCGCATCGACCCGGATGGCAATATCCACCAGTTCGTGACGACGAAGGGCAACCAGAACGACGGGCGCTACAGCAATCCGGAGGTCGACAAGCTGCTCGACCAGGCCCGCACCGCCTACGACGTGGCCGAGCGCAAGAAGCTCTACGACGCGGCGCAGGCAATCCTGCAGGACGAGTTGCCGATCGTCTATCTCTACAACCAGACAGTGTTCTTCGCGCTGCGCTCCAGCATCGATGGCTTCGTGATCAATCCCGACGGCATGATCCGCCTCGCCGGGTTGAAGAAGAAGTGATGAACGCCTCTTCTCGAACACGACACCTTCGTCAGCCCCGGTCGACCGTGATGTCGACCGGAATGGCGGCCGGGCTTGGGGCGCCCCCATGCTGACCCTGATCGGCCGCCGCGTCCTGATCGCGATCCCGACACTCTTTCTGGTGTCCCTGTTCGTCTTCGCCCTGCAGCGAGCCTTGCCCGGCGATCCGTTCCTCGTCATCGCCGGCGAGGAACGTGATCCGGAGGTGATCGCCCGGCTGCGCGAAATCTACCGGATGGACGATCCGATCGTCGTCCAGTTCTTCGCCTGGCTCGGCCAGGTCGTGCAGGGCGATTTCGGTCGCTCGCTGCGAACCGGCGAGCCGGTGCTCGGGCTGATCCTGCAAAAGCTGCCTGTCACCATCCAGCTCGCCACGGCCTCGATCCTCGTCGCCGTCGCGATCGGCGTCCCGGCAGGCATCATCGCCGCCCGCAACAAGGGGACTGCCCTCGACTATTCCGCCAGTGCGCTCGCGTTGTCGGGGCTCTCGATCCCGAATTTCTGGCTCGGCATCATGCTGATCCTGCTCGTCTCGGTGGAGCTCAAGCTGCTGCCGGCGTCAGGATATGAGCCGATTTTCACCAACCCGATCGGCGCGATCGAGCGGCTGATCATGCCCGCCTTTGTGCTCGGCGGCGGGCTCGCTGCCTTCCTGATGCGCCATACGCGTGCTGCGATGCTGGAGGTCCTGCAGTCAGACTATGTCCGCACCGCGCGCGCCAAGGGGCTCGACGAGGACGCGGTCGTCAACCGCCATGCCCTGCGCAATGCGCTGATCCCGATCATCACCCTGTCGACGCTGCTCTTCGGTGAGCTGTTGGCCGGAGCTGTGCTGACCGAACAGGTCTTCACGATTCCCGGCTTCGGCAAGCTGATTATCGACGCCGTGTTCAATCGCGACTATGGCGTGGTGCAAGGCGTCGTCCTGTGCACCGCCATCGGCTTCATCCTGATGAACCTGCTCGCCGATCTGCTCTATATCCTCGTCAACCCGCGCCTGAGGGACGGCCAATGACGAATATCGCATTGGACCGCCCGTCCCCGACCGGCGCATCGGACCCATTGCCCACGCGAAGCCCGCGTGCCTGGACGAAACTGCTGCACAACCGCTCCGCCCAGATCGGCGGGGCGCTCGTGCTGATCTTCGTGCTGATGGCCATCCTGGCGCCATTGTTGCCGCTCGCAGACCCGTTGAAGTCGAACTTCCTCGCCATTCGGAAGCCGCCTTCGGCACTGCACTGGTTCGGCACCGACGAACTCGGCCGCGACCAGTTGTCCCGCCTGTTCTATGGCGCGCAAACCTCGCTGCTGGCCGGCATCTTCTCGGTCTCGATCGCGTTGGCGGTCGGCGTACCGTTCGGACTGCTGGCGGGCTGGTATGGCGGCTGGATCGACATCGCCATTTCGCGCGTCACCGAAGCGATGCTGGCCTGCCCCTTCCTGATCGTCGCGATTGCGTTTGCGGCGATCCTCGGCCCCTCCTTGACCAACGCCATGATCGCGATCGGCCTTTCGGCCGTACCGATCTTCATCCGGCTGATCAGGGGCCAGGTGCTCAGCATCAAGGCCGAGGACTTTATCGAGGGAACGCGCGCGATCGGCGCCCGCGACATGCGGATCCTGTTCCTCCACGTCCTGCCGAACACGCTTTCGCCGATCGTCGTGCAATCCACCCTGTTCATGGCCCAGGCCATCATCCTGGAAGCGTCCCTCTCCTTCCTCGGCCTCGGCCAGCAACCTCCTGCACCGTCCTGGGGGCAGATGCTCAACGTCGCCAAGAACTTCATGGAGCAGGCGCCGTGGATGTCGGTGGCGCCCGGCATCGCCATCTTCTTCGCCGTTCTCGGCTTCAACCTGCTCGGCGACGGCCTGCGGGACGCGCTCGACCCCAAAGAACACTAAGCAAGTCTAGGGATATCACCATGTTCACGACCCGCCCTGAAATCCTCGGCACCTTCGGTGTCGTCACCTCGACGCATTGGCTGGCGACAGCATCCGGCATGGCCATGCTGGAAAAGGGCGGCAACGCCTTCGATGCCTGCGCCGCCGCAGCCTTCGTGCTTCAGGTCGTCGAACCGCATCTGGTCGGTCCGGCGGGCGACATGCCGGCCGTATTCTATTCGGCCGAGACGAAGAAAGTCGAAGTCATCTGCGCGCAGGGCCCGGCTCCCCAGGCAGCCACCATCGAGGCCTTCAAGGAACTCGGCCTCGACCTGATCCCCGGCTCGGGACTGCTCTCGACGGTCGTGCCCGGCGCCTTTGGTGGCTGGATGACGCTGCTGCGCGACCATGGCCGCCTGTCGCTGCGTGAAGTGCTCGAGCCGGCGATCGGCTATTTCGAGAACGGCCATCCGATGCTGCCGCGTGTTTCCGACACGATCGGGACCTTGACCGATCTCTTCACCGAGGAGTGGCCGACCTCGGGGGCCGTCTATCTGCCGGGCGGCAACGTGCCGAAGGGCAAGGAACTCTTCCGCAACGTGGCGGCTGCCGAAACCTACAAGCGCATTCTGGCGGAGGCGGAAGCGGCCGGCGGCTCGCGCGAGAAGCAGCTCGAGGCTGCCTACGACACCTGGTACAAGGGCTTCGTCGCGGAGGCGATGGACAGATTCTGCCGCACGACCGAGGCGATCGATTCCTCGGGCCGTCGCCACAAAGGCCTGCTCACCGCCGACGACATGGCGCGCTGGAAGCCGACCTACGAGACGCCCGCGAGCGTCAACTATCACGGATGGGAGGTCTTCAAGATCGGTCCCTGGGGCCAGGGCCCCGTCTTCCTGCAGACGCTGAAGATCCTGGAAGGCATCGATCTCGGCGCGATGGGGCCTGCCAGCCCGGAATTCATCCATCACGTCACCGAGGCGATGAAACTCGCCTTCGCCGATCGTGAGGCCTATTACGGCGATCCGGATTTCGTGAAGGTGCCGATGGCGACGCTGCTTTCGGAGGATTACGCCCGTGGCCGGCGCAATCTCATCACCGACAAGGCGTCGCATGAACTGCGCCCCGGCATGATCCCCGGCTTCGAGGAGCAGGTCGGCAAGATGCTGGCGAATATCCGCATCGCCGGGCAGAGCGGCGCCGGCGGCGCAACCGTCGGCGAGCCGACGCTCGCCTCGATGGTTGCATCGTCGAAGCGCGGCGATACCGTTCATATCGACGTGATCGACAAATGGGGCAACATGATCGCCGCCACGCCGTCTGGCGGCTGGCTGCAATCCTCGCCGGTCATCCCCGAGCTCGGCTTCCCCCTGAACTCGCGCGCGCAGGCATTCTGGCTGGAAGAGGGCCTGCCGGCCTCGCTCGCGCCTCTGAAGCGCCCACGCACCACGCTGACGCCGACGCTCGCCTTCGAGAATGGCGAACCGCGCCTGGCTTTCGGCACGCCGGGCGGCGACCAGCAGGAGCAATGGCAGCTCGGCATGTTCCTGCGCCGGGTGCATCACGGCCTGAACCTGCAGGAGGCGATCGACCTGCCGCTGTTCCACACGCAGCACTTCCCCTCGACCTTCTATCCGCGCGAAGCGCGGCCTGGGCATCTCACGGTCGAGGAGAGCATCGGTGCCGCAGCGATCGCCGATCTCGTCCAGCGCGGCCATGATCTCGAGAAGGCTCCGGCCTGGACCGTCGGGCGCCTGACCGCCGCGGAGAAGAGCAGCAATGGCCTCTTGCGTGCCGCAGCGACGCCACGTCTGATGCAGGCCTACGCCGCCGGCCGCTGAGAGGGATTGCTCCATGACATGGTCCATTGTCGCCCGTGACGCGGCGACAGGCGCTTATGGCGTCGCGGTCTCCACCTGTGCCTTCGCCGTCGGCTCGCGCGTGCCGCACGGCGCGGCTCGCACGGGCGCGCTTGCCACACAGGCCTTCCTCAACCCGCTCTATGGCGTCGATGGCCTGCGGCTTCTGCTCGAAGGCCGCCCGGCGGCCGAGATCGTCGCCAACCTCACCGCAGCCGATGAGGGACGCAATCATCGCCAGCTGCACATCATCGACCGGGATGGCAAGATTGCCGCTCATACCGGTTCTGCCTGCGTCGATTGGTGCGGCTCGGTCGAAGGACCGCAGGTCTCCGTGGCTGGCAACATGCTCGCCGGGCCGCAGGTGATCGAGGAAACGCTGAAGGCCTATATCGCGGCCTCGGCGCTCGATTTCGACGAGCGCTTGCTGGTAGCGCTCGAGGCCGGAGAGCGGGCCGGCGGCGACAAGCGGGGTCGCCAGTCCTGTGCGATCCGGATCTGGTCGACCGATGCCTTTCCGAGCTTCGACATCCGCGTCGACGATCACGCAGACCCGCTCGCCGAACTGCGGCGGCTCTGGCGCATCGCGCACCAGCGCTCCGTGCCCTACCAGGCCGCCTCGCCGTCTCGTGCCCGACCGGCGGGGATCACGGACCGTACCGAGCTCGATCGGCTGTGCAGCGACTATGCTGCCGCGTGGAACGCGAGGCATCCCGAGAGCTGAGCCCTCCGGCGGTCCGGGGCGTAGCACAGTGCCTCGCTCCGGCTTCTGATGGACCCGAGCACAATCTCTGCGTCAATGCTGCAACAGGGCGTCGTGTTCGTCGGCAGCCCTGTCTCCATCTTGACGCAGATCAAACACTTTCCCCGAGCGCTGGCGAAGAACGGTCCGACCGGCCGGGCGCGTTGTGATGGATCGAGTCGCCCACCGGCAGCAGCTGGGGACCACCATGACGACACGCCTTCTCCCGACCGTTCTGAGCGCCGTCCTGCTCGCGGGCACCGCCCCGACAGGCGCACAGGCCGCCGACCTGCCCTCCTACAAGGTGCAACCCGTCGCGCCGATTCTGGCGCAATGGAGCCCCTGGATGATCCGCGGGCGCGCACTCGTCGTGGTACCGCAGGAGGATGCCTCGCTCCGGATCGGCGGCGTCACTGTTCCCGGCGCCGATGTCAGCATCTCGACCTCGGTCGTGCCCGAACTCGACATCAGCTACTTCTTCACGAAGAACACCGCCGCTGAACTGATCCTCGGCGTCACCCCGCATCGCGTCAAAGGCGCTGGCGCTCTTGCTGGCGCTCGTATCGGCTCAGCCTGGCTGCTGCCGCCGACGCTGATGCTACAATATCACTTCACCGATCTTGGGCGCATCAAGCCCTATGTCGGCGCCGGCGTGAACTACACGGTCTTCTTCAACGAGAAGGCCAAGGGCGGCTTCACCGATTTCGATCTGAAGGACAGCTTCGGCCTCGCCCTGCAGGCCGGCTTCGACTACATGATCGACGAACACTGGGGCATCAACTTCGACGTGAAGAAGATCTTCCTCGAGCCGAAGGTCAAGGTGAACAACGGCCTGGTCAGCGGCAAGGTCAAGATCGATCCCTGGCTGATCGGGACAGGCGTCACCTACAAATTCTGAGCTGAATAATGTTCAGGCTCCCCCGCCGGACGCGGCGAGGGAGCCTTGAGAATCGGTTCCGAAAGTGGATTGCGGCTTGGGAAAGCCGATGCAGACACAGAAGGCAGGATCATCGGACCGGCGACGCGGTCGGGTCCGATGATCCTGGCGTATCAGGTCAGCCTGCCGCGCGCCGCGACCGGCAGTTCGCCGATCAGCTTGTCGCCGCGCACCGTGATCAGCCTGTCGACCATGTTGACGACGACGCAGACATGGTTCGGCACGATCCGGACGATCTCGCCGACCTTCGGCCGCTCATTCGAGGCGGCAAGGTCGAGGAAGCCATGCTCCTCGGCGAATTTGGCGATCTTGGCTGAGGGATACTCCAGAATATAGCCGTGCCCTTCGAGGCCGCCTGTATCGCTCGTCAGCGTCTTGGACCCTGAATCGAGGATGCCGCGCTCCGGGCCGGCGCGGCTCACCACCGTCGCATAGACCGTGAGCGCGCAGTCATCGAGGCTGGCGACGCCCGCCGCGACCTGCATGCGGTCGTTGAAGATCGAGGTACCGGCACGGTGCTCGGTCGCGCCCTTCAGCTTGCCGATATTCGGAATATTGGGCGAGCCACCGGTCGAGACGATGCCGGCCTCGAGCCCCGCATCGCGCAGGCCCGCATTGGCCGTGTCGAGGAACGCTTGCGTCCGGTCCCAGCCATCCTCCGGCGGATACATCAGGAAGCCCGCAAAGCGCAGGCCCTTGGAACCGGCGATCATCTTCGCAAGCTCGACCGCCTCACCGGGTGTCTCGACGCCGGCGCGCTGGCGCCCGGTGTCGCATTCGACCACGACCTCGAGGTCACGCCCGGCGATCTCGGCAGCCGTCGGCAGGCCGGCGATGGTGACGGGATTGTCGGCCGCGACGATCATCCGCACCCGGCGTTGAAGCGCGCCGAGGCGCCCAAGCTTCTCCTCGCCGAGGATGTTGTAGCTGATCATGATGTCGTCGAGGCCGCCATCGGCCATGACTTCGGCCTCGCCGAGCTTCTGGCAGGTGATGCCGCGGGCGCCGGCCTCACGCTGCAGGCGCGCGAGCTCGGGCGATTTATGCGTCTTGATATGCGGACGATTGGCGACGCCGGCGGCGTCGCAGGCGGCCTGGAGACGCGCGATATTGGCCTCGACCTTGTCGAGATCGATGACGACGGCTGGCGTGCCGTAGACGCGGGCAATTTCCTCGGCAAGCGCGGTCATGGCAGCACCCGGATGATGACTTCGATCTCGACGGTCATGTTGTTGGGCAGCGAGCCCAGGCCCACGGCCGAGCGGGCGTGACGGCCGTTCTCGCCGAGAACGGCGACGAACAGGTCCGAGCAGCCGTTAATCACCTTGGGCTGTTCAGCGAAATCCGGCACCGCATTGACCATGCCGAGCAGCTTGATGACCTCGACCTTGTCGAGCGAACCGGCGGCCTCCTGCATAGCCGCGAGCAGACCAAGTCCGGTCTGCTTGGCGTGCTCATACGCCTCTTCGACCGTGACGTTGGCGCCGACCTTGCCGGTCGGATAGCTGCCATCGGCCCGGCGCGGCCCCTGGCCGGAGAGATAGACGATATCGCCAGCCCGCTTGAAGCGGACATAGTTGGCGACCGGCGTCGCGACGTTGGGCAGTGTCAGCCCGAGTTCCTTGAGCCTGGCTTCGGCAGACATGGTGTTTCCTCTATCGTTATTGAGACGCGTCATTACCCGGACGGCACGTAGCGCGACCCCGCGCAAATCCGGCGCGAGATGCCCGGGTCAAGCCCGGGCATGACGGCAGGGCGTCGGGGCCTGGATCATCGGATCCCGTCCGATGATCTGACCTTTGCGTGTTTGCATCGGCGTTTCCGTGATTGCATCGGCTTGGCCGAAAACCGCAACCTCTTTTCGAGCCGATGCCTCAGGCCGCCACCTTCTTGAACTTGTTCGTGCGCTTCGGGTGCCACCACTTGCCCTTCAGCACCACACCCTCCGAGACGAACTTCTTGTCGCCGATCAGGTGCTCCCCGACGACGTCGACATAGTCGAATTTGCCTTCCTTGACGGTGAGGATGGTGGCGTCGCCCAGCGAACCGACCCTCAGCGAGCCATACTCAGGACGCTTCAGCGCCATGGCGGCATTCACGGTCGAGGCCGCGATGACGTTGTTCAGGCTCATGCCCATGCAGAGGAACTTCGACATGGTGGTGACCTGGTCATAGGCCGGGCCGTCGATGCAGAGCTTGTGAACGTCCGACGAGATCACATCCGGTTCGAAGCCATTGGCAAGCATGGCGCGCGTCGTCTTGAACGAGAACGAGCCCTTGCCATGGCCGATATCGAAGATGACACCACGTTTGCGGGCAGCGAGCACCTCCGGCTTCACCGTGCCCTGCGCGGTCGCGGGCGCGTTCGGGAAGGGCCGGAAGGCATGGGTCAGTACGTCGCCCGGCCGCAGCATGCCGATGACTTCCTCATAGGATGGCGGCGGATGGTCGATATGGCACATCAGCGGCATGCCGACCTCGTTGGCCACCTGCAGCGCGATGTTCAGAGGCACCGTCCCGGACGTGCCCGACGCATGCAGACCGACGCGAACCTTGATGCCGACGATATAGTCGCGATTGGCGTCGGCGACTTCGACGCAATCGATCGGATTCATCATGCGCAGGTCGCCGCTCTCGCCGACCATGACGCGATGATCGAAGCCGTAGATGCCGGCATGCGAGACATGGAGATAGGCCAGAATCCGGGCCTGGCTCTGCTCGATCACATGCTTGCGGAAGCCGGCCCAGTTGCCCGGTCCCGCGCTGCCGGTGTCGACCGAGGTGGTGACGCCGGACACGCGGCAGAACTCGTCGGCATCGATGCCGAGCGAGGTGCCGCCCCAATAGACATGGGTGTGGAGGTCGATCAGGCCGGGCGAAACGATATAGCCCGAGACATCGCGAACTTCAGTATCGGCGCCGCCCTTCAGGTCCTTGCCGAAGCCCGAGACCTTGCCGTCGGTGAAGGCGACATCGAGAATGCCGTCATGCTTCTGCGAGGGATCGATGACCCGCCCGCCTTTCAGGATGAGATCGTGGTTCATGACTGGTCCTTTGACGGCAAACTCAGAGCGGTGAGATAGCGCCCTTGCGCTCCACGATCATCCGGTAATGCTCCGGCTCGCGGTGGCGGGCGAAATTGAATGTGGATGCCTTGTAGCTCTTGCCGAGATCGAGATCACAGCGGGCGACGACGAGTTCGTCCCCCTCGGTGACGGCCTGGGCCACGACCTCGCCGGTCGGCGCAATGATGCAGGATCCGCCGATCTGGTCGACGCCCGCCTCGAGCCCCGCCTTGGCCACGCCGACAACCCAGGTGGCGTTCTGGTAGGCACCAGCCTGCATGACGAGCTGATTGTGGAAATTGCCGAGGCGGTCGTGGTCGGGCGCCGGGGGGTTATGCTTGGGCGTGTTGTAGCCGAGCACGATCAACTCGACATCCTGCAGCCCCATGCTGCGATAGCTCTCGGGCCAGCGCCGATCATTGCAGATCATCATGCCGATATTGGCATCCATCGTCCGCCAGACGGGCCAGCCGAGATTGCCGGTCTCGAAATAGCGCTTCTCGAGATTCTGGAAGGGAGCGCCCGGCCGGTGCTCGGGATGTCCGGGCAGATGGATCTTGCGGTACTTGCCGACGATCGAGCCGCTCTTGTCGACCAGGACCGCCGTGTTGAAGCGGCGCTTGCTCCCGTCCTCGAAGGCGAGCTCGGGATAGCCGAGATGGAAACCGATGCCGAGACGGGCGGCCTCCTCGAAGAGCGGTGCCGTCTCGTTCGAGGGCATGGCGCTCTCGAAATAGGAATCGATCTCGTCCTCGTCATCCATCCACCAATGCGGAAAGAAGGCTGTCAGGGCGGCCTCTGGATAGACGACGAAATCGCAGCCATGCCCCTTGGCCTGGCGCATCAAGGCGATCATGCGGGCGACGGCCGAAGCGCGGCTTTCATCGCGATGGATGGGGCCGAGCTGGGCTGCGGCCACCGTCAGAATTCGACTCACCTTGTTTCCTCCTCAGCGCGCCCGCCAGCATCGCGGTCATCCAGGGCAGGCGAAAGCCGGTCAGCCCGCATGGACGCTATCGGATTTCCGCAGACCGCCCCCCCGAATCCGGGGTGAGAGGCCTGCGGACGCTGCGACAGAGCCAGTCGGCATGGTGGTTGCGCTTCCCCTCAGAGGCTCTTCGCCAGGCGGGGATCGAGCGAGTCGCGCAGGCCGTCACCGAGCAGGTTCACGGCAAGCACCGTGATCGACAGGAAGACCGCCGGGAACAGCACGATATGCGGCCGGACCTGCCAGAGCGCCCTGCCCTCGGCCATGATATTGCCCCAGGACGGCGTTGCCGGCGGAATGCCGGCGCCGATGAAGGAGAGGATCGCCTCGACGATCATCGCACTGGCGCAGATATAGGTCGCCTGCACGGTCATCGGCGCGATGGTGTTCGGCAGGATGTGGCGCATGATGATGCGCGGTGCGCGTGCACCGGCGGCCACCGCCGCCTCGACATAGGGCTGCTCGCGCAGGCTGAGCACCACGCCGCGCACCAGGCGGGCGACGCGCGGGATTTCGGCAATGGTGATGGCGATGATGACGTTCTGGACCGAGCCGCGCGTCAACGCCATCAGCGCGATCGCCAGCAGGATCGGCGGGATCGACATCATGCCGTCGATGCCGCGCATGACGATGCCGTCAGCCCGGCGCACGAAGCCTGCGAAAAGGCCGATCGCCAACCCGACCAGGGACGACAGGATGGCGACGGTGAAGCCGACGATCAGCGAAACCCGCGCGCCGTAGATGACGCGGGAATAGATGTCGCGCCCGAGCATGTCGGTGCCGAACCAGTACTGCTCCGAGGGCATCCTGGTGCGCCTGGCCGGCGCGATCGCGGTCGGATCGACAGTCCAGAGCAGCGGCGCAAGGATGCCGATGAGGATCATGAGCAGCAACAGGCCGCCGCCGATCGCGACCGAGGGGTGCCGGCGCATGAAGCGCAGCAGGTTTCTCAGGGGTGATCTTTCTGGCGCGATCCCGGCCAGAGCGGGAGCCGCGACCGCGGCAGGGCTCTCGGAGCGCGTCGTCAATAGCGTATCCTCGGATCGAGAAGCGTGTAGACCAGATCGATGATGAGGTTCACCAGCACGTAGACGAAGCTGAACATCAGGACGACGCCCTGAATCACGGGATAGTCGCGCCGCAGGATGGCATCGACCGTCAGCCGGCCCAGTCCGGGAATGGCGAAGACGCTCTCGGTCACCACGGCACCGCCGATCAGCAGGGCGATGCCGATGCCGATGATCGTCACGATCGGGATCGCGGCATTCTTCAGCGCATGCAGGAACAGGACGCTGCGCTGGCCGAGCCCCTTGGAACGCGCCGTGCGGATGTAGTCCTGCTGCAGCACCTCGAGCATCGTCGCGCGCGTGATGCGGGCGATCAGCGCGATATAGACGAGGCCGAGCGTGACAGAGGGCAGGATGAGGTTCCGGAGCCAGGGCCACAGCCCTTCCGAGAGCGGCGTGTAGCCCTGCACCGGGAGCCAGTCGAGTTTCAGCGCAAAGACATAGGCCAGGAGATAGCCAACGACGAAGACCGGGATGGAAAAGCCGAGAACGGCAAAGGCCATCGCTGATTTGTCGACCCAGGTGCCTGCCTTCCAGGCCGCGATCACCCCCATCGGCACCGCGATGACGACCGCAAAGATCAGCGTCAGCACCATCAGCGAGACGGTCGGTTCGATGCGCTGGGAGATGAGCTGCGTCACCGGCAGCGAGGTGAA
Source organism: Bosea sp. BIWAKO-01 (assembly GCF_001748145.1). Lineage (NCBI taxonomy): Bacteria > Pseudomonadati > Pseudomonadota > Alphaproteobacteria > Hyphomicrobiales > Alloboseaceae > Allobosea > Allobosea sp. BIWAKO-01. The sequence goes on from NZ_BCQA01000001.1 coordinate 740,727, forward strand.
GATCGATGTCCCGAGATCACCCTGCAGCACCCTGAACAGCCACTCGCCGAACCGTATCAGGTAAGGGCGGTCGAGCCCCAGGCTCAGCCTGATCTTCTCGACATCCGCGGGCGTCGCCTGATCGCCCGCGATGACCGCCGCCGGGTCCCCCGGCGCTATGTAGAGGAGAGAAAAGACGAACAGCGCCACGAAAGCCATCACCGGGATGGTCGTGATGATGCGTCTGACGATGAAAGCCAACATCGCGGCGCTGTATCCCTATTGTTGCAAATCAGGCTTTCGAGACGCCCCAGAAGAACGGCAACGGTCCGCTGACGACGCCCGAGACGTTCTTCCGCCAGGCCTGGTAGCCGAGATAGAAACCGGTCGGCGCGTAGACGACGTTCTGGACCGCGGCCTGGTTGAGCCGGCCCATGGCCGCCTTCTCCTCGGCGATATCCTTGGCATTGAACCAGTTCGTCACCTCGGCCTCGACGCCAGGCACGTCCGGCCAGCCGAACCAGGCCTTGTCGCCATTCGCGCGGATCGCCGTATACGAGGCCGGATTGATGCAGTCGGCGCCAGCATGCCAGGTGTGGAACATGCTCCAGCCGCCTTGGCCCGGCCCGGTCTTCTGGGCGCGCCGGGACCCGACTGTGCCCCAGTCTGTCGCGACGAAGTCGACATTCATGCCGATGCGCTTGAGCAGATCGGCCGTGACGTCGCCCATCGCCTTGGTGGCGGACATGTCCTGCGCCACGACGCAGACCACCGGCTCGCCCTTGTAGCCGGCTTCCGCCAGCAGCTTCTTGGCGGCCTCGATGTTGCGCATCTTCAGCATGTCGCCGCCCTGCTCGGTGTAGAGCGGGGTGCCCGGCGTGAAGAACCCGGGAAGCGGCTTCCAGAGCTTGTCGTCCTCGCCGACAAGCGCGCGCATGTAGTCTTCCTGGTTCAGCGCGGTCAGCACGGCCTGGCGCACCTTCAGATTGTTGAAGGGCGGGTGCAGGTGGTTCATCCGGAAGGCGCCGATATTGCCGAGCGGGTCGCCGATATCGACATTGATGTTCTTGTTGGCCTTGAGCACCGGCACGAGATCGGCAAGCGGCGTCTCCCACCAGTCGATCTCGCCATTCTGCAGAGCAGCGGCAGCCGTCGCCGGGTCAGGCATGATCACCCACTCGATGCGATCGACCAGCATCTTCTTGCCGCCGGCGAGCCAGTTCGCCTGCTCCGAACGCGGCACGTAATCGGCGAACTTCTCGAAAACCGCCTTGGCGCCCGGCACCCACTCATTGCGCAGGAACTTCATCGGCCCAGAGCCGACATATTCGGTGATCTGCTGGAACGGATCGGTCTTGGCGATGCGCTCCGGCATGATGAAGGAGCAGGGTGCGTTGTTCTTCGCCAGCGCCAGCAGCATCTTCGGGAAGGGCTGCTTCAGCGACCATTTCCAGCTCCGGTCGTCGACGGCAACCAGTTCGTTCTGGATGGCGCGGAGCATCAGGCCCATCGGGTCGCGTGCCGACCAGCGCACGAGGCTCTGCACCACGTCCTTGGCAAGCACCGGCTCGCCGTCATGGAACTTGAGGCCGGGGCGGAGCTTGAAGGTCCAGGTCAGACCATCGGAGGAGACCTCCTCGCTTTCGACCATCTGGCGCTGGGGCTGGAACTTGTCGTCGATGCCGTAGAGCGTATCCCAGACCAGCGCAGCGGCATTGCGGACGACATATTGCGTACCCCAGATGGGGTCGAAATTCGCGAGATTGGCCTGCGGCACGAAGCGCAGGGTCTTGGCCGCCGCTCCTTGCGACAAGGCCGGCATGGAAAGTCCCCCGGTGGCAGCCAGCGCGCCGGCACCAGTGGCAGATTTCAAGAATGTCCTGCGATCCATTACTCTCTCCCCTGAAACGGCTACCTCTGACGGGCGACCTTGAGGCAAGTGTGGGCGAGAAAGATCACCCTGACAACACGCCGCAGCGGTCGAAATCCGCGGCTGGAAAGCTTGCAGAGTCCGTGCCAAACGGTACCGGTTGGCCCCCAACGCCATGCGCCGGCGTCAATCGAGCATAAATCCGCAGAAAATTGCGCAACGTCAGCTAAATCGATTTGATCGGAGCGCGGACGGCTCGATCGCACCGTTCCCCAACCTCGCGAAAAGTCCACTCCGGCAGGCAAAGACGAAGCACCCGCTCAGGCTGGTCACGCCCCGCGCATCAGACGCGCCCCACTTCTGTCGGCCGGCAGATTTCTGCTAGGCATTCGGGCGTTGACGCGGGTTTTTTGGGCAGGTCCATGCGCTTGGCAATGGGGATATTGGTTCTGGGCTGCGCATTGGCGCTCTCGTTCGGCGCCAGCGTATCGGGTCAGGATCAGCCCCGCGTTCTGAATAGGGTAAAGAACTCGGCCGCGCCGGAAAGCACGGCACCAAGACTCGAAACGGTGCCGTTCGTCGATGCGCATGTCCATCTCAACGACGAGGCCATGCAGATCGAACTGATGCGGCACTACGGGGCGAAGCGTGCCGTCGTGTTCTGGGGGCGCAACGGCGACAACGGGTCGGTTGCCGATGCCGTCAGGCGCCGTCCCGACCTCTTCATCGGCTTTGCCTCGATTTCTCCGGAGCGCAGGACTCATCGAAAGGCATGGGAGGATCAGGACCCGGCGCTGCTCGAGGAGCTCGACGGTCTCCTGGCCACCGGCCAGTTCAAGGGTATCGGCGAGATATCGGCAGTGCATTTTCCGTCGCCCGGGTTTCCCGAGGCCGACTACGATCCGGCGGGCCCGATGATGAGCGGGATCATGGCCCTGGCGCGCAAATACCGCGTGCCTGTCCTGGTCCATGTCGAGTCGACACGGATGCGCGAACTGACATCGCTGCTCGTGGCCTTTCCCGATGTGAACCTGATCTGGGCCCATGGCGGCTACACGCCGCTGTTCCTGGCCCGCAGGATGCTCGAACGGCACCCCAACCTCTACTACGAGCTGAGCGCACGAACCTGGCCGAGGCACCCGCGCTCTCCCGACTACACGATCCTGCAGGACGGCAGGAGCATCTGGCCGGAATGGCTCGAACTCATCGAGACGATGCCGGGTCGCTTCATCATCGGGACAGACGCAAGCCACCGCTCGCTGGAAAGCGAGCGGATGAAATTCGAGAGCGTCCAGGCCTTCCTCCGCCAGCTCAGCCCGGCAACCCGGGAACGGGTGGCGCAAGCCAATCTGCTGGGCCTGACCGAACCCAGGCCCTGACAAGCCCGGCTTCGCTCTTCAGGCTACCGTGACGGGCGCGTCGACACGCGCGAAGGGCTGCAACGCTTCAAACGCTGCGGCCGCGCGCAGAACCAATGCATCCCGCCCGAACGGCCCGACGATCTGCAGTCCGGCCGGCAATCCGGCCGATGTCAGACCGCAGGGCACGGAAATGGCCGGCGCCTGTGTGATGTTGAACGGGTAGGTGAACGGCGTCCAGCGCGTCCAGTCATCGCCATATCGGCCATGGCCGGGGGCATTCCGTCCCACCTCGAAGGCCGGCAGCGGCAAAGTCGGCGTCAGCAGCAGATCGAAGCGCTCGTGGAACTGCGTCATATGATACGCAAGCGCATTGCGCTGGTTGAGCAGGGCGTCGACATAGGCCGAGCCCGCTATCTGCTCGCCAGCCTCCGCCACGGCCACGAGACCCGGGTCCATCTGCGCGCGCTTCTCTGGCCCCGCTCCGCGCAGGGCCAGGGCAGCCCCCGCCGACCACAATGTCATCAAGGTCTCAAGCGGATCGTCGAAACCGGGATCGACCTCCTCGACGCTCGCACCCAGTTCACGGAACGCAAGCGCGGCCGCCGCGACAAGCGCTGCGATCTCGGGGTCGACGAGATGGTTGCCGCCAAGGCGCGGCGACCACGCGATGCGCAGGCCCTTTACGCCACCGGCAAGGCCCGCAACGTAGTCCGGCGGGGGCTCGATCATCGCGGTCATGTCCCGGCCATCAGGCCGACCGATCGCGTTCATGGCGAGCGCCGTGTCTGCGACGGTGCGGGTCAGCGGGCCGAGATGGGCGAGGAAACCCATGGTCGAAACGGGATAGGCCGGCACGCGGCCATAGGTCGGCTTCAAGCCGACGACACCGGTGAAGGCGGCCGGGATTCGGACTGATCCGGCACCGTCGGTTCCGATATGGATGCAGCCGAGATTGAGCGCTGCGCATGAGGCCGCGCCGGAGGAGGAGCCGCCCGGCCCGGTTCGGACATCCCAGGGATTGCGCGTGATGCCAGAGAACGGTGAGTCGCCGACCCCCTTCCAGCCATATTCCGGCATCGTCGTCTTGCCGAGGAAGACGGTCCCGGCCTCACGCAACCGCGCCGCAGCCGGAGCATCTTCAGGCCAGGGCGTGCCGGAGGCCAGCGCGGAGCCGCGGCGCATCGGCCAGCCTCTCACGCCGATATTGTCCTTGATCGTGACCGGCACGCCGTCGAGCGGACCGAGCGGAGCGCCCTTGAGCCAGCGTGCCTGCGAGGCCTCGGCCATGGCGAGCGAGACCTCGGCATCGCGTACGACGAAGGCGTTGATGTCAGGCTCGAAACGCTCGATGCGGTCGAGCGCGTCCTTGGCGACCTCGACCGGCGAGAGGCTGCGCTCAGCATAGAGCTTGCTTAAGGCGACAGCAGACAGGGAAGCGATTGCGGTCATCGGCATCTCTCGTGAGGAGGAAGGATCAAGGCTGGGAGCAGATGTCTTTCGCGGCGCGCGCCGCGCTTGATCAGTTATTCGCCACGCGCCAGGCGGCACTGAGCAGGACATTGGCGCCGGCGACCATGTCCTCGTCGGTGCTGAACTCCGCCGGGTTATGCGAGAGGCCGCCAATCGAGGGGATGAAGATCATCGCCGTCGGGCAGATGCGCGACATCATCTGGGCGTCGTGTCCCGCGCCCGAGATCATCCGGCGGATCGGCAGGCCGAGTTCGGCTGCGCTCATCTCCACGCCGTAGATCAGCTCCGAGGCGAACTCGACAGCCGGAAAGCGGGCAAGATCGCGGAAGCTGATCTGGATGCCGTCCCGCTCGGAAAGCTCCGCGCAGAACGCCCGGACGGCGGCCTCCGCTTCGGCCAGGAGCGCGTCCTTGGGATTGCGCAGGTCGAGCGACATGATCACGCTTTCCGGCACCACGTTGACGTTGCCGGGCTCGACGCGGATGACGCCGGAATTGGCAAGCTGGCCCGGAATCTTGCCCGTCAGCTCATTGGCGAAGAGGTTGATGCGCGCAGCCGCAAGCCCAGGATCCCTGCGATAGGCCATCGGCGTCGTACCGGCATGGCTCGGCCGGCCCTTCAGCGTCAGCTCAAGCCAGGTGATGGCCTGGATGCCGGTGACAGCGCCGAGCCCGCCGCCCTCGCCTTCGAGCACCGGCCCCTGCTCGATATGGAGTTCGAGATAGGAATGCGCCTTGAGGAAGCCGGGCCGTTCCGGGCCGTGATAGCCGATCCGCTTCAATTCGGTGCCGAGCACCGCCCCTTCGGCATCCTTCTCGGCATGGGCCGCTTCCACGCTCATGCCGCCGGCCCAGACATAGGAGCCGAGCATGTCGGGATGGAATCGGGCGCCCTCTTCATTGGTGAAGGCGATCACCGCCATGTCGCGCTTCGGCTGCAATCCTGCATCGCGCAGCGCCGCCAGCACCTCGAGCCCGGCAATCACGCCGAGTGCGCCATCGAAGCGCCCGCCGGTGCCGACTGTGTCGATATGGGAGCCGAGGATGACGGCAGGCCCCTCCTCCCGCCCCTTCAGGATACCAACGACGTTGCCGATCGCATCGATCTTCACGTCAAGCCCGAGCGCCTGCATCTGCCCGACGAGCCAGTCGCGCCCCTGCCTGTCCTCGTCGGAGAGAGCGAGCCGCCGGCAACCGCCTTCCGGCGTCGCGCCGATCTTCGACAAGGCTTCGAGCCTCGAGACCAATCGTGGCCCGTCGATCCGCAGGTTCGCGCTCATTCGCCAACTCTCCCAAAAGGCCGGCCCAGGCCGCTAGATCATGGTTCAGAGCATGCGTGGCGCGAAAAACCGTCGCCACTTTCTCGCAGCATGCTCCAACGCATAAAGCATGAACGATGCCGCCCGCTCAGCCGGCGAGCAAGGCCGGCTTGCGCTTCTCGACCCAACCGGTCCCGTCCTCATAGGCCTGCGCGGCCTCGAGCAGCAGACGCTCCGCGTGGTTGGGGCCCCAGAGCTGCATGCCCATGGGCAAGCCCGCCTCGTTGAAGCCGACCGGGACACTGATCGCCGGACAGCCCGACATCGTCACAGGGATCACCACCTCCATCCAGCGATGATAGGTGTCCATCGCGCGGCCTGCGATCTCGCGCGGCCAATGGGTTTCGACGGCAAAGGGAAAGACCTGGGCACTGGGCAGGACAAGCAGGTCGTAGCGTCCGAACAGGCCGCGCACATGCTGATACCAGGACGAGCGCAGATTGGAGGCCTTCATCACGTCGAAGGCCGAGAGCTTGAGGCCCTGCTCGACCTCGTGGCGCGCTTCGGGCTTGAGAAAGTCGCGTCGTGCCGGGTCGGCGTGGATGGGAGCGAGGCTCGCACCGACCTGCCAGGCCCGGAGTCTGGTCCAGGCCTGCCAGACGGCTTCGGGGTCGAAACCGAGGCTCGCCTCCTCGACCCGCGCGCCCATGTCCTCGAAGGCCTTCAAGGCTTCGCGGCAAAGCGACAAGACGCCATCCTCCATCGGCAGATGCCCACCGAGATCGCCAAGCCAGCCGATGCGGAGCCCGGCTATGTCGCGTTTGAGATTGCCCAGGAAGGCGGCCGGCTCCTCGCGGATCGAGAGCGGAACGCGCGGATCGTAGCCGGATTGCACGGCGAGCAACGCAGCAAGATCGCGCGTCGTGCGCGCCATGGGACCAGCTACGCCCATCTGCGGAATGAAGACCTCGTCTCCACTCGACGGGACGCGGCCATAGCCCGGCCGCATGCCGAGCACGTTGTTGAAGGCAGCCGGATTGCGCAGCGAGCCGGCATGGTCGCTGCCGTCGGCCACCGGCAGCATGCGCATCGCCAGCGCAACGGCAGCGCCACCGCTCGAGCCCCCCGAGGTCTTCGACTGGTCATAGGCGTTGCGCGTTGCCCCGAAGACCGGATTGAAGGTTTGCGAGCCCAGCCCGAATTCCGGCGTGTTGCTCTTGCCGATGATGATGGCGCCGGCCGCCTTCATGCGCTCGACGAAAATGGCATCGCTCTGCGCGATCTCGTCCTTGAAGAGCGGCGAGCCTTGCGTCGTCGCAAACCCCTTGGCAGCGGCAAGATCCTTGATGGCCTGTGGGAAGCCGTGCATCCAACCACGCGACCGACCTGCCGCGAGTTCGCGATCCAGCCCTTCGGCTTCCCCCAGCAGATCGGAACGGTCGCGCAGGGCCACCAGCGCGTTGACCGTCGGGTTATGCCGCTCGATCTGATCGAGATAGGCACCCATCACCTCGGCGCAGGACAGCTTGCGCGCGTGGATCGCGTGCGACAGCGCAACAGCGTCCAGGCCGACGATGTCGCCGGCCGTGGCGGCGTTTCTCAAATCTGACATCCCTGACGGTTCCTCTGTCTTCTTCTTGCCGGTGATGATGGCTGCCATGGCCGAATGCCGGTAGCGACGTTTGCGCAGGGGCCGGATCGCGAAAACGCGTAGCGGGCCGGTCCGACATGCTCACGCGCCGAGCGCGGGCAGCCCCAGCGTGGCTGACGCTGTCCTGCACAGAAAATGGGCGCTAAAAGCGACAGCCCATGACCGATCTGGCCCTCCCCACTGCACGCTCTCATCCCTGGCTCGCGGAAGTCAGGGCCATGCTTGCCCTGAGCTGGCCCATGGTGCTCACCAATGTGGCGCAGACGGCGATGACGGCAACCGATGTGGTGATGATGGGGCATCTTGGCCCCAACTCGCTCGCGGCCGGAGCGCTCGGCGCCAATCTCTACACGGCGGTCCTGATCTTCGGCATCGGCGTCATGGCTGCGGTCGCGCCGATGATCTCGATCGAGCTCGGACGCAACCGCCATGCGGTGCGCGACGTGCGGCGCACAGTGCGCCAGGGCCTCTGGGTCGCAGCGACACTGGTCGGACCGATGTGGCTGTTCCTCTGGCAGGCCGAAGCGATCTTGCGCGCCATGGGCCAGGATCCGGCGCTTGCCGCCGCGGCCGCGAGCTATGTCCACACGCTGCAATGGAGCCTGCTGCCGTTCTTCTGCTACCTCGTCCTGCGGGGCTTCGTCGCCGCCTTGCAGCGGCCGTTCTGGGCCTTCGTGGTGGTGCTGTTCGCCGTCGCGTTCAATGCCTTCGCCAACTGGTGCCTGATGTTCGGGCGGCTTGGTTTCCCGGCACTCGGTCTGCCGGGTTCAGGGATCGCCACCGCGTTCTCCTCGACCCTGATGTTCCTTGGGCTTGCGATTGTCGTTTCGGTCGACAGACGTTTCCGGCGGTTTCATCTGTTCGGGCGCTTCTGGGTGCCGGATTGGCCGCGATATCGTGCCTTCTGGCGGCTCGGCTTCCCGATTGGCCTGACGCTCGCCTTCGAGGTCGTGATCTTCAACGGCGCCGCCTTCCTGATGGGATTGATCGGCTCGACCTCGCTCGCCGCGCATGCGATCGCCATTCAGATCGCGTCCCTGACCTTCATGGTGCCGATGGGCATCGGTCAGGCGGGCACCGTGCGTGTCGGTCTTGCCTATGGTGCCGGAGACCGCGACGGCATCACGCGTGCAGGCACCACTGCGATCGTGCTCGCAATCTCCTTCATGACGCTGACCGCCCTCGTGATGCTGCTGGCTCCGCACCTGCTGGTCGCGCCCTTTCTCGATGCCAGCAAACCGGGTTCGCAGGCCGTTGCCGAACTCGCGATGCGCTTCCTCCTGTTCGCAGCGATCTTCCAGATTGCCGACGGCGCGCAGGTGGTCGGTTCCTGCATCCTCAGGGGCCTGCGCGATACGCGCGTGCCGATGATCCTGGCCGGCCTCGGCTACTGGGGCATCGGCCTGCCGCTTTCGGCCGCTCTCGGCTTCTGGACGCCGCTGGCCGGCAGTGGAATCTGGATCGGACTGGCAACTGGCCTTGCCGTGGTGGCGGTGCTGATGCTGTGGCGTTGGTCGCAGCGCGAAAGGCTCGGGCTGGTCGCGCCCGCGTCAACGCCAAGCTAGATTGCACCGCCATTGCACGGCGGACACAGCAAGCCGCCAGCGCTATCCCCCGTTTCGACGGGTTGGCGCGATTCGCTGCATTTATTGCCGCACATCCGCCTGATCGACCGATAACACAGCCGATTTCCGGGCGTTTTCGAGCTGTTGCGGATTCAGCACAGCCCGGCGGAGACACAATTCCGCCGCATTGTGTTCACCCCACGGCCACGCCCTCCGCCTTGAAACCCTCTGGGCGAAGACGTGGAACTGCGCGATCGCTCGTCCGTTGCTAGTCCCGCAAGACCAAGAATACGCGAGCCAAACTCATGTCCTTCGACTCGATCGCCGGCGCACTCCGCCATCGCCTCTTCAAGCGCATGATGGTGCTGTTGCTGCCGCTATCGCTGGCAGCCTGTGTTGGCGCGCGCCAACAAGCTCTCGAGGCTGCAAGACCTGCCGGACCGAGCGCGGCTGCACTGGCCATGTATGGCGAAATGCCCGACGAGAAATTCCCTCTCCCGGAGACCGACATTGCCGAAGTCGATCCGCGCTTCCTGAGGCAGGAGGTCGCCTATCCGACCAGCGAGCGGCCCGGCACGATCGTCGTCGACACCAACAAGCGCTATCTCTATCTGGTCCGCGAGAACGGCCGCGCGATCCGCTATGGCATCGGCGTCGGCAAGCAGGGCATGTCCTGGCGCGGTCGCGCGACCGTTGCCCGCAAGGCAGCCTGGCCGCGTTGGACCCCGACCCCCGCGATGATCGCGCGTGATCCGGCCAAGAACGGTCCCTGGGCCGGCGGCATGGCGGCAGGCCTCGAGAACCCGCTCGGTGCGCGTGCGCTGTATCTCTACCAGGGTGACCGCGACACGCTCTATCGCATCCACGGCACCTCCGAGCCCTGGACCATCGGCAAGGCGGTTTCGAGCGGCTGCATCCGCATGTTCAACCAGGACATTATCGACCTGCACAGCCGCGTGCCCACCGGCACCACCGTCGTGGTCCTCAACCGCACCCCGCTGCTGAAGCCGGAGCCTGGCGAGAATTTCGACGAGTTCGTCTCCGAAGGTGTCGAGCCGGCCGAGCCGTTCGAAGGCTGATCGCCGCCCTCCGTCATTGCCCAGAGATTGGCGCGCATCACCAACCCACATGGTTCGGTGTTGCGCGCCTCTTCATTTCCCAGCGCTATAAATTGATATAGGCGGTGCTGCGGCGGGGAGCGTGCTCCAGCTGCCGCATGCGAGGCCCGGATCAATCCCGCTCCGGCCTGCGAGAGAGGACGACACCTCATGCGCGTGACGATGATCGGTTCGGGCTATGTTGGCCTGGTCTCCGGTGCCTGCTTCGCCGATTTCGGCCATGTCGTGACCTGCGTCGACACCGATGCCGGCAAGATCGGGGCGCTCAACCGCGGCGAGATCCCGATCTTCGAACCCGGCCTGGACGACCTCGTCGCCAAGAATGTGCGTGAGGGCCGCCTCTCCTTCACGACCGAGTTGGCCGATGCCGTCCGCGGCGCCGACGCGGTCTTCATCGCGGTCGGTACGCCTGCCAGGCGTGGCGACGGCCATGCCGACCTCTCCTATGTCTATCAGGCCGCTCGCGACGTCGTGGCCGAGCTTGAAGGCTTCACGGTCGTCGTCACCAAGTCGACCGTTCCGGTCGGCACCGGCGACGAGGTCGAGCGGATCATGCGGGAGAGCCGGCCGGAGGCCGATTTCGCAGTGGTCTCGAACCCGGAATTCCTGCGCGAGGGCGCCGCGATCAGCGACTTCAAGCGTCCGGACCGGATCGTGATCGGCACCGACGACGCGCGCGCGCGCGCCGTGATGGAAGACATCTACCGGCCCCTTTATCTCAATGCCGCGCCCCTGCTCTTCACCTCGCGCCGAACCTCCGAGCTGATCAAATACGCCGCCAACGCCTATCTCGCGACCAAGATCACCTTCATCAACGAAATGGCCGATCTCTGCGAGGCGGTCGGCGCGAATGTCCAGGAGGTCGCGCGCGGCATCGGCCTCGACAATCGCATCGGCGCAAAGTTTCTGCATGCCGGCCCCGGCTATGGCGGCTCCTGTTTTCCGAAAGATACGCTGGCCTTGATGAAGACGGCGCAGGACCTCGCTGCTCCGCTGCGGATCGTCGAGACCGTCGTCGCCGTCAATGACCAGCGCAAGCGCGCCATGGCCCGCAAGGTGCTCGCCGCCTGCGGTGGTTCGGTGCGCGGCAAGCGGATCGCCATCCTTGGCCTCGCCTTCAAGCCGAACACCGACGACATGCGCGAAGCGCCCTCGATCGCGATCATCACCGCGCTCCAGGATGCCGGGGCCGAGATCATTGCCTATGATCCCGAGAGCATGGATGCGGCCAAGCCCCTGCTGCCCGGAATCTCTTATGCGAACGACGCCTATTCCTGCATCAGGGGCGCAGATGCGCTGGTGATCGTGACGGAATGGGACGCTTTTCGCGCGCTCGATCTCGCCGCGGTCAAGGCCGCCCTGCGCGAGCCCGTCGTTGTCGACCTGCGCAATATCTACCGCTCGGACGACATGCGCCGCCGTGGCTTCCAGTACAGCAATGTCGGCAATGCCTGATCGACGCACTGCCTTGATAGCGTCACAGGCAGCCCCCACCTCTTGACCCGACGGCGCACCCGCGCCGCCCAAATGAGAGGAGATGACGATGACGCCGCAAGAACGCGACGTGATCGCCGGGATTTTCGATCGCCTGAGACAGGCGGCCAACCAGCCCCGCGACCCCGAGGCTGAACGCTACATCGCGGAGCGCCTGCGCGAGCAGCCCTATGCGCCCTATGCCATGGCGCAGGCCGTCTACGTTCAGGAACAGGCGCTGACCAACCTTCAGGCGCAGGTCGAGGAACTGCAGGCGCAGGTTCGTGACCTGCAGAGCAGACCGACCGAGGCTCCGGCACAGGCTGGCGGCTTCCTGTCGGGCATCTTCGGCGGCGCATCTCGGCCAGCGGACGCTCCGGCACGCAGCGGCTCCGTGCCGGCCTTCCCGGCGCGCCCGGCAGGGCAAGCCCCGTCGGCCGCCTGGACCGGCCAGCAGCCGCAGCAGCAGCGAGCCCCCGGTCAGGCTTTCGGCGGCCCGCAAGGCCAGCAGCAGGCCGGCCCCTGGGCGAACCAGCAGGCCCAGGCGCCCGGACGTGGCGGTGGCTTCATGGCCTCCGCGCTGACGACGGCAGCCGGCGTCGCTGGCGGCATGATGCTCGGCAATGTCCTGACCAACGCCTTTGGCGGCGGCAAGGGCGGCGAGGCAAAGGCCGCGGAGACGGCAGATGCCGGCAAGGCGGCCGACGCCAGCAAACCGGCCGATACGGCTGAAAAGGATGCCGGCACCACCGATAACCAGCAGGCGGCCTATGATCAGGGTGCTTCCGACCAGGCAACCTATGATCAGGCCAGCTACGACGAGCCCTATGAACCCGGCCAGGACGACGACCCCATCGATGATGGCGGCGACTGGGCCTGATTCCGGCTGCATCCCCCCGTACCAACAACGGCTCGCCCTCCGGCGAGCCGTTTTCGTTTAGGGCCTTCCCAACCCGATGATCACCTCTTAGATTAGAATAATTCTAATCTAAGAGGTGATCATGAAACGCATCGACGATCTGGACGAGGCCGAGATCCTCGCGCTCGCGATCGCCAATGAGGAAGAGGATTCCCGGATCTACCTTTCCCTCGCCAATCGCCTTCGGCCGATCTACCCGCATTCCGCCGAGGTCTTCGAGGAGATGGCGGCGGAAGAGCAAAGTCATCGCCACAGCCTGCTTTCGCTCTATGAGCGGCGCTTCGGCAAGGAACTGCCTTACATCACGCGCCAGGATGTGAAGGGGTTCCTGAAGCGCAACCCGGTCTGGCTGATGGACGGGCTGCGACTCGACACCGCCCGGACGCAAGCGGCTCTGATGGAAGAGGAAGCCTCGGGCTTCTACGCGCGTGCCGCGCAACGGGCGCATGACGTCGAGACGCGCAGGCTCCTGGCCGACCTTTCCGAAGCCGAGAAATCGCATCAGAGCCTGGCGCAGCGCCTCGGCGAAACCATCCTGACCTCAGACGTGACCGCCGAGGAGGACCAGACCCGTCATCGCCTGTTCGTGCTGCAGATCGTTCAGCCAGGACTTGCCGGATTGATCGACGGTTCGGTTTCGACGCTCGCGCCGATATTCGCGGCCGCCTTCGCGACCCATGATTCCTGGAATGCCTTCCAGGTCGGCCTCGCCGCATCGGTCGGTGCGGGGATCAGCATGGGCCTCACCGAAGCTTTGTCGGATGACGGCGCCATCACGGGGCGGGGGCATCCCTGGGTCCGTGGTGCTGCCTGCGGCGTCGCGACCACGGTCGGCGGGCTCGGCCATACCCTGCCCTACCTCATCCCCGATTTCTGGACCGCGACCGCCATTGCCGGCATCGTCGTGGCGATCGAGCTGATCGTGATCGCCTGGGTGCGCTGGCGCTATATGGAGACGCCGTTCACATCGGCGATCGTCCAGATCGTGCTCGGTGGCCTGCTGGTGCTTGCAACCGGCATCTTCATCGGCAGTTCGTGACGGCTGCGCAGGTGGTGCGCTGCCTCAGATCACCAGCACCTTTGCGCCGACCCGCACCCGGCCATACAGGTCCGTCACATCGTCATTGGTCATGCGGATGCAGCCTGAGGAGACGGCTTGACCAATCGTGTGCGGCTCGTTCGTGCCGTGGATGCGATAGAGCGACGACCCGAGATAGAGCGCGCGCGCGCCCATCGGATTCTCGGGCCCACCGGCCATGAAGCGCGGCAGATCCGGGCGACGTTTCAGCATCTCGGCCGGCGGCGTCCAGCTCGGCCATTCCGCCTTGCGCGTCACAGCCTTCATGCCGGCCCATTCGAAACCTGGTCGCCCAACGCCGATGCCATAGCGCAAGGCGCGGCCACCAGGCTGGACGAGAAAGAGAAACTTCCGCGGCGTGTCGATGACGATGGTGCCCGGCTTGTGAGGGCCGTCATAGGCGACTTCCTGCTTCTGGAAACGCGGATCGAGCACGCGCTCGATCGGCCGCTCCATCTGCATGGGCTCACCCAGCGCGGCCATGCGGCGCCCGGGTGCCCGCGGCTCGGATGCCTGCTCGAACGGATCGGCGCCGTAGCCCTGCGCGCGTACGACGCGCTGGCCATAGGCGGAGTAGCCGCCCGGCCGATTATAGACCGCCCCGCCCCGGCCCTGGGGCGTTGGGTCCCGACCGGTCATCAGCATCTCGATGAAGCCGCCACCGTAGTTGCCACGCGCGGCAGAGCCGGTCACCAGGGGATCGGCAGGGCGCCCGTAGCTCTGCGCGGAGACGGGGCCGTTGGTGGCGCATATCCCGGACAGGATCGCGAGCGGAACGAACAGGACGGGACGCATGACGCAACTCTCTTCAGCAAGCTGCGAAGAGCCTGGGGAGCCGCCCTCAAAGGAATGGTGAATCGCTGCCGCTTCGTCAGCGTTTCCGCCAGCAATCGCCTGGATTCAGCGAATTAACCTTAGCAACCCGCCTAGAGAGAGAGTGAACGAAGCGTTTCGGCTGACCTCGCAGAGCCTCTCGGCCGGTCCCGAGCTATCGGGCAAACCTTGCCATGTCACCGGGGCGCACGGCTTCGGCGCATGAGCCACCACAATGAAAGCCTGGTGCGGCTCCGCATCACGTCGCAGGCCAGGATGACTGCCGCGTAGACAAGCGCGCCTACGCCGACCTGGAGCGCGAGTTCGATCGGGGCTGCGAAACGGCCCGATAGCGGCCAGGTTGCAGCAACCATCGACAGGACAGCGACCAGCACGCAGGCACAGTCTCGCAGTGGTGGCCAGACCGGCAGCGAACGGAGTGCCGCTGCCGCTGTCAGGCCGAGCGCGACGATGAAGGCACTCGCCTGTGCATAGGCGTAACGCAGCGGTCCTGCGCTGCCCCATGGCCCAAGCGCCAGCAGCAGATTGCAGGCCAGGCCGAGCCCCGTTGCCATGGGTGCGATGCGGGTGCGCTTGTCGAGGAGAAAGACCGGGATGAAAGCCGCCTGCGAGATCATCAAAGCCAGAAAGCCTGGGATCAGGATCGACATGTAGGCTGAGAAATGGCCGTGAAAGCTCAGCGGAACCACAAGTCGTTCAAAAGCGGGCAGGACGATCCAGAACCCGGCGGCGACGGGGAGCGCCACCATCAAGACCACGACGACGTTGTCTGCGATGCGCCTTAGCGCTGCCCGCCGCCCGCGCGTCTCGTCCAGGCGAATGACTTCCCGCAGAAGCACGATCTCCAGCATCGAGGCGAGCGTGCCGAAGAGCTTCAGTCCCATATCCGAGGCCAGCGAGAAATAGCCGGCCTCGGCAAAGCCATGGGCGCCAGCCAGCAGGGAGCGGTTGATGAGCGGGATCAGCGAATAGATCGCGTTGCTGCCGATCAGCGGCAGGGAATAGATGAAGAAGCTCCAGGCGACGGCCTTGTCGGCGGCCGAGAACGAGAGCGGCGCATCGGCCAGTGCCCGCCGGACAAGAAGCAGCGCCACCACCACGCTGATCAGGCCGCCGAGCAGAACAATGGCGGGATCGCGTGTGATCCAGGCCCCGCCGACCATCAGGATCAGCGCCAGAACATTCTTGACGATGATCAGCTTGGCGTAGGCGGCATCCAGAAAGCGGGCGCGTGCGACTGCGCCGTGATAGTCGAACAGGCCGGCGCCGATGCCGCCGAGCACGGCAGCCGCAAGCAGCATCGCCGGCAGCCGGAAATCTATGCCCGCCACGATCGCCGCGATCAGCAGGCCGGACAGGGCAATGCTGATGCCGGCCGCCAGGATATCCAGCGTCGCGCGAACTTCCGGCTGCTTCTCGCGCGCCGCCAAGGAGTAGAAGCGAATCGCCGAGACCCTGAGCCAATCCAGCAGCGCAGTGTTGACCAGCACCACGATGGCCGCGCCAATGGCGTAGAGCCCGAAGGCCGCAGGCCCCAGAAAATAGGCAATGAGCAGACCGAGAACGAAATTCAGCCCGGCATTGATGATGAAGGGCACGAGAACAGTCATATGATCCCGGTCATGGCGCCAGCACGAAAGTGTCGCGCGACTCACGCGGCGACCACATCATCGATCCACATCTGCCCTAACCGCCCGCTCGTGCATTTCCAAGCGGAAGCGCGCCGAATCTCGGTTCATTCACGTTTCGGGTGGGCCGCCGATGCGGCATTTGCATTGCTGAGCTGAAGGGCATGCGCACAGCGATGGCGCCTCCCCCTTGCGCCAATCCGGATTGGCCTGCATCGCTGCGGCATGATCGCAAGCCTTCCGCCGCTTCGCGCCGCGCGCGACGATGATTCAGAACCGCTCGCCGCCCTGATCGCCGCGAGCTTCGCCGAATATCCCGACTGCCATTTCGACTGGTCGGAGTTTCCAGAGTTGCGGAGGCCGGCGAGCTATTTCGCGGCCAAGGGTGGCCGACTCTGGATCGCAGATGCGCCTGCTGGCGGGATCGCCGGGTCGCTCGGCATCTTTCCAGTTCCCGAACAGAATGCCGCCGAGCTTGCGAAGGTCTACGTTTCTCCCGCCTGGCGCGGGGCCGGCCTTGCGCAGGTCCTCTTTGCAGAGGCGCTGCGCTTCGCGGAAGCCGGCGACCATGCAGAGATGATCCTGTGGTCCGACGCGCGCTTTGCGCGCGGCCATCGCTTCTACGAGAAGCTCGGCTTCGTCCGCTGGCCGGGGCAGCGCTATCTCGGCGATATCTCCTTCAGCTGGGAGTATCATTTCCGCAAGCGTCTCACCGGCCAACCGGCATGACCGCCGGCACAGCGCTCCGAGCCGTCTTCGGCATCGCCCTGCTCACCGCAATGGACGCGGTGATCAAGGCGCAGATGCAGCACCATCCCTTCATCGTCGCCCTGTTCATGCGCTTTGCCGCAGGCGGCCTTTGCGCACTCGTCGTGCTTGCGGTGGTGCGCCCGGCGTTCCCGACCCGCAGCAGCCTGATCGGCAACATCGTGCGCGTGCCGCTCGTGGTGCTCACCGCCGGCAGCTTTTTCTATTCCATCTCGGTGCTCCCTCTGGCAGAGGCGCTCACCCTGTCCTTCCTTGCACCGGTCTTCGTCGCCCTGCTCGGCGGATTTCTGCTCAAGGAACGGCTCGACGGGCGCATTCTCCAGGCCCTCGGCTTCGGCCTGCTCGGCATGCTCGTCATGGTCTGGCCCAGGCTGCACGGCGGCGTCACCGGAGCGGAGCTCGGCGTCGCCGCAGCCCTGTTCTCGGCAGTGTCCTATGCCTTCAATCTGATCCTGCTGCGACGGATCGCCGTGAAGGAACATCCGGCCGTCATCGTCGCCTTCCAGAATTGCGGGCCGGCGCTTTGCCTCGCCATTCCCGCCTGGCTCGCCTTCGTACCCATGACCGGCAGAGACCTGCTGGCCTATCTCAGCGCCGGCCTGCTCGGCGTCGCCGGCCATCTCATGCTGACCTCCGCCTTTGCCCGCGCAGCAGCGTCGCGGCTCGCGCCAATCGAATACACGGCGCTTGTCTGGGCGAGCCTGCTCGGGTTTGCCTTCTTCGGCGAAGTTCCGCTCTGGACCACCTATGCGGGCGCCGTCTTGATCGTCGCCGGCGCCGTGGCGGTCAGCAGACGCTGAAGTCTCGGCCCGAAGGCCGGATTTCGGCTTTCGGGAAGGCCAGTGTCGGGCCGGATCCGATACGACATCCGGTCGGACGATCGAGCGGCTGCCGCAAAAGCGCCCGATTGATTGCGACTTCTGCTGCCGTCCGAACAGCACGCGGAGGGGCCCACCGGTGAGTGCGTTCTTCATCGCGGCAGCGCTGTGATCCATGAGATCCTCCCGACATCCGCGTCACGGATCGCAAGCCCGTGGCGCCATCGGCTCGCTCGGTCTGCATGTCGGTCTTTTGGGGGCTTTGATCTGGCTACCCAGTATCGAGCCGTTGAAACCGGTGCCGGAAGACAGCATCGAGGTCGAGTTGGTCACGCCGCAACAGGTCGAAGCCGTGGCCGAACCAAGGCAGAAGGAGCCCGTTCCCGAGGCTCCGAAGCCTGCACCGGCAGAGATCACTGCCGCAGCGCCGCAATCTCCTCCGCAGCCCCGCCCCAATCCCGCTCCTGTCGCCGCGGCGCCCGTCATGATCCGGGCAAGACGAACGCTTTCCGGCAAGGTTCTGGCCGAACCGCGCAGCCGGCAGGCGCGGGAAGCCCTGACCCAGTTGGAGCCCTCAGAGCGCATCGAGCAATTATGCAACCTCGAAGCAATGAGCCAGATCCAGGCATGGAAAGCCGAGTTCCAGCCAGACAGGGTTGTCGCCTACGCCATGGCGGACATCAGATTCTCGGCAGGAATGCTGCAGGCCGACGGCGCCGCCTTCCGCAGCAAGCAGCGATGGTACAGGCTCAAATTCAGATGCGAGACCACGCCCGATCGCACCAAGGTCGCCGGTTTCGAGTTCCTGGTTGGCGATGCGGTTCCCCGCAGCGAATGGGCTGCGCACAATCTCCCCACGATGCACTGAAGCAGGCGCCGCCGTTGCGTTTGCCGTGGTCCTTCAGCCTTCCGGGCGGCCGCAATAAGCCTCGATCCGGTATCCGTCCGGGTCGACCGCAAAGGCCGTGTAGTAGTTCGGCCCGTAATCCGCCCGCAGCCCCGGCGCGCCATTGTCCGTGCCGCCCGCGCTGATCGCAGCGGCATGAAAGGCGTCGACGCTCGCCCGGCTGGGGGCCGCGAAGCAGAAGTGGAGGTTCGAACCCGGATCCGGCGGGACCGGGGCCTTGGCTGCTCCGATCCAGAAGGCGACCGCATCTCCGCCATAGCCTAGCGAGCTGTCGTCCTGGCTCAGGCAGCGATAGCCGAGCGCTCCAAGCGATGCATCGTAGAAGCGCTTGGTGCGGGCGATCTCGCGAACGCCAATCGAAACATGGTCGAACATGGAGGTCCTCCTATGGGGTGGTTTCAGGCAGTGAGGCGCCGGGCGCGGAAATCGGCCTGGAGGCGCCAGGTCTTTCCATCATCGGATGAAAGGTCTCCGAGCCAGCGGAACGCGTTCGGTGTGATCTCGGTAAAGCGCCAGCGGATCGCGGTGCCGTCCTCCAGTTTGCCGTGCTGGACGATATCTGGCCCCTCTGCCCGACCGAGCTGACGCGTGTAATACTGCTTGAGCGGGTCGCTCCAGAGGATATGCCAGGAGTCGAGCGCGGGGTCGTAGACCCTCAGCGTCGTGCCGTGGAAGAAGCCGGGCAGGACCCAGACATCCTGGATCGCACGTCCTCCCAGAACCCAGCCGAAACAGATCTCACCCTTGCCTTCATGCCGAGTGCCATCATCGGCATGCATCACGGCATCCATCGCCCATGCCCCGATGAGCCAGCTGTAGAGACCCATCTGCTCGACCCGATCGGGCGCGGGCCCGTCGGCATGGAGGACCTCCTTCAAAGTGGTGATGGCCACTGCCATGTTCAGGCTCCAGTGCTGTGCAGAATGCCGCGAGTTAAGTCGCTCTCACTGCCTGGCGCTTGGGAAAAATTGCTGAATCGAGATGACAGCGACGTCGCAACTTCTGGCATCCGGCCCGGGCTGGCGTGTGCGTGACATCGTCTGCACGGCGGGCCCGTCCGATCCTGCCTTCGAGGAACGGCATGAGCATTGCTGCATCGCCGTCGTCACGGCGGGCAGCTTTCAGTATCGCTCTTCGCTCGGAACCGCCCTGCTCGCGCCGGGCGCAATCCTGCTCGGCAACCGAGGCACGTGCTTCGAATGCGGTCATGAACACGCGATTGGCGATCGCTGCCTCGCCTTCCAGTTCGAGCCCGAACACCTGGAAGACATCGTAGCCGGCGTGCCGGCAGCCAAGCGGTTCGAATTTGCGCGGGCCTGCCTGCCACCGTCGCTGGCATCGTCCCGGCTCGCGGCAGTAGCGGAGGCTGCGCGCTGCGATGCAAACCAGCTCGAGGAGATCGCGGTTCGGCTTGCTGGGGCTGTCGCAGCCCTGCAGAATGGCGAGCCCCCGGCGGCAGTCGCCCCCAGCGCCCAGGACGCGCGCCGGGTCACCAGAGCATTGCGGCTGATAGAAGCTCAAAGCGAGCAGCCGTTGACGCTCGCCGGTCTCGCCCGCGAGGCGGCGATGAGCCGCTATCATTTTCTGCGAACCTTCCGGACGCTCATCGGCATGACGCCGCATCAGTTCCTGTTGCGGACACGGATGCACCGCGCCGCGACGATGCTTAGCCGGTCCAACCTGACAATCGCGAACATCGCCTTCGATGCAGGCTTCGGCGATCTCTCGACCTTCAACCGCCGCTTCCTCCAGGTGATGGGATCGTGTCCCAGCGCGTACCGTGCCCGGCCCTAGATCGCCGTGCGTCCGTTCGGACGCAGGACCGGCGATCTATCTCTTTGTTTGATCATCGGATTTTTTCGAAAACCGGATTCCACTTTTCGGTCCGATGCCCTAGCGCCAGCGGTAATAGGTCAGCGCGAGCCCGATGCAGTGTTCAAGCGGCCCGACAGGGATGTCTTCATCCTGGTGGAAGACGAGGGCGCGGCTGCCTTCGAAGCGAAAGGTGTCGGGGTAGTGGCGCGCGAAGGTCTCGACCAGTGTCGTCTGGCAATGGACATACATCGCGTAGTGACTGCTCAATCCCTTCAGCGCAGCGACCCTTACGGTCGTCCCCACACGCTGTTTCACAGGGAGATAGGCAGGCTCGCCCCATTTCAGGGTTTCGACGAGTCCGCCGAGCCCGGTCGCCCGGGCGCCTGTGTCGAGGATAAGCTGTCGCAGCCGGAGCAGCGGCGCCCTCAGCGGCTCAGCGAATGACTGAAAAGCTGCGTCGACCGCGAGATCCTGAAACGCCGCGAATTGCATGGACAACTCAGCCCCGGGGCATCGGCGCGTATCCTAGTCACGAACCGCTTGACGACGCCACTTCAGCGGCCTGCCGCAACGCCGACCGGAAAGATCATGCAGGTTTCGGTGCCATGCGCGAGCAGCTTGCCGCGCTCGTCTGTGAGCCTGCCTTCGGTCGTCGCGACCGTACCCCCGCGATGGATCAACTTGCCTTCGCACCGTACGATACCGCTTCCCGGCATCACCGGACGGACATAGTTGATCTTCATCTCGAGCGTCGTGTAGCCCTCGCCTGCCTTCAGCGTCGCGTGAGCGGCGCAGGCCATGGCTGAATCGAGGATCGTCGCGGTCCAGCCGCCATGGATCGTGCCAAGTGGATTGAAGTAGCGCGCCGACGGCTTGCCGACGAATACCACCCGCCCCTCCTCCACCTCCGCGAGATCGAAATCCATGGCATCGGCGAAGGGCGCGCCGGGATGTCGCCCCTCCATCATGCCACGCAGGAAGGACACACCGTCCTCGGCCAGCAAGACCTCGCGCGAGACGACGCCGATCTTTCGCGACATGGACAGCCCTCAATTAACGTGCAGATACACGTTACTGAGACGCCGCGGATCGTCAAGGTCTGCTTCCACCCGAGACAGCGTTCAGGTCGCGCCGCGGGCAACCCGCCGCAAAGCCCGCAGGCCATCGCGGGTCTCGTTCCATCTTTCCCGGCCGAGCCCGCCCTCGATCCGCTCCTGCGCCGCCTGCCAGTAAGGGATCGCGGCCTCGATCGCCGCGCGGCCCTTGTCGGTCACGGCATAGACCAGGGCCCTGCCCTTGCACTCCAGCGGTTCGATCAGCGCCTCCGCGGCGAGCAATTGCAGGTTGCGGGTGAGCGAGGTGCGTTCCAGCGCAAAACGCTCGGCCAGTTCGGTCACGGATCGGAAGGCGCCGGTGCTGAGCGCCGAGAGCAGGACGAACTGGGTGATCTTCAGCCCGCTCGGCCGCATCGCCTCGTCATAGGCGCGCGTGACGGCGCGTGCAGTCATTCGAACGTGCAAGGCGACGCAGGAGCGGGCGATGTCGTCAAGCCGGGGATCGGGCACGGGCTCGGTCATTCCAACAGGATAGCGCGTCGCTTGGGGTTGCGCAGCATCCCTCTTGCCACGCCCTGTCTTGCGACGCCGCAATTTCGATTCACTTTCCGCCGAGAAGCTTCCTTGACTCATCCCGGGGGCGAGCCTATCTCCGCCGCATCCGTTAGCACTCGGCACCCGAGACTGCTAACAGATGCCGGCCGTGTTCCCACGCAGGCCGCGCGTTCCGTTTCTACCTTCTTAGAGGAAGACAGAACCATGAAGTTCCGTCCGCTGCATGACCGCGTCGTGGTCCGTCGCCTTGATGGCGAAGAGAAGACCAAGGGTGGCATCATCATCCCCGAAACCGCCAAGGAAAAGCCCCAAGAGGGTGAAGTCGTCGCCGTCGGCCCTGGCGCCCGCGACGAAGCCGGCAAGCTCGTTGCCCTGGACGTGAAGAAGGGCGATCGCGTCCTCTTCGGCAAGTGGTCGGGCACCGAGGTCAAGATCGATGGCCAGGATCTCCTGATCATGAAGGAATCCGACATCATGGGCGTCGTCGGCTGAACGCCGCGCGACCTCCATTCCCCGTTTTCATTAAGGAGTAGCTCGCATGGCTGCTAAAGACGTCAAGTTCTCCACCGACGCGCGCGACCGGATGCTGCGCGGCGTCGAAATCCTCAACAACGCCGTCAAGGTCACGCTTGGTCCCAAGGGCCGCAACGTCGTGATCGACAAGTCGTTCGGCGCTCCCCGCATCACCAAGGACGGCGTCACCGTCGCCAAGGAGATCGAGCTCGCCGACAAGTTCGAGAACATGGGCGCCCAGCTGGTGCGCGAAGTCGCCTCGAAGCAGAACGACGCCGCCGGTGACGGCACCACGACGGCCACCGTGCTCGCCGCCGCGATCATGCGCGAAGGCCTGAAGTCGGTTGCCGCCGGCATGAACCCGATGGACCTGAAGCGCGGCATCGACCTCGCGGTCGAAGCCATCGTCACGGACCTGAAGAAGAACTCGAAGAAGGTCACCTCGAACGCGGAAGTCGCGCAGGTCGGCACCATCTCGGCCAACGGCGACGAGTCGGTCGGCAAGATGATCGCCACCGCGATGCAGAAGGTCGGCAACGAGGGTGTCATCACCGTCGAGGAGGCCAAGACCGCCGAGACCGAGCTCGATGTCGTCGAAGGCATGCAGTTCGATCGTGGCTATCTCTCGCCCTACTTCATCACCAATGCCGAGAAGATGGTTGCCGAGCTCGAGGACCCCTACATCCTCGTTTTCGAGAAGAAGCTGTCGTCGCTCCAGGCGATGCTGCCGATCCTCGAGGCCGTCGTTCAGACCGGCAAGCCGCTGCTGATCATCGCCGAGGACGTGGAAGGTGAGGCTCTCGCCACCCTCGTCGTCAACAAGCTCCGTGGCGGCCTGAAGGTCGCGGCCGTCAAGGCTCCGGGCTTCGGCGATCGCCGCAAGGCCATGCTCGAGGACATCTCGATCCTGACCGCCGGTCAGCTGATCTCGGAAGACCTCGGCATCAAGCTCGAGACCGTGACGCTCAACATGCTCGGCCGCGCCAAGAAGGTGCGTATCGAGAAGGAGAACACCACGATCATCGACGGCGCCGGCAAGAAGAAGGACATCGAGGGCCGCGTTGCGCAGATCAAGGCGCAGATCGAGGAGACCTCGTCTGACTACGATCGCGAGAAGCTCCAGGAGCGTCTGGCCAAGCTCGCTGGCGGCGTCGCGGTGATCCGCGTCGGCGGCGCGACCGAAGTCGAAGTCAAGGAGAAGAAGGACCGTGTCGACGATGCCCTGAACGCGACCCGCGCTGCGGTCGAAGAAGGTATCCTGCCGGGTGGTGGCGTGGCGCTCCTGCGCGCGCTCCAGACCGTCAAGTCGATCAAGACCCAGAACGACGACCAGAAGACCGGCGTCGAGATCGTCCGCAAGGCGATCACCGCTCCGGCCCGCCAGATCGTCGACAACGCTGGCGATGACGGCGCTGTCGTGGTCGGCAAGCTGCTCGAGTCGAAGGACTACGCCTACGGCTACAATGCCCAGACCGGCGAGTACGGCGATCTGGTCAAGGCCGGCATCATCGACCCGACCAAGGTCGTGCGCACGGCGATCCAGGACGCGGCTTCGGTCGCCGGCCTGCTGATCACCACCGAGGCGATGATCGCCGAGCTGCCGAAGAAGGACGCCATGCCGGCCATGCCGGGCGGCGGCGGCATGGGCGGCATGGACTTCTGATCGAAGTCCATCGCTTCTCGCGAATACGACGGAGGCCCGGCGCAAGCCGGGCCTTTTTCTTATCTGCCAGCCCCTGGCTCTGCCTTGCCGCGCGACAGTGGCCCGACGCGTCACGCAACCGCCATCCCGCCGTAATCGCGCCGTCGCGTCCCGCTGAGCAAATGACGCTCACTGTTTCAGGGGCCAGATATGCTCACACGTCGCACCATGATTGCCGGCCTTGGCGCCCTCACCGGCCTTCCCGCCCTGGCCCAGAGCGACTGGCGCCAGAGCATCAAGGAAATCCGCTTCGGCGTCTCGTCGGCAGAACATGAAGCGGGCGCGATCGCCCGCAACCAGCCGGTGATCGACTATCTCACTGGCAAGCTCGGCGTTCCCGTGAAGCTCTATCGGGTCAGCGACTATGCCGGCCTCGTCGAGGCACTGCGGGCCGACCAGCTCGAATTCGCCCGCTTCGGGCCCGCGGTCTACTCGCTCGGCCGCCGCGTCCTCGGCGACAAGCTGCAGCCTCTGTTCCGCGACATCGATAACAACGGCCAGGAAGGCTATTACTCGGTCATCGTCGTTCGTGCCGACAGCCCCTACAAGTCGGTTGCGGACCTGAAGGGCAAGAACTTCGCTTTCGCCGATCCGAACTCGACATCGGGCTTCGCCTTCCCGTCCTATTTCCTGCGCAAACAAGGCTTTGATCCGCAGAATCATTTCGGCGGCACCGTCTTCTCCGGCGGCCACGACAACTCCGTGCTGGCGCTGGTGCGCGGACAGTTCGACGGGGTTGCGACCTATCAGGTCAACGAGACCTCCGGCGTCGTCCAGCGTCTCACCGCGCGCAACATGATTCCGGCCGGCGCGACACGTGTGATCTGGACCTCGCCTCTGATCCCCTCCAGCCCGTTCTCGACACGGGCCAACCTGCCCCAGGGACTGAAGGATGCCTTCGTCGCTGCGATGATGGCGATGAAGGCGGAGGCACCCGAGGTCTGGAAGGTCTATACCGACGGTCAGGTTTCCGCCTACGCCCCGGCGAAGCACGAGGACTATCTCGACGTCATCGCGGTGACGGAGGAGCTTGAAGCCCGACGCAAGCAGAAGCCCGCAGGCTGAGCGGCGATCTGCCGCCGCAATGCAGCACGACAGGCGTTTTCAACAATGAAGTCGCCGATCGAAGTCGGGAATTGGTTCCGCAGGCCGCACCGGCTCTTGCACCGACTTTGGTTGCAGGCCCTATTCCCGCAAGCTGCGGCATTCCGCCGCGCTCTGTGGCACTCACTCGCGAAGGTCTGCTCCATGCTGAACTCGCCCGCCCTTGCCGACGGCACCAAGCTCGTCGGCCGCATCCTGCTTGCCCTGATGTTCGTGCTCGCTGGCTACTCCAAGATCAGCGGCTATGCTGGTACACAACAATACATGGCCTCGGCTGGCGTACCCGCCATTCTGCTGCCTCTCGTGATCGCGGTCGAGCTTCTGGGCGGCCTGATGGTCGTTCTCGGCTGGAAGACGCGTCTTGCTGCGTTTGCCCTTGCCGGTTTCACTCTGGCTGCGACGCTGCTGTTTCACATGAACTGGGCACAGCCCATGCAGCAGCTCCTCTTCATGAAGAACCTCTCCGTCGTCGGCGGCTTCCTCGTGCTGTTCGCCGCGGGGCCGGGCCGGCTGTCGCTCGATCGCGGCTGACGCTGCATCACAAATCGCTGAAATCGACACGCCCGGCCTTGAGCCGGGCTTTTTTGTCTGGTGCGGTCGGCTAGAAGATATAGTTCACATGCGCCGGCGCTGGCGCGAATTCCCCGGTAAGGAAGACCTGATGCGTCTTTTGAGTTTCTTTGTCGCTGCGCTCGCCGCCATCGCGCTTGTGGCGTGGCAGCAGAGCGGCAGCGGCGGCATGCTCGGCATGGGCGCCGTGGGTGTGCTGCTTGCCCTCGCGACCTTTCGCTCGACCGAAGTCAGCTTCTTCCTGAAGATCTTCTCCGGGATTTTCGGCGTGGAGTACGTCGTCTTCGGGGCCGGCTCGGTGCTGGCACAGCTAGGCTATTGGCCGGCCAACTTGGCGGCGCTCGCTCCTCCTGCCAGCCTCGCCACGACGGTCGCCGTCTTCGGCATCCTGATCTATGCGATCTCGTTCATCCCCGTGATCCAGCGCATCTCACGCCTGGCGTCGCCCTATTTTTCCTCGACCGCGACCACGACGGCGCAGCTTTGGCCCTTCGGCACCTTTCAGATCCAGCTCGGGCGTCTCGGCGTCATCCTGCTGATCTTCCTGGTGGTCCTGAACCAGGCGCAGGTTGGCATCTCGCTGCGCCTGAGCTTCTTCAATCGCGATTTCTACGACGCGATACAGAATAAGGACGCGCCGTCATTCTGGTATCAGTTGATCTTCGTCTTCAGCGTCTGGGCCGCCATATCGGTGGTCTCGAACCTGATCGAGATGTTCGCCAACTACACGCTGCTGATCCGCTGGCGGCGCTGGATGGCCGAAAAATACAGCAAGAGCTGGCTCGGCAATGCCACGCATTACCGGATCTCGCTGGCGGGCACTGCCGACAACCCTGACCAGCGTATCGCGGAAGATACCCGCGCCTTCGTCAACCAGACCTACAACTTCGCCCTGCCGCTGCTGTCGCAGATTTCGACACTCGTCTCGTTCTCGATCATCCTCTGGTCGATCCCGGTCCCGATCACCATCCCGGGCACCGAGATCATCATCCCGGGCTTCCTGCTGTGGATGGCGCTGATCTACTCGATCGCGGCGACCTGGATTACGCATCTCATCGGCAAGCCGCTGATCGGGCTCGAATTCGAGCAGGAACGCCGGGAGGCTAATTTCCGCTTCTCGCTGGCTCGACTGCGTGAATATTCCGAGCAGATCGCGCTGATGCGCGGCGAAGCTTCCGAGCAGCGGCACCTGAGCCAGCGCTTCGGCGACATCGTCACGAACTTCTATCGACTGGTCTGGAGCAGGGTGAAGCTGACCAGCTTCACCCTGTCCTATAATCAGGCGAATGTGGTCGTGCCCTATGTGCTGCTCGCGCCGCACTACTTCACGGGCATCATCACGCTCGGCATCATGACGCAGGTCGCCTCGGCCTTCGATCGCGTCCAGACGGCGATGTCGTTCTTCATCAACAGCTATCAGGCCATCGCCTCCTATCTGGCCTCGATCAACCGCCTGACCACCTTCGAAGGCGCGATCGCGCAGGCGCAGGCAGCCACGGCCGGCGAGAAGGGCATTCACCAGGCGGCACTGCCCGGAAACGCGGTCCATATCGACGGCACGACACTGACGCTACCGAATGGCACGCCGATCGTGCGGGTCGATGGGCTCGAACTCGGGGCCGCGCGTTCGACGCTGGTGATCGGACCGTCAGGATCGGGAAAATCGACGCTGTTCCGCGCCATAGCCGGCATCTGGCCCTTCGGTGAAGGCAAGGTCGGGGTTCCCGCCAGCGCGCGGATCATGCTGCTGCCGCAGCGCCCCTATCTGCCGCAGGGGACCTTGCGCGCCGCCATGTCCTATCCAGCGGTCGACGACACCTATTCCGATGCCGACATTGCGACCGCGATGACCCAGGTCAAGCTGGCCCACCTGATCGACCGGCTCGACGATGTCGATCTCTGGGCACAGCGCTTGTCAGGCGGCGAGCAGCAGCGCCTTGCCGTTGCGCGCGCCTTGCTGGCAAAGCCCGACTGGCTCTTCCTTGACGAGGCCACCGCCTCGCTCGACGAGAAGCTGGAAGGGGAAATCTACGACCTCATCGACCGGACGCTGCCGCAGACGAAGATTGTCTCGATCGGGCATCGCTCGACATTGCGGGAGATGCACGACGAAATCGTCGTCATGCAGCCGAACGCGGATGGAACGCACAGCCCCCGCGCGATGGTCCGTGAGCCAGCTGTTCAGTCGTGAGTAACGAGCGCCCGTAGCCGGGCGCTTGTCTGACTTTCCCGCGCCACGCCTCGTGTCGGGAAAGGCAGATCGTCAGGAGAACCGGAGCCGGTGGCTGACCGTCGTCAGATGCCGCGATCGAAGCGCAGCTCGCCCGATGAGCTCTTGATCACCAGCCTGCCCTCGACGAGGTCCCAGTTGCGGGCTCCGCGCAGAGCGACCAGATAGGCCCGCTCGAATTCGGCAGCACCCTTGTCGCAGGAGCGCTTGGTGATGGCCATGGGGCCAACCGCGATCCCCTGCTGGCGCAGCGGGTATGCCGCAGCGGAAAACGTATTGCAGCCGCTGTAACCCGTGCCACGCAGGTTCGAGTCGATCTGCAGCGTCGCCTTGCGCTCGGCGATGGACTTGCCGTTCATCGAAACCGCCGTCCAGGAAGCGCCCAGGGGGAAGGTCTTTTCCTGCTGCGCCGACGCAGGTGCCTGCCCCTGCTGGTTCTGCTGCGCATCACGCGGCGTCAGCGCCTTCCGCTGAGCGGAAGCCGGCGAGACGATCAGCAGTGGCGCGAGGCTCAGGGCGAAGACAGCGGCGTAGCCAAGGCGTCGATTCATCATTTCTCTACCTATGCGGGGTCGGGACGATAGCCCACGCCCCGCTCTCATGGAAACGCCTAGAACCGTATCGCGTTGGGATCAACTGCGATCATTGCGACAACGTTGCTTTGCCGAGTGGCAGCGCCAGCAACGTCACGCGGCATCGCGTCGGAAATGGGGCCGGCTTCAGCCCAAGGTAACGCCAAATCTCGCTCAGATGCGCGCCAGCAGGCGCTCCAGCAGGGGGTTGGCCTTGCGGAAGACATAGGCCGGGGCGTTGACGGTGATCTCATCAGCGCCGGAGCCGGCCAGGTCGTCGACCAGTGCGAAGACCGCCTTCTCCGGGCAGTGGATGGCCAGGATACCGCTCTCGGCATTCGCACCGAAGGGCAGCCGCGCGCCATGTCGCGCCGCCATCTCCTCGATGGCAACTGGCTTCGCGTCGATGAGCCGCGCGCGGATCTCCCGGACCGAACGCCCCTCCTCCTCGGCCGCGATGCGCGAGAGAATGGCATTGGCGGCGGCGCGCGCGCGCGGACTCCACGGGGCCCGCACCGAGGCGACGAGGTTGGCCTCGGAGGCCAGCATGACGCCATCGTCCAGAATCTTCAGGGCGTTGGCGGCCAGCGTCGCGCCGGTCGTGGTGATGTCGACGATGATTTCCGCGGAGCCGGCGGCCGGCGCCCCCTCCGTCGCGCCCAGGCTCTCGACGATGCGGTAATCGCCAAGCCCGTGCTCGGCGAAGAAGCGGCGTGTCAGGTTCACATATTTGGTGGCGACGCGCAGTTTACGGCCATGGCGTGCGCGCATATGGCTCGCGACATCGTCGAGATCGGCCATGCAGCGGACATCGATCCAGGCCTGCGGCACGGCGACCACGACATTGGCGTGGCCGAAGCCGAGCGGCGTCAGCATCTCGACAGCGGCATCGGCATCGGCCACCTGTTCGCGCACGAGGTCCTCGCCCGTGATCCCGAGATGGGACGCGCCGGAAGCCAGTTGCGAGACGATCTCCGAGGCCGAGAGGAACGCGACTTCCGCGCCGTCCAATCCCGCGATCGTGCCGCGATAGTCGCGCGAGCCACGCGACTGCACGAATTTCAGCCCGGCACGGCCGAAAAAGGCAGTGGCGTTTTCCTGGAGCCGCCCCTTCGAGGGGACCGCGAGAACCAGCGGAGCGTCGCTCATGATGATTGTCCCGTCAGCCGGTCGAGCCAGAGCGAGGCGCCGACTGCCGGGGCCGGCTGAGGCGCACCGAGGCGACCGAGCACGTTGTCGTAGCGGCCACCGCCGGCAACGGGCCTGCCGTCGCTGCGGCTCAGATCATGCAGCTCGAAGATGAAGCCGGTGTAATAGTCGAGATTGCGGGCGAAGCCCGTCGAGAAGGAGATCTGGCCGACATCGACACCACGCGCCGCAAGGAAGCCGGTGCGCTCGTCGAAGGCGTCGAGTTGCTGGCCGAGATCGAGCGAAGCCTGGTCGGAAAGTGCCCGCAATGCGGCCGACGCGGCATCGGGATCACCCGTGATGGCAAGGGCCTGGCCGAGCACGGCCTTCACATCCTCATTGACCGGGTTCTCGCGCTCGGCGGCACGGGCCAGGAAGCGTTCGGCGATATCGCCGGCGGAGCGGCCGCCGACCGTCGAGATCCCGGCGATCGACAACACATCCTCGACAAAGGCCTTGGCCGCCTTGGGATCCTGCCCCTCCAGTGCCTTGAGCAGTCCTGCATGAGCCGTTTCGCCAGCGGCGGCCGGCGGATCGAGCGCCTCGACCGCCTCGGCCGCCTTGCCCTGCACGACCGCGCGCATCAGCCGGCGGCGTGCACCCTGCGGCACGGCCAGACCATCGAGCAATGCGCCGAGCAGTGCGACGTCGCCCATCAGAACACGCGGCTGCGTCAAGCCAAGCGCCGCCGCCGCCTCGATCGTCAGTGCCATGATCTCGGCATCGGCTGCGGCAAAATCCTCGCGGCCAAAGGACTCGAGCCCGGCCTGTGCGAATTCACCTGGCTCACGCGAGCGCATGCGGAAGACCGGTCCGGCATAGGCATAGGCCATTGGCGCACTCACGCCCGCCGCGATGTGATCCAGCGCCACCGGAATCGTATATTCCGGGCGAAGGCACCAATCGCGGCCGTCGGCATCCTGCGTCATGAAGATGCGCCGGCGGATATCTTCGCCCGAGAGATCGAGAAAGACATCGGCCGGCTGCAGAATCGCCGGCTCGGCGCGCTGATAGCCCTCAGCGGCGAGGAGCGCGATCACGGTGTCGATGCTGGCGCGTGTGGCGGACAAGGGCAGCTTCCTGTTGCGCGGCTGTCCTAGCAGCCGCGCCATGGATTTTCGATGGTTTTTAGGGAATTGGGTTAGCGGGATTTGCGCGGGCGTCCGTCCCGGGTGGAACGCGAACGCTTTGCCCTTCCGCAGATCTGGAGGAGGCAAAGCGGTATGTCGGGCAAGGAAGGCTCGGAGTGCCAGCCTCTTACCTGTGCCCGGCCGGCCCTCCGCCCTGCCCGGAGCTGAGCGTCGTCGGGCTCAGCCGTGTCGCTTCAGCACCCGCTTCACCCCCTCGACCAGCTCGCTCACCGGCACGGCGAACTGAGCCTCGGCCTGCCTGGCCTTGTGCTCTGCCGAATCCTTGACGTCGCGGCTGGCGGCAGCGAGTTCCGCGCCGAGGATCAGGTCCTTGATCACGATCGTGCCTGCCTCGCGCTCGGAGGAGCCCTGGATCACCGCACAGACCGCGCCGCGCTTGTCGGCATATTTCATCTGGGCGTTGAAGCCGGACCCGCCGAGATAGAGATCGGCACGCAGCAAGGGCTTGCCATCCCCATCCCGGACCTGGCGGAGCTGAGACACGAATGCCTGATAGGCCGGCATATGCTCGGGTGTCTTGTTGTCCATGGCGGTGACGACGACGAGCGGCAGTTCGTTCTTCGTGTCGACCAATGGCGACTTCACCGCCTTCAGTGCCGAATAGAGCCGCGAGACACCGATCGAGAAACCCGTCGCCGGCACCGGTTCCGGCCGGAAGCGGCCGACCAGCCCGTCATAACGCCCGCCGCCGGCGACCGAACCGAAGCGCACGACCTGACCGTCGTCATTGGTGACCGGGAAGGTCAGCTCCACCTCGTAGACCGGGCCGGTGTAATATTCGAGGCCGCGCACGACGGAAGGATCGATGACGACGCGGTCGGCATAGCCAGCCGCTGCGATCAGATCAGCCATCATGCGCAATTCCTCGGCCCCTTCATGGCCAACGGGCGTCGACGCGAAGCCATCTGCGAGACGCTGCGCGGTCGCGGCATTGTCTGCGGCCCTGGCATCAAGAATGGACAGGACGCGCGTGGCCTGTTCGGCGCCCAGCCCCGCACCCTTCGTGAAATCGCCGCTCTCGTCCTTGCGCCCGTCACCCAGCAGCAACCGCACGCCGTCGGGGCCGAACTTGTCGAGCTTGTCTATTGCACGCAGCACGGTCAGCCGGCGCCCGGCATTCTCCTCGCCGCCAAGCCCGATCGCCTCCATGACGCCATCGAGCACCTTTCGGTTGTTGACCTTGACGACATAGTCGCCGCGCTTGATGCCGAGACGCTCCATCGTGTCGGCAGCGAGCATGCAGATCTCGGCATCGGCCGCGACCGAGCCCGAACCGACGATATCGGCGTCGAACTGCATGAACTGACGGAAGCGCCCGGGCCCGGGCTTTTCGTTGCGGAAGACGTAGCCCGCGCGATAGCTGCGATAGGGTTTTGGCAGCGCATCGAAATTCTCGGCGACATAGCGCGCCAGCGGCGCCGTCAGGTCATAGCGCAGCGAGAGCCACTGCTCGTCGTCGTCCTGAAAGGAGAAGACGCCCTCGTTCGGCCGGTCCTGGTCCGGCAGAAATTTTCCGAGCGCGTCTGTGTACTCGACGAAGGGGGTCTCGACCGGGTCGAAGCCATAGAGCGAAAAGCTCTCGCGAATGACGGACAGCATGCGCTCGGTCGCCGCCACATCGGCAGGACCGCGGTCGATGAAACCACGCGGCTGGCGGGCTTTCAGCTTGTCGGGTTTCGACATGGTTCAGGCTTCACTTCTTGAACGAGATGCGGAACGGCCCGCAGGATAAGGTCCCGCGTTCGGTAACTTGACCGGGCAACGGGGGCAAGCACGCTTGCCCCTCCCCGAGCGGGAAGCGCCTATTCGGCCGCGAACAGCATGTCTTTCTGCTGACGCGGCTCACCGAGGGGGGCATCCTTGATCCCCGCCCTTGCCAGCTTCTCCGGCAGCGGCCCGCCGGTGGCCCAGTCGAGCAGCTCGGCAGTATGCACGACCGGGGTCGTCGCGCCCCGGTCGGCAAAGCCCTTCGCGAGCTGGGTCATGCAGCCGATATTGCCGGTGGCGACGATCTGCGGCTTCGTCTTCTCGATATGGCCGATCTTGCGTTCGCGCAGCTGTCCCGCGATCTCGGGCTGGAGGATATTGTAGACACCGGCCGAGCCGCAGCAGATATGGCCCTCCGGCACCTCCTTCACCTTGAAGCCGGCTCCACTCAGAAGGCGCTTCGGCCCGTCCTTGAGCTGCTGCCCGTGCTGCATCGAGCAGGCAGAGTGATACGTCACGGGCAGCGCGACCTCACGGACATGGCGCAGCTCGAGCGTCTCGAGGAACTCGGTGACATCCTTCGCGAGGCTCGAGATCGTCGCCGCCTTCTCCGCATAGGCCAGCTCGTTGCGGAACATGAAGCCGTAATCCTTGACCGTGGTGCCGCAGCCTGAGGCGGTGATCAGGATGGCATCCAGCCCCTCGCCGTCGACCTCGGCCATCCAGGCGTCGATGTTGCGCCGGGCAAAGACATGACTGTCCTGTTCGCGGCCCATGTGATGGACGAGCGCGCCGCAGCAGCCCTCGCCCTTCGGCAGCACGACCTCGACGCCATGGCGCGTCAACAGGCGGATCGTCGCTTCGTTGATGGCGGGGTCGAGCACCGGCTGGGCGCAGCCCGAAAGCAGCGCCACGCGCTTGCGGCGCACGGCCGTGACGGGGAAAACCTGCGGCCCCTCCATGGTCGAGCGCGCCGGCAGGCGTGCAGGCGCCAGCGCCAGCATCGCCTTCAGCCGCCCGCCGACCTGCGGCAGCAGGCCGAGAAGGCTCCCGAAGGGTTTGCCCAGCATCGCCGCCAGCATCGCGGTGCGGAACCGACCGGGATAGGGCAGGATCGCAGCGAGCACCCGGCGCAACGCCTCGTCATGCCAGGAACGCTGATAGGTCTCCTCGATATGGGCCCGGGCATGATCGACAAGGTGCATGTAATGCACGCCTGAAGGGCAAGTCGTCATGCAGGAGAGGCAGGAAAGGCAGCGGTCGACATGCTTCACCACCTGCTCGGTGGCCGGCTTGCCGTTCTCCAGCATGTCCTTGATCAGATAGATACGCCCGCGCGGGGAATCGAGTTCGTCACCCAGCAAGAGATAGGTCGGGCAGGTCGCCGTGCAGAATCCGCAATGCACGCAGGTGCGCAGGATCTTCTCCGATGCCGGCAGGCGCGGATCGGAGGCGAGGTGTTCGGGCGTGAAGTTGGTCTGCATCGGTCAAGCCCCTCCCTGCCAGATTTTGATCCAGTCGGTGGGGTAGATCAGCATGATGATATTCAGGGTCAGGTTGTCGCGGATCAGGTAGCCGACCACCAGCTCCATCCCGAGCGCGAGAGAAATGGTGAGCCAGACGGGCAGGACACGGGCAAGAAGAAAGCCCACGATCATCGCCGCGATATCGGAGACTGAATTGATGATGCTGTCGCCGGTATAGCCGAGCGAGATTGTCATTTCCCGGTAGCGATCGAGCATGGCCGGGCTATTCTCGGCGATTTCCCAGGCATTCTCGATCAGGATCGCGAGGAGAAGTGCCTGCCCGAACGAGATTGGCAGTCCGGTCAGCCGGCGGATCGACCAGAACAGCCCGTAGAAGAGGAAACCGCGGATGATGTGGGAGAAGGTGTACCAGTCGGCAATGTGCTGAGAGTTCTCCGACGACATGACCTCGCCGTACCATGGCTTGACGTAGCCGCATTTGCAGATCGGCTCGCGCCCCATGACAAACAGGATCAGGGCAGCCGCGGCAATCATCAGAGCCGCGACGAGGGCGATCGTGCCCGGCCTGAACCGCCCCGGCGCCCATGCTTCCCGTTTCTCTTCCTGAGCGCGACTCTCGCGCGAGGCGGTTATGTGGTCGAACACCATCAAATCCCCGCATACATCCGGCCGGGCTCGAAGATTCCGGCCGGGTCGAAGCTGTTCTTGATTCCGGCCGTGACCCGCATCAGCGGCTCGGCCAGTGGTTCGAAGACCGGTACAACAGCGCGAACCGCGTGGGGTGCGCGCACCAGGGTCGCGTGACCGCCGAGCGACCTGATTGCAGCACGGATCGCGGCGGCTCCAGCGTCCTCGTCAACCGGCACCGCCAGCCAGACCAGACCGCCGCCCCAGTCATAGAACCAGCGCGCTTGCGGCAAGGCTTGGATGATCGCAGCCGTAGCGCGCGGGGCCTTCGTCGGAGCAAGCGAAAGCCGCCAGACGGCTTCATGGCTTCCGGCGAAGAACCTCGCATCCCGTACAGAATGCCACAGCTCCTGCGAGGCAGCCCCCTCGATCAGTTCCGGCCTGCCGTACTGGCTCAGCAATTCGCCCAGCGCATCGGTGCGATAGGCGATCGAGCTCGCGAAATTCTCCAGCCTGAGCAGTGTGCGGGCCTGGTCGGCCCCGATGCCGGCCGGCAGATGCGCCGCCGCCATTGGTTCGAAGGGCGAGCCCAGCGCGGCCGAAAGCAGAGCGACCGCCGCCTCATCGGCAAGTCCGGGCCAGGCCAGCGTGACCACGCATTCCGGCGCCGGCAATACGCGGAAGGTGACTTCGGTCAGGAAGCCAAGCGTGCCGTGGGCACCGCTCACCAGCTTGACCAGGTCGAGCCCGGTGACGTTCTTCATGACCCGGCCGCCGGACTTGATCGCCTCGCCCCGGCCGTTGATCAGCCTGATCCCGATCAGCGAGTCGCGGGCTGCTCCAGCGTTGATCCGGCGCGGACCGGAGATATTTCCGGCAGCGACCGCACCGATCGTCGGCTCGCCCTCCGTGCCCAGCAATGCGCGATGATCCATCGGCTCGAAGGGCAGCATCTGGCCGCGGTCGGCCAGTGTCCGCAGGATTTCCGCGAGCGGGGTTCCCGCCCTGGCGCCAATCACCATCTCGGAGGGCTCGTACAGCGTGATGCCGGTCAGCCCCGCGCTGGAAATGGTGCTCACGACCTGGGTCGGGCGCCCCAGGCCGGTCCGCGTACCACCGCCGCGAAGGGTGACAGGCGTGCCGGTGGCAGCGACGGAGGCAACGACGGCGCAGGCCTGGGCTTCCGTGGTGGGGGTGTGAATGGTCACGCGGCGACCCTGCCATCTAGCGGAAAGACCTTGGCCGGGTTCAGCAGCCACTCGCCGTCGAAGACCGCCCGCACCCGCATCTGCTGGTTGAGATCGGCTTCGTTGAACTGCACGCGCATCAGATCGCGCTTCTCGATGCCGACGCCGTGTTCGCCGGTGAGGCAACCGCCCACCTCGACGCAGAGCTTGAGGATGTCGTTTCCGGCATCCTCGGCTTTGCGCGCCTCGACGGGGTCGTTGCAGTTATAGAGGATCAGAGGGTGGAGATTGCCGTCTCCCGCATGGAAGACATTGGCGACGCGCAGTCCATAGCCTTTGACGATCTCTGCCATGCGCTGCAGCACAAACGGCAGTTGCCCGGTCGGGATCGTACCATCCATGCAGATGTAATCGGCGATCCGGCCCGTCGCGCCGAAGGCCGATTTGCGGCCCTTCCAGATCGCGGCGGTCTCCATTGCCGACTTGCTTTCCTTGACCGTCTTGACGCCATGCTCGCGCGCGATCGCGACGATGCGCGCAAGCTGAGCGTCCATTTCCGCGTCCGAGCCCTCGACCTCGATGATCAACAGCGCCTCGACATCCATCGGGTAGCCGGCTTTGGCGAAGGCTTCGCAGATCTCGATCGCCGGCTTGTCCATGAACTCCATCGCGACGGGGATGATGCCGGCGCCGATGATGGCGGCCACCGCGGCACCTGCCTGCTCGCTGCTCGGGAAGCCGAACAGCACCGGGCGTGCGCCCTCGGCCGAGCGCAGGATCCGCACGGTCGCTTCGGTGACGATGCCGAGCTGGCCTTCAGAACCGACGATCAAGCCGAGCAGGTCGAGCCCCGGGGCATCGAGATGGGCGCCCCCGATCTCGACGATTGAACCATCGAGCATCACCAGGGTCACGCCCAGCACATTATTGGTGGTGACGCCGTATTTCAGGCAATGCGCGCCGCCGGAGTTCATGCCGATATTGCCGCCGATCGAGCAGGCAAGCTGGGAGGACGGGTCGGGCGCATAGAAAAAGCCCTCGGACATCACAGCCCCGGTGACGGCGAGATTGGTGACGCCGGCCTGCACCCTGGCGGCGCGGTTGTCATAGTCGATCTCGAGGATGCGATTCATCTTGGAGACACCGATGACGACGGCATCCTCCTGCGGGATCGCGCCACCGGCGAGCGAGGTTCCAGCACCCCGCGGGACGACGGGAACGCCCTGCTCGCCGCAATAGCGCAGCACCGCCGCGACCTCCTGCGTCGTCGAAGGCAGCACGACCGCCAGCGGCATGCGGCGATAGGCGGTGAGCGCATCGGTCTCATAGGGCCTGCGCTCGTCATCGGAGGTGATCAGAGCCTCGGGCGCCACCAGTCCGGCAAGCCCGGCGATGATCGCATCGCGGCGCGCCAGGATGTCCGCGCGCGGCGCGGGAAAGGCAATGGCGCTCATGGTCTCCTCCTCCGGATGTCAGCTCTCGCGATATCACCCACACCCGGTTTCATACAAACAGGTTAGACCAATTCGAACCCGCTTGCAGCGCGACCAAAAGCCATGATTATTTCCAAAATGGAAAAGGTGGGCGAGCATGGACCGGTTCGGCGATCTGGATGTCTTCGCGCATGTGGTGACGGCCAAGAGCATGTCCGCCGCGGGGCGCGAATTGAAACTCTCGCCGGCGGTGATCTCGAAGCGCATCCGCCGGCTCGAGGAGCGCCTTGGCGTACGGCTGCTGCAGCGCACCACCCGACAATTGTCACTGACCGAGGCGGGACAGGGCTTCTATGAGCGCGTGGTCTCGATCCTGTCCTCGATCGAGGATGCCGAGGCCTGGGTCGCCAGCGGCACCGGACAGGCGCGCGGCACCTTGCGCGTCTCCGCCCCGACCTCCTTCGGCAGACTGCATATCGCGCCGCATCTGAAGCCCTTTCTCGACGCCAATCCGATGGTGACCGTCGACCTGATCCTGAGCGATTCCTTCGTCGACATCATCGCAGAGGGTTTCGACCTCGCGGTGAGGATCGCCGACCTCCAGGATTCCAGCCTTGTCGCCAAGCGGCTCGCGCCCAATCACCGCGTGCTTTGCGCCGCGCCGGACTATGTCGCCGCTCACGGAATACCGGCCAGCATCGAAGAACTCTCCCACCATACGCTGATTGCCCATAATGCCGACCAATGGCGGCTGGATGGACCGTCCGGGCCGGTCACCGTGCGGGTCAACGGGCCGCTCCGGACCAATTCCAGCGAGGTCGTGCGCGAGGCGCTGCTCGCCGGCGTCGGCATCGCATTGCGCTCGACCTGGGATGTCGGGCCGGAACTGAAGACCGGACAGCTCGTCAGGGTGCTGCCGGATTACTCGGTCGGCAAGCGTGTCGCTGTCTACGCGGTCTATCCCAGCCGTCGGCACATGGAGCAGAAGGTGCGCGTCTTCGTCGATTATCTCGCGGAACTCTATGGCGCGACGCCGTACTGGGACGCGGGGCTCGATCTATGATGTGGCGCCCGCCCGCCCGTCATGGGGCCTCTGCGCGGCGCCGGATTGCCCGGACACGTGGCTTGCTCGATCTTTGACACATCACTGGAGAATCCCGTTCATGTTCGGCTTGATCGAAGGCACAGGCGTCGAGGTTCTGGACCAGCGCTTCCACCGGGTCGTACCGGGCTCGGCGCGGGTCGAACGGCTGTGGACGGGGGCCCGCTGGTCCGAGGGGCCGGCCTGGTTTCCGGCCCATCGCAGCCTGGTCTGGTCCGACATCCCGAACAACCGCATGCTGCGCTATGACGAGGCGAGCGGCCAGGTCGGCATCTTCCGCCAGCCGGCACGGAACTCGAACGGCAATACGGTTGATCCGCAGGGCCGGCTCGTCACCTGCGAGCATGGCGGGCGTCAGGTGACCCGGACGGAACATGACGGCTCGATCACCGTGCTTGCCGACAACTGGCAGGGCAAGCGGCTGAATTCCCCCAATGACGTCGTGGTGAAGTCCGACGGCTCGATCTGGTTCACCGACCCGGATTACGGCATCGGCAGCGACTATGAGGGCGACAAGGCGGATGGCGAGATCGGCCACTGCAACGTCTACCGCATCGATCCGGTCAGCGGCGCGCTCTCGATCGTCGCCGACGACTTCCTCAAGCCGAACGGCCTCGCCTTCTCGCTGGACGAGAGCGAGCTCTATATCGCCGATACGGGGGCGAGCCATGACCCGGATGGGCCGCGCCATATCCGCAAATGCGCCGTGACGGGGGACGGCGCGTCGCTGGGCCGCTCTGAGATTTTCGCAACCTGCTCGGCCGGCCTGTTCGACGGCTTCCGGCTCGATGCCACCGGCCGCATCTGGACCAGCGCGGCGGACGGCGTGCATATCTATCACCCCGACGGCACCTTGATCGGCAAGGTGCTGATTCCCGAGATCGTCGCCAATGTCTGCTGGGGCGGCGCGAAGCTGAACCGCCTTTTCATCTGCGGCACGACATCACTCTACTCAGTGATGACCCACACCAATGGGGCGACCTGGCCGAAGCGCTGAACCGCGCTCAACTCTGCGGCGGCTCCGACTTCATCCGGACCACCAGCAACGGCATGGCAAGGCCGAGCAGCATGAAGCGCGCAAGATGGTGCGCGCCGACATAGAGCGGGTCGAGCCCCATGGCGAAGGCAAGCATCGCCATCGCCTCCAGCCCTCCCGGCGCGAAGGCGGCCATTGCGCTGGCATAGGGCACGCCCGCAAGCCATGCGGCGGGCCAGGCGAAGGCGAAGGCCACCACCATCGAGACGAAGAAGGCGCCAATGGCGAGCGGGAATAGCCCGGCGATCTCGCCGCGCTTGAGGTTGGAGACGCGCCCGCCCATGGCCGCGCCCAACATGACCATCACCACCGTCGCGATCGCAGGCGGGAGCGTGCCATGGACGACGCCAGCGCCATGCAGCACGGCACTGGCCATTGTTGCGCCAAGGATGAAGGGGGCGGTGACGCCGATGCGCTCGAAGATGAGCCCGGTGACCAGGGCCACACCGAGAACCAGCGCCATATCCGGTGCGCTGGCGACGATCACTGCCGGCATTTGACCGGCGCTGCCATCGCTCAAGGCCCGCATCAGACTGGGCAGGATCGCGACCAGGACGAGGATGCGGAAGAGCTGGATCACCGCGATGCGGCCAAGATTGGCCCCCTTGGCATGGGCAACGGCGATGACCGCCGACAGCGCCCCCGGCGCGGCGGCCAGCAGGGAATCGATCCAGGACCAGCGCGCGACATAACGCAGATAGGCGCCAGTGGTGAGCATGATGGCAGCGAGCGCGACGAACAGGACCGCGAGCGAACCGGGATAGCGCGCCGTCGCCGCAAGCGCCTCGGGCGTCGCGGAGGAGCCGATCAGCACCCCCGACATCAGCATGGTCGCATCGAACCAGGGCTTGCGCAGATTGGGCAGGCGCTTGGCGACGCCGACGATCGAGACGATCAGCATCGAACCTGAGAGCCAGGCGGCCGGCACGTCGAACAGCGCGAAAAGGCCCCCGCCGAGTGCGGCGCAAGCGATCACGGCCGCTTCACGCGACAATGTCTTGAACCTGTAGGGGATGTAAGCCGGACCGGTCATGTCACTCGGAGCAAGCGCCGAAGAGACACGACGCAAGGCCGATCAATGAACGCGGCGCGCAATCGGGTCAAACGAGGAGATGCTACCGCCGCGCAAGGCTGGCCTGCGCTCAGCGGGGCCTATGACGTCAGCGCTCTTTGCAGCCGCGCCACCGCCTCGACGAGATCGGACGATTTGCGCGCGAAGCAAAGCCGCAAGCCCGTCTCGCCTCCGGGACCGAAAGCGGTGCCCGGCGCCAGGCCGACATTGGCCTCGTCGACCAGTTCGATCGCCAGCGCGCGTGAATCTTCACGGCCGTCGACGTTGAAGAACTGGTAGAAGGCGCCGTCCGGCGCGGTCAGCGAAACCCGGTTCGTCGCCTTCAGGCCTTCGAAGATGATCTTCCGGCCTTCGGTCGCACGCGCGATCTGCTCGGCGACGAAAGGCTCGCCCTCGGTGAGGGCGGCGATCGCGGCGCGCTGGACGAAGACCGGCGATCCCGAGGTCGAATACTGGATCAGGTTCTCGACCACCTGGCCGAAGGCGGCCGGCACCTCGATCCAGCCGATGCGCCAACCCGTCATGGCCCAGTTCTTCGAGAAGGTCTGGACGAAGAGGACGCGATCCTCAGCTTCCATCACGTCGTGGAAGGAGGCTGCGCGCGGCGCCCCGCCATAGACGAAGCGGCCATAGATCTCGTCGGCGATGATCCAGATACCGTGCTTGCGAGCCAGGGAAAGCAACGCGGCCAACTCGTCCTTGGTCGCGGTCCAGCCGGTCGGGTTCGCCGGGGAATTGATGACGAGCGCGCGCGTCTTCGGCGTGATCGCCGCGGCGAGCTTGTCGAGATCGAGCGTGAAGCGGCCGTGCTCCAGATCCATCGGCACGCAGACGGCCCTGGCTCCCGCCACGCCGATGGCCGCGGCGAAATTGGGCCAGGCCGGCGTCGGAATCACGAGTTCGTCGCCAGGTCCGGCGATCATCCGGACGGCGATCTGAACGGACTGCATGCCCGATCCGGTGACGAAGAAGCGGTCGGCCGAAAGCGGCTGGCCGTAAAGCGCCGTGTGGTAGCGCGCGAGCGCCTCGCGCAGTTCCGGAATGCCGCGCTGCCAGGTGTAGAAGGTCTCGCCATCGGCCAATGACTTGTTGGCGGCCCGGACGATGAAATCGGGCGTCGAGAGATCGCCCTCGCCGACCCAGAGCGGGATCAGGCCGGGCTTCAGCCGGCCGTGATTGACCACCTCGACGATGCCGCTTTCGGGCGCGTTACGGGCCTCTGGCCTCAACTCGGCAATCAGGCTGGCGCCCGGCAGCGTGCTCGTCGTCATCGGCTTCGACCTCGCAAGTTCAATGCCTCACCTTTAGCCGAAGCGGCGGGCGGGAAGCATGAAATCGCGAGATCGGGTCGATCGCTCGCGGTGATGAATTGCCCGCGAGCGGTGAGCGAAGTCAGGCGTTCTTCTGCTTCAGCAAATCGCGGATTTCGGCGAGAAGCACGACGTCCTGCGACGGGGGCGCCGGCTCGGCCGGGGCTGCCTTCTGGTCCCGCTTCACCCGGTTGATGCCCTTCACGACCAGGAACAAGGCAACGGCGATGATCAGGA
This sequence comes from Bosea sp. BIWAKO-01, assembly GCF_001748145.1. Lineage (NCBI taxonomy): Bacteria > Pseudomonadati > Pseudomonadota > Alphaproteobacteria > Hyphomicrobiales > Alloboseaceae > Allobosea > Allobosea sp. BIWAKO-01. The sequence goes on from NZ_BCQA01000001.1 coordinate 783,077, forward strand.
AATTGATGGCGGCAGTGACGAAGCTGCCATAGGCGAACACAGCGCCCTGCTTCCTGGCCTCGGACAGGATCGGGCTGGTGACCGCACTATTGAGGCCGAAGAAGTAATTGGAGAAATCGAGACCGCCCAGCGCGCCGAAGATCGGCATGATGATGTCGCTGACGAGAGAGTCGACGATCCTGCCGAAGGCCGCGCCGATGACCACGCCGATGGCGAGGTCGATGACGTTGCCCTTCATCGCAAATTCTTTGAATTCCTTCAGCATTGCCCTGCCCCTTCGCCACGGGATGATCGGCTTCACGCCGATCGGACGGCGTGCGCGGATGTCGCAGGCTAATTGAGAGTTGCAACGGTTAGAAGCCCGTCAGGGCGCCGCCCCTTGGTCAGTGCACAGTCTTGGCCCGGGTTGAACGGGCGACAGCACGATGCCGCAGCGCAACAGCCGGGCAATATTCGCCCGCGCCCAATGGATATCCGCCAGTCCAAGACCTCGCGAGATCAACAGCTTAGACAGAGCCTCGGCCTAAAGCCGCATCGCGCTCGGCGTGCACATGCACTAGGCTGCGCTGCTGCCGCTCTGGCATGGAGGCAAGATGATCCCGGCCTGGTCCGTCGTTCTGGTCGCGCTCGGCTATCTCTGCGTGCTGTTTGCCATCGCTCACGCTGCCGATACGTTCGGCCGCAAGCTGATGGGCGGGCCAGCGCGCACGACGATCTATGCGCTGGCGCTCGGCGTCTACTGCACCTCCTGGACCTTCTACGGCTCCGTCGGCTTCGCCAATCGCGCCGGCTTCGATTTCCTCGGCATCTATGTCGGGCCGATCCTGGTCATCGGCTTCGGCTATCGGTTCGTCACGCGTATCGTCGAGATCGCCAAGTCGCAGAACATCACCTCGATCGCGGATTTCGTCGGCGCGCGCTACGGCAAGAGCGAGCGGGTTGCCGCTCTCGTCTGTCTCGTCGCCGTGATCGGCGCACTGCCCTACATAGCCTTGCAGCTCAAGGCCGTCGCGAATTCACTCTCGGTATTCCTGACCGCAACCGGCGGGAAGGCGCTGACGCCGGATGTCCCGGTCCTCAGCGACCTCGCCTTCCTCGTCGCCATGGTGCTCGCCGGCTTCGCCTGTGCCTTCGGCACGCGCCATATCGACGCGACCGAGCATCAGGACGGGCTGGTCCTGGCGATTGCGGCGGAATCGCTGGTCAAGCTGGTGGCGTTTCTCGCACTCGGAATCTTCGTCGCCTACGGCCTGTTCGATGGTTTCGGGGACCTCCTCGCCCAGGCAGCGAAGATGCCGGACGGGGCGCCTCCGATCTGGGAGCGGACCTCGAGCTGGCCGACCTTCCTGACGCTGACGTTGCTCTCCTCCTTCGCCGCGCTGCTGTTGGCACGGCAATTCCACATGACGATCGTCGAGAACCGGGATCCGGGCGACGTCCGCCGCGCCGCCTGGATGTTTCCGCTCTATCTCGTCCTGATCAATCTCTTCGTGCTGCCGCTGGCGGCGGCGGGCGAGTTGCTGATGCCGGGAAGCGGCATCGATCGCGACATGACCGTGCTGCTGCTGCCGCTGGAGCGGGGTGCAGGCTTGCTCGCGCTGTTCGTCTTCATCGGCGGGCTCTCCGCCGCGACCGCGATGGTGATCGTCGCGTCGGTCGCGCTCGCCATCATGATCTCCAACCATCTCGTCATGCCGCTGCTGGTCCGCGGTCGTGGCCTGCTGGCCGACCCGGACCGAGCCATCCCGAGATCGCTGCGTTCCGGCCCGACCGGCGGCGACCTCGGTTCGCAGGTCGTGATCATCCGGCGCTTCGCCATCCTCGCCGTGATCCTGATGGGCTATGCCTATTACCGAGCGGCGGGTGAAGCGGCGCTGGTCTCGATCGGGCTCCTGTCCTTTGCGGCAACCGCACAGATCGCGCCGGCATTCTTCGGCGGATTGCTCTGGCGGCGCGGCACCGCGCTCGGCGCCGTCGCGGGCTTGACGGCAGGCACGCTGACCTGGGCCTACACGCTGCTGGTCCCCAGCCTCGCATACCCCACCAGCGTCTGGAGCGAGATCGTGGCCAAGGGGCCGCTGGGCATCACCTCATTGCGGCCGGAAGCCCTGCTCGGCCTCGATCTGCCGGCCCTGCCACACGGCGTGTTGTGGAGCCTCGGCCTCAACCTTCTCTGTTATGTCGGCTTCTCCCTGCTGCGACCGGCCAATGCCATGGAGCGCCTGCAGGCCAACTCCTTCGTCACGTCCGACCGCGCAACGATGGCCCAGTCCTTCTCGCTCTGGCGGTCCAGCGTCACGGAGGCCGAGCTGCAGTCGACCATCGGCCGCTATCTCGGCCAGGAGCGGACGCAGCGCGCATTCGAGGGCTTCTCCATCGGGCGTGGCGAGGTTGCCAGCAGCAGCAATCGCGAGGCCGACATCCACATGCTGCGCTTCGGCGAGCATCTGCTCTCGTCGGCCATCGGCGCGGCATCCTCGCGGCTTGTGCTTTCCCTGCTGCTGCGCCGCCGGAACCTGTCGACGGAAGCCGCCTTCAAACTGCTCGATGATGCTTCGGCAGCCCTGCAATATAATCGCGATATTCTGCAGCACGGTCTCGACCATGCCGGCCAGGGCATCACCGTGCTGGACCGGGACCTGCGGCTGCTCGCCTGGAACCAGGCCTTCATCGAGCTCTATGATCTGCCGCAGTCGCTGGTGCGGTTCGGCACCGGGCTCGACGAGATCGTCCGCTTCAACGCTGCCCGCGGCGCCTATGGCGATGGCGAGCAGGATGAGTTGATGGCCGCGCGGCTCGAGAGCTTTGTCAATGACCGCGAGCCCGTCCGGCTCAAGCTTTTTCCCTCGACCAAGGTCATTGAGATCCGCTCGAATCCGCTCCCCGACGGCGGCCTGGTGACGACCTATACCGACATCACCGAGACCGTCGCCGCGCATGAAGAACTCGAGCGGACCAATGAGAGTCTCGAGCGACGCGTCGCCGAACGCACCGAGGAAATTCTCCACGTCAACGCCGAGCTTCAGCGCGCCAAGGCCGAAGCCGAGGAGGCGAATGCGTCCAAGACGCGCTTTCTGGCCGCCGCCAGCCACGACCTGCTGCAACCCCTCAATGCCGCGAGGCTCTATGCGACGGCACTGGTCGAGCGTGACCGGATCGCCACCAGCCCCGAGCTGGCTGAGAATATCGATGCGTCGCTGGACGCGGTCGAGGAAATCCTGACGGCACTGCTGGAGATCTCGCGTCTCGACGGGGGCGCACTCAAACCGGAACTGACCAGTTTCAGGCTCGACGAACTGATGCGCCAACTCCAGCGCGAATTCGAGCCGAGCGCTCAGGAACGAGGCCTGCAACTGGTGTTTTCGCCCAGTTCCGTCGCCCTGCGCTCGGACCGGCGCCTGCTGCGCCGGCTGCTGCAGAACCTGATATCGAACGCGATCAAGTACACGCCGAACGGGAAGGTCCTGGTCGGCTGCCGCCGCCGCGGCAATCAGGTTTCGATCGAGGTACTCGATACCGGCCTCGGGATTCCTGCCAGCAAGCAGAAGACGGTGTTTCGCGAGTTCCAACGGCTCGATCAGGGGGCCAGGGTCGCCCGTGGCCTCGGGCTCGGGCTTTCAATCGTCGAACGCATCTCCCGCACGCTCGACCACAAGCTCACCCTGATCTCCACGCCAGGGCGCGGAACGCGGTTCTCGGTCATGGTGCCGCGCACGGCGCCGCTCCCGGCCATGGCGACCAGCAGTACCCCGCCCCCGACGCCTGCGGGGCAATTGGCCGGTCTCAAGCTCCTGGCGATAGACAACGAACCGACGATCCTCGATGGGATGAAGCGCCTGCTCGAAGGATGGGGCTGTGCCGTCGCAACCGCGCCCGGCCTGGACGAAGCGCTTGCGCAGGTTCAGGCCCACGGCATGCCGGACGTGATCATCGCCGACTACCATCTCGACCATGGCGACGGGCTGAGCGCGATCGCGGCCTTGCGCGATCGTTCCGCCAGGCGCGTTCCCGCGATCCTGCTGACAGCCGATCGCTCGCCGCAGGTGCGGGAGGCGGCCGCGGCCTTCGACGTTCATATCCTCAACAAGCCGCTGAAACCCGGAGCCCTCCGAGCCCTGCTTGCGCAATGGCGCGCGATGCGTCTCGCCGCTGAATAGCGGGGGGACCTGCCCCGCTCAGCGCTCGGCGGCACCGGCCTGGCGCATCGCCTCCTCCGAGGCGAGAAAGGCCGCGACCTCGGCGCTCTGCGGCGGGCTATCAGTGCTGATTCCGATATCCGCGAGAATGCGGTCCACCGGCACGTAGCTCCTGGTCGCACGATCGTAGAGGGCAGCCCGCACCAGCGCCACGGCCGCGACGATCTCCGTGCCGTCCCGCCCCCGGCTGAGAATGCGATGCTGCATCACAAGCCAGTTCTCGGTCCAGCACAGGATCCGGGTCTCCAGCGCGAAGGGGCGGAACAGGCGCAATTCACGCCTGAAACGAATGGTCCCCGCATTGACCACCGGCACCCAGCCCTCACGCAGCACCGTGCGCCAAAGCCCGGTACGCAGCATCAGGTCGGTCCGCCCGAGATCCATGAGACTCCAGTAGCGGCCATTGTTCATGTGCAGGCTGGTGTCGAGATCGTGAAACCAGACGCGGAACGGCAGGACCGACATGTCGAAAGGTGGCTTCAGCCTGGATCGGAAGGGCGTGGTGACAAGAAGCCAGAGCAGGCGCAGCCAGAGGTTCATGCAGGCTCCTGTGGAGTGTCGCCGTCGGACGGCACGCGCCGTTCCCGATGTCGCGACGATTGGCCATATCATCGTCACCGACTCGCGCCACTCTTTCGCACGCCCTGCAGCGGAACTCGCCATGCCGACACTTCATGTTTCGTCCCTCGCCCGGCTTCACGAGACGGTCGCATCGGTCGGTGCGAGCCATGTCGTGACCTTGATCAACGTCAACACGGTCGTGGAACGCCCGGCCGGCATTCTGCCCGAGCGGCATCTCTTCATCGGCATGTCGGACATCACGGCGCCACTGGACGGGCATGTCCTGCCCGACGAGGACCATGTCCAGCGCTTCCTGAGCTTCATCCGCGACTGGGACCGCGCTGCCCCGATCGTCTTTCACTGCTGGGCGGGCATCAGCCGCTCGACCGCGGCGGCCTATATCGCAACCTGCGCCCTGCGGCCCCAGCGTGACGAGGCGGAGATTGCGCTTGCGCTACGCAGCGCATCTCCCTCGGCCACGCCCAATGCCCGGCTCGTCTCGATCGCAGACCAGATCCTGGGACGCTCCGGCCGCATGACAACGGCGATCGAGAGCATCGGCCGGGGCGCGGACGCGTTCGAAGGCACACCGTTCCGCATCGATCTCGATTGAGGCGGCGCCGGGCTTGCTGCATCGTGGTGGCGACATGCCCAAAGTCACATCCCCCGCCATCGAGATCGGCCTCGCGGCAGCGATCGTCGCCTTCACCGGCAACCAGCCGCATATCCTGACGGCCCAGGTTCACGACGGGGACGCCACGCCGGGCCTCCCCTACGGCCCGTTCGACCCGCTGGCGCATCGCACCTTCGAGATCGGCCTGCGCTCCTGGGTTGCGGACCAGGCCGCGCTGTCGCTCGGCTATGTCGAACAGCTCTACACGTTCGGGGATCGCGGGCGGCAGGCGGAGATCCGCGACACCGGCCCCCATGTCGTCTCGGTCGGCTATCTCGCGCTGACGCGCGCGCCATCCCTGCCGGAGCAGGTCGCATTCCAGCCCTGGTATGGCTTCTTTCCCTGGGAGGACTGGCGCGCCGGTCGCCCGGCCGTACTCGACACGACCATCCTCCCGCAGCTCGACGATTGGGCGCAGGACAAGGCGGCCGAACGGGCCGAGCAGGAACGGCGCCCCCTCTCACGCCAGCAGCGCATCGCAACTTGCTTCGGGGCTGGGGGCGTGCCCTGGGACGAGGAGAAGACGCTAGAGCGCTACGAACTGCTCTACGATGCCGGGCTCGCCTATGAGGCGCTACGCGACCGGCGCCCCGACGCGTTGCCGCGTTCCCCCAGTCCCCTGCTTGGCCGGCCGATGCGCTTCGACCATCGCCGCATCCTCGCGACCGCGATCGGCCGACTGCGCGCCAAGCTCAAATACCGTCCGGTCGTGTTCGAACTGATGCCGGACGCCTTCACCCTTACCGCGCTCCAGAACACGGTCGAGGCGATCTCGGGCCGGCACCTGCACAAGCAGAACTTTCGGCGGCTGGTCGAAAGCGCAGCGCTGGTGGAGCCGACCGGCACGATGACCCGCACGGCCGGGCGCCCCGCCGCGCTCTTCCGCTATCGCCGAGAAGTCATTGCCGAGAGGCCGGCTCCGGGCCTGCGCGTCGGCGGGCGCAGCCTCGGAGGAGAGCGGTAGTTTTGTGCGGATGCGAAGGGAGTTGTCGTGCATATCAGCGCGACGGCCGAAAAACTGAGCAGAAAATTGCTTGCTTCTTACGAAATTTGCGACAATGCATCGCCCTCAAGAGGGGCCAAAGCCATGACGATCGAACTCGATTCCCGCGACCGGACCATTCTGCGCATCCTGCAGACCGATGGCCGGATCACCAATTCGGACCTCGCCGAAAAGGTTCACCTCTCCCCATCCGCCTGCCTGCGCCGCGTCCGGCAATTGGAGGAAAGCGGGCTGATCCGCGGCTATGCGATGATGCTCGACGACAAGATCGCCGGCTTCCCCGGCACGGCCTTCGTCTTCGTCACGCTGGACCAGCAGGGGCGCGCCTCGCTTGAGGGGTTCGAGCAGGCGGTGCAGAATCTGCCCGAAATCCTGGAGTGCCATCTGCTGGCTGGCGCGCACGACTATCTGATGCGGGTCATCTATCGCGACAGCGCCGATTTCGAGCGTATCCACACCGACATCATCACCCAACTGCCAGGCGTCACCCGCGTACAGTCGACGCTGACGCTGCGCACGATCAAGAAGACCTCCGCATTGCCGGTCTGATGCAGGGTTGCAGCGAACAGGGCCAGAGCCGATAAGAGTGGCCCAACGGGAATCGCCGATCTTGACCGACGCCAAATCCAATTCCGATATCGCCGCCCTGCCCTTCGAAGAGGCGCTGAAGCAGCTCGAGAGCATCGTTGCCCGGCTCGAGCGCGGCGACGTCCCGCTCGAGGAATCGATCGACATCTACACCCGCGGCGAAGCGCTCAAGGCACGCTGCGACGCCCTGCTGAAGCAGGCCGAGGCCCGTATCGAAAAGATCACGCTCGGCGCAGACGGCAAGCCGGCCGGCACGACCCCGCTGGACGTCGACAAGTAAGCCCCGGCCCAGCCCGCGAACTAAACTGAGAGCAGCGCCTCGATCAGTCCGGCAACATGCTGCACGGCCGGGTCGCGGTCACTGCGTCTGTGCCAGGCGACATGGAGCGGGAAACCCGGCACCGGAATCGGCGGCTCCCGCAACGCATAGTGTTCGCCGCTATCCCGAAGGAGCGTCCGGCTCGGCAGCAGCGCGATCAGGTTGGAATCGAGCAGCAGCGGCGGAACGATCAGGAAGCTCGGCACGACCATGCCGACATGGCGCTTCCTGCCGAGGATCGAGAGCGCTTCGTCAAGCGCGCCATAGGTTTCGCCACGACCCGAAACCAGAACATGCGGATAGGCGAGCCAGCGATCCAGATCGAAGGCTTGCGCCGCCGGGTGCTCCCTCCGCATCGCCACGACATAACGCTCGCGCAGCAATTCCTTGCGGGTAAAATCCTTCTCAACGCTGGGGAAGACCGAGACGGCGAGATCGGCCTGGCCTCGCGCCAGGCCGTCAAGAGCCTCCGGCGCACCGCGCCAGGGCATCAGCGCGAGCGTGATGCCAGGCGCCGTGCGCGTTAGCTCGCGATACAAACCGCCGGCCAGCAGTGTCGGCGGCAGCTCCGCCGTCACCACCCGGACAATCTGCTGCAAGGTCGCGAGATCGGGCTGCGGCGGATCGAGCAAGGCTGTCATCTGGGCCAGCAGATCCTTGATCGGCTGCTGGAGCGACTGCGCCTTTGCGGTCAGCCGCATCTGCCCCCCGCCGCGCTCCAGGAGCCTGTCATTGAAGAGATGCCGGCAGCGATCGAGCGCGCTGGATGCTGCCGGCTGCGACAGCCCGACCCGCTCAGCGGCGCGCGAGACATGGGCTTCGTCCAGAAGCGCATCGAGGATGACAAGCAGGTTGAGATCGATCGATCTTAAATTCATGAAATGGATAATACGATATATCGATCATCCATTGGAGTAATTTTATCGCCACCCGCATCCTCGGCACATCGCAATGGAGGACGCCATGCCCAACACCCTGATCCTGTTGTTCCACCCCAATTTCTCGACATCGAATGCCAATCGCGCCCTCTGCGAGGCCGTCGCCGGACTGCCGGGCATAACCGTCGTCGATATGCAGGCACAGTATTCAGATGGCGTGATCGACGTCGATGCGGAGGTCGCACGCCTCCTCGCGGCAGACCGGATCGTCCTGCAATTCCCGGTGCAGTGGTATTCGACACCGCCACTGCTCAAGGCCTGGCAGGATGCCGTGCTGACCCGGATGTTCTACCTGGCCTACCAGGATGAAGGGCGCCTGCTCGCCGGCAAGCCGGTCCTGATCGCCGCGACCGCCGGCAATGTTCCGGAGGCCTATGCGCCCACGGGCCAGAACCGCTTTTCGCTTCGCGAGCTTCTCCACCCTCTGGAAGCGACGGCCCATCGCTGCGGCCTCGCCTGGCAGGAACCCTTCCTGATCTACGAAACACGCAAGGCCGACACTGAGACGCTGCAGCTCGCCGGAGAGCACTATGCCGGCCGGATCAGCCGCCTTCCGTGATCCGTTCCGGAACCCGTGCAATGACGCCGTCCAGCATCTACGCAAGACCGCGCGACGCAGCGCTCTTCCTCTTCCTCGCCTGGCTGATCCCGCCGCTCATCCTGCTGCAATTGCTGCTGGTCGGGCTTGCGCTCTTCGATTGCCTCGGCCGGGGGCCGCACCAGGCACTTGGCGGCGCAATCGTGGTGCCGATCCTCGTCCTGCTCGTGCTGAGCCAGCGCGTCTCGCTGCGCCAGCATCGACGCAAGGTCGTGCAGATTCTCGGGCTCTATGGATTGCAGGTCGCGCTGGCCGTGGGCGGAGAGGCCATCAGCGCGGGACCGATCCAGGCCCTGCACGCCGCCAATGCCGGCCTCCTGCTGCTGGCCGGAACCAGCCTTGCGAGGACGACAGGTTAGCTGCGACCTGCACGGCCTTGGATACGGCAGAGCTGCCGCGCGCCGGATCCGGGGCGCGGCAGCGCGGCATCCAGCCTTAGCCTGCCTGTCCAGAGCGGCTGGACGCCTTCAGGATTGCTGCTCCCAACGCAGATTTCAGGACAGCTCCGACGATGAACGGGACGACGCCGAGGAGCAGCGCGCGCTCAACGCCAATCAAGGTCGCGAGCCATGCCGCGCCGATCACCAGGCAAAGCGCGTTGCCGATCAGCATCGCGGCGAAGGAGCGCACAAGCCTGCTCCCGCCCCAGCCGCGCTCGGCGAGCCAGCCGACCACGGCGGCCACGATCGGGAAGGAGAAGAGATAGCCGCCCGTCGGGCCCATGAAATGCGGCAGGCCGGACGCCCCTCCGGCGAGAACCGGCAGCCCGAGCGCCGCCTCGAACAGCCAGGCGAGGACAGTGACCGCGCCAAGACGCCAGCCATAGAAGGCGCCGATCAGCGTCACCGCCAGCGTCTGCATCGTGATCGGCACGGGAACCATCGGCACGCTGATTTGCGAGGCCAGAGCCAGAAGCAGGGTTCCGAACAGCACGGCACCCGCCTGTACGAGGACAGGGCGGCTGCTCAGGCGCAACGGGCTGCCTCCTGGCTGCGTCGGCGCGTAGGTCATTTCGTTCATTGCGATCTCCATCAGTGATCGGATGCATATTATCTATAATTTACGCATCTGATCTATGATGGACTCCACATCGCGGCGAAGAATGCAAGTCCCTCCCGCCATGCACCTGTCATCCGACGATCGAAAAGGCTTCGCGTGTACCGCCTGAGGAGGTGCGGACCGGCTTGGTCCCGATCCACTGGACATGCCGCGCAAGGGTCGCAGCGGCAGCCTCGATGGCCCCCTCGCGCAGCGCAGCAAGGATCGCGCGATGGTCGTGATCGGTGCGTGCCTCCCATTCTGAACGCCAGGCCGCGAACAGGAAACGGGCGCTGGTGGCATGCAGATCGTCGATCGCAGCCAGCAGACGCGGCATGGCGCAGGGAGCGAGAATCAGCTTGTGGAAACGCCGGTTCGCATTCTCCCATGACCTCACATCCAGCGATTTGTCGCCGGCACGCGTCGCTTCCTCAGCCTGCTCGAGAATCGCCCGGGTCAGATGCGGCGCAGCATGACGCAGTGCCAAAACCTCCAGCGCCGCCCGCATTTCCGCGACCTCTCGGACCTCACGCAGATCGAAGGCGGCGACACGCACGCCCCGGCGCGGCTCGCTGACGGCCAGCCCCTGCGCCTCCAGCCTTTGAAAGGCCTCTCGCACCGGCACATGGCTGGCGCCGAACTCGGCCGCGACATGGTCCTGCCGCAAGCGGGTGCCGGGCTCGATCGCTCCGGAGATGATCCGGTCAGCCAAGGCGCGGCTGATCCGGATGGCGAGCGTGTCTTTCTGTTCTCTGGTCATGGTTTATAGATAATTTTACCGCGTGTGCCTGTCGAGCCGTTCGGACAAAACGGCGCGCCAATCTCGCTTGCCCCTTCGCCGCGTTGCGGCCAGACTCGCCGGCCAATCCTGGGAGGTCCTTCATGTCCCAACTGCCCGCTGACGACCCTATCCTGGGCGATGCCCGCTCCTGCCAGGCGATCGAGCAGGTGATCGTGCCGCGCGCGCGCGATCTCGGCGGCTTCTCGGTCAGGCGCGCCCTGCCCTCGATCGGGCGCAAGATGGTCGGACCGTTCATCTTCTTCGATCAGATGGGCCCGGCCGAATTCCTGCTCGGCGAGGGGATTGATGTGCGCCCACACCCGCATATCGGGCTGGCGACCGTGACCTATCTCTTCGACGGCGAGATCATGCATCGCGACTCGCTCGGCACGGCGCTGCCCATTCGCCCCGGCGCGGTCAACCTGATGACGGCGGGACGCGGCATCGTTCACTCCGAACGCACGGCACCAGAAGAACGTCTCAAGGCGCCGAAGCTCTATGGCATCCAGACCTGGCTCGCCTTGCCGAAGAGCCATGAGGAAGTCGCGCCGGAATTCATCCATCACGCCGCGCCCGAACTGCCGCGGATCGTCGAAGGCGGCAAGCGCATCAGCCTGATCATGGGCTCCGCCTACGGCCAGACCTCGCCGGTGAAATTTCCCTGGGACACGCTCTATGCCGAGGCGGTGCTGGCACCCGGCGCCATCCTGCCGCTCGACCCCGATTACGACGAGCGTGCGGTCTATATCGTCTCCGGCAAGATCGACATTGCCGGCGAGGAGTTCGGCGCCGGGCAGTTGCTCGTCTTCAAGCCCGGCGACCGCATCTCGATCCTGGCGATCGACCAGAGCCGGCTGATGCTGGTCGGCGGCGAACCGATGGATGGCCCGCGCCATATCTGGTGGAATTTCGTCTCTTCCTCGAAGGATCGCATCGACCAGGCGAAGGCGGAATGGAAGGCCGGCCGCTTCGACACCGTTCCCGGCGACGAGGCCGAGTTCATTCCCTTGCCGGAGGGCTGAAGGCCGCTCCATCCCGTTCAGGGCTGAACGCTTGCTGGCCTGAGCCTCGAGGACGGATGTTTTCCAGACCTGCAGGAGACCGTGAACCTGCAGGTCGTCGGACACACAGCCATTCGAGGCCTGCCCCTCACCCGGCCTGCAACCCTGAGCGCAGTTCGCCCGACGAAAGCTCGCCCGAAGGTATCGCCCTCAGCGCCGGCATGCGCGACGCCAAGATCGCGACCGCCGAGAGCGCAAAGAGCATGACGGGAAGCCAGATGGCGAGCTCAAGTCCGAGCCATTCGCCAGCCAGGCCGCCCGCAATCGCGCCTAACGGACGCATCCCGTACATCGCCGTGGTCAGGGTGGCACTGACACGGCCGAGCAAAGCCGGCGGCGTCACCGCCTGGCGCAGGCTGGTCTGAATGATACCCCAGAGAATCGGACCGAAACCGAAGAGGAAGAAGGCGAGCGCCAGCGCAACAAGGCCGAGCGACGCCGGAGCGATGGCGAGCAGCAGCGCGCCGATGAGCGACGAAGCCGGGCCGAAGACCAGGAGCAGCCCGGTCGGCAGGCGCGCGATCAATGCGGCCCCGAAGAACGCGCCGAGGACCAGACCGGCACCATAGACCGACGAAGACAGGCCGATCGTCTCCGGGGCGAGCAGCAGGACGCGCGCGGCATAGGGCGCAAACAGCGCCATGAAGGCGAAGAAGGCGAGATTCCAGGCGATGGCGCAGAGCGCGATGGGCCTGAGATAGGGATGCCGCAAGACGAAGGCTCCCCCTTCCGCAATCGCCCGGTGCAACGGCTGGCGTGCGGCTGCGGCCGGACGCTCGGGCGGCAGCCGCAAGGCAAGCGCCAGGACCACGATCCCGCACAGGGCGCATAGCACCAGCCCGAGCGCGCCGATGCCTCTTGCGACGGCCCAGCCGGCGATCAGCGGCGCAGCCAGGCTCAGCACCGCACGGCCGAGTTCCAGCCGGCCATTGGCGCGCGGCAGGTCACCGACCGCCACCATGCGGGGCAGGAGCACGAAAATGGACAGTGCGATGACAACCGGGCCGGTCGCGGCAACGAAGGCCGAGAGGGCCAGCGCCCAGTTCGTTTGCCCGAAGACGAGCAGTGCCGCGCCGATCAGCGAACCCGACAGCAGCAACCCGCCTCCAGCGAGAATCAGTGAGCGGGGCGCAACGCGGTCCGCCCAGACGCCCGCAGGCAGCGAGACGATGAGCCACGCTGTCGACTGGGCAGCGACCAGCAGGCCGACAAGACGGATACTGGCGCCCGCCTCCGTCGCCGCGAGCGTGATGGTGTCGAGCGCCAGCTTGTCTGCGAATTGGGCGACGATGCCGGCCAGGAGCAGGCCGAGGGGAAGATGCGACGACATGGCGGGATTCCGTCTTTGCGAGGTCGCGGCCAGCGTCCCACGCCCAGGAAGTCCGCCCCACCCGATTCCTGTCTTCCCGCACTGTGACGACCCGCCGGTTTGCCAGCGCCGCCCGCAGGCTTTATTCGAAGTCGATCACCTCGAAGGAACGTGTCGCTAAACCGTGCCCCGCCCTGCCACTCCACTTCTCGATCGCGTTTCCGATCCCGCCGCATTGCGCCGCCTGGACGATGTCCAGTTGCGTCAGCTCGCCGACGAACTTCGCGCGGAGACCATCGATGCGGTCTCGGTCACCGGCGGCCATCTCGGCGCCGGCCTCGGCGTGGTCGAGCTGACCGTCGCCCTGCACCACGTCTTCGACACCCCGGATGATCGCCTGATCTGGGATGTCGGCCATCAGGCCTATCCGCACAAGATCCTGACCGGCCGGCGCGACCGCATCCGGACCTTGCGTCAGCCTGGAGGCCTCTCCGGCTTCACCAGGCGCAGCGAGAGCGAATACGATCCCTTCGGCGCCGCTCATTCCTCGACCTCGATTTCGGCCGGGCTCGGCATGGCGGTCGCGCGCGATCTCGCCGGCAAGCCCAACAATGTCATCGCGGTGATCGGCGATGGCGCGATGTCTGCAGGCATGGCCTATGAGGCGATGAACAATGCCGGAGCGCTCGGCTCCAGGCTGATCGTCATTCTCAACGACAACGACATGTCGATCGCCCCGCCGGTCGGCGCAATGTCGGCCTATCTGGCGCGGCTGGTCTCAGGCCGCACCTATCGCTCGCTGCGCGAGGTGGCGAAGTATCTGGCGGAGAAGCTGCCCCGCTTCTTCCACGAGAAGGCCAGGCGCACCGAAGAGTTCGCGCGCGGCTTCTGGACGGGAGGAACGCTGTTCGAGGAGCTCGGCTTCTATTATGTCGGGCCGATCGACGGTCACAACCTCGACCATCTGCTTCCGGTGCTGCGCAATGTCCGCGATGCGGAAAGCGGGCCGATCCTCGTTCATGTCGTGACGCAGAAGGGCAAGGGCTATGCCCCTGCCGAGGCGAGCGCCGACAAGCACCACGCCGTGGTCAAGTTCGACCCGGTCACCGGGCAGCAGGCCAAGGCTCCGGCGAATGCTCCGAGCTACACCAAGGTCTTCGCCAATGCGCTGATCAAGGCGGCGCGCGAGGACGAGAAGATCGTCGCCGTGACCGCCGCCATGCCCTCGGGCACCGGCCTCGACGCCTTCGGCAAGGAGTTTCCCGGTCGGACCTTCGATGTCGGCATTGCCGAGCAGCATGCGGTGACCTTCGCCGCCGGCCTGGCAAGCGAGGGCTACAAGCCGTTCTGTGCGATCTATTCGACCTTCCTGCAGCGCGCCTATGACCAGGTTGTGCATGATGTCGCCATCCAGAAGCTGCCGGTGCGCTTCGCGCTCGACCGAGCCGGTCTGGTCGGCGCCGACGGTGCGACCCATGCCGGGGCCTTCGATGTGGCCTATCTCGCCTGCCTGCCCGACATGGTGGTGATGGCTGCAGCCGACGAGGCGGAACTGACCCATATGGTTGCGACCGCCGCGGCCTATGATGCCGGGCCGATCGCTTTCCGCTATCCGCGCGGCGAAGGCGTCGGCGTCGAGATGCCGCAAACCGGCATTCCGCTCGAGATCGGCAGGGGCCGGATCGTCCGCGAAGGGGCGCGCGTGGCCATTCTGTCGCTAGGGACACGGCTGGCGGAGAGCCTTGCGGCCGCCGAGTTGCTCGCTCAGCGCGGGCTCTCGACCACGGTCGCCGACGCGCGCTTCGCCAAGCCGCTGGACGAGGCGCTGATCCTGCGGCTCGCCCGCGAGCACGAGATCCTGATCACCGTCGAGGAAGGCTCGATTGGCGGCTTCGGCAGCCATGTCCTGCACCTGCTGGCGAGAACCGGAATGCTCGACGGCGGGCTGAAGGTGCGAACGCTGACATTGCCCGACATCTATCAGGACCAGGACAAGCCGGACGTGATGTATGCGCTGGCCGGGCTCGACGCCGCAGGCATCGTGCGCTGCGTCGAGCAGGCACTGGGCACGCCGGACGCCGTGCGCCGCGCTTGAGCGCGCGCGGCTGAAATCATGAAGAGCCGGGCGGACCAGCTTCTCGTCGAGCGCGGCTTCTTCGAGAGCCGCGCGCGGGCACAGGCGGCGATTGCCGCCGGCCTGGTTTCGGCCGGCGGCGTCACCGTGCGCAAAGCCTCTGAAATGATTGCGCGCGATGCCGAGATTCTGGCCGAGGCGCCGCATCCCTATGTCTCGCGCGGTGGGCTGAAACTGGCGGCAGCGCTCGATGCCTTCGGCTTCGATCCGGCCGGATTGACCTGCATCGATGTCGGCGCCTCCACCGGCGGCTTCACCGACGTCCTGCTGCGGCGCGGAGCGAAGCACGTCTTCGCCGTCGATGTCGGGCGGGACCAGCTTCACCCCAGCCTGAGGGGCCTTGCGCGCGTCACCAGCCTCGAGGCTCGCGATATCCGCGCGCTGGCTGCGGCAGAATTTACCCCGGCTCCGGCGCTCGCCGTGATCGATGTCAGCTTCATCTCGCTGAGGCTTGTCCTGCCGCCCGTTGCCGACCTGCTGACGCCCGAGGCCCGGATTGCGGCGCTGATCAAGCCGCAATTTGAAGCCGGACGAGCGGCGCTCAAGAAGGGTGTGGTGCGCGATGAGGCCGTGCACGCCCAAGTCTGCGCGGAGATATCGACGCTGTTCGCGGAACTCGGCTTCGCGGTCAGCGGCCTGATCCCCTCACCGATCGAGGGCGGCGACGGCAATCGCGAGTTTCTGATCGGCGGATACCGGCAAGGTTAGATCGTCGGCTCTCTCGAAGACCGCGATCCACCTTACGGGCCGATGCCCTCAGTGTTCGCATCGGCTTTCTCGAAAACCACGATCCACTATTCGGGCCGATGCCTGGGACGCAACGTCAGCTCGCGAACAGCGCGTCGATATTGCTCTGCAGTGATCGGACATCGAACTCGTCGGTATCGATCTGGCCGTTGACGTTGATGAAAAGCGTAGTGTGACCGATCAGGCTGCGTAACGCTCCAGCTGCGACCTCGACCACAGCCGCAACATCCTCGCCTTCACCCAGATCTTCGAGCAGCGCGGTCGCCGTAGCGATCAACTGGCTCATGGTGCGACAGAGTTCCTCGAAGGCCTCGATCTGACGTGCGTCGAGCTGGTCGTAGGCGGCGAGCGCTTCCGGTGCGCAGCGCAGCCGCGAGGTCTGGAAATGCTCGCGATAGCCAACGGCCCGCCAGCTGCGGAGCTCGTCGATGATGCCGCGATCCATCGGCACCATTTCGATCAGCATCAGCGCTTCGCCATAGCGATTGAGATAGTCGGTCGAGAGCGGGGGTTTCCCGGTCGGACCCAGCCGTTCATCCACGTCAACGGCCAGCGCTCTCATCGCGGGGGCGGTCATCCTCAGGCCTCTGAATTGGCGGGACTATGGTCGACCAAACCCGAATAAAGTGTTGATCGGAGCGGTAAGGCTTGGCACATCCAGTGCGACATGTGTGGTCGCTACGCCATTACCCTTCCGCCTCAGGCGATGCGCGAACACCTCGCCTATCCCGAGCAGCCCAACTTTCCGCCGCGCTACAACATCGCGCCGACGCAGCCCGTGCCTGTCATCCGCAATCACGAAGGCGGACGCCAGTTCCTGCTGATGCGCTGGGGCTTCATTCCCGGCTGGGTCAAGGACGCCAGGGACTTTCCGCTGGTGATCAATATCCGCAGCGAGAGCGCACGCGAGAAGCCGTCCTTTCGCGCTGCTTTCAGCCGCAGGCGTTGCCTGATGCCAGTCGACGGCTTCTATGAATGGCATCGGCTCGACAAGGAGAGCCGCCCCTATCTGTTCCGCAAGCCAGATCACGGCCTCTTTGCCTTCGCCGCCCTGTGGGAGACCTGGCATTCGCAGGACGGCTCCGAGATCGACACAGTTGCGATGGTCACCGGTCCGGCCAACGGCCTGATGTCGGCCTTCCACCATCGCTGCCCCGTCATCCTCGCCCCCACCGATCACGCGTCCTGGCTCGATGCGAGCGCGCGCGACGACGACGTCGCAACGCTGCTGAAGCCTCCGGCGGAGGATTTGCTGGAAGCGGTCCGGATCGGAACCGCGGTGAACCGGGTCAGCAATGACGGGCCTGAAGTCCAGGCCCCCTATGACGCGGCAACGGAAAGCCGGTCACCGCCCGCAAAGCCGCGCCGACCGGTCGAGCCACCGGCGCAGGGAAGCCTGTTCTGAGAGAGTTGGGCCGGTGCAACCAAGCCTGGGGCTCTCGCCTTACAGCACGGCGCCGGGGTTCAGGATGCCCTGCGGGTCGAGTGTCGCCTTGAGTGTCTTCATCAGCGCAAGCTCGACCGGGTCCTTCACCCCCGGCAGCAAATAGCGCTTGAGCCGGCCAATGCCATGCTCGGCCGAAATCGAGCCATGCATCTCGGTGACGATGGCGTGGACCGCGTGATTGACCTCCTCCCAGCGCGCCAGGAAGGCCTCCTTGTCTGCCCCGATGGGCTGGCTGACATTGAAATGGATATTGCCGTCGCCGAGATGACCGAAGGCCACCGCGCGGCAGCCGGGGATCATCGCCTCGACCGTCGCAATGGCCCGAGCCAGGAAATCCGGCGTTGCGTGCAGCGGCACGGAGATGTCGTGCTTGATCGAGCCGCCCTCGAAACGCTGCACCTCCGACAGCATCTCGCGCAGCTTCCAGAAATCCTTGCGCTGTTCCAGCGAGCCCGCCAGCACCGCATCGGTAATCAGGCCGTTCTCGAGTGCCTCGCCCAGGAAGGATTCGACAGCGTCGTCGAGGCCGGCCGCGCTTTGGGCCGAAACCTCCATCAGCACGTACCAGGGCGACGACTCCGAAAGCG
The DNA here is from genome assembly GCF_001748145.1 of Bosea sp. BIWAKO-01. NCBI lineage: Bacteria > Pseudomonadati > Pseudomonadota > Alphaproteobacteria > Hyphomicrobiales > Alloboseaceae > Allobosea > Allobosea sp. BIWAKO-01. The sequence goes on from NZ_BCQA01000001.1 coordinate 801,057, forward strand.
GGTCACGGGTGCCGGCAGCATGGCGCAGCACGAAATCCAGCCCGATGCGCGGCATCAGCTCGAAGGTCGTCAATGTACCGCCCGCGCCGGCCTTGGCGGCGTTGAGCAGGGCCAGCGCCTCGGCCGGCCCCGGCAGCGCGAGGAAGGCGGTGGCGCGCGCAGCGGGAAGCGGAAAGAGCTTCAGCACCGCAGCGGTGATGACGCCGAGCGTTCCTTCGGCGCCGATGAAGAGGTTCTTCAGGTCGTAGCCGGTGTTGTCCTTGCGCAACTGCCTGAGCCCGTTCCAGATGCGGCCATCGGCCAGCACGACCTCGAGGCCCATACAGAGCTCGCGGGCATTGCCATAGGCGATCACGGCGGTGCCGCCGGCATTGGTCGAAAGATTGCCGCCAATGGTGCAGGTGCCCTCCGAGGCCAGCGAAAGCGGGAACAGCCGTCCGGCGGCTTCAGCCGCCTCCTGCGCACGCTGGAGCGTGACCCCGGCCTCGACGATCATGGTGTCGCCTTCGGCATCGACAGCCCGAACCTTGTCGAGCCGCTGCAGCGAGAGAATGATCTCACGCCCCTCGGCAACCGGGATCTGCCCCCCGACAAGCCCGGTATTCCCGCCCTGCGGCACCAGCGTCGTTCCGGTCTCGGCTGCGAGCCTGACGATCGCCGCGACCTCCTCGGTCGAGCCCGGCCGCACGACTGCCGTCGCCTGGCCGCGAAACAGATCCCGCCATTCCTTGAGATAGGGCAACATCGCATCGGGCTCGGCGATGATGTTGCGCGCGCCGACGATGCCGGCCATCCGGTCCAGAACTTGAGCGCTCATAGGGTCTCCGGGGTCACTTCTTGCCTGAGCGCCGGAACCGGGCGACCAGCTCTATGTGAGCGGAATACCGGAACTGATCGACCGGCGTGACACCGTCCAGCGCATATCCGCCCGCGATCAGAAGCGCTGCGTCGCGGGCAAAGCTCCCGGCGTCGCAGGAGACATAGACAATTGTCGCGACCTTGGAGGCCGCCAGCCGCTTCACCTGGGCTTCGGCTCCGGCACGAGGCGGGTCGAGCACCACCGCATCGAAGCCGTTCAGCTCGGATTCCAGCAGGGGCCGGCGAAAGAGATCGCGTTGCTCGCCCGTGACGGGCTTCAGCCCTTGCGTTGCACTCGCGGCCCTGAGCAAAGCCTGCAAGGCGGCCTTGTCGCTCTCCAGCGCATGAACCTGCGCCTTCTCAGCCAGCCGGAAGGTGAACGGTCCGCATCCGGCGAAAAGGTCCGCCACGCGCTTCACCTTCGGCAGGGCGTCAACGACGAGCGCGGCGAGACGCTCCTCGCCTTCCGCCGTCGCCTGGAGAAAACCGCCGGGGCCGGGCGCAACATAGGCTCGTCCCATTGCCTGCAAGGGCGGGCGGCGCTCGACGATGACATCGCCATGCATGGCGAGCCGGGCGAGATCGAGCCGTTCGGCCACGTCCGTCAGCGTCAGACGCAACTTGTCTCCGGCAGGGCCGTGACCGCGAATATCGACATCGAGCCCGGCCTCGGAGGTCGTAACCTGCAGGTCAAGCGGCTTGTTCGAGCCCCCCAGCCGGTTGGCGAGCAACTGTGCGACGGCGGGCGCGCGTGCAAGGCCGGGAGCCAGCACCGGACAGGCCTCGACGGCGATGAGGTCATGACTGCGCGCCATCATGAAGCCGACCATCATGCCCGCGCCTTCGCGGCGGGCGTGGAAGGTTACACGACGCCGACCCACGCCATGCGCATCGACCGTCTCCGCCACCGGCGCATCGATCCCAACGCGGGCCAGCGCGGTCACGACCTGCTGCCGCTTCCAGTCCCGATAGAGTGCCGGAGGCATATGCTGCGCCGCGCAGCCACCGCAACGGGTGAAGAGCGGGCAGATCGCCGCCACGCGCGATTCAGAAGGCGCCAGGATCTCGACCAGTTGCGCCCGGTCGCCATCGCGAACCACCCGCACCGTCTCCCCGGGCAGAGTATAGGGCACGAAGACCGCCCCTTGGGACGTCTCGGCAATGCCGTCGCCGCGCTGGCCGAGATGCGCGATCGTGAGAGTTTCGTTCATAGCGAGAATGGACATGCGGATTTACGTTTGTGACCTTCGGTTTAGGTTCGCCTATCAGGTTGAACCGAAAGAGGGAAATTCGGTCGCCCGATCCGCGCAATTCGAAAAATTCTTCCCGTGAAACGAGAAGAAAATTCTCTATCTTGACGTGCAGCGCCGCTCCGGCCCGACCGGGGACGCGTCTGAGCCCGAGGAGCGATTTCCATCATGACGATCCGCGACGGTGTCATCGAGGCCATCGGCAATACACCCCTGATCAAGCTCAAGCGCGCCTCGGCGATGACGGGCTGCACGATCCTGGGGAAGGCCGAGTTCATGAACCCGGGGCAATCGGTCAAGGACCGCGCCGCACTCGCGATCATACGCGATGCCGAGGCGCGCGGCCTCCTGAAACCTGGCGGCGTGATCGTCGAAGGCACAGCCGGCAATACCGGCATCGGCCTTGCGCTCGTCGGCAATGCACTGGGGTATCGCTCGGTGATCGTGATCCCCGAGACGCAGTCGCAGGAAAAGAAGGACATGCTGCGGCTTGCCGGCGCGACGCTGGTCGAGGTGCCTGCGGTCGGCTACGCCAATCCCAATAACTACGTGAAGGTCTCGGGCCGCCTCGCCGAGGAACTGGCGAAGAGCGAGCCGAACGGCGCGATCTGGGCCAACCAGTTCGACAATGTCGCCAATCGGCAGGGCCATATCGAGACCACCGGGCCCGAGATCTGGCGACAGACCGAGGGCAAGGTCGACGGCTTCATCTGCGCGGTTGGCACCGGCGGCACGCTTGCCGGCGCCGCGATCGCGCTGAAGGGGTACAACCCGAAAATCCGCATCGGCCTCGCCGATCCGATGGGAGCGGCCCTGCATTCCTGGTTCACGACCGGCGAACTGAAGGCGGAAGGGTCCTCGATCACAGAGGGCATCGGTCAGGGCCGGATCACCCGGAATATCGAGGGGGCCCCGATCGATGTCTCCTTCCAGATCCCCGACGATGAGGCGATCCCGCTTGTGTTCGAGTTGCTGGAGCACGAGGGCCTTTGCCTCGGCGGTTCGTCCGGCATCAATGTCGCCGGCGCGATCAGGCTGGCGAAGGAGATGGGGCCCGGCCACACCATCGTGACCATCCTCGCCGATTACGGCACGCGCTATCAGTCAAAGCTGTTCAATCCGGAATTCCTGCGCTCGAAGGGCCTGCCTGTTCCTGGCTGGCTGACGCGCGGCAGCGAGGATCTGAAGGACGTGATGGGCCGCGTGCTGGCGTGACGCCGTGCTGCTGAATCGCTGGACGCTGGACGGAATCGCAGCCGGGCGCATCACGCTTGTGTTCCGCCGCTGGCGCCGCCCCGGCGTCCGGGCCGGCGGCACGCTCCTGACGGGTATCGGCCTGCTGGCGATCGAGGATGTCGAAGCGGTCGCGGAGATCAGCGAAGACGACGCGCGTGCCGCAGGACGTGACACGCGTGAGAGCCTGCTGGCAGAGCTTTCCGGCCGCAATGGCCAGCTTTACCGAATCCGCCTGCGACTTGCCGGGCCAGATCCACGCATCGCCTTGCGGGCGCAGGCCGATCTCGGCGAGCCGGAGCTGCACGACATCGAGACGCGTCTCATGCGCCTCGACGCGCGCCGGGCCTGGACAGGGGCGACGCTCGCGCTGATCGCGGCTCACCCGGCACGGCGCGCACCAGAGCTTGCGGCACTGCTCGGCAGGGAAACCCTTCCGTTCAAGCAGGATGTGCGCAAGCTCAAGGCGCTCGGGCTGACGGAAAGCCTGACAAGCGGCTACCGGCTGTCGCCGCGCGGAGCAGCGCTGCTCCAGCGCCTTTCGCGCCGCTAGGGGCGCAGGCGATCTACCAGATCGGCTTGAGCGCCCGACGCGCTAGTTCAGCTTGACGACTTCGACCCTGCGATTCCTGGCACGGCCATCCTCGGCGTCGTTGGCGGCGGCCGGCGCGATCATGCCCGCCCCGGCTGCGCGCAGACGTTTGGCCTCGACCTTGTAGGCCGTCACCAGCGCCTTCACCACCGCATCCGCGCGTTTGCGGGAGAGTTCGACATTATAGTCGAAGCCTCCCTGGTTATCGGTATGGCCGACGATCAGAACCGCCAGCTGGGGATCGGATTTCAGAAGGGTCGCGATTTCGGCCAGGGCCGGCTCGGACGGTGGCTTGAGCTCAGCCTTGTCGGTGTCGAAGAAAATTCCATACAGCGCAATGCGGCCCGTCGCCCCGATGCTTCTCGCCATCTCGTCGGCCTTCACCGTCGTCATCTTCCGATCGCGCGTGCGGGGTTCGACAATGTGAACGACGGCAATCGTGCGGCCGTTGAACGCCTTGCAATAGAGGTCGTCACTGACCTGGTAGGTCTGGACGGTGACATGGGCCTCGCCATCGGGATGCGGCATCTTCGCGGAGAAGAAACGCTGGTCGGTGATGGACGGCGTCAGTGCGCATGCCCCATTGGAGAAGCTCGGCTCCTTCAGGTCGCGCTCGTGCACAAAGTACATCAGGAGGCTCATATCGCCGCCGCCGCCGCTACTCGAGCGCCGCGCGTCGCCGCCGCATGATTCGGCTTTGCAGGAAAACAGGGCCGATCCGCCCGCAGCCTCCACGTCATCCTGGTAGTTCCGCAGCACCTCGAGGGGCGAGCGCTCTGCCGGCAGGAGATAGACAAGACGGGTCCGGGGACCTTCGACCTCCTTCTCCTGCTTGGGGAGAAAGACGGCATTGTTGGATGAATCGCGCCGATCCACCGGCTCGAGCGCCGAGAGCGGCACCTTGAAATCGGTAAAGGCGACGCGCTCGTAGCTGACGATAAAGGAGCCATCGTAGCGCTTGAGGAACGAACTGTCCTTGGCGCCGGGAATGTCCTTTGTGGGGATGGTCGCGTCCGCAAAGGCGGGCGAGAGCGACACGAGCGAGAGCAGGACGGCGGCGAGCAGGCGTCTCATCGGCGGGCTACTCCGGAGGGACCTGCATATTCAAAGGCTCAGGCAGCCAAGGCAACCTTCAATCCAGGCGTCAGAGCCACTTTTTCCAGCGGAACAAGACATAAGGCACCACCGCCGCGACGATCATCATGCCGACCGCGATCGGGTACCCGAACTGCCATTCCAATTCCGGCATCGTCTTGAAGTTCATGCCGTAAACCGAGGCGATCAAGGTCGGCGGCATCAGCGCGACCGCAACGACCGAGAACAGCTTGATGATCTTGTTCTGCTCGATGCTGACCAGGCCGAGCGTGGCATCGAGCATGAATTGCAGCTTGTTCGAGAGGAAGGTCGCGTGCTCCTCGATGGCCTGAACGTCGCGGATCGAGGTCCGCCACTCCGGCGCAAAGCCGCTCGCGGCCTTCTTCGGCCGCTTGTAATTGGCCGACAGGAAGAGCAGCACGCGCTCGATCGCCACCATGCTCTCGCGCACATTCGAGATGATGTGCTCGTACTGGCCGATTTTCTGGATCACGCCCTGATAGGCGCTGCCCTGCTCCACCTCGGCCGCCTTGCCGTCGAAGACCCGGCGCGAGGCACCGTCGATCTTGTCGCCGACGCCGCGCAGCACCTCTGCGGCCCGGTCGACGATGGCCTTGATCAAGCCCTCCATGATCGCCTCGGGCTGCATTCCGCATCCGCCCGGCTTGGCGACCCGGTTGAGGAAGATGCCGAATGCGCCGGGCTCGTCATAGCGCACCGTCACCAGCGCCTTCTCGGTCAGGATGAAGGTGACGTCCGCCAGCTTGGGGACATTGCTGTCCGACTGGCAGATCACCCGCGCCGTCATGTAATGCGCGCCGTTCTCGGTATAGATGATCTCGGACGGCTCGAGGTCATGCATCTCCTCGCGCGTCGGGATCGAGATCCCGAGATGCGCCTCGACGCGCTTGTCGTCCGTGGAGGTCGGATTGAGCAGATCGATCCAGACGGCTCCCACCGGGATCGGCTCATCCTGCGAGAGCGGGCGATGGGCCAACCGGTCGCCATGGTCGGGGCAGATGCTGTGGATCAGGAGCATAGGGGAGCGACTCGTCAGCGGCCGGCTGGGCGCCTTGCTGCAGTGCAGGAACTCCAAGCCGCCAACGATGTCAAACCGATGACGCGCCTTCTGGCGCGCTCACACTCCGCCCTTCACACCGGCCGGCGGCTTGCTGTCGGCGGGCACGAAGAAGTCCGGCATCAGCGGCACTGATGGGTCGACACGGTAGGCCGAGAAGTCGGTGATGCCCTCGCCGGCCATGAAGCTGTCGTCGATCAGGAAATTGCCGGAAAACTGCCGCGACGACTTCAGGAAGATCATATGCGCCGCATCGGCCAGGATCTCGGGCGTGCGGCTCGCCTGCACCATCTTGTCGCCGCCGAGCAGATTCTGGACGGCCGCGGTCGCGATGGTGGTGCGGGGCCAGAGCGCGTTGACCGCGATGCCCTTCGCAGCGAGTTCCCCGGCCAGGCCCAGCACGCACAGGCTCATGCCATATTTCGCGATGGAATAGGCGAGATGCGGGGCGAACCAGTGCGTCTTCATGTCGAGCGGCGGCGAGAGCATCAGGATATGCGGGTTCTCCGCCTTTTCCAGATGCGGAATTGCGTATTTCGAGACCATGAAGGTGCCGCGCGTGTTGATCTGGTGCATCAGATCGAAGCGCTTCATGTCGGTCATCTGCGTATTGGTCAGATTGATCGCGCTCGCATTGTTCACGACGATGTCGATGCCGCCGAAGGTGGCTGCCGTCTTGGCAATGGCGTCCGCGACCGCAGCCTCATCGCGCACATCGACCATCAGCGGCAGGCATTTTCCGCCGGCTGCCTCGATCTCGGCGGCGGCGGTATGGATTGTGCCCGGCAGCTTCGGATGCGGCTCGGCTGTCTTCGCGGCGATGGTGACATTGGCGCCGTCGCGGGCCGCCTTGAGCGCGATCGCGAGCCCGATGCCGCGCGAGCCGCCGGTGATGAAGAGCGTCTTGTTCTTGAGCGACACGGTCTCTCTCCCTCTCAATCTGGAATGGTGAAACGGGCCGGCTGAGTGCCGTCCTGATCGGTGAAGCCATAGGTTCGCGCGAGATCGGCGACGTGCAGCACGGTCCCGGCGTGGCGACCGACATCGGGATCGGCGGCGAGCGCGACGACAGCCCGGCCGGCATAGAGCGGCGTCTCCGTCGTTTCGGCCGCCATGCCGGCATCCTGCACCCGCTCGGTCAGGACATGGCCGGGCGAGAGGCCAAGCGCGGCGACGCCGTAAGGCCTGAGTTCCTGCGCCATGGCGAAGGTCAACCGGTTCATCGCAGCCTTCGCGAGATCGTAGACGACATCGCCGAGATAGCCCGCGCCGGTATCGAAGCCCACGGTTGCGATCAGCCCCTTGCGCATCTGCACCATGGCTGGCGCGACGGCTTTCGCCAGCAGGAGTTGCGCATAGACGCCGCTCTCGAAGCCTTGGCCCAGACGTGCGGCCGGGCGACGCCAGAACGGCGTGCCGAAGGCCGAACCGTCGGGATATCTCTCGCCGTCATAGCCCTCGTTGCCGCCCCAGACGGCATCGACGACGCAGTCGAGCCGGCCGAAGCGCCGCAGGGCCCAGGAGACAAGCTGATCGACCTCGCGCTCCTGCGTATGGTCGCAGCGATAGGGATGCCCCTTGCCGCCGGCCGCCTCGACCTCGCGCGCCGTGTCCTCAAAAGTCTCCTGCCGCTGATCCGTGCGGGGGCCGGCCTCGCTCGAGCGGCCGGTGACGATGACGGTTGCCCCCGCTTCGCCCAGCGCCCGAGCGATGCCGCGCCCCAGGCCGCGGGAGGCTCCTGCAACGAGGCAGATGCGGTTGGCCAGCGGACCTGCCGCAAGGTCGGCGCCGGTCACCACCGGAGCGACAATTCCGGTGGCGCAGGCATCGGCAATCCTCTAGACGAACCGTCCCCCGAATCAGGAGAGCGTGAATGGACAGCGCAGACGTCGCCGCCTGCTGGGAGGCCAATGCCGAAACCTGGACGCGCCATGCGCGCGCCGGCTACGACCTCTACCGGGATGCCCAGAATACGCCGGCCTTCATGGCGAACCTGCCCTCTGTCGGCGGGCTCGAGGGGCTCGACATCGGCTGCGGCGAAGGCGCCAATACGCGTCGCATTGCCCAGGCCGGCGCCGGGATGACCGGCATCGATATCGCGCCGACCTTTATTCGACATGCGCAGGAAGCGGAAGCGGCCGCTCCACTTGGCATCTCCTACCAAGTCGCCGACGGCATGGATCTGCCCTTCGCCGATGGGAGTTTTGATTTCGCCACCGCCTTCATGTCCCTGATGGACATGCCGCGGCAGGATCGCGTCCTGGCCGAAGCCGAACGTGTCCTGCGACCCGGCGGCTTTCTGCAATTCTCGATCCTGCATCCCTGCTTCGCCACGCCGTTCCGGCGGGTTCTGCGCGACGAGAACAAGACCGTGCTCGGGATCGAGGTGCGCGAGTATTTCCGCGCCACCAATGGCGAGATCGAGACCTGGCGCTTCGGGGCCGCGCCCGAGCATGAGAAGGCCAAGGTCGAGCCGTTCAAGGTGCCGCGCTTCCATCGCACGCTGAGCGACTGGATCAACCTCCTCGTCACGACAGGCTTCACCATCGAGCATATGCACGAGCCGACTGTCGATGCGGAAACAGCGGCGCGCGAGCCTTATCTCGCGGATACCCGCGTCGCGCCGCTGTTCCTGCACATGCGCGTGCGCAAGGCCGGCTGAGGCGCGCGGCGCCCCGTTCACGCGGCGAAGACCACGTCGGCCTCGGTCACGGCGCCAGCGCCTTCTGTAACCGCGAGCTCCAGCCCCGGGGCCTCGATGGCGCCATGCTCGGCAAAGAAACGCGCCGTCGCCACGGCCGCGGCGCCGTTTTCCTCAGTGCGCATGGCAAGCGCCTTCTTCGCCAGCCCGGTTCCGCCCTGCGCCAGGGCGAAGAGCTTGAGATAAGGCGTCGCGCCGGCGAGCACCTCGGCGGGTTTCGCCCCCATGGTCGCGAGCATCCATTCGGTTGCGCGCTCCAGCGCATCGACCGCGCTCTTCAGCCGCTCGGCGGTGCGGCCGAAGCCGGGCGTGTTGGCCGCCGCCACTTCGCCCACCACGCCCCGCATCTCGGCGATCAACGCCCTGACGGCATCGCCGCCGGAGAGCGGCAGCTTGCGCTGCACGAGGTCGATGGCCTGGATGCCGTTGGTTCCCTCGTAGATCGTGGCGATGCGGGCATCGCGCAGATGCTGGGCCGCGCCAGTCTCTTCGACATAGCCCATGCCGCCATGGATCTGGATGCCTGTCGAGGCGACTTCGACGCCGATATCGGTCGCATAGGCCTTCGCCACCGGCGTCAGGATCGCGGTTCGCTCGGCCGCCTGCTTGCGCCTGCCGATATCGGTCTCGCGATGTGAACGATCCAGCGCTTCCGCGACCATGTAGGAAATCGCACGCGCCGCCTGCGTCTTGGCGCGCATCTCCATCAGCATGCGGCGAATGTCGGGATGCACGATGATCGGGCTCATCGGCGCGCCCTTCGGCGCATCGAGTGCCGCGCCCTGCTTGCGTTCATGGGCGAAGGCGAGCGCCTGCTGATAGGCCCGCTCGGCGATGGCGACGCCCTGGAGCGCCACGTTCAGCCGGGCGTTGTTCATCATCGTGAACATGCAGGCGAGGCCGCGATTTTCCTCGCCGATCAGCCAGCCGATTGCGCCGCCATTGTCGCCATAGGCCATCGAGCAGGTCGGCGAGGCATGGATGCCGAGCTTGTGCTCGACGCCGGAGCAGCGCAGGTCGTTATGGGCGCCGAGCGTTCCATCAGCGTTGACGAGGTATTTCGGCACGAGGAAGAGCGAGATGCCGCGTGTGCCGGGAGGCGCATCGGGCAGCCGGGCAAGGACGAGATGCACGATATTCTCGGTCATGTCGTGCTCGCCATAAGTGATGAAGATCTTCTGGCCGGTGATGCGATAGGTGCCGTCCCCGGCGCGCTCGGCCTTCGAGCGCAGTGCATTGAGGTCGGAGCCGGCCTGCGGTTCGGTGAGGTTCATCGTACCCATCCACTCGCCGGAGACGAGCTTGGCGAGATAGGTCTCCTTCAGTTCCGCCGAGCCATGGGCATGCAGTGCCTCGATCGCGCCGACTGTGAGCAGCGGGCCAAGCGCGAAGGCGAAGGCGGCCGAATTCCACATCTCGGTGCAGGCCGACTGCACCAGCGCCGGCAGGCCCTGCCCGCCATAGGCTTCCGGAGCCGGCAGCGCGTTCCAGCCGGCCTCGGCCCAGGCCTTGTAGGCCTCCTTCCAGCCGGGCGGCGTGGTCACCGCGCCATCCTTGAGCGTCGAACCGACCTTGTCGCCAACCATGTTGAGCGGCGCGATCACATCGCCCGCAAATTTTGCCGCCTCGCCGAGGATCGCCTCGGTCATTCCGCCGTCGAGCTCGGGCGCAAGGCCATCGGCAACGAGCCGGTCCAACCCCGCCACGTGGCGCAAGGTGGCGACGATGTCCTCGACCGGGGCGCGATAGCTCATGGCCTTCTCCCTGAATGCCTTGCCTGCCTGGCAATGTGCCGGCGCAAGGTCTGCTGCCGTCGTTATGCGTTGACGGCGATGTTAGCGACGAACTATCCCCTTCGCCACGCGCCAGCCTCACGACTTTCCGCCATACGCACTGCCGCGCAACACAGTTTATATATGAACCATTCCAGGTCAACGGGCTCCGGGATACGTCCGACCCGCATTCTGCATGCCGATGCCGAAGGCATTGCCGAGGCCGCCCGCCTGCTGCGCGCCGGCGGCCTCGTCGCGCTGCCGACCGAGACCGTCTATGGATTGGCGGCCGACGCGACATCCGGCCACGCCGTCGCCGGCATCTATGCGGCAAAGGAGCGGCCCAGCTTCAATCCGCTGATCTCACATCTGCCGAGCGTCGAGGCAGCGCGGCGCGAAGGCCTGTTCGATGCCAATGCGCTGGCACTGGCAAAGGCCTTCTGGCCGGGGCCCTTGACGCTGGTGGTGCCGGCCTCGTCCTCCTGCCAGGTCAGCGAGCTGGCGCGCGCCGGGCTTGCCTCCGTCGCGTTGCGGGTGCCTTCGCATCCGCTCGCCCATGCCATTCTTGAGGCGGCCGGACGACCGATCGCCGCGCCCTCCGCCAACCGTTCGGGGCGGGTCAGCGCCACCAGTGCAGAGCATGTGCTGGCCGATCTCGATGGCCGGATCGATGCCGTGGTCGATGCCGGGCCGGCCGAGGTCGGTGTCGAGTCGACGATCATCGCCTGCCTCGATGGGGCGCCCAGGCTGCTTCGGCCGGGCGGCGTCTCCCGCGCAGCGATCGAGGGTGTGATCGGCCGCCCGCTGGTGCTCGCCGGGGAGGCTGGCGCCGCACCGATTTCGCCCGGGCTGCTCGCCTCGCATTATGCTCCCGCTGCCGCGGTACGGCTGGACGCCGAAGCCCCGCGCGCCGGCGAAGCCTGGCTCGGCTTCGGCTCGGAACAGGCGGGCTTCGTCGCGCCGGCGATTTCGCTCAACCTGAGCCCGGCCGGCGATCTCGCGGAAGCCGCTGCCAATCTCTTCGGTTACATGCGTCAACTCGATGCGCAGGGGCCCAGGGCAATTGCGATCGCATCGGTGCCCGCGCACGGCCTCGGCGAAGCCATCAACGACCGGCTGAGGCGCGCAGCCGCACCGCGCTGAGCCCCGCAAACGGCGTCTTGCAATTGCGCAAGATATCGCGATGCTGCCCGCCCCAACGGGAGCCTGCGTCGATGAAGTCCAATCTCGCCTGGGATGATTTCAGGCTGGTCAAGGCAATTGCCGATCAGGGCGGGCTGACGGGGGCGGCGACTGCTCTCGGGGTCAATCATTCCACCGTGTTCCGCCGGCTCGGGCAGATCGAGGAACAACTCGGCCTGCCGCTCTTCGAACGCCACAAGACCGGCTACGTCGCCACCTGCGCCGGCGAAGAGATGGCCGTCCTGGCGAGCCGCATGGAGGAGGATGTCACCGCCTTCGACCGCCGCCTGGCCGGGCGCGATGTCGCCCCGTCCGGCGAGGTTCGCGTGACCACGACCGATACGCTCTTCCTCAATATGCTGCTGCCGATCTTCGCTGCGTTCCGCAAGGCGCATCCGGCGATCCGGCTGGATGTCGCCATCGGCTACCAGACGCTCAATCTCTCGAAGCGCGACGCCGATGTCGCGATCCGGGCCAGCGATTCGCCCGGCGAAACCCTGGTCGGGCGCCGGCTCGCGACGCTGAACTGGGCGATCTATGGCCGCAGCGAGGACGGGCTCACCTCGGAGGAAGCTGCCGATCCTGCAGTTCTCTTCAAGCGGGACTGGGTCACGCTCGGCGACCAGCTCGGCTATGTGAAGGCGGCACGCCATGTCCGCGACCATGTCGCGCCGGAGCGCATCGCGCTCAAATGCTCGGCCGTGCTCGGCCTCACCGAAGCCGTCGAACAGGGAATCGGCATCGGCCCCCTGCCCTGTTTCATCGCCGATCAGCGCCCCAGCCTGAAGCGCCTGACGGCGCCCAATCCAGATTTCTCGACGGGACTATGGATCCTGACCCATCCCGATATCCGGAACGCGCCGCGCGTGCGTGCCTTCATGGACTTTTGTGGAAACGAACTCGCGAAGCACCGCGGCCTGATCGAGGGGACGGGGTGAGGCTTGGACCGCCGTGCGTCCTGCCGGATGCGAAGCGGCGATCCATCTCTTTGCGTGGCATCGGACTTTTCCGAAAGGTGGATTCCACGTTTCGGTCCGAGGCTCTAGCCCACCTCGACCACCACTCGCCCCCGCACCTTGCCCTCGACGATTGCCTTGCCGGTCTCGATCACGCTTTCCAGCGGAATCGTCGAGGTCATCGAAGCAAGCTTGTCGCGGTCGAGATCAGAAGCCAGCCGCGCCCAGGCCTCGAGCCTGCGTGGTTTCGGGCACATCACCGAATCGACCCCGAGGAGCGAGACGCCGCGCAGGATGAAGGGCGCAACCGAGGCCGGCAGATCCATGCCCTGGGCCAGGCCGCAGGCGGCAACGGCGCCGCCATACCGGGTCATCGCCAGCAGATTGGCGAGCGTATGCGAGCCGACCGCATCGACGCCTGCGATCCAGCGCTCCTTGGCCAGCGGCTTGCCGGGGTTGGAGAGCTCGTTGCGGTCGATGATCTCGGCCGCGCCGAGGCCCTTGAGATAGTCGGCCTCTTCAGCGCGGCCGGTCGAGGCGATGACATGCCAGCCAGCCTTCGCCAAAAGCGCGATCGCGACCGAGCCGACGCCGCCGGCAGCACCGGTGACCACGACCGGGCCATCCGCTGGTTTCAGCCCGTGCTTCTCCAGCGCCAGCACGCAAAGCATCGCGGTATAGCCCGCGGTACCGATCGCCATGGCGTCGGCCGGGGTCATGCCGGCGGGCAGCGGCACCAGCCAATCGCCCTTGACCCGGCTCTTCTGGGCATAGGCGCCAAGATGGGTCTCGCCCGTGCCCCAGCCATCGAGGATGACGAGATCGCCCGGCTTGAAGTCGGGGTGGCTGGAGGTCTCGACCCGGCCGGAGAAGTCGATGCCCGGGATCATCGGCCAGCGCCGGATCACCGGCGCCTTGCCGGTGATCGCGAGCCCGTCCTTGTAATTCACCGTCGAGTGCGTGACGCGGACGGTGACGTCGCCCTCCATCAGGTCGGCTTCGGCGAAATCCGCAAAGGCGAGGTTCGGGCCGGTTTCGCCCTTCGTCGCGACGAGCGCCTTGAAGCTGGACATGCATCACTCCTGTCGTGCCAACTGGTCACGACAGGAGTGGAACGAGCCCGGGCAATCCGCAAGGCGCAAGCATGTGCGCCTTTGCGTCACCCCGATCAGGCGGGCTGCGGCACCGCGCGCGTCACAGGCTTCTCGACGATCGGCAGGTTGATCAGGGCGGAGGCGACCCCCAAAGCGACCGAAAGCCACCAGACGATCTCGTAGGAGCCGGTCCGCTCATAGAGGATGCCGCCGAGCAGCACGCCGAGGAAGCCGCCGACCTGATGCGAGAAGAAGGCGAAGCCATAGAGCATTGCCATGTATTTCGTGCCGAACATCAGCATGACCAGCGAGGATGTCGGCGGCACGGTCGAGAGCCAGAACAGGCCGATCACGACGCCGAAGGCCAGCGCGGTTGCCGGGCTCGCCGGCAGCAGGATGAAGGCGGCGATGGCAACCGCCCGCCCCAGATAGATCCAGGCCAGCAAATGGCGCTTCGGCATGCGGGAGGTCAGCCAGCCGGAGCCGAGAGAACCCGCCGCATTGGCGAGGCCGATCACGGCAAGCGTCCAGCCGCCGACCCAGGCCGGCAGCCCGGCATCCTTGAGATAGGCCGGCATATGCGCCGTGATGAAGGCGAGTTGGAAGCCGCAGGTGAAGAAGCCGAGCACGAGCAGGACGTAGCTGCGATGCTTGAAGGCTTCCGTCAGAGCCTGCGTGACGCTCTGGTTCGGCAGGTTGACGGCCGAAGCAACCTGCTTCGCCCCCCCGGTCTTGCGGGTCCCCAGCATGATGGCGAGCGGCATCACCAGCAGCACCGAGCCGGCGAAGACGACAAGCGCCTGATGCCACCCGATCTGCTCGATCATGATGTTGCCGATCGGCGGGAACAGGAACTGGCCGAAGGAACCTGCCGCGGTGCCGGCACCGAACGCCATCGGGCGCCATTGCTCCGGAAGCAGCTTGCCGAAGGCAGCCAGCACGAGATTGAACGAACAGGCCGAGAGGCCGAAGCCGATCAGCACACCGGCGCCGAGATGCATCGTCATCGGCGTCGTGGCATAGGCCATGACGATCAGGCCGGCAGCGTAGAGCAGTGCACCGAAGCACAGCACCCGCACCGTGCCGAATCGGTCGGCCACAGCGCCGGCAAAGGGGGCGCCAAGGCCCCAGAGCAGGTTCTGCAGGGCAATGGCGATACTGAACGTGTCGCGCCCCCAGCCGAACTCGAGCGTCATCGGGATCTGGAACAGACCGGCGCTGGCGCGGGGGCCGAAGGTGATCAGCGCGATCAGACAGCCGGCAGCGACGACGATTTCGGGCGCGTATCTGCGCCCAGTGGCCGCACTCATGAGGAGCTCCGACAGTAGGACAGAAGGAGAGCAAGTTTAAACGTGTGGCTGCACGTTATCGTTTCGTCCCGAGCCGCAACAACGTCTTTTCGTGAAATTCCACATCACGGCCGCGCATGGAACGCGGATCGCCGAATAGCGCGTGCCCGAGCTGGGCATTAACCGGCTCTCAACCCTACCGGATGGATAACGGGATCGTCGAAAAGCGCGCCTTGGCTGCGCGGCCGACCCCCGGTGTTGTCAAGGCGGGCAGAGCGTTGAGTCAGTTGCGGTTGCGGCGTCGCACGAGGCGAATCAGGGCGCTGGGTCTGAAATGGGCCCTGGCTACGGTCGCGCCCTGGGCGCTGTCCGTCGGGCTCCTGGTTTCTTTCACCGCATCCGCCGGGCAAAATCACGACGGCGACACGCTTCCCTATTCTCTCGTGCGGCGCGCCGCGCCCTCGCCCGATTCCGTGCTCGAGGAAGGCCCCTCGATGCTGGTCGCGGCCAGCGCCTTCCGCCTGCCGGGCCTCACGCTGTCATCCTCGATCCAGCAGGCTCATCTCTCCTTCGACGACCCCGAACGGCGCATCGCCATCGATCCGCGTCAGCCGCGCGAGGACATGAAGCGCACCGCGAGCGCCTTCCCCGAGGTCGACCGCAGCGCCAAGGGCGACCTGCTGCCGGGCCTGCGCCCGGGCCTGACCCTCACCCCGCAGCCGCGCGAGCTCGAACGTGTCGTCTTCGGCGATAACCAGCCGGGCCTGATCTCCGGTGGTTTTGCGCTCGACGCCGTGCGCGAAGGCGAGAGCGCCGACGGCCCGCAAGTGGGTTTCGAGCCCTATGCCAATGACGAAGGACTGACCGATCCGGCCCTGTCGGATTCCTCGCCGAGTTCGCCGAAGCCGATCATCACCTCGCCGCGCGGGGCCGAGCTGCATCTCGAGAGCATCGACGGCTCGACCCCTTCGGTTCCGCAGCCCTCGGCTCAGTCCTCGTCGACTCCGGTCGTGAACTACAGCGTCGCCACGATCGCGCCGACGACGCCGCCCGCCGTCGCCGCCGCACGGCCCGCCGCCATCGGGAAGGCGAGAGCCCCCGCAACCAGCGTCGCGCGCAAGAGCGATCCGGGGCCGAAGCAGATCTATACCGGGCTGATCCTGCCGGAGAACATGGCGCGCGAGCAGCGCTGCCTCGCGGAAGCCGTCTATTTCGAGGCTCGTTCCGAATCCGAGGAAGGCCGGGCTGCCGTGGCACAGGTCGTGCTCAACCGGGTGAAGAGCGGGCTCTATCCGGATACGGTCTGCGGCGTGGTCTACCAGAACCGCAACCGCTACCTCGCCTGCCAATTCACCTTCGCCTGCGAAGGCAAGTCACTGCGCATCACCGAGCCCGAGCCGTGGCGCGCCTCCGTGCGCATCGCGCGCGAGGTCTATGAGGGAACGACCTATCTCGCGGATGTCGGCGCCTCCACGCATTACCATGCCGACTATGTCCGGCCCTACTGGGCCAAGAAGCTGAAGAAGATGGACGTAATCGGCCGGCACGTCTTCTATCAGCTGAGGCCGGGCCAGACCTAGCCTATCCTGAATTTTCAACCGCAGGCCCTGACTTCGAACAGATTGGGTACTGGGTCTGTTTGACAGAAACAGACCTGCGCAGGCTCCTCGAGTAACCCCCGTGGGATCTTGGCTTGCGGGGGCGGGGCCGCATCGAGTCACCTCTGGCCGGCCCGGTGTCCCCCGACGGGAGGGCCACCCTGCCCTGGAAACTTCTGCCGGCTCCATGAGGGAGCTCAGCGAAAGCCACTGCGCCGGGACCCAATCCCTCCGGGCAGCGCCAGACCTGACATGCAGGACGTTCATGAAAGTCGTCCTGTCAGCTTGACCCGGCCCGTCGACTGGAATTGCATCTAAGATGCCCCGTCTCTCAGAGCCGCGCGTGAATCGAATGCAGCTTCAGTCTCTGATTACCTGCCCGCATTGCGGACATGCTGCGGCCGACACGATGCCGACCGACGCCTGCCAGTTCTTCTACGAATGCAAGGGATGCGGCGCATTGCTCCGGCCGAAACAGGGCGATTGCTGCGTGTTCTGTTCCTATGGCTCGGTTCCCTGCCCGCCCATTCAGGAGGCTGTGAACGGAGGATCCGGCAACCTGTCCTGCTGCGCCTCTCATGGTCCGAGCGGAACGTGATCTGAGCCCGGGGATGCAGCCCGAAGCTGCGTCCATCTCAGCTGCACGCTGAACGAAACCGTTCTTGCCACGGCGCCCGGCCGGGACTTGCGGCCCGCTCTACCCTTGAGCCAGCGGGCTTCCGCTGCGTAGGGCTCGCCGGCCCGCCGCCTTTGCATTCCAGTTCAGTATTCGGGGCCTTGCCGGATGCGGCCGATCATGGTTAATTTTACCTTGTTTTAGCGTTTACCTTGCGTTCATCACTTCCGGCTGGCTTTCTGCCTCCAACACGGCGGCGCCAGGACGCCGCCGGGGAGTTCGGAGTCAGACATGCGAGGCAAGGTGTTTTCCGCTTCCGCATTGGCCGCTTCGGTAGCTGCGGCCGCGCTGCTGCTCGGCGCCCAGGGCGCCCAGGCTGGCGGTGGCTGTTATGGCTCCGCCTGCTACACGCTGCAGCAGTCGCCCCCGGTCTATGGCACGATCAACGAGACCTATGTCGCGCGCCCCGCACAGACGCAGTCGCGCATCATTCCGGCCGAATATGAATACGTCACCGAGCAGGTGATGGTGCATCCGCAGCGGGTCATCCCGCGCTATCGCCCGGCCCAGTACAGCACGGTTGCCGAACAGGTCCTGATTTCACCGGCGGGCCGCCGCTGGGAGGTCAGCCGCGATCTCTATGGCAACGTCACCGGCTGCTGGGTCGATGTGCCCGCGCGCTACGGCATCCAGCAGCGTACGGTCGAGATCAGCCCGGCGAGCACCGATTACGAGACCCTGCCTGCCGTCTATGGCCAGCGTCAGCGCAAGGTCATGGTGCGCCAGACGCAGGTCGTGCACGAGACGATCCCCGCTCTTTACGAAACCCGCCAGCGCCAGGTGCTGATGAGCCCCGGCTCGCAATACTGGGCGCGCGGCCGCTATTGAGTTCACGCCTACCGAGAGTTTAGACGCAGACCCTTTTAACCACGGAAACGACCTTACGCCCCGGCTTCGGCCGGGGCTTTTTTCATGCGATCTCGATATCGAGCCCGAGGTCGAGCACGCTGGCGGAATGGGTCAGGGCGCCCACCGAGATCATGTCGACGCCGGTCGCCGCAATCGCCGCGACGGTGTCGAGCGTGATGCCGCCGGACGCCTCGACCTTCATGCGCCCGCCGACCATGGCAACGCCGGTGATCAGATCGGCAACGGACATGTTGTCGAGCATGACGATGTCGGCCCCCTCGGTGAGGACCTCCTCGAGTTGGGCCAGGGTATCGACCTCGATCTCGATCTTGACGAAGTTCCCAGCCTGGCGCTTGGCCGCCTGCAATGCGGGGCGAATGCCGCCGGCGACGGCGACATGATTGTCCTTGATCAGGATGGCGTCATCGAGCCCATAGCGATGGTTGCCGGCGCCACCGCAGCGAACGGCATATTTCTCGAACGCGCGCAGGCCCGGCGTGGTCTTGCGGGTGTCGACGATCATCGCCTTCGTGCCCGCGACCTTGGCCACATAGGCCGCGGCCAGCGTGGCGATGCCCGAGAGCCGGCCCATGAAATTCAACGCGACACGCTCTGCCGAGAGGACGGAGCGGGCCTCCCCCTCGATGCAAGCCACAATGGCGCCGGGCTCGAGCCTGTCGCCGTCCGACATGCCGGCCTCGAAGCGAACCGACGGATCATACTGCCGGAAGGCCTCGCGGGCGAAGGGGAGCCCGGCAATGATGCCACTCTTGCGCGCTGCGATCACCGCCCGTGCCCGCTTGCCGGCCGGGATCGTCGCAAGGGTGGTGATGTCACCGGCCCGGCCGAGATCCTCGATCAGGGCGGTACGCACCGCCTCGGTGATGAGCAGGGGATTGAGGACGGCTTGGCTCACGTCGGACTCCGGATCAGGACAGGGCGCGGCGCGCGGCAGGCGGCGCCGATAATGTCAGCTTGCTGCGCGTCGCGAGCGCCGCGCTGGCTTGCGGGAAATCGCTGCGCCAATGGCCGCCACGGCTCTCGCGCCGGGCAAGCGCTGCGGCAACGATGATGAGAGCGGCACTCGCCATGTTGACGAGCGTCGAACTCTCCGCGGCCTCGGCGATGGCCTGGAGCTGACGCGACGCGGCAAGCAGCCCTGACCCGTCACGCACCACGCCAGCCCTCTCCGACATGATCGCGCGCAAGCGCGAGATCGCGCGCTGGTCTACGGCCGTCGGCAGGCAGGCTGCCGTGCCGCTCATACGGACAGGCTTCCCCCTGGTTCTCATCACCAACGGACGGCCCTTCAGGTGCTCGGCGACACGTGCGCCGAAAACCACCGCCTCCAGAAGGGAATTCGAAGCGAGCCGGTTGGCACCATGCAGGCCGGTGCTGGCCACTTCACCGGCGGCATAGAGGCCGGGAAGCGTCGTGCAACCATGAGCATCAGTCGCCACGCCACCCATGTGGTAGTGCTCGGCCGGCGCCACCGGCATGAGCTCGGTCGCTGGATCGATGCCCGCCATGCGGCAGGCGGCGGTGACGGCGGGAAACCGCTCGGAAAACGCCGCGCCGATCGCCGCCCGTGCATCGAGAAAGGCACCACGCCCGGCCGCGATCTCGGCGAAGACGGCGCGCGCCACGATATCGCGTGGGGCGAGCTCGGCGTCCTTGTGGGCAGCCAGCATGAAACGCTCGCCAGCGGCATTGACGAGAATGCCGCCATCGCCCCGGATCGCTTCGGTAGCCAGCGGGGCTGGATCGAGCCCAAGCGCCAGCGCAGTTGGATGAAACTGCACGAACTCCGCATCGGCAATCGTGGCGCCGGCGCGTGCCGCCATGGCCAGTCCTTCGCCACGCGCCTCCGCCGGATTCGTGGTCAGCGCGTAGAGATGGCCGATGCCTCCCGTGGCCAACACGGTTGCGACGGCATGAAACCGCGTCGCCTCGCGCGCCGCCCCGTGCTCGCCGCGCGCCAGCACACCCGTGCAGGCGCCATCGGTGAGAAGCAGGTCCTCGGCGATGAACCCTTCCCGCACGGTAATCGAAGGCGTCTGCCGCACCGTCGCAATCAGCGCCTGCATGATCGCGGCGCCGGCACCATCGCCGCCGACGCGGACGACACGATGTTCCGAATGCGCGGCCTCGCGCGACTGCACGAGGCGCCCGGCGAGATCGCGGTCGAAGGGCACGCCATAGGACAGAAGATCATGGACGCGTTCGGCGGCCTCACTGGCAACCATGCGCGCGATGGCCTCGTCGACGATGCCGGCACCGGCCGCGATCGTATCGGCGGCGTGTTTGCCGGCCGTGTCGCCCTCGGACATCGCCGCGGCAATTCCGCCCTGCGCCCAGCTCGACGAAGAGCCCTCGCCGAGCGGACGCGGCGCCAGCACAGTGCAGGGCAGCGGTGCCAGCTTCAGGGCCGTGAAAAGCCCCGCCAGCCCGCCGCCGACGATGAGGATATCCGCTTGGATGTCAGGCATGAGGGCCAATCCGCCGCCAGGGCCCCTCCCCCTGAGGGGAGAGGCATGCGGGTTTACATCGTCAGGTTGACCATGCGCTCGACCGAGCGCCGGGCCTTCTCGGCCATCGCCGGATCGATCACCACCTCGTGCTGCATATAGACCAGCGACTCGAGGATCTTGGGCAAGGTGATGCGCTTCATATGCGGGCAGAGATTGCAGGGCCGCACGAATTCGACGCCCTTCGTCTCGGCTGCGACATTGTCCGCCATCGAGCATTCGGTGACGAGCAGGACGCGGCCAGGCAGCTCATGCTTGACCCAGTCGATCATGCCCTTGGTCGAACCGGCGTAATCGGCAACTGCAACGACCTCCGGCGGGCATTCCGGATGGGCAACGATCTTGATGCTTGGATCGGCCTCGCGGTAGCGCACGAGTTCTTCGGCGGTGAAGCGCTCATGTACCTCGCAGGCACCGGCCCAGGAGATGATCTTCACCTTGGTCTGCGCCGCGACGTTCTTCGCCAGATACTGATCAGGCACGAAGATGACTTCCGGCACGCCCAGGCTCTCGACCACCTGCACGGCATTCGAGGAGGTGCAGCAGATATCGACCTCCGCCTTCACATCGGCCGAGGTGTTGACATAGGCGACGACCGGACGGCCGGGATAGCGCTCGCGCAGCAGGCGGATATCGGCGCCCGTGATCGAAGAGGCCAGCGAGCAGCCGGCCTTCATGTCCGGCATCAGCACGATCTTCTCGGGGCTGAGCAACTTCGAGGTCTCGGCCATGAAATGCACGCCGCCCTGCACGATGACCTCTGCCTTGGTCTTCGAGGCCACCTTGGCGAGCTGCAAGGAGTCGCCGACGATGTCGGAGACACAATGGAAGATCTCCGGCGTCATGTAGTTATGGCCGAGGATGACCGCGTTGCGGACCTGCTTCAGCTCGTTGATCGCCTTGATCGTCGGCGCGAAGAAGGGCCATTCCACCGCTGGAATGACGGCCTTGACCTTCTCGTAGAGATGCGCCGTCGCGGCCTCGACCTCGGGTGTCCAGGTCAGGTCGGGCATCGGCAGTGGCCGGAAGCGCGGATCGTCCCTGCGGCGCGCGACAGTAACCGGGGCGACAGCGTTGTCGGCCGCGAAGCCCCGAGACTTTTCCAAGCCCAAAGACATGACATCCTCCTCATCCCTGCGATGCCGGAGCTCCGCTCCGGGTCGCCGCCAGCCTTTTTCTAGCCAGCTATGCTCGTTTTGAGCATAAGGATATTAGCACGTCTCCCCGATGCTGACCAGCACTCGGCATCCCGCGCCAGCGCGCGGTCCTTCATGTGTTGAGGGAATATGTCAGGCGGTCAGGCGATGCCGCCGGTGACCAGCGCCAGGATGCCAAGACCGAGCACGAAGGCCAGGATCCGGGCGGGCATCCCGACAAGAGCGCCGGGAGGGCGGCCCGTCACGAAACCAAAGACGACTTCGATGAGGCCAAGCCCGATCAGGACGAACAGATAGCGCGGGAAAGCTGCCGATCCCGCCAGCCATCCAATGTGAGCCGCGAGTGCGACAAGGCCTCCGAGGCCTGCGCCTGCAGCGAGGAAGAGCAGTTCAACCCGGCTGAAGCGCATGCTGTGGCTCAGCGCCGACGGAAGTTCTGATTACGCGGCGGCCCGCCCGGAGCCGGCCCCGCCGTCTTCTGACGGAAGTTGATGCGGCCACGATCAAGATCATAAGGCGACATCTCGACGACGACCCGGTCTCCGGCGATCGTGCGGATGCGGTTCTTCTTCATCTTGCCGGCCGCGTAGGCCAGGATCACATGGTCATTGTCGAGCTTCACCCGATAGTTTCCATCGGGCAGCACCTCGACCACCGTGCCGTCGAACTCGAGAAGTTCTTCTTTCGCCATTCCTTGGTCCTTCTTCTGCGCCTTGGGCGGACGACCGGATCAGAGGGATCCGCCGGCCCGATCGTCCCCTGGCTATCCGCGCGTCAGTTCGCGCGGCGCCGGGCGCCGCCATTGCGACGTTGCTCTGTTCTTTGCTGCAAGAACGCGACGCCGCCAAGTCCTTCCTTGCCGGCAACGCTGTCTTTTCGCGCCGAAGGCGCCTCAGTGCGCTGGGGCGGACGGTCATTGCGCGGAGTTTCGCTGCGCTGACCGCCGGCATGCTGGGGCTTGCCCGCCTGCTGCGGCTTCGCGCCCTGGCGCTGGCCCTGCGGCCGGCCATGATCGCGCCCGCCACCGGAGCCCTGGCCATTGCGGCCGCGACCCTGGTTCTGCGGCGGCTTCTTGGGCGTGCGACCATCCCAATGCGGCACCTCGCCGACCGGGGTCAGCGAAACGCGGGTCAGCTTCTCGATCGCCGCCAGATCGCCGCGCTCTTCCGGGGTGCAGAAGGCAATGGCGACGCCGGTGGCGCCGGCGCGCGCGGTGCGGCCGATGCGGTGGACATAGGTTTCCGCAACGTTCGGCAGGTCGAAATTGACGACATGGCTGACGCCGTCGACATCGATGCCGCGCGCCGCGATATCGGTCGCGACCAGAATGCGCAGTTCGCCATCACGGAAAGCGCCGAGAGCGCGCTCGCGCTGGCCCTGGCTCTTGTTGCCGTGGATGGCTGCCGACTTGATACCGGACTGCTCGAGCTGGCGCACAACCTTGTCTGCACCATGCTTGGTGCGCGTGAACACGATCGCGCGCTCCATCTCCGGCACGCCGAGCGTCTTGGCCAGCAGGGCCGGCTTTTGGCCGGGGTCAGTGAAGATGACGCGCTGCTCGACCTTCTCGGCAGTCGTGGCAACCGGCGTCACCGCGACCTCGACCGGATTGGTCAGATAGGCCGAGGCGATCTCGCGGATCTGCTTCGGCATGGTCGCCGAGAACAAAAGCGTCTGGCGCTTGGCCGGGATCAGCGTCGCAATCCGGCGCAAGGCATGGATGAAGCCGAGATCAAGCATCTGATCGGCCTCGTCGAGCACCAGGAACTCGATCTCGCGCAGCGAGACTGCGCGCTGGTCGACGAGATCAAGCAGGCGGCCGGGCGTGGCGACGAGGATGTCGACGGTCTGGCCGAGCGCACGGATCTGCTTGCCGACAGGCACGCCGCCGAAGATCACGGCCGATTTGACCGTGGTAAACTGGGCGTAGGTGCGGATGCTGGTCTCGATCTGCGCCGCAAGTTCACGCGTCGGGCTCAGGATGAGTGCGCGCACCGAGCGCGGCTGCATGCGCCGGGGGTTGTTCAGCAACCGGTGCAGCATCGGAAGCGAGAAGGCGGCCGTCTTGCCCGTGCCCGTCTGGGCCGCGCCGAACAGATCTTTGCCTTCGAGAATAGGGGGGATGGCCTGCGCCTGGATGGGCGTCGGCTTGGAGTAACCTTCAGCCGCGAGCGCCTTGAGAAGCTGCTCGGCGAGGCCGAGGTCTGTAAATTGTGTCAAAACAGGTCTTTCTGAAGCCGAAACGCAAGGGGCGCATGTGGAAACCGGCTGCGCCACCGAATGGGTTCGGCATTGAAGTACGTCATTTCCGTCCGGCGAACCGCTAGCCACTGCGCCGAAAGGTATTGTTGTAAAGGTATCGGTAGAGAGAGCCGGGAGAGTGCGAGCACCCTCCCGGTCAGTATTCAGCCTCAGGCGACGACGAGGTTGCCGGCCGAGGACTTGCCGGTCTTGCGATCGGCGATCAGCTCGAAGGAGACGACCTGACCGTCGCGCAGCTCGCGCAGGCCAGCACGCTCGACAGCGCTGATGTGGACGAAAACGTCCTGGCCGCCGGCCTCAGGGGTGATGAAGCCATAGCCCTTGGTGGTGTTGAACCACTTCACGGTGCCCTTGTTCATAGGGGTAGTCCTTACGTTTCAGATCCGCGTTCGTATGTGGAAGACACGACTTGACGCGCGGACGCCTCGCCGTGGCCTTGATAACGATGTGTGGTGGATCTGAATCGTGCCCGCCGACCGGGAAATCCCGCGCGGAGGATTGGCCAGAACCCGGCCGCATCTCGTCTTACATGGGCGGCACTAGCATAAATTGCAATGCGGGTCCAGCGCAGCACCCTGATGCGCAACGGCGCCCTCTTTCCCGGCATCCGCGCAAGACGGGAGCATCGGGAAAGGCGACACCCGAGGCCTGCCCTGCGTCGAGGCGGTATCCCTCGACCCGTCGCAGGAACGTCTTCGCGGGCGTGCCGACAGAATAACCTCAATGAGCGATGTTGACCCGCACGCCGAACTCTTTGCCGATCTGGTTTTCGAACGCGGACTGCTTGCTTGCGCCCGGGACCAGATGCCTTCCGGGCCGCTCCTCAGCTTTGACGCTTCGGATGGCCCGACATGGGGCGCCGCTTGGCGTCATTCGATCTCGCCAAGAAGCCCGACGAGGCCACCAAGATCCGCCAGGCGGCGATAGCGCTGCTCCGAAACTGGTTCCTCGGCATGTTCGAGCACCCAGGTCAGCTCATGCGGCACATGCACGGCCCAGGCTCCCGCCTGCAGCGCCGGCACGATGTCCGACTTCAGCGAGTTGCCGACCATCATCGCATGTCTGGGCCCGTCACCATGACGCGCAAAGATGCGTTCATAGGTCGTGACACTCTTGTCGCTGACGATCTCGACCGCCTGGAAGAAATCGCCCAGCCCGGACTGGGCGAGCTTGCGTTCCTGATCGAAGAGATCGCCCTTGGTGATCAGTACCAGCCTGTATTCGGAGGCCAGTGCCTCAAGTGTTTCCTGTGCGCCGGGAAGCGTCTCGACCGGATGCGCCAGCATCTCGCGCCCGGCGGCAAGGATTTCGGCGATGACGGAAGCCGGCACATTGCCGCCTGTGACCTCGATCGCGGTCTCGATCATCGAGAGCGTGAAACCCTTGATGCCAAATCCGTAGAAGCCGAGATTGCGGCGCTCGGCGTCCAGCAGCCTGCCGGAGATTTCGGCGGCTTCGCCGTGCTCGCCGAGCAGGGCGACGAAACGCTCCTCCGTCAGCCGGAAGAACTGCTCGTTCTGCCAGAGCGTGTCATCGGCATCGAAGCCGATCGTGGTCAGCGCGCGAGACGGCACGGTTCAGGCTTTCAACTCGGACATGAAGCGGTCGAGCTCGGCATTGAAGCGCGCCGCATCCTCGAAATAGACGGAATGGCCGGTTTCGGGAACACTGACGAAGCGCCCCCGCGCGGCATGGGCAGCGACCGCCTCGACGCCACAAGGCGGGACGACGAGGTCGTCGGCGCCGGACAGGAACAAGGCGGGACAATCGAGCGTGGCGAGGTCGGCCGGCGAGCGGTTGCGCGCCTCCCAGATGCGTTGCCGAACCAGGGCCTTGTCCAGACCTGCATTGATGCGGTCGATCGATTTGTAGAGTTCGTAGAGCGCCGGCAAGCGTTTCGCGAAGGCCTCGCCGCAAGCGGGATGGATGCCGCTCTTGGCCCAAAGCGGCAGTGTCTCATCGACACGCTGCTGCCAGGCCGCGAGTTCGCTCGAGATATCCCTTCCGGCCTTGCCGAAATCGAGCGTGCCGGTGGTGCAGGCCATGACGAGCCCGCTCACCTTCCCGGGGTTCGCCAGCGCATAATCGACACAACTCCAGCCGCCCATGGATTGCGCGACCAGAACCGGCCGCTCCAGCGACAGATGGGTGATCAGCGCGGCGAGGTCGCCGGCATAATCTGCCGGATCGGGGCCTCCGGGCACCGGCTCCGACGGCACGAAACCGCGATGAGCGAAGGTGACGCAGCTGTACTGCGGACTGAAATGAGCGACCTGCTGCCACCAGGACAGATGATTGCCGCCCAGCCCATGAGCGAAGACAATCGGCGGGCCTGAGCCCGTGACCTCGTAATAGAGCTTGCCGAAGGGGCGGGAGAGTTGGCCGATACGCGTCTGCATGGCGCGAAACTAGACCGGCGGCCGTTCTCGCGCCAATGCAGGATTATCGGTCTCAGGCCGCGCATGGCGCAGGCCCGGGACCGACGTCCAGGAGATGGTCGGCTCGAGGCCGACCATCGGAAACTCCCTGCTCAGGCGTCCTTGGCCTTGATCGCGCCCAGTGCGGCCTGCGCCGCGGCCAGGCGTGCGATCGGCACCCGGAAGGGCGAGCAGGAGACATAGTCGAGACCGATGCTCTCGCAGAAACCGATCGAAGCCGGATCGCCACCATGCTCGCCGCAGATGCCCAGTTTGATCCGCGGACGGCTCCGGCGACCGCGCTCGACCGCGAGCTTGACGAGTTCGCCGACGCCCTCCTGGTCAATGGTGACGAAGGGGTCGGATTCCAGGATGCCCTTGGCGGTATAGGAGCCGAGGAAGGAACCGGCGTCGTCGCGGCTGATGCCGAGTGTGGTCTGGGTCAGGTCATTGGTGCCGAAGGAGAAGAATTCGGCGCTGCGGGCGATCTCCTCGGCACGCAAGGCGGCGCGCGGCAGCTCGATCATCGTGCCGACCTGGTAGGTGAATTCGGTCTTGCTCTCGCCGATCACCGCCTTCGCCATGGCGTCGATGCGGGCCTTGACGAGGTCGAACTCGGCGACGCCCATCACCAGTGGCACCATCACCTCCGGGATGACCGGTTTGCCGGTCTCGCGCGCCGCGATCACGGCGGCCTCGAAGATGGCACGGGCCTGCATCTCGGCGATTTCAGGGTACGCCACCGCCAGCCTGCAGCCGCGGAAACCGAGCATCGGATTGAACTCGTGCAGCTCGGCCGCCCGGCGCCGGAGGACGTCCGGCGTCACCGCCATGGCGCGCGCCACCTCGGCGATCTCCTCGTCGGTATGCGGCAGGAACTCGTGCAGAGGCGGATCGAGCAGCCGGATCGTGACCGGCAGGCCCTGCATGATGGTGAAGAGCTCGACGAAATCCTGCCGCTGCATCGGCAGGAGCTTGGCCAGCGCGTCGCGCCGTCCCTTGTCGTCGCCGGCGAGGATCATCTCCCGCATCGGCAGGATGCGATCCTCGTCGAAGAACATGTGCTCGGTGCGGCAGAGCCCGATGCCCTCGGCGCCGAAATCACGGGCGGCGCGGGCATCGCGCGGCGTCTCGGCATTGGCACGGACCTTGAGGCGCCGAACCTTGTCGGCCCAGCCCATCAGCGTGCCGAACTCACCGGAAAGCTCCGGCTGCTGCATCTTGACCTCGCCAAGCAGAACCTGGCCGAGGGTGCCGTCGATCGTGATGAAATCGCCGGCCCGCAGTGTGGTCGGCCCCACCGTCATCGTGCCCTTGGCATAGTCGACCCGGATCTGGCCGGCGCCGGAGACGCAAGGCTTGCCCATCCCGCGTGCGACGACCGCCGCATGCGAGGTCATGCCGCCGCGCGTGGTCAAGATGCCTTCGGCGGCATGCATGCCGTGGATATCTTCCGGGCTGGTCTCCACCCGAACCAGGATGACCTTGCGGCCCGTCTTCTTGGCAGCCTCGGCATCGTCTGAATTGAAGACGATCTCGCCGGCCGCCGCACCGGGCGAGGCCGGCAGGCCGGTCGTCAGCACGCGGCGCTCGGCCTTGGGATCGATCGCAGGGTGCAGGAGCTGTTCGAGGGCGCCAGGCTCGACGCGGCCGACTGCCTCCTCCTCGCCGATCAATCCTTCCTGCGCCAGATCGACCGCGATCCTGAGCGCGGCCTTGGCGGTACGCTTGCCGGACCGGGTCTGCAGCATCCAGAGCTTGCCCTCCTGGATGGTGAACTCCATGTCCTGCATGTCGCGATAATGCTTCTCGAGGATGCCGTAGATCCGGCAGAGCTCGGCATAGGCCGCGGGCATCGCCTTTTCCATGGAAGGCTTGTCCGAGCCGGCGGCCTGACGCGCCACCTCGGTGATGTCCTGCGGAGTGCGGATGCCGGCAACGACATCCTCACCCTGCGCATTGATCAGAAACTCGCCATAGAGCGCGTTCTCGCCGGTCGAGGGATTGCGGGTGAAGGCGACGCCGGTGGCCGAGGTCTCGCCCATGTTGCCGAAGACCATCGACTGGACATTGACGGCCGTGCCCCAGGAGGCAGGGATGCTGTTGAGTTCGCGGTATTTGATCGCGCGCGCATTCATCCAGGACGAGAACACTGCGCCGACGGCGCCCCAGAGCTGCTCCTGCGGCTCCTGCGGGAACTCGGCACCGAGCGCCTTCTTCACGATGTCCTTGTAACGACCGACAAGCACCTTCCAGTCATCGGCCGAGAGATCGGTATCGAGATGCAGGCCCTTGCGCTCCTTGTAGTCTTCGAGCGCCTCCTCGAAATGGCCGTGATCGACGTCGAGCACGACGTTCGAATACATGGTGATGAAGCGGCGATAGCTGTCCCAGGCGAAGCGGGCGTCGCCCGAGGCCTTCGCCACGGCCTCGACGGTGACGTCGTTGAGGCCGAGGTTGAGGACGGTGTCCATCATGCCTGGCATCGAGGCGCGGGCGCCGGAGCGCACCGACACCAGAAGCGGATTGGCGGGATCCCCGAAGAGCTTGCCGGTGAGACGCCCCATCTCGGCGAGCGCAGCCTTCACCTGCCCGGCGAGATCGGGCGGGAAATTCTTGCCGTTATCGTAATAATGGGTGCAGACCTCGGTGGTGATCGTAAAGCCGGGCGGAACCGGCAAGCCCAGATTGCTCATCTCGGCGAGGTTCGCGCCCTTGCCGCCGAGCAGGTTCTTCATGCCCGCTTCACCCTCGGCCTTGCCGTCGCCAAAGGTGTAGACCCACTTCCCACCAGCCATCACAACTACCTCTTCATACAGCCGGGCTCAGCAACGCGCCGGCGATCCAAAAGTTTCATGCGAAGCGCCGCCGGCAGAAACAGCCGGGCAGCAGGGACGGGCGAGGTCATGCCGAAAAGCGGATGAACAATCAATGAGCGAGGCTGCAGCAGGATTGCTGCAGATCTGCGACGCTCCTCAGCCACGCGAAGGGTTGCGCGCCGCGCGCGGCCAGCGCAACGGCCAATTGACGATACGTTCGGGCAGGTCGTCCTCATGCACGTCATCTTCACTGGCGAAGACCCGGCCACGCACGGAAACGCCGGCCGCGACGACCGTCTCGGGGTCGCCAGACACCAGCGGATGCCACCAGGGCAGGTCACGCCCCTCCCCGACCAGCCGATAGGCGCAGGTCGGCGGCAGCCAGGGCAGCGTGCGAACGTCTTCCGGGGTCAGCGTCACGCAATCGGGAACGAGCGTCGAGCGATGGGAGTAATCCTTGCAGCGGCAGGTCCCGGCATCGAACAACCGGCAGCCGATATCCGTCGCATGGATGCGACCAGTATCGTCGTCCTCGAGCTTCACCAGGCAGCAGCGCCCGCAGCCGTCACAGAGCGATTCCCACTCCTGCGCGGTCATCTCGTCGAGCGTCTTGCTAAGCCAGAATGGCTCTGGCCGGATGGGTGCGTCCGTCATGAACGCGCTTATGCGCCCTCGTGGAGTTCGTGGGAAGCGCCGCGATGCCGCGCATCCCAGCTGCACATCGATCCGGGCGGGCTGTTTCGCAATGACACGGATCGTCTGGCGCGAAACCTGCTGTTCATCTGCTTAAAGGATGACGCTGGCCTTCCCGTGCGCGAAGGTCGATCCTATCTCCCTACCAAGGGGCACTTTGGGTTGCCAACACCATCCGGTCGCGGCAGGAGATAACCGCAGTTTTTCGTCAGGGTGGCCCGGGCGGCGATGGAGTTCAGGAAGGCAAACTGGACGACCCGTCTCAAGCGCTTTGCGCTTGCCGTCGATTCATGGATCGACGACACGCTCTGGGGCGCGGGCCGTCGCGCGGGCGAAGCCTATGAACGTTTGCGCAGCTATGCCGACCGGCTGACCGTCTCCGGTGGCAAGCGGCTCGCAGCGGAGTTCGCGAGCGAGGGCCTGAATGTCGGGATCGCCGGCGCTCTCGTCATGCTCATGCTCGCAATCCCAGCCTTCCACGAAGGCCGCGAGGAGGCGCTCAAGCATCAGGTCTTCGCGGTGACCTTCCTGGACCGATACGGCTCCGAACTCGGTCATCGCGGCGCGCGCCATGACGATTCGCTGAAGCTCGAGGAACTGCCGGACCATCTCATCAAAGCCGTTCTCGCAACCGAGGACCGGCGCTTCTACGACCATTTCGGCATCGACATCTTCGGCACTTTCCGCGCGATCACCGTCAACGCGCGCGCCTCGGGCGTGGTTCAGGGCGGGTCGTCGCTGACCCAACAGCTCGCCAAGAACCTCTTCCTGAGCAATGAGCGGTCGCTCGACCGCAAGATCAAGGAAGCGTTCCTGGCTCTGTGGCTCGAATACAGGCTGACCAAGAACGAGATCCTCAAGCTCTATCTCGACCGCGCCTATATGGGCGGCGGCACCTTCGGCGTGGCGGCTGCGTCAGAATATTATTTCGGCAAATCCGTGAAGGATGTCAGCGTTGCCGAGGCCGCCATGCTGGCAGGACTGTTCAAGGCGCCGACCAAATATGCGCCACATGTCAATCTGCCGGCAGCCCGTGCCCGCGCCAATGACGTGCTGAACGCGATGGTCGATGCCGGTTTCATGACCGCGGGCCAGATCGACAGCGCGAAGCGCAACCCGGCCACCCCGGTCGACCGCAAGCGTGACTTCAGCCCCGATTACTATCTCGACTGGGCCTTCGACGAGGTTCGGAAGCTGGCTGATGAGGGCAAGATCGGCCCGGACCGGGTTTTGACCGTCAAGACGCCGCATGATCCGGCGATCCAGGATCGTGCCGACCGCGCAATCGAGACGATCCTGCGTCAACACGGGCCGGCCTATCATGCGAAACAGGCGGCGACCGTGGTGATGGACCCCGACGGCGCCGTGCGCGCGATCGTCGGGGGGCGCGACTATGGCGCGAGCCAGTTCAACCGCGCGACGGCAGCAAGGCAGCCCGGCTCTTCGTTCAAGCCGTTCGTCTATGCGGCAGCACTCTCCGCGGGGCTCTATCGTCCCAACACGATCGTGACCGACCGCCCGGTCTGCATCGGCAACTGGTGCCCTAACAATTACGGACGCTCCTATGCCGGGTCGATGCCGTTGACGGTGGCGCTGGCGAAGTCGATCAACACGATCCCGGTGCAGATGTCGATCGCGATCGGCCGCGCCACCGGCGAGACCCACGAGGCGCGCGCGGCGCGCATCGGCCGGACGAAGATCATCGAGACGGCACACGCCATGGGCTTGACCACGCCGCTGACCGACACGGTCTCGCTGCCCATCGGCGCAGCCGAAGTCACGGTCATGGATATGGCCGCAGGCTATTCCGTGTTCGCCAATGGCGGCCTGCGAGCCAAGCCCTATGCCGCGATCGATATCCATAATTCGCAGGGCGACCTGATCTACCGGCATGATCGCGACGACGGCACCGGCAAGCGCGTGCTGAGCGTCCAGGTCGCGCAGGACATGAACTTCATGCTGGCCAAGGTTCCGACCGAAGGCACCGGGCGTCGCGCCGCGCTCGATGGCGTGGTCACCGCCGGCAAGACGGGCACCACCAATGGCTACAAGGACGCCTGGTATGTCGGCTATTCCGGCAATCTGGTCGGCGCGGTGTGGTTCGGCAACGACGACTCGTCGGAGACCGCGAACATGACAGGCGGCTCCCTGCCCGCGATGACCTGGAAGGAGATCATGCAGTTCGCCCATCAGGGGCTGGAGCTGAAACCGATCCCGGGTGTCACGCCTGTGATCGACCCGAAGGTCGCAGCACTCGCAAAGGCCAATGCTCCGGCAACCGATGCCGCAGCTCTGAGTGCCGGCGCTGGACACATGCCGCGCCAGTCCTTCGAGGTTCTCTCGGCGGTCGGCGCGATGTTCCGCACGATCGAGCCGGTGCGGGCAGCAGGACGGACGGCCCAGGCCGGCATTCAGGACCTGACGCCACCGGGTGGCGCAAGTCGTATCCGCTGAACAGGCTTAGCCGTGCGCCTCCTCACGCTCTCCTACATCATCGCACTCGGTGCCGGGCTGGGGCTCACCTCGGCGCATTATGCCGTCGCGGAGCGCCCTCCGCTCGGACGGCTGCAGGTCGGTTCATGGACCGCCTGGCCGCGCAGCGGCGGGCGCGATGTCGATCCCTATATGCGGGCCTATCTGGCCCGTGGCGTGCATCTGCCGCTTGGCTCCGGCGAAGGGCTCGAGCTGATCGCCGAACGCGACGAGACCGGCCAGGTGCTCGACGGGCGCTGCCGCTATCTCGTTATCGGAACGACGCCGACGACGCGAGGCTGGACACTGAACGTCACGGACGCTGATGGCCACGCCTTTCGCCTGCCGCTCGAACGCAACGGGTTCACCGATGCCGAGATCGTTCGCGACGAAAGCGCCAGTGTCCGGGTGATTGCCGGGACGACGCCGGAGGCGGGGAACTGGCTACCATTGCCCATTCGCGGGCGGTTCCAGTTTCGACTGAGGCTCTATGATACCCCGATCTCGGGACATGCCAGCGAACTGCGCCCCGAGTCCCTTCCCCGCATCGGCCGGATCGATTGCCGATGACAAGTTTCGAGCCCTCCCACGGTGTTTCCGGTCCGGTCGTCGCGAAGGCAAAGCGGACGATGAATTGGCGCCTGCGCATCACGACCGCGATCCGCCGCTTCGCACTGGCGACACTGGCCGGGCTGGTGCTGGCCGGAATCGTCCATATCGTGATCGTGCTGCTGATCCCGCTCTTGTCGGAGCGCGATGCGGCAACGGCCTATGCGGCCTTGGGCGCCGGGGGCCAGGCCGAACTGGTATCGGCGCAGACCACAGGCCTGCCGGCCCCGCGTGATGCCGACCCTGCCCTGGTGACCGCCGTTTGCAGCTATGATCTGAGTGCGGGCCCGATGCGGGTGGTGGCTCGCGTCGGATCGCTGCCGCTGGGACTGTCGCTGCACCGGCGTGGCGGCGGTGTCGGCTACGCCATCACGGACCGCGCCGCGATCCGCGGGGTTCTGGAATTCGTGGTGATGACCACCGAACAGCTCGACGAGCGATTGGCACGCGACGAGGAGGGAGAGACCACGCGCGAACTGCGTGTCGTATCCGACACGGAGCAAGGCCTGATCGTCGCGCGCGTCCTGGCGAAGCTGCCTTCCGACCGGCCCGATGCCGAGGCGATGGCCAAAGGCGTCGCCTGCGGCCTGGCGGATTGATCAGCCTTTGTAGACCACCGGCCTGGACGGTTCGTCCTTGAAGGTGCCGATCAGCGGCAACTTGCAGAGGGGCCCGGCCTCGGCCTCGAGCGCCATGATGCTGCGTTCGGCCCTGACCGCGTCGCGCGCCGGCATCTCGACGACGAGATTGGCCAGCGCATAGCGGTAGCTTTCCAGCCGGAAGCCGACTCGCTCGCAGACCCAGAGGATCAGGCCTTCATTCTCGATCACGCGCGCCAGCGCCGGATCGTTCTGATCGGGCGGCACGAGTGGCGATGCCTCCAGCGCCTTCATCCGGATCCGGTCAGCCGCAACCACCCTGCCTGCATTGCCCCGGAACGGCCCGATCAGCAGGCGGTCTGCGTTGGCATCCTCGGCGAGCCGGTTGTAGCGCGAGGCCTGTGACCGGAAGGAGCCCGATATCAGCGACCGATGATAGTCGGAGATGTTGCTTGACTGAGCGGCCGCCGGCAGGATTCGGGCATGGGCCAGATCGGAGACCTGACGCTCGAAGACGTTGCGCTCATGTGCCGGCATGACGAAGCGCCAGGCGCGATCGCGCAACTGCTCCTCGTCGTCCGTCATATGGAAGTACGATACGGCCTCGCCACGTGCGATCGCGGAGCCGAGGCCGATGCTGGGCGCAATCGTATCGTTCCAGATACCGGGACGCGGGCGGCCGAAGTCGCCGCTACCAGGTGCACAGCCCGCTGCCGACAGGGCCACCACCAGAGCCCCTTGCAGGCTCCGCCTGCCCGCACCGGAACGCATACGCCGCAACAGGAGCATCACGCCGGCTGCCTGACACTCTTCGGAGCGGACTTGGCACGGGACCGAGTGCTCGGCTTGCGCTCCGGCCTGCCGGAAGCGCGCGGCTCCGGCGGGCGCTCGTAGCGAACACCGGTGAAGAACAGGATCGTTCCGGCTTCCCGGGGAAGAGCCGGGAGCAGGCCAGCAATCCTGCGCCGACGCGGCGCGAAAGGAATGACGACGGCCATGATGCGCCTCCTTGGTTGGCGCCTTGGTTGCGGTCGAGGCAGGGAACGGATGGCACGGCGCGGGCCGGCGCCGGCAGCCGAGGCCCTCAAACCGCATCAGGCCCCGACATGGTTAACGCCACATTAACGCGTCGGGCATAAGTTGACGGAAACCTCCCGTGTCTCCGACGAGTTGTCAGTATGCCGTCCCGTATCTCCGCCGATCTTGCGCAGCTCGCTCGTCTCGCGCGTGACGGCGGGCTCGATCTCAGCCAGGTTTCACTGCGTGTGAAAGCCGATCTGCTGATGTCGACGACGCAGCCCTCCAGCGAGGATCTGGAGGCGTTTCGCGAGATGGCGCTCGCCCTGATTCCCGCCATCGATGAGGGCACAGCCATCATCCTGGCGCGCAAGCTTGCCGGGTGGCGCCATGCGCAGGCCGATGTCCTGCAGGCGCTCAAGGCACGCGGCGGGGCCGTCCTGTCGACGCTGATGCGCCATGGCGGCCCGGTCTCGCCCTCCGAGCTCGAAGACATTGCGGCCCATGGCGACGCAGCAGCTGCCATCGTCGCTGCCGAACGGGCCGACCTGCCGGCCAAGGCCAGCCTGATGCTGACGGGTCGGGGCGAGCGGGCAGTCGATCTGGCGCTCCTCGCCAACCCGTCCGCCCCCCTGCCCCGGCCCGTGCTCGACCTCCTGCTCGACCGGGCGCGAGACGATGCCGCCTATGTGCCGGGCCTGCTGGTGCGGCGAGACATCAACAGCGCGGACCTTATCCCGCTCTTCCTGCATGCCGGTGCCGAACGACGCCGTACCACAATCGAATCGCTTGCGGCGCTGGAGGCGGTCAGCCCATCGGAGAGACGCCCGGCGCCGACGCCGGAGACCTTTGCGGGCTGGCTCGCCACCGCCGAACAGGATCGCGACGGCCTCTTCGGTGCGCTCTCGAGCCAGCTGGGCACGGGCAGCCGTCTCGCCGAGGCAATGGCCCGCGATCACTCGCGCGACCTGACGGCACTCACCCTGATCGCCGGCGGCGTCAGCGTCGAGGATGCGACGCGCCTGCTGATCAGGCTTGGCGACGATGCCGCCCATTCGGTGGAGCGCATCTTCGCCCTGGTGGCGCTGATGCGCTCGGTCACCCCGGGGGTGGCCTATCGGCTCGTCATGCAGATATCCGGCGAGAGCAAGAGCCTGTCCAACCGCAAGGGCCAGCACCAGCCCCTCCTCGACCCGAGCGGAACGCCCGCCCGTTCCGGCGCCGCCAGGCCGGATAGTCGCTCGGTCCTCGACGAGGTCAGGCGCGGACTGCGCAGCGGGCGCGAGCACGGCTGAGCGTTCGTATACGCGGCGGCGGGTCAGCCTTCGGCAAGGGCCAGTCTGGGATCGCCCTTCCGGTTCTCGATCTCGACGAGCCAGAGGTCCGGATCGAAACGACGTTCGCGCTCAACCCGTTCCTCAACGCTGAGCGGGTCGGAATCGAGGATCAGCTGAAAGCGGCGTGCGCCGCTCTCGTCCGCCAGCGCCTGCGGCGCAGGCCCGTAGAGCGCGGCAGTGCCGTCAAGCCGGTCGAGCTTGACGAAGATCGCCCCGGCCTCGCTGGCACCGCGGCGGCGCAGGACGGCATCGAAGCCGTCGAGTGCCGCCTGCCGCAAATAGGCCGAGACCCAAAAATCGCTGGTGAGACGCGCCATCGTCGGAAGGGTACGCGATCTGCCTCAGTTTTCCACGGTGCGGCGCGGCGAAGCCGGCTTGGCCGAAGCCACGCCCCGGATTTCCGCCGGAGGCCGCATGTCGACGCCGTTGATCAGATCGGCGATCGGATCCCGGTCACGCATCGGGGCGGGAGCGCGCTGTGCTGCCGCCTGGGTCGGCGCAGCGGGCGCCGGGCGCGGGGCTGCGTTGACGGATGCCGGTGGGCGCGGCGCCGCTTCACGAGCCGCCTGCGTCAAGCCGCCCGGGCGCGAAGGGGGCAATTGCACGGGCTCTGCCGGAACGGATGCGGCCGGGGCGGGAGCGACTGCTGCTCCGGCAGGCGCCTGCTCGGTGCGCCGCTCGGCATTGCGCGGCGACGGGGTGGCCGTCGTGGATTGCGACAGGATTGGCGAGGGATGACGCGCCTTCTGAAACAGCAGCGCGTTCATCAGGATGGCCGCGGCGGCAGCCGAGAACAGGGTCAGGATCAGGCTACGGCCCGGGCGACGCAAGGTTGCGCGCCAGATCCGCATCAGGAAGGACGCCTTGCGGCGAGCCGGCGGGGCGCGCCTCGCCGGAGCGGACAGGGTCGCGTTCGAGTGAGCGCGGGCTGCGAGTGTGACGGACATGGTCGGCTCTCGATCAGGCAGTCAGACGATAGGGTTCTTTGGTTTCGAAGCCGCGGCGCGGCGCTCGGGCGAAGGTAACGATCTTTGCGGGCTCGGAGGCCTGGGCAACGCCGCCAACCGGCAACCTCACCGAGACGCGTGTGCCGACACCTGGAGCGCTCTCCACCGTCAGGCGGCCTCCATGCAGGCCGACGAGGCCACGCACCACCGACAGGCCGAGACCGGTGCCCTCATAGGCGCGGTCATAGGAGCCTTTGGCCTGGAAGAAGGGGTCGCCCAACCGTGGCAGATCCGCGGCCGCAATGCCGATGCCGGTATCGGACACCGAAAGATCGAGCATATCGCCATCACGCACCACGGCCAGCGTGACCCGGCCGCCAGCCGGCGTGAACTTGATTGCGTTCGAAAGCAGATTCAGCAGGACCTGCTTCAGCGCACGACGGTCGCCACGGAGCAACGGCAGATCCGGGCCGATGACGCGTTCCAGGGCAACCTTCTCCGCCTCGGCGCGCAGCGCCATCAGCCTGCAGCCGTCCTGGGCGAGTTCCGCAAGATCGAGCGGCTCCTGCTCGATCGCCATGACTCCGCTCTCGATCTTGGAGACATCGAGCAAGGTATTGACGACATCGAGCAGGTGATGGCCCGAAGCATGAATGATATTGGCGTATTCGCGACGCTTGCCGGCATCGAGCAGGCCGTAGCTGTCGGTTCCCAGCATTTCCGAGAAGCCGATGATCGCGTTCAGCGGTGTGCGCAGCTCATGGCTCACCGTGGCGAGAAACTGTCCCTTCTCGTCGCTCGCACGGACGGCCTCGGCATGGCCGCGCGCCCGCTCTTCGTCGAGCGCATGACGCACGGTGACGTCGCGCATGACGCAGACAACCGCAGCCCCGTCCCGCGGTCCGGCATTCGCGACGCGATGCGCCTGCATCTCGAGCCAGAGGGCAACCGGAGAGGACGGCGTCCCCGCCTCGTCCTGGCGCGGGACGAACAGCGTGCGAAAGCAGGCGCTCGCTGTCCCGTCGCCGTGCGCGGCATCGCTGAGCGCCTTGAGAAATAGAGGGCGGTCGGCGACATGGACACGGTCGAGCAGCCCTCGCCCGATCAACTCGCGCGGCTCTGCGCCCGTCAAGGAGGCCGAAGCCGCATTGGCGAAGACAACGGCGCCGGTCGCATCATGCCAGGTCACAAGGTCTCCAACATGGTCGAGCAGGAGCTGCGCACGCACGCCGGAGGCGCGATGTTCGCGCATCTCGTCGTCACGGCGCCACAGGAAGCCGAAGGCAACCACGGCGACATGCAGGATTGCGGCAGCAGCCAATAGCGGCATGGCAGCGGAGACCCAGGGAGCCGGCTCCGCAGGCAGGCCGAATGCGTGCACGATTGTGACCGAAGCCAGGGCGACGACAGCGATGGCGCCGGCGCGGGCAACATAAGCCCGCGAGCCGAAGAACATCGCCTCCGCCGGAATGGCGGCGAGCCACAGCAGGAGCGGTGATGCGATCCCGCCGGTCATGCCCGAAAGTGCGACGATCAGGAGCGCCAGCGCTGCGGCGGAAATGCAATGGGCGAGCTCGAGCCGCCCGCTGCGCGAGAGAGTGAAGACGGCCAGCAACGGAAGCGTCACCGCAATCAGCACAAGCAGTTCAAGCGGGCCCATCGTACCCCGCCAGG
The DNA here is from genome assembly GCF_001748145.1 of Bosea sp. BIWAKO-01. Lineage (NCBI taxonomy): Bacteria > Pseudomonadati > Pseudomonadota > Alphaproteobacteria > Hyphomicrobiales > Alloboseaceae > Allobosea > Allobosea sp. BIWAKO-01. The sequence continues at coordinate 839,811 of NZ_BCQA01000001.1, forward strand.
CGAGATAGGCCGGAGCCAGGCTCAGGGCCACCGCGCCGAGCGCCAGCCGCGTCAGCATGAAGCGCTCGTGGCGGATGCGCTCAACGGAATTCGGCAGCACCGATGGATGAACCATCGCCGCCACCTGTGTCCTGATCGCCGTCATCGTGATGGGAAAACGCAACGCTCACCTCGGCAGGCCGACTTGCCTGTAACATCCCGATCCTTGCCGAGCCGGGTTTAAGCGGGGTTTAAGGCGATTGCCGACCGAACGCGCCGAACCCGTTCCGCGGGAAGAAATTCGATAAATTGTACAGATAGTTAGAGCAGTTCGACCCACGAATTCCATCCATTTCGATGTTCGCAGCAGGGTGAACGGAAGCTGAAGATAGAGCAGGACCTTCGATTCAAATGCGTTGCTTACAAATGACGCGATCTTTTGAGATCCGGGTCTAGGATGTCCTCGGGATCAGGGGCGAGCCGGCATTGCCGGCAACCGGGGAAACGAGCGATGGCCTATCTTCTGCGCAGCCTGGCGGTGATCGGGGTCATCGCCCTCAACTCACCCGTCCATGGCGGCAAAGCCGAAGATGGCGGCTCGGCTGATACCCTGCGCAACGTGGCGAAGGCTGCGAGCCAGGTCGATGTCAGGACGGTGGCGAATGGTGCGATGGCCGCTCGCGAGGCCGCAGAAATCCTGGCCGGCCTCGACCCGGAAACGCGCTCCCGCTTCCTGGCGCTCACGCTCAGCGCAGCAAACCAGAAACCTCTGGCCACTACCCGCTAGCAGACTCGCACCTATATCTTGAGGGACGAGCGCTTGACGGGGCGCGCCGGTCGGCCGAAGACGCTCGCCGTTGCCGCCCCGCCCATGGCGCGGCTCCCGGCGGACAGGACATGAGCGCAAGCCTCGACGAGATCATCGCCAATTTCGAGCTGCTCGAAGAGTGGGACGACCGCTACCGATATCTCATCGAGCTCGGCCGCAGCCTCGCCCCGCTGCCGGAAGAAGCGCATAACGACGACAACAAGGTCCGAGGCTGCGCCAGTCAGGTCTGGCTGGCAGCACGCAGCGAAGGCGGCCCCGGCGCAGGGACGCGCCTGCATTTCCTGGGGGACAGCGATGCCCATATCGTACGTGGCCTGGTTGCGCTGGCACTCGCGATCTATTCGGGCCGCACCGCCCAGGAGATCCTCGCGACGGACGCATTCACGATCTACCAATCCCTCGGGCTCGCAGCCCATCTGACGCCGCAACGCTCGAACGGCGTGCGCGCGATGATCGAACGCATCAAGACGGATGCCCGCAGGGCGGCCGCGTAAGACTGCTCAAGACCGAATGCGGCGGGCACAGTGGGAGCTGTCGCGCGGTAGGTTAAGCCTCGCCTCCTGCCGCTTCCTCATTTGCTTCGCTGGGAGATGTCGGTGCCCCCAGGCAACCGCAGGGACCGATGAGCCGAGGCACGACGCGATCCCCGCCAAGCACGCCGGCAAGCGGCAGCGCCATGAAAAAGGCCGCCGGGAACCCGGCGGCCAGACGAACTGTTTGGTCGCAAGCGCTGCCCGAATTGGCAGCGCCGTCCTCCGCGACAAACAATCAGCGGCGCTTGCGGCGCTGCTGACCCAAGCCCATTTTCTTCGCCAGCTGCGAGCGCGCCTCGGCGTAGTTGGGGGCCACCATCGGGTAGTCGGGCGGCAGACCCCACTTTTCGCGATACTGCTCGGGCGACATATTGTACTGCGTACGAAGATGACGCTTCAGCGACTTGAACTTCTTCCCGTCCTCAAGGCAGATCAGATAGTCGGCCGTGATGGATTTCTTGACCGGAATGGCCGGCTTGGGCGCCTCGGCAGGCACAACCGGCGCAACACCACCAACAACGCGGCTCAGGGCGGCATGCACATCGCTGATCAAAGCGGGCAATTCGGACGTAGGAACAGAATTGTTCGACACATAAGCGGACACGATGTCCGCGGTCAGCTCGATGAAATCCGAGCCGTCGTTGTCGGTCATGGCGAAAATACTCCTTATGTGTTCTTGGACAAAAAAATCGTCGGATCGGCCTGTACGTCCCGCGACTGAAGCCTTCGAACTTCCAGCCCAGCAGCTGGTCAAGAGCTGCCCAAGCCAGAATCACGAAAAGCGAGACGACGAGGAAACGGTTTAATGCATAGAAAACACTCTCGCAAGACAATAATCGATCGCATGAATACATTCAAACGCCCGACTTACTGCGCCCGCGAACATTGTTCATAGCGTCCGTATTGTGTCGCGGCCCTGATCATGCTCGGTCTGGTTGTCTTGCTCGCGCCACACACCGGCCTTACCTGTTCATTGCGCGCGCGAAGTACCCAAATGTCCTATGCCTCTCCAGATTTGAACTCCGAACCTTCGTGAACATCGCAACAAACGACGTTGACTACGCAACGATAGCCACATCGCCTTCAATCCTTAACGCCATCTTAAGATAGTGCGAGCCCTGCCGTGACCAAACGCCTCCCCTTGCCTCCCCATGCCGAGAAGCGGCCGGAAACCCGCACCGTTCACGGAGTTGCGCTGAGCGACGCCTATGGCTGGCTCAGGGCCGAGAACTGGAAGGATGTTCTCCGGGACCCCGGCAAACTGCCGGCAGATATTCGCGCCTATCTTGAAGCTGAGAACACCTATTGCGCAGCATTGATGGCACCGACGCGTGCTCTGCAGCGCGATCTCGTCAAGGAAATGCGCGGCCGGATCAAGGAAGACGATGCAGCCGTCCCACAGCCGGACGGCGCCTTCCTCTACTATTCGCGCTATCGGCGCGGCGGCGAACATCCGCTCATCTGCCGCAAGCCACGCATCAGGCCCGAAAAGGGCGAAGCACGCGAGCAGCTCCTGCTCGATGCCGACGCCCTGGCGAAGGGGAAGGACTTCTTCGAGCTCGGCGATGCGGCCCACAGCCCGGATCACAGCTTGCTTGCCTGGAGTGCTGACGAGGCAGGCTCGGAACTCCACGACATCAAAGTCCGCGACCTTGCCACCGGGGCGGATCTGGACGACCGGATCACCGACACCACCGGCGACATCGTCTGGGCGCCCGATTCACGCTCCTTCGCGTATGTTCGTCTCGACGCCGATCACCGCCCGTCGCAGGTCTTCCGCCATCGACTTGGCACCGGGATGGACGAGGACGAGCTCCTGCATGACGAGCAGGATGCAGGCATGTTCGTCGATATCGACGAGACCCAGTCCGGCCGCTTCCTGCTGATCTCGATCAGCGATCATGAAACCTCGGAGACCCGTTTCGTCGATCTTGCCGCACCGCAGGCTGAGCCGGTCCTGATCGCGCCGCGCGAGACGGGCCGCCAGTACAGCGTCGAGCATCACGGCGACGACTTCCTGATCCTGACCAACGCCGATGCCGAGGACTTCAAGATCGTCTCGGCTCCGCTCGAATCCCCGTCGCCGGAAAACTGGCGGGACCTGATACCGCACCGATCAGGCCGTCTGATCCTCAGCCATGTCTGCCTGAAGGATCGGCTCATCCGGCTCGAACGCGAGGATGGCCTGCCGCGCATCGTCATCCGCGACCTCGCCAGCGGCGTCGAGAGCAGCATCTCATTCGACGAAGAGGCCTATGGTCTCGGCCTCGATGCCGGCTACGAATTCGAAACCGACACGCTGCGCTTCCTCTATGCCTCGATGGCGCGCCCGGCCGAAACCTACGACTACAACATGGCGACGGGAGAGCGGACGCTACTGAAGCGCCAGGAGGTTCCGTCCGGTCACGATCCGGCGGCCTATCGGGTGCGACGTGTCTTCGCGACGGCGAAGGACGGAGCCAGGGTCCCTGTCTCCCTTCTGCACAGGGCCGACCTCGCCCTCGATGGTTCAGCGCCATGTCTGCTCTATGGTTACGGCTCCTACGGCGCGGCCATGTCGGCCTCGTTCCGGACCAATCCGCTCAGCCTGGTCGATCGCGGCTTCGTCTATGCCATTGCCCATATCCGCGGCGGCACCGACAAGGGCTGGCGCTGGTATCTCGACGGCAAGCGAGAGAAGAAGACCAACACCTTTACGGACTTCATCGCGGCAGCCGAGATGCTGGCCGATACCGGCTTTACCGCACGCGGCCGCATCGTCGCGCAGGGCGGCAGCGCCGGCGGCATGCTGATGGGCGCAATCGCAAACATGGCGCCGGAGCTCTTCGCCGGCATCATCGCCGAGGTTCCCTTCGTCGATGTGCTCAACACGATCCTTGACGACACGTTGCCGCTCACCCCGCCGGAATGGCCGGAATGGGGGAACCCGATCCGGGACGTCGAGGCGTTCCACATGATCAAAAGCTATTCGCCCTATGACAATGTCCGGGCCCAGGCCTACCCGCCGCTCCTCGCGATGGGCGGGCTCACCGACCCACGCGTGACGTATTGGGAACCGGCAAAGTGGGTCGCGCAACTGCGCGCGACCATGACCGGCGGCGGGCCGGTCCTGCTGCACACCAATATGGAGGCCGGCCATGGCGGCTCGGCCGGGCGCTTCGACTCGCTGAAGGAGGTGGCGCTGGCCTATGCCTTCGCCATCCACACGATCCGCGAGGGATGGCCGGAGCAAGCAATCGCCAAGCGCTGATCAGCCGCCAAGCCTGCTCTTCTCGCTGGCGAGATAGGTCTTGAGTTCGTCCATCGAGGCGAACTTGTATTCGCCGTCGGGCGTACGAGCCTGGATGGAGCCATCGGCATACATCGTGAAATGTGTGTCGCCGACCTGATAGGCTCCGACGACGCCCTCGTCGGAGGTCGCCGGGCGGGGCGACTCGGGAACCGTTTCCGTCTCTTCGCCGGAGGTTGCCTCCTCGGCTTCATCCAGCGGCTCGCTCGCAGCCTCGGACTCCTCGAAGACCGGCTCGATCCGCGTTTCCGCTTCGGCCATGTCCGGTTCGGCCTCCGGCATGTCCGCACTCTCGACATCCGGCTCCAGCCGTGGCGTTCCGCTGGTCAGCGGCGGCCAGCGCGGGATCGTAGGCTCATCCGCCACCTGCTCGGGCTCGCCAAAGGGCGGCTCACGCCGGCCGAAGGCGGGTGCCATCCAGGCGGCGGCCTCGTCGATCTCACGATCGCGCTGATCGAACGACGTTTCCCCCACCGGCAGATCAGGCTCGGGTTCGGGCTCGAAATGGGCTCCCGGGCGCTGCGGGCCGAACGAAAGGTGCTGGCGCAAGGCGCCGAAATCATCGGCTTCCACGGGGGGCTCGACCTCGTCCGGGCGCGGCCTCTCGACCTGCGGCCACCAGGCGGGCGCTTGAGCCGAAGGCGAACGCAGCTCCTTATCATCCACCACAGCGCTCGTGTCGGCGCCCTCGCCCTCTCCGGCGGCTTCATCCCCATGCTGCGTCACGAAGGAAACGGCAATCGACGGGGTAACAATCTCGGGCGCAAGCTCGGGCAGCACCGCTTCCGCTTCGTGCGGCTCATGCGTTTCGGCCGCGGGGATATCCGCCCTGACCTCTTCGGGCTCCTCGACCGCGTCAACGGCCTCCTCACGCCGCTCAGCAGGCAGCGCCGAGGGGGGCGTAATCTCATCGAACAGATCGCTGATCACAGGCTCAGGCAAGTCCTGGGTTGCAGCGGCAGCATGCTCAGCGCCACCGCGCATTGAAGCTGCGAGCGCTCCGCCGGCGGCGACAAGCCCGGCCCCTGCTGCCACGGTGCCAAGGCCCGGAAGCGTCGACCGGGCTTCGCCGGGAATGGCCCGTACATCGCCACCCATCTCCACCGATGCCCGCGCCGCCTCAGCAGCAGAAGGCCCGGCTGAGGGCAACGTCAGCGCACCGGCAATCGCCACCCTGACGCGGCGCAGTTCCACCAGGACCCACGACAGGGCAAGCAGGATGACGCCGGCCGTGACGGCCACGCTCCCGACGATGACCTGGGTGAAGCCGCGCTCAAGCAGAAGGTAGGGCCAGCCATCGACGATGGCAGCGATGCCACCGGCACAGAACCCCAGACCCAACAGAACGAAGATCGTTATCAACGCAGTACCCTCAGTATCCACCGGAGGCAGGCGGCTTCATCGCCTCTCCGATTATCTTCTAACTTATTGAATAAGAGACTCTTTCACAATTCGCACTGAACTATGCCTGCAAATGGCCTGTTCATTGTGCCCTGTCCCCCAGGCTTCGGGCCATTTGCTCCGACGCAATATCATGGCCGACGGCGCGCCAAGCCGGTTGCCGGCCGGAAGCGGGAGGCTTAACTATCGCGTGGAATGGCGGCTGTTCCGCCGGGCTGGCAAGTCCCAAGCCGTTCATGACGAAGCCATTCTCAGCAGTGTGATTTGACAGCCTAAGGAGAGGCCAAATGACCTTTACCCTTCCCGACCTGCCCTACGCCCATGACGCGCTCCAGCCGTTCATGTCGCGGGAGACGCTGGAATATCACCACGACAAGCACCATCAAGCCTATGTCACCAACGGCAACAACGCGATCAAGGGCACCGAATTCGAGGGCAAGTCGCTCGAAGAGATCGTCAAGGGCTCCTACGGCAAGAACCCGGCTGTCTTCAACAATGCCGGCCAGCACTACAACCACCTCCATTTCTGGAAGTGGATGAAGCCCAATGGCGGCGGCAAGCTGCCGGGCGCGCTGGAGAAAGCCGTCGTCGATTCGTTCGGCTCCGTCGACAAGTTCAAGGAAGACTTCGTTGCGGCCGGCGTTGGCCAGTTCGGCTCCGGCTGGGCCTGGCTCGAGGTCAAGGGCGGCAAGCTCGCGATCAGCAAGACCCCGAATGGCGAGAGCCCGCTGGTTCATGGCGGCACGCCGATCCTTGGCGTCGATGTCTGGGAGCACTCCTACTACATCGACTATCGCAACCGCCGTCCCGACTACCTCAAGGCCTTCCTCGAGAGCCTGGTGAACTGGGACTACGTTGCCGAACTCTACGACGGCGCGAAGGCCTGACGGCAGCGCAGCCGAGACACTATGCGACGGGGCCCTTTCGGGCCCCGTTTTGCATTCCTGGCAGGGAGATGGTCAAGCCGCCACGCTGTGCAGGAACTGGTCGACCGTCGCGCGAAGTCGCAATGCCTGGGCCGCAACCTCGCCAGCGGCATCCCGAACCTGCCCCGCGGATTGTCCGGTCTCCTCGACGCTGTCCGCGAGCACGCTGAGATCGCTCGACACCGACAGCGCTGACGAGCTTGCCATCGCAACGCCGCTGGCAATCTCGCCGGTCGCGATCGCCTGCTGCTCGATCGAGGTCGCGACCGCGTTCGTGAAGTTCTCGATCGCGCCCATTCGGTTGGCGATGTTCAAAATGGCGCCGACGACCTCACCCGTCGCCCCCTGGATGGCGCCAACCTGTGTCACGATCCGATCGGTCGCATCCGCCGTCTGCGCCGCAAGACTCTTCACCTCCGACGCGACGACCGCGAAGCCACGCCCCGCGTCGCCGGCGCGCGCAGCCTCGATCGTCGCGTTGAGCGCCAGCAGGTTCGTCTGTGCGGCGATGTCCCGGATCAGGTTCACCACCTCGCCGATCGCGCGAGCCGTTTCGTCCAATGCTTGTACCGAACCCGCGGTGTCGCGCGAGGCCGAGGCGGCCTCGACGATCTCGGTGCGGACATGCCGGATCTGAAACTCGACCTCGCGGATGGCCGCGCCCATCTCTTCGGCGGCCTGTGCGGCGCTTTCGACATTGGCCGAGGCCCCGTGCGAGTTCTGGGCGGCGCGGGCCGCGCGTCCCGACGACTCTGCCGCAACACGCGCCAGACCATCCGACGCTTCGCTCATCCGTTCGGCGTTGTTCTTGAATGCCTCCAGCGCCGCACCGACCTCGCCCCGGAACAGGGCAATCGATTCGTCGACGCGGCGCTGCTGGTAGCGGCGTTCGGCCTCGGTGACGTGCTGGGCCTCCTGGAGGGCCGCACGCTCTCCCAGCCGGACCTTGAGCACGCTGAGCGCCTGCGCGATCGCGCCGATCTCGTCGCTCCGGTCCGCCGCGTCGATCGGTGTATCGAGCTTGCCGTCGGAGATGCTGACAATGGCCTGGGTCATGCTCTTCAGCGGCCGCATCGTGCGCGACAGGGAAACCCAGAGCAGCGGCCCGAGAATGAGCAGGATCAGAACGCCGATGCCGATCGTGACGAACTGCTCGAAGGAGGCCCGCGCATTGAGGCGGGTCTTGTCGAACCGGACGGCGACATAGCCGACCTGCTTCTGGTTCGGCCCAATCCGCACCGAACGAAACTGGACAAGGTAGACCTGATCCTCGAGCTGAAGAGTATCGCGCTCCTTCAAGGCGTCCCAGGGCTCGCGCCCAAGTGCCGCCGCCAATGAACGCGGGGTGAGCGAAAGCCTGCTCTCGGTCGATTCGCCGGCGCTCGCCAGGGCAACGATGTCATCGGCGACGAAGCCTGCATTGAAATCGGGATCCTGACGCAGGGATTCGAGGATGTATCCCAGTGTCGTGGTGTCACGGGACAGGATCAGCGCCGGAGCCGCATTCGTGACCATGCTGGTCAGCGCGGCGATCTTATGCTCGAGGTCGTCGCGGGTCTGGGCCTGATTATAGCGTGATGCCACGATCACGAGGATGAGGATGGCCGCCGCGACGATGGCAATCGCCGCTCCAGCGATCCTGCTGCCGAGCGAGAGCGAACCACGTGTTCGAGCCGCGCGCTTCGATGCAACCATCGCGATCGCCCCAGATCGCTTCAACCATGCCATAGCGCCGAGATCTCCGCCGGAGGCTGCAAGGGTAGGATCCGAACGGACCGGTGCTTACAAACTGAGCGATCACGGTAAATTTTCGATTGCGTAGGGTTAGCTCGCGGCAAAGTTTTTAGCCGGCACCGACCTGTGGTCAAAACAGCTCCGAGAAGCGCGCGATCCTGAAGCCCGGCGGGGGCACGAATGCGGCAAGGGCAGCGTGTTCGAGCGCGCGCGTGGCGATGACCGGATCGAGCCTCGCCAGTTCGTCGTCGATATGTCCGGGATGACACATCACAAGATGTGCCGCTCCGGGCGCGATCAGGAAATGGCGCAGATCCGCACCGAAGTCGCGTTCGGAATCGAATGGCGAAACGCCGGAGAAGCCCCGGTTGACCGGGATCCCGCGCCGCAAGGCCTGCGAGCGCAGGCCCACCGCCAGACCAGCGATCACCAGTGCCTTGCCTACCGCCACCCCGCGCTGGCGGATCGCCCGGGCCGAGTCCGCCGGATCGCGCAAATAGACCGTCCCTTCCGGGTAGCGGCGCTGGATCGCCCGCAGCACCGCTCCGCGGACGCCTGGCAGCACATGGACGTGCTGATGGCCGTCGACGAAATCCGGGGCGCGGCCCAGCGCGTCCTCGAAGGCTTCGAGCTGACGGCCGATCTCGCCCGCGATCTCAGCGCGGGCTGCGGCCGAGGTCGCCGCGGCCCGCGCGAGATCGCCGAGCCTTGGGAGCATGCCTGCCGGCGCGACCCGCTGCATCGGCCCAAGCGGGGCAGCACAGGTCAGATTGAGATGCAGCCCGAGATCAGCCCTGCCGGAAAAGCTGCCCAGTTCGGTGGCAAGGTGCTGCCAATGCGGCCGGTTTGTCATGGCGCCCGTCGCCGAGAGCTTTCCAAGCGCAAGCAATTCCAGGATCGAACGGCTTACGCCTTCGGTCATGGCAAAATCATCAGCGCAAAGAACGAAACGGATCGTCATCGATTTCGTTGTCCAGGGTTCATCCGCGATGGTGTAAGGGGCCCGTCGCAGGACTTGTGAGTACAACAGCTTTACGGTTCTGTGCCCATCGCGTCACCCGTGTCGAGCCCGGCTTCGCCGGAAAGCGGGGCCGGCCCGTCCTGGCCGGATCAAGAGGTCAGTCGTGTCGGAAACATCGCCCGCTCCCAGCCTCGCAGTGCAGCGCTCCGCGCCTGCCCGGCCGGAGCTTTCCATCGTCGTCCCCGTTCACAACGAGGCCGATAATCTGCCGCTTCTCGTCGAGCGCCTTAAATCCGTGCTGACAGGCGCGGTTTCGTCCTGGGAAATGATCTGCGTCGATGACGGCAGCCGCGACGGCTCGCTCTCCGTGCTGCGCCTGCTGAACGCCAGCGACCCGCGCATCAACGCCGTGTCGTTCAGCCGCAATTTCGGCAAGGAGATCGCCATCGCCGCCGGGCTGGACCATGCTTCGGGCGATGCGGTGGTGATCATGGACGCCGATCTGCAGCATCCGCCGGAAACCATCCTGACCTTCCTCGCCAAGTGGCGGGAAGGATATCTCAACATCTACGGCCAGCGCGCCGACCGCTCGGGCGAGAGCCGGCTGAAACGCGGCTTCGCCAAGGCCTTCTACCGGGTCTTCGCCAGTTTCGGCGAGACGGAGTTGCCGGAGGGCGCGGGCGATTTCCGCCTGCTCGACCGGCGTGTCGTGGATGCGTTGCGCGCCCTGCCGGAACGGGCACGATTTTCCAAGGGCCTCTATGCCTGGGTCGGCTTCCCCTCGACCGGCGTGACCTTCGAAGTCGCCGAACGCCAGCACGGCGTCACCAAGTTCAGCTTCCGCAAGCTGTTCAGCTTCGCCTTCGACGGGTTGTCCTCGTTTTCGACCGTGCCGCTCAAGGTCGCGACATGGACGGGCGTGATCATCGCCCTGATCTCGACCTTCAGCGCCATGTTCTTCCTGTTGCGGACACTGCTATACGGAACCGACCTGCCCGGCTTCCCGTCGCTGATCGTGTCGATCATGTTCTTCTCGGGCATCCAGCTGATTTCGCTCGGCCTAATCGGCGAGTATGTCGGACGCATCTTCGCGGAAGTGAAGCGCCGGCCGCTCTACCTGATCGGCGAGCGGGTCGGTTTCAACGCCCGCGCCGTCGATCATCCGCGCGGCGACGCATTGCCGCCATTGATCCGCTAAGAATGGTGCAGACGATTCGGCTTGTTCCGGCGCAGGCGAGCGCGTCTGGGGCAATGGCGCTCCTAGGGCAAGAGCGCCTTGGGGCAAGAGCGAGGCCTGGAGTTCGAGCATGACGCCGTCCGCACGCCGGAAACTACATCCTGGCCTCATGCGCTGATGTTCAGGAAGATCCTGTCCGTTGGCGGCTTCACGCTGCTCTCCCGCCTGAGCGGTTTCCTGCGCGACATCGCTCTTGCTGCCGTGCTCGGCGCGGGCGCGATGATGGATGCTTTTTCGGTCGCGTTGCGGCTGCCCAATCATTTCCGCGCGATCTTTGGCGAGGGCGCTTTCAACCAGGCCTATATCCCGGCTTATGCCCGCATCAGGCAGCAGACCGGAGACGCTGCGGCTGCGCTCTTCGCCAACCGCGTCTTCACGCTGAACCTGATCGTGCAGGTCGTGCTGCTCGCGCTCGCCCTGCCCTTGATGCCCGAGGTCGTGCGCCTGCTCGCGCCCGGCTTTGCCAACGATCCTCAGCGTTTCGAGCTTGCGGTCGCGCTGACGAGGATCACCTTCCCCTATCTGCTCTTCATCACGCTGGTGACACTGCTTGCCGCGAACCTGAACGCCGTCGACCGTTTTGCGGCCGCAGCGGCAGCGCCGGTCCTGCTCAACATCTGCCTGATCGCGGCACTGTTCATCGCCTTCCTGTTCCCGAGCGCAGCCTATGCCGCCGCCTGGGGGGTCGCCGTCGCGGGCCTTCTCGAGTGGCTGCTGCTGGTGCTTGCGGCCCGGCAGGCAGGTGTGTCGGCGGCGCTGACGCGCCCGCGCGTCGATGCCGATGTGAAGAGCTTTCTCAAGGCTTTCGGCCCAGCCGTCATCGGCTCTGCCGGTGTGCAGATCGCGCTCTTCGCCGACACGATCATCGCCTCCCTGCTGCCGCGCGGCGCCTATGCCTCGCTCTACTATGCCGAACGGCTCTACCAGCTGCCGATCGGCGTGATCGCAATCGGGGTGGGCACGGTGCTGCTGCCGACCATGAGCCGCCTGATTGCGGCCGGCGATATCCATGGCGCGGACAAGGCGCAGAACCGGGCCGTGGCGCTGACGCTGGTCATGGCCGCCCCCTTCGCCGCCGCCTTCCTCGCCATCCCGGAGCTGATCGTCTCGGCCCTGTTCGAACGCGGCCGTTTCGATGCAGCAGCAAGCCAGGCGGCGGGCGCAGTGCTGTTTGCCTATGCAATCGGGCTCCCGGCCATCGTGATGATCCGCTCGCAGGTCTCCGCCTTCCAGGCTCGCGGCGACACCACGACGCCAATGCTGGTTTCGCTTGCCGCCATCGCCGCCAATGTCGCACTCAAGCTGCTGCTCTGGCGCGATTTCGGCGCGCCCGGGCTTGCGCTGGCGACGGCAACCGGAGCGTGGATCAATGTCGGCGCCTTGTTTGTCCTGGCGCTGCGGCGCGGCTGGACGAAACCGGACCGGCAGCTTCCCGGGCTGATCGTCATCACCCTCGCAGGTGGCGTGATTGCCGGGCTGGTCGCCCGCGTGCTCGCGCCCGGCGTCGTGGCCGCTCTGGCGCATGTCCCGTTCGAGCCGCGTCTTCTGGCACTGACCGCGATCGGGCTGGTGGCCGCGAGCCTCTATCTCATGATCGTTGCCGGCGGGCTGAAGGCGGCAGGCCTGTTCCGGCTCCTGCGCTGACCGGCTGTTTCGTCAGGTCCTGAGCCGAGCTGCTCCGGAGCGAATGCAGGCGGCGGCTTCCGTAACCATGCGCTCGACGATCTCGGCTGCCGTCGGGATATCCGAAATCAACCCGGCGGCCTCACCGAATATCACCGCGGCGTTCTGCGGATCGCCGGCCGTGAAAGCCGCCTTGTAGGCCGGGGCCTCCGTTTCGATCGCGCCCTTGAGTTCATGATCCCGGCCAACCCATTTCGCAATGAAGGCGTTGGCGCTGACACGGATATCGAACGGTCTTGGCCAGTCGAGCTGGCGGACGATGTCGGGCAGCGAGGAGCGCACGGTCTCGTCCCCCGTCGCGGCAACGGCCGCCGCATGGTGATTGGCGTGAACCAACGCCTCGCGGCTCGCCCAGAAACGCGTGCCGACCAGAACGCCGTCCGCCCCCAACATCAGGGCCGCCGCGAGCCCACGGCCATCGGCGATGCCGCCCGCAGCCAGCAGCAAGGTATCGGGGCTTTCACGTGCAAGCAGATCGGCCACTTCCGGCACGAAAGGCAGGGTCCCGCGCGCATGACCGTGCCCACCGGCTTCGGCGCCCTGCGCGACGATAACGGCCGCGCCTGCCTGCAGCGCCTGCCGGACATGAGCAATCGACTGGCACTGGCAGATCATCGGCACGCCAGCCGCCGCGATCTCGTCCGAAAAAGGCGCGGAATCGCCAAAGGAGAGCATCAGCGCCGCAGGCTGATGCTCCAAAACCTTGCCAAGCAGATGCGGCTGCCTGGCAAGCGACCAGGTGATGAAGCCGCAGCCGGTCCGGGTATTGCCGGCCGCGGCGAATTGCTGGTCCAGCCAGGCATCGTCACCGTAACCGCCGCCGATCAGGCCCAGCCCGCCGGCGCGCGTCACAGCGGCGGCCAACGCCCCGCCCCCGGCCAGAGCCATCGGCGCGGACAGGATCGGATGATCGATCCCGAAGCGCTCGGTGAGCCGGGTGGCGAGGCGCGCCACAGTGACTAGGCGGTCTTGGAGTGCGTGAAGTCCATGTAGAGTTCGCGCGCCTTGCGGAACAGCGGCCCGGGCTGGAGCGCGGTGTTGTCGATCCGGGAAACCGGCATGACCTTCGAGTAGTTGCCGGAGATGAAGATCTCGTCGGCCTGCTCGAAATCGCTGTAGCGCAGGCTGGTCTCTTCGACCGTGATACCGTCCTGGCGCAGCAGCGAAATGACGCGCTGGCGCGTAATGCCGTTCAGGAAGGTGCCGTTCGCGACCGGGGTCTTCACAACGCCGTCCTTGGCCATGAAGATGTTGGACGTCGCCGTCTCCGCGACATTGCCGAGCATGTCGAGCACCAGCGCGTTGTCGAAACCGGCCGCCTTGGCGGCGCGCAGGACACGGGCATTGTTGGGGTAGAGGCAGCCCGCCTTCGAGTCCGTCGGCATGGTCTCGAGCGTGGGGCGGCGATAGGCGCCCTGCGTCACCGAGAAGCCGTTCGACGGCACCGGCATCGGGGCCTCGAAGAGGCAGAGGCAGAACTTGGTCGACTCAGGGTCGGCCATGATGGTCGAGAGGCCGTCTGCCTCGCCCCAATACATCGGCTTGACATAGAGCGCCGTGCCCGGGGCGAATTTCTTCGCGCCTTCATAGGTCTTGGCGATGATCTCCTCAGCCGACATCGTCGCCTTCAGTCCGAGCACATGGGCCGAGCGGTTTACGCGGGCAGCATGTTTGTCGAGATCGGGCGCCTTGTCCTCGAAGTAGCGAGCCCCGTCGAAGACGGTCGAAGCCAGCCAGCTGGCATGGGTCCGCGGGCCCATGATGCCCGGATTTCCCTCATGCCATTCACCTTCGAACCAGCTCCAGGTTTGCGAATACCAAGCCATAACCATCCTCGATTTTGTCAGTGTTATTGACCGCCACCGTCTGCCGCCCCGCCGCGCGCGTCAACATGCCGGAGGCCCTCCGGCAATGACGTCATGTGATGGAAGCAATGCAGCCGGGTGATGGATCACAAGCCGAAGGCGCGGGCGAGCGAAACGACCACCATGCCGACGACGAGCGCCAGAAGCTCGCTTCGACGCAACACCATGCTGCCGATTGCGGCCAGCAGCGCCAGGGCCGCGGCAAGCCCGAGACGCTCGACCAATGGCAGCACGGTTGCGACGACGATCGACCCCGGCAAGGCGGCCAGCCCGCGCCGGACATGCGGCGTGAGAGGGATGAAACCCATCAATACCACGCCGGAGATGCGACAGAGATAGGTGGCGATCGCCATGGCGGCGATCGCTGCCCAGGCTCCCCAGCCGGCGAGATCAGGCAGCGTCATCGAGGAAAGCTCCAGCGACCGCGCCAGAGAGCGCTCCGACGATGATGAAGGCATAGCCATCGACCAGCTTGGCCGTAACGAGCGCCACGATGCCCGCAACCAGCCAGGGCCGCGCCGCCCTCCGGCCACGCCAAAGCGGCACGATCATCGCGGCAAAGAAGATCGGCATCACGAGATCGATGCCATAGCGTCGCGGATCACTCACCAAAGAGCCGAGCAGATATCCCGGCACGGTGGCAAGAACCCAGACAACCCAGAGCAGGAGCCCGCCGCCGATCAGCACGCCGAGATCGCGCCCACCCTCGGCGTGATAGCGCGTTCCGACCAGCCAGTTCGCATCGGTGAAGAAGAACAGATGCAAGGCGTTGAGGGCCCGCGGAAAACGCGAGAACCAGGGCTGAAGCGATGCACCTTGGAGCACCATCCGCGCATTCACCGTCGCGGTGACGGCTGCAAGGCCGGCAATCGCCCCCCAGGTCCATTCCGGCCGCCAGAGTTCCATCGCCACGAGCTGCGCGACCCCGGCATAGACGATCGCGCTCATCATCACGGTTTCCAGCAGGCTCAGGCCTTTCGCCGCAGCGGCAGCGCCGAAGGCAACCGCGAAAACGATGATGCCCGGGAGCACCACGGAAATCTTGCGGACTCCCAGGATCATGCCCCGCCAGGTCACGGGCGCGCGCGCTTCCTTTGGGAGTGGGTCGGGTGACGACGTCATGCTTCTTCCAAGGACCAACCACGCCCCGCGTCAACGGGCACAAGCAGCGCCGCTGCATGAATTCCATGCAGGGCGGTGCAACGCAGATCAACAGAGGCGACGGAACGCTCCGAGCCCGCTAGCATTCCGCGATGCTCTGGCTGACCTCGATCGATGCAAAGGCCTCCACACTCCCCGCCGTCTGGCTGATCCCGACCAGCGAGCGCCCGGCCAATCTGATGGAACGCGCACGGCTCAGACGTAGCGTGGCTGGGCTCGTGCTGGACCACCAGCTCGGCCAGCCCGCCGCCACCATTGAGATCGGCCATGACGAGCGGGGCCGGCCCCTGCTCGCGCGCCCCGCCGGCCAAGGCCTGCATCTTTCTCTCGCGACACGCGCAGGTATTGTTGCCGTGGGCCTTGCCGAGCGGCCGATCGGCGTCGATGTCGAGCGGGTGGAACAGGGAACAGAGCCGCCGCTGGCCGTGCTGCACCCCACCGAAAGGGACATTCTGCTTGCCCTGCCTGCGGCTGAAAGACCGCTCGCTTTCGCGCAGCTCTGGAGCGCGAAGGAGGCCTATGTGAAGGCACTGGGCACGGGCTTCGCACACGCGCCCGAACGCTTCTGCGTGAGATTCCTGGCGGAAGGATTCTTCACGGTCGAGGACGCTGGCGTTCGCTCCATCGGTCTCGGAGCGGCCCGCCTCATGAAAAACGGCGACCAGGAAGACCTGGCCGCCGCAATTGTCGTTGTTGCCTGAAGGGCGGCTTAGCCCGGCTGGTTTACCGGCTTGCGCTTCAGGACGTAGCCGATGGCGCAGACGAGCGCCGCGCCGAGAGCCGCGCTGACATAATGGGGCAGGTTCGCAGGCCCGACGCCGAGCGGGTTGACGTCCGTCGAGACCGCCTTGACCCAGGTCGGCATATTCACCTGCAGCCATTGCAGCACGGCGATATCACCGAGAATCATCTCTGCTGCGATCCAGCCGAGCAGCGCCGCGCCAATCCAGATCAGGATCGGGAAACGCTCGATGATCGAGGTCAGGAGCTGGGCACCCATGATGATCAGCGGGATCGAGAGCAGCAAGCCGAAGATGAAGAGCTCAGGGTGGCCCTTGGCGGCGCCGGCGATCGCGATGACATTGTCGAGGCTCATCACGGCGTCGGCAATGGCGATGGTGCGCACCGCCTTCCAGAGATTGTCCGCTGCCTTGATGTCGGCATGCGCTTCCTCTTCACCCTTGGCGAGCTTGACCGCGATCCAGAACAGCAAGAGGCCGCCGATGACCTTCAGATAGGGCACGGCCAGCAGATAGGTGACCACCAGGGCGAAGGCGATGCGCAGGCCGACCGCCGCACCCGCGCCGAGCCAGATGCCGACCTTGCGCTGGTTCTCCGGAAGGGAGCGGACGGCAAGCGCGATCACCACCGCGTTGTCGCCGGACAGGAGCAGATCGATCCAGATGATCTGCAGCAGCGAGATCCAGAATTGGCTCGACGAAAAATCCATTTTGCGGTCAGTCCTCTATCAAGTTGCCGGGTCGGGCCGGCGTGATTTCAGCCAATAGCCAAGGCCGAGAACCAGCAGCGCTCCAAGGATCGCCGCCGGATATTCAAGCTGGTGCATCATTGCTGCACCGAAGTTCGATGCGAACCAGGGGTCGCTATCGAGCATCTCGCCCGCGACCCAGCCGAGCAGCCCGGCCCCCGCCCACACCAGGAGCGGGAACTGGGCCAGCAGGCGGGTGATCAGAGAAGCGCCGACGACGATCAGCGGGATCGAGATCACCAGCCCCGCGACCAGGAGCGGGATCGAATCCTTGGCGACGGCAGCGATCGCCAGGACATTGTCGAGGCTCATGACGATATCGGCGATCGCAACCGTCTGAACGGCCTTCCAGAGCTTGCTGCTGGCGGCGATGGCGTCCTCGTCACCCTCGCCATCCTCCAGAACCAGCTTCACGGCGATCCAGAACAGCAGCACAGCGCCGGCGATGCGCAGGAAAGGCGCGCTCAGCAGCGAGGCGACAACGACCGTGAACACGACCCGCAGCAGCACGGCGACAATGGCACCAAGCGCAATGCCCCTGGTGCGTTGCGCCGGTGCCAGCGCCCGACAGGCGAGCGCGATCACAACCGCGTTGTCGCCCGACAGCACGATGTTCAGCACGATGATTTCGAAGAGCTTGCCCCAGAGGAGGGGATCGGCCAGCGAAGCAGCGGTGAAATCCATGGATGAAGCAGCCTCTCGCGGAATATGATCGCTTTCTAGCCAATACCTTGGCTGGAGTCGCGCCCTTCTTGCTCAGCCCAGCGCTTGCTCAACCGCTCTGCCCGCGGCCTCGGTGCTCAAGGTTCCGCCGAGATCGCGCGTGCGCGTCCGGGCGTCTCCAAGGGCACGCTCGATCGCTGCCTCGATGGCCTTTGCGGCCTCGCGCTCGCCGAGATGGTCGAGCATCATCGCGCCTGACCAGATCTGGCCGACGGGATTGGCGATGCCCTGGCCGGCAATGTCAGGCGCCGAGCCGTGAACGGGTTCGAACAGCGAAGGGAATTCACGGGTCGGGTTGATGTTCCCCGACGGCGCGATGCCGATCGTGCCGGTGCAGGCCGGCCCGAGATCGGACAGGATGTCACCGAACAGGTTGGAGGCGACCACGACGTCGAAACGGTCGGGATTCAGCACGAAATGCGCGGTGAGGATGTCGATATGGTACTGGTCGACCGCGATGTCGGGATAGTTCTTGGCCATCTCCTTCACCCGCTCGTCCCAGTAGGGCATGGTGATCGAGATGCCGTTCGACTTGGTGGCCGAAGTCAGCTTCTTGCGCGGGCGGCGCTGGGCGAGCTCGAAGGCGTATTTCAGCACGCGGTCGACGCCGACGCGGCTCATCACGGTCTCCTGCAGCACGATCTCGCGCTCGGTGCCGGCATACATGCGCCCACCGACAGAGGAGTACTCGCCCTCGGTGTTCTCGCGCACGACAAAGAAATCGATATCGCCCGGCTTGCGGTTGGCCAGCGGGCCAGGCACGCCGGGCATCAGCCGCACGGGGCGGAGGTTCACGTATTGGTCGAATTCACGCCGGAACAGCAGCAGCGAGCCCCAGAGCGAGATGTGGTCCGGCACCTGCGCCGGCATGCCGACAGCACCGAAATAGATCGCGTCATGCCCGCCGATCTGGTCCTTCCAGTCGTCGGGGAGCATCTTGCCGTGCTTGGCGTAGTAGTCGCAGGAGGAGAAATCGAAGCTGTCGCAGCGCAGCTCGAAGCCGAACTTCTTCGACGCCGCTTCAAGCACCCGCAGACCTTCGGGCATGACCTCCTTGCCGATGCCGTCGCCGGCGATCACTGCGATGCGGTAGACGCGATTGGTTCCGGTCATGTGTCTTCTCCGAAGAAAGCCGTGAATTCGGCAGCGACGAGATCGGGGATCTCCTCCGCCAAATAATGGCCACCGGGCAAGGGCCGGCCTTGGACATTCTGTGCACGCTGGCGCCAGAGCGCCAAGGGATCGAAGCAGCGCCCGATCACGCCCTGCTCGCCCCAGAGCGCCAGCAGGGGCTGCTCAAGCTTGCGGCCACCATCCTCGTCGTCATGACGCAGGTCGATGGTCGCGGCCGCGCGATAATCCTCGCAGCTCGCGTGAACCGTCGCCGGATCGGCGAAGCAGCGCAGATAGTGTTCAAGCGCCTCAGGCGCGAAAGGGGTCAGCCCGGCGGAACCCGAGCCGCATTTTTTCAGCCAATAGGCTTTGGAATCAGCGCCGATCATGCGTTCGGGAAAGGGCGCGGGCTGGATCAGGAAGAACCAGTGCCAATAGGCACGCGCAAAGGCGTCCGTGGTATTGGCATACATCTCGCGCGTCGGCGCGATGTCGAGCGTGGCGAGCCTCGTCACATGGCCTGCGTGGTCGAGCGCCATGCGATGGGCCACGCGCGCGCCGCGATCATGCGCGCCAACGGCAAACCGATCATGCCCAAGCGCAGTCATGACCTCGACCATGTCCTGCGCCATCGCACGCTTGGAATAGGCAAGATGAGCGGCGTCGGAGACAGGCTTCTCGCTGTCGCCATAGCCACGCAGATCTGCGCACACCAGGGTAAAACGCCGCTTCAGCCGATCGGCGACCTTGTGCCAGAGCGCATGCGTCTGCGGATAACCGTGCAGCAGCAGCAAGGCCGGCCCCTCCCCGCCTGTCCGCACGCGAATTCGCGCGCCCGACGTCTGAACGTCGAGCAGGCGAAAGCCAGGGAAAAGGCTGTCCGCAACGGGACATTCGGAGATGGTCATACAGCCAGGGCGCATTGAAACGATCAGCAGCCGATAGCGCGATTGTTCACGGATTGCGCGGGCGGATTATTACACAATCTGGATCAATAACGCCGCACCGACCCATCGCCCCACAGCCGCCCCAGCACCCTGCCCCGGGACAGCCCGACGGCAGGCCCGCCAGATAGGCAAAAGGCGGGCGCGCCGATTGTCGCTCCCGCCTTCCAATATGTCGGCTCCGAGGAACCGGTGTTCCCGGCCTGAGGATCAGCTCCGCAGGGTCGCGCCGTAGCGCTTGGTCATCTCGGCGACGATCTTGCTGCCGACGGCATCGATCTCGACATCGGTCAGCGTCTTCTCGGCAGGCTGGAGCGTGACGGCGAGCGCCACGGATTTCTTGCCCGCCTCGACGCCCGGTCCCTCATAGAGATCGAACACCGTGACATCGCAGATCAGGCTGCGCTCGGCATTCTGCGCCGTGCGCATCATGTCACCTGCCGCGACCTTGGCATCGACGATGAAGGCGAAATCGCGCGTCAGCGGCTGGAAGCCGGAGAGGCTCAGTTTCGGCTTGACCTTGGTCGGCCTGGCCTTCGGCAAAGGCATGGCGTCGAGATGAATCTCGAAGGCAACGAGCGGCCCCTTCACGTCCAGAGCCTTGAGGATCTTGGGATGGACTTCCCCGAAGGCGCCGATGACGCCCTTCGGCCCGAACTGCAATGTCGCCGACCGTCCCGGATGAGCCCAGGCTGGGCCGCCGGCCACGACCTGCAAGCCGCCGACGGGGATTCCGAGACCGGAGAGCAGGGCCATGACGTCGGCCTTGGCATCGAAGGCATCGACAGGCTCGGCCGCACCGTCCCAATGACGGCCGACACCCTCGAGCCGCGCCGTGCCGCGGCGCAAGCCGGCGGCCGCGATCACCTGGCCTTCGGGCTCGTCGCTGAAGAAGACCTGACCGACTTCGAACAATGCGACGTCGCCGAAGCCGCGCGCCGCATTGGCCTGGGCCGAACGGATCAGCCCCGGCAGCAGCGAGGGCCGCATGTCGGAGAGATCGGCGGCGATCGGATTGGCCAGAACCAGCTTGGGCGAGCCGCCGCCGAAGAGCGTGGCCGCTTCATGCGAGATGAAGGACCAGGTCACGGCCTCGACCAGGCCACGGCTGGCAAGCAGACGCTTAGCGGCGCGGGTGCGCTTCTGCAGCACGGTGAGAACCGGCTTCAGCACCTCTGCCTTGATGCGTGGCAGCGGCGTGGAGGCAACCCGGTCGAGCCCGGCAATGCGCAGGATCTCCTCGACCAGATCGGCCTTGCCCTCGACGTCGCCGCGCCAGGACGGCGCCGCGACCTTCACCCGCTCGCCCGCACCCGAGACATGGAAACCGAGCGAGGTCAGCGCGAGCTTCATCTCGACCTGCGGCAGATCGAGCCCCGTCAGGCGCTTCACTTCCGACCACGGGAAATCGATGGCGCCGCGCGACTCCGGAAGCTCGCCCTCGAAGACCATTTCGGAGGCTTCACCGCCGCAAAGATCGATGATCATCGCTGTCGCGAGATCGAGGCCCGGCCTGCAGAAATCAGGATCGACGCCGCGCTCGAAACGATAGCGCGCATCCGATTTGATACCGAGCGCCCGGCCCGAACGGGCGATGTTGAGCGCGTCCCAGAGCGCGCTCTCGACCAGGACATCGACCGTGTTCTCGTCGCAGCCCGAAGCCTCGCCACCCATGATACCGGCGAGCGATTCGACGCCGTGCGCATCGCAGATCACCACCTGTTCCTCGCTCAGCTTGTAGGTGCGCCCGTCGAGCGCGAGAATCTCCTCGCCCGCCTTGGCCCGGCGCACAGTGAGATCTCCCCTGACCTTGGCCGCGTCGAAGACGTGAAGCGGCCGGTTGCGGTCGAAGGTCATGAAATTGGTGATGTCGACGAGCGTATTGATCGGCCGCAAGCCGATGGCGCGCAGGCGGGCCTGCAACCATTCCGGCGACGGGCCGTTCTTCACGCCGCGGATCAGGCGCAAGGCGAAAGCCGGGCAGAGCTTCTTGTCCTCGGGCGCGAAGTCGAGCGTGACCTTGACCGGGCACGGGAACGAGCCGCGCACCGGCTGGATCGACGGTGTGGTCAGCGTGCCGAGGCCTGCGGCGGCAAGATCGCGCGCGACACCGCCGACGCCGAGCGCGTCGGCCCGGTTCGGCGTGACCGCGATCTCGATCGTGGCGTCGTCGAGCTTGGCATAGGTCGCGTAGGGCATGCCGACCGGAGCATCCTCCGGCAGCTCGATGATGCCGTCATGATCCTCGGAGAGCTGGAGCTCGGCCTCGGAGACCAGCATGCCGTTCGACTCGACGCCACGAATGACGCCCTTGCCGAGGGTGATGTCCTTGCCGGGAATGTAGCTGCCAGGCGGCGAGAACACGCCCTTCATGCCGGTGCGGGCATTGGGCGCGCCGCAGACGACCTGCACGGGCTCGCCGGTGCCGGTGTCGACCAGGCAGACGCGCAGCCGGTCGGCATTCGGGTGCTGCTTGGCCTCGATCACATAGGCGATGGTGAAGGCCTGGAGCGCCTTCGCCCTGTCCTCGACGCCCTCGACCTCGAGCCCGACACGGGTCAGGGTCTCGGTGATGGTGTCGACCGTATCGGTGGTGGCGAGATGGTCTTTGAGCCAGGAGAGCGTGAATTTCATGCGTGTGCGTCCATCGGAGCGAGCACTTCCACCAGACGGAAGCGTTCGCAAATCAAGGTCATGTCGGGACTGAAGACGCCGAGGCGTCGGAAATAGGCTTCATGGGCTTGGCGCCATGAGGCCAGAGTACGGTCGTCCTCGCCTTCCTCGAAGGCGAATTCCGCATCGATCTCGTCGAACCGCCGCGTCGTCAGTTCGAGCGTCTCGATGACGCAGACAGGTCGCTTGCCGCCGTCGAGGACGATCCACATCTGGCCGACCTCCGGGCAGTCGGGATCGTCCGGCGTGTTCACCGTCGCCCGCTTGCGGCCGCTGACGACGAGGGCGGCCAGTTCGGAGGCCAGCTCCGGGCTGTCGCCAAAGGAGAAGCTCGGGCAGTCCCTGTAGCGCGCGGGGATCGTGGTCGTGCCCATGGTCACGCCGCCCCATCCCGCCGAGCCGCGACCGGCGACAGCTGGGACTGACCATCGTTCAACCGGTCCTCGCCATCGATCCGGATTTTCATCGCATTGCCGCGCCATGTCACCTCGCCCGCGACGAAGGCATAGGCCCAGATCCCCGGGAAGACGATATCGCGCACCAGGAAGGCGAAAGGCAGCCGCCACGACAGGTACCAGCCGACGCCATAGGCCAGAAGCATCTCGCCCGCGTACCAGGGCAGCAGCACGGCACATAGCGCGGCCCAGGCCGGCAACCCAAAAGCCGGCGCCGCAACAACGGCCGCCAGCACTGGCAGCAGCGGTCCCGACAGGATCTCCGGTGCGAAGAAGGGCAGGAACGTCACCCGGCGCAGCCTGGCCCAGCGGAACTGGCGCTGCACCACGTCGCGCAGGCTGCGCTCGCCCAAGGGCTGCTCGAAGGGCTGGCCGACGAGATGGACGTGCTTGCCGGCCCGGCGCACCAGCTTCGTCGCCGCAGCATCTTCGGCGATCTCCGCCCCCAACGCTGCAATGCCGCCATTAGAGTCGAGAAAGGGCTTGTTCCAGAGCATCGACTTGCCCTGCGCGAAGCCGAAGCCGAGCGCCTCGCCGGCATATTGCCAGCGCGCCTGGAAGGTATTCAGGAAGGCGCATTCGAGTTCGGCGGAAAAGCCCTGCGGGCGCGAACCGGCCGGTGTCGAGCAGACGAGCCCCGTGGTGGGCCGCCACGCCGCCAGCATCCGCTGGATATAGTCCTTCGGCATCAGCACGTTGGAATCGGCGAGAATGACCCAGTCGGTTTCCGCCGCGTCCCAGCCTTTGACGCAGTTATTGAGCTTCGGATTGGCGCTGACCGCCACATCGCCGACGATCAGCCGCACGCGATCGTCACCGAAGCGCCTGATCAGATCCTCGATCAGCGGCACGATAGGGTCGTCGCCATCGGCAACGCAGAAGATCGTCCTGTAGCGGGGGTAGTCGAGCACCAGCCCCGAGCTCAACGTCTCGCGGCTGAACGTCTCGAGACCGCGCACTGGCCGCACGATCGTGACGGCCGGGCACTGGTCGAGCAAGGCCGAGCCCAAAGCGCGGTGGCGCAGGCGGAAATAGGCGATCGCGAGGCACAGCAGGTTGAGCACGACGGCGAGCGCCGCGAACATTCCTGCTCCTGCTGCGACTGTCATCCCGCCCTCCCCTGCACGACCGGCTCCTTCACGACGTCAGGCCGCCAGTCAGGGTCGGCAGGTCAAGCGGGCGGAAACCGTAATGGGAAAGCCAGCGGATATCGGCCTCGAAGAAGGGGCGCAGGTCCGGCATGCCGTATTTCAGCATGGCGATCCGGTCGATGCCCATGCCCCAGGCGAAGCCCTGATAGACATCGGGATCGAGGCCGCAATTGCGCAGCACGTTGGGGTGCACCATGCCGCAGCCAAGGATCTCCAGCCAGTCATCGCCTTCGCCGAAGCGGATCTCGCCGCCCTTGCGCGAACACTGGATATCCACTTCGGCTGACGGTTCGGTGAAGGGGAAGAAGGAAGGGCGGAAGCGCATCTTGACGCTGTCGACCTCGAAGAACGCCTTGCAGAACTCCTCGAGCACCCATTTCATGTGGCCAAAATTGGCCTTCTTGTCGATCACCAGACCTTCGACCTGATGGAACATCGGGGTGTGGGTCTGGTCGGAATCCATACGATAGGTCCGGCCCGGGCAGACGACGCGGATCGGCGGCTCCTGCGAGATCATCGTACGCACCTGCACCGGAGAGGTGTGCGTGCGCAGCAGCTTGCGCTCGCCATTGGCGTCAGGCGCGAAGAAGAAGGTGTCGTGCATCTCCCGCGCCGGATGGCCGATGGGGAAGTTCAGCTTGGTGAAGTTGAGATCGTCGGTTTCGACATCGGGACCTTCCGCGATCGAAAAGCCCATGTCGCCGAAGATCGTGGTGATCTCGTCAATGACCTGGCTGATCGGGTGGATGCGCCCGCGCGCCTCCGGCCCCTCGCGCACCGGCAGGGAGACATCGATCCGCTCGGCAGCAAGGCGCGCGTCGAGCGCAGCCTGCCCCAACGCCTCCTTGCGCTCGGTGATGGCGCCCTGGACCTTGTCGCGCAGGCCATTGATCAGCGGGCCCTTTTCCTTACGCTCGTCCGGCGTCATCGCGCCCAGCGTCTTCAGCAGCGCGGACACAGAGCCCGACTTGCCGAGCGCGGCGATGCGCAACTGCTCGAGCGCGGCTTCGTCCTGCGCAGCGGCGATCTCACCAAGAAGTGAATCGCTGAGGGTATCGATCTCATTCATGCCTGATCTGGTCCGATTGCGAGGCATCTTCTAGGGTGTCATCTTGAGCGATGCTAGGGGCAATCGTGCTGGCAAAGCATCGCAGGCGCGACGGCAGGGCCCCCGTTTGGCCGAAATGAGCGCAGCATCATGACAATCCTGTCTCACTGGCGCGCATTGGCATTCCTGATCGTCACGCTGAGCGCCACCCCGGCAGGGGCACAGGACGGGCAGCGCGTCACGATCACCGGGGAAATCAGCGATACCTGGTGCTCGATCAGCGGCCTGATGTTCGCCAGGGGCACGGCCCACCACCAATGCGCGATCTGGTGTGCGCTTGGCGGCATCCCGGTCAGCATCCGCGACCCGGCCGGCAATCTCTATCTCATCCTCAAGATCGGCGATGACGATGAGAGCGCCGCCAATCCGCGTGTCGCGCGGATGGCCACGCATCAGGTCACAGTCGATGGCGAGCTGCTCGAGCGCGACGGCGTGAAGTACCTGCTCGTCGACCGGATCGCAGACGACAAGGGCGTGATCGACATGACCCATGAAGAACACGGCATCCAGCCGTTCGGGAACTGAGCGATGCCGATGCTGCGGCCCATGCTGGGTGTCGCCGCGCTTCTCGCCGGCTTCCCCGTGACGACTGCGCGCGCGGCCGAAGCCTGGAACATCCCGAACGAGACCGCGACAATCCTCAAGGGGCGGGTCGTCGATGCGCTCTGCCATCTCAAGGGCCGTTGCACGCCCGATTGCGGCAGCGGCAAGCGCCAGCTCGGCCTTGTCCTGGCCGACGGCACCTTCCGGCTTGTCGCGAAATCGAATGTCGACTTTGCCGGCTCGGTCAGGGACCTGATCGGTTATTGCGGCCGCGAGATCGAGGCCGATGGCCTGCTGATCGCGAACCCGGCAGTGACGGTATTCTTCGTGCAGGCGGTCCGCGAAGGCCCCTCGCAGCCCTGGATTCCAGCCGAACGCTTCAAGTCCGACTGGGAGGCCCGCAACGGCAAGGCCGCCGAATGGTGGCGGGCCGATCCTGAAGCGAACCGCATCATCGCCGAAGACGGCCCTTACGGAATCAAGGGACTTCGGCCGAAATGATCTCGCGGCGGGTCCTGCTGGCCCTTGGCGCCATCCTGCCGGCCGCAAGCGCGTTCTCGCAGCAGCCGCCTGCATCTGGTGCCAGCCCTGTCGACCCGCTCGCCACCCGGTTCGGCGGCCCTTTCACGCTCACCGACCACACCGGCAATCGCGTGAACGACACGGATTTCCGCGGGCGGTTCATGCTGGTCTATTTCGGCTTCACCCGTTGCACCGATACCTGCCCGGTCGATCTTCCGATCATCGCGCAGGCGCTCGACGCCATCGGCCCGCAGGCCGAGCGGCTCGCGCCGCTCTTCGTCACGGTCGATCCGGCCCATGACACGCCCGCCACGATGGCGGCCTATGTCACGGCCCTCCATCCACGCCTGATCGGACTGACCGGCAGCGAATCGGAGATTGCCGCGATCGCCCGCGCCTACAAGGTGCATCGCCGCAAGCTCACGCTACCGCATCATGGCGCCGCGGATTACGCCGTCGATCACGGCTCCCTCACCTATCTGATGGACCGCGAAGGGCGCTTTCTGACCCTGCTGCCGCACAATGCCGCGCGCCACGTCTCGCCGAGATCCTCAACAAGTACCTCACCTGAACAAGTGCTCGGCCTGAACAAGTCCCTGGCCTGGCGGAGCAGCCCTGCCAGCGATGCAGGCGACAGTGCCGCCGGGATGCGGCTATGCAGGTGGCATCATGGAGACAAAGATCATGCCCGACAGCCAGGCCCAGAAGAATTCCCCCTCGTACCGCCTGGCGGCGCTCGACCCCGATTTCATCCTTGGCGATTCGACACGCGGCGTGCGCTTCATGCTCGAATACCAGAAGGCCGAGGACCATTTGCGCGCGCGCGGCATCGTCTCGACCGTCGTCGTGTTCGGCTCGGCCCGCGTCCGGGAAGGAGACCGCTGGTACGAGGCGGCACGGCAATTCGCCCGCATTGCATCCGAGCGGGGCGGCGCGCTCATCGACGGTGAGAGCGGGCGCCATCATGTCATCGCCACTGGCGGCGGGCCGGGGATCATGGAGGCAGCCAATCGCGGTGCGACGGAAGCGGGTGCGCTCTCGATCGGCTTCAACATCACGCTGCCGCACGAGCAGGAGCCGAACCCGTGGTCAACGCCGGACCTGACGTTCCGCTTCCACTATTTCGCGATGCGGAAGATGCACCTGGCAATGCGCGCTGCGGCGCTCGTCGTGTTTCCCGGCGGATTCGGCACGCTCGACGAACTCTTCGAGATCATGACGCTGAAGCAGACCGGCAAGATGCCGGCCGTACCGATCGTGCTCTACGACAGCGCCTTCTGGCGTGACCTGCTCAATCTCGATGCCATGGCGACGGCAAAATTCATCCGGCCGGAAGATCTTTCGCTGTTCTGCTACGCCGATACGCCGGAGGAAGCCTACCAGCGTGTCGTCGACGGCGCGGGCCAGAACTGGACCCTTCCCGCAAACGACAGCATGCAGACCTGACAACGAAAAAGGCCGGCATCGCTGCCGGCCTTTTCCAATTCACTTCGCCGAGGCGAAACTCAGGCGGCCTTGGCTTCCGCGCTGAGGGCACCCTTCACCGTCTCGACCACGGCCGCAAAGGCGGCTGCGTCGTCGATGGCCAGCGCCGACAGCGTCTTGCGATCGAGCTCGATACCGGCCTTGGCGAGACCGCCAATGAAGACCGAGTACGTCAAGTCATGCTCACGCACCGCAGCGTTGAGGCGCTGGATCCAGAGCGCGCGGAACGAGCGCTTCCGGTTCTTGCGGTCGCGATAGGCATACTGCATGGACCGATCGACGGCCGCCTTGGCAGCGCGGATCGTATTCTTGCGGCGGCCATAGAAACCCTTGGCGGCCTTGAGTGTCTTCTTGTGCTTGGCGTGGGACGTTACGCCCCGTTTCACGCGAGCCATGTGTGATCTCCGGAAAGGTTAGAGGGCGTCAGCCGTTCGGCAGGAAGTATTTTTTCACGTTGGCGGCATCGCCCTCGAAGAGGGTTGCCGTGCCGCGGTGATTGCGGATCTGCTTGTTGGTCCGCTTGATCATGCCGTGACGCTTGCCGGCCTGGGCGTAGAGCACCTTGCCGGTTCCGGTGATCTTGAAGCGCTTTTTGGCGCTCGACTTCGTCTTGATCTTGGGCATTTGAGCTCCTCAATGGTCGCGGACGCGCGAGATGCGCCGCTTCGATTTTGCTTGCTGGAAGCAAAGTACGACCGCCACGGCAGCCCTTATCAGCCGGGCGATCGAAGGGCGCGCATATGACAGAAAAGCCCGGGGCTGGCAAGTGCAGGCGCTGCTCATGCCGAAAAGGCCGCATGGCGAACCGGAGCGGGTCCGGCTCCTTCCATATCCTGATCAGCCCGGCTTTCCGGCGCGAGGCCCTCTGATCCCGATGCAATTGCCCCAGGGATCGCGAACCTGGCACATCCACAGATCACCGTCGATGGCCAGCGGCCCACGATAAAGTACCGCTCCGACCGCCTGCAAATGGGCAAGCGTTCGCTCGAAATCCTCCACCCGCCAATAGACGATCGAGCCCGCCGCGCCGCTGGGCACCTTCGTGTCGGCCGGAACGATTTCAAGTTGCGTCTCGCCAATCTGCAGAAAGGCGAATCCCGAAGGCTGGCTTGTCGCCGGAACGGCCCGGGGAAATGCGCTGCGATACCAAGCGAGCCCCGCGACCACGTCCGAGACGTGAACCAGAACGGCCGAAATAGAACCCGTCACGGAAATCCTCGTGGTCATGATCTGAGGGGAGCCGAACGGGCCCGGACGCGCGCGGCAGCGCTACCCCTTATCAGCCCGGAAGAAGTCGATGAAAGCCCGCAGCGCCGGACGCATCTGCCGGCGGCTCGGATAATACACGTAGAATCCGTCGAATGGCGGACACCAATCCTCCAGAACAGGCACCAGCCTGCCCTGCCCGAGCCCATCGCGGACATAGTCATCGAAGAGGAATGCGATGCCGGCACCATCGAGTGCGGCCTGGAGGACGAGCCGGTCATCGCCCAGGATCAGCGGCCCCGTGACTTCGGGTTCGACGACGAGACCATCCTTCTCGAACTCCCAGCGATAGATCACGCCGCTTTCGAAGCGGAAGCGGATGCAGCGATGCCCGGCCAGGTCGTGCGGCGTCAGCGGCATGTCCCGCCCGGCGAAATAGGACGGGGCCGCAACCGCGACGCCACGCATGGGCGGCCCGATGCGAATGGCGATCATGTCGCGCTGCAGGCTCTCGCCGAGCCGGATCCCGGCATCGAACCCGCCCGCGACGACGTCGGCGAACCTGTCGTCAATGACGATTTCGAGCACGATGTCCGGATAGGCGGCGGCAAAGGCGCCGAGCTTCGGCGCCAGCACAAGATGAGCGGCGGTGCGCGGCACGGTGAGACGAAGATTGCCGGCGGGCTCGTCGCGCGAGGAAGTCGCCACGTCCAGTGCCAGGGCGATCTCCGACATCGCCGGCAGCAGCCGTTCCAGAAGCTGCGCCCCGGCCTCGGTGGGGGCGACGCTGCGTGTGCTGCGCGCCAGCAAGCGCACGCCGAGCCGGCTCTCCAGCAGCGACACGGCATGGCTGACGGCGGACGGCGCAATGCCGAGCTCGCGGGCCGCGCCACGGAACCCCCGATTGCGGGCGACTGCCGCGAGGACGGCGAGATGCGGGAGATCGGCGCGGTTCATTGATCTGTTTTATCGAACAGGCCGTGCTTTCTCCAGGCGATTATCGATCATTGGCGCAAGCCTCATCTGTATCGGATCACAGCAGAGGAGCCCGTGATGCAAACCCGCAAGCTTGGTCAAGAACTCGAAGTCTTCCCCGTCGGCCTCGGCTGCATGGGCATGACCTTCGCCTATGGCGGCCAGGAAGAGAGCGCCGCGATCACCACCCTGCGGCGCGCCGTCGATATCGGAGTGACCCTCTTCGACACCGCCGAAGTCTATGGCCCATTCGAGAACGAAGTCCTGCTGGGCAAGGCGCTCAGGCCTGTGCGCGACCAGGTGGTGATCGCCACGAAGTTTGGGTTCAGGATTCTCGAAGAGGGTAAGGGACCGGAGCGCATGGCGGGGCTCGACAGCCGGCCGGAACATCTGAAGGCCGTGGCGGAAGCTTCGCTCAAGCGGCTCGGGGTCGACGTGATCGATCTCTATTATCAGCACCGCGTTGACCCGAATGTGCCGATCGAGGATACAATCGGCGCCATGGCCGACCTTGTGCGCGAGGGCAAAGTCCGAGCGCTCGGCCTGTCCGAGGCCAATGCCTCGACGATCCGCCGTGCGCACGCGGTGCATCCGATCGCGGCGGTCCAGAGCGAATACTCGTTGTGGAGCCGCGAGCCCGAAGACAGCGTGCTCGCCGCCTGCCGCGAGCTTGGAATCGGATTCGTGCCCTACAGCCCACTCGGTCGCGGCTTGCTCACCGGCAAGATCCGGACACTCGACGAGCTAGGCAGCGACGACTGGCGCCGGACCCTGCCACGCTTCCAGGCCGAGGCGCTGGAAGCCAATGCGGCGCTCGTCGAACGGCTGGAACGGCTGGCGGCGAGCAAGAACGTCACCGCCGCGCAGCTTGCGCTGGCCTGGGTGCTGCATCAGGGGGACTTCATCGTGCCGATCCCCGGCGCGCGCAAGATGACCCATCTGGAGCAGAACAGGGCGGCAGCCGACATCGTCCTGACCTCCGACGAAGCGGCGGCCATTGGCGAAGCGCTCACGCCGGCCGATGTGGCAGGGAAACGCTACACCGACGCCGCGCTCGCCCTGGTCGACGGCTAGCCGCGTCGGGCATCGTTCAGGAGGCGCGCTCTGCGCGCCTCCCTCTTTCACCAGCGCTCACGCAGGCCAAAGATGGCGGGCCCCGCGGATCGGATGCTCCGGCGCAACTGCGATGATGCGAAGGCTCTGCCCTGTCGTCGCTCTGACCTAAGGGCCGGTGCAGGCTGCAACCTCACGCAGGACGGGCTGCGGCTTCTCGCCGTGCAGGCGGCGATAACCAAGCAGGGCCGTCGCGAGGGCAACGCCGCCAGCGGCGACCGAAATCCAGAAGCCGCTGCGCGCGCCAAATCCGTCGATTACCCAGCCTGAGGCGGAAGAGCCGACCGCCATGCCGATACCGATGCCGGTCATGGCCCAGGTGATGCCCTCGGTCAGTTTCGCGGCCGGGACGAGGCGCTCGATCAGGCCGATCGAGACAATGATCGTCGGCGAAACGGCAGCGCCGGCCAGGAACACCACGACGGCAAGGCTGCCAATGCTGTTGACGGCGAGCAGAGGCAGCGTGGTCACGGCTGCAAGCGCAATCGCAATCAGCAACTGGCTGGCCAGCGACATCCGCAGCTTGAGCGCGCCGAACACGATCCCCGTGACCAGCGATCCCGCGGCATAGCTCGCAAGGACGAAACTGGCGGCGGCCTTATTCCCTTGCGCCTCGGCGAAGGCGACGGCGGTGACCTCGGCCGTTCCGAAGATCGTGCCGATCGCAATCAGGATGAAGGCGATGATCCGCACCGACGCGAGGCGAATGACCGAGGCACCGCCACTCGCCCCCTGCGGATGCACGGGCGGTTCGGATGCACGCTGCGCGACGAACAGCGCAGTTCCGACGGTCAGCAGCAGCGTCGCGGCGAGCGGCCCGGCCTCTGGAAAGAAGGATACGCTCAGCCCGATCGCGATGACCGGCCCGGTCATGTAGATGACCTCGTCGACGACCGACTCGAAGGCGAAGGCGGTCCGCAGCTTCGGCGTATCGCGATAGAGCTCGGTCCAGCGCGCCCTGACCATCGCCGATATGCTCGGCATCGTTCCAGACAGCATGGCGAAGACGAAAAGGGCCCAGACGGGCGCTTCGTAACGGGTCGACAGCATCAGTCCCGAGAGCGCTGCAATCGCTGCGAGTGTTGCGGGAATGAGCAGCCGACGCTGCCCGTAGCGATCGACCAGCCTGGAGAGCTGAGGCGCGATCAGCGCGTTGGACAAGGCGAAGGTCGCCGCGACCGCCCCTGCCAGCCAGTATTCGCCGCGCGCCTGGGACAGCATGGTGACGACGCCGAGCGTGACCATCGAGACCGGCATGCGCGCGATGAAGCTCGTCGCCGAGAACGCGATGGCGCCTGGAGCCCTGAATATCTCGCGATAGGGGTTGGCCATGACGGGCCTCTTTCCAGAAGTTGCTGTACCACTTACATACGAAGCGTATGCAAATGAAGTAGGAGCCGACCCGGCCCGTATCAATTGACATACGCCGCGTATGCGAAAGGAATATGGATGGCTCGCAGACCACGCACGGAGATGATCGCCGAGACGCGGGCCAAGCTCCTCGGCGCGGCGCGCCGTGCCTTCGGTACCGTGGGCTATGCCGACGCCTCGATGGATGAACTGACCGCCGCCGTCGGACTGACACGCGGGGCGCTCTACCATCACTTCGGTGACAAGAAAGGCCTGCTCAGGGCCGTGATCGCCGAAATCGATGACGAAATGAACGAGCGCCTTCGCATCGTTTCCACCAGTGCAGCAGATGCATGGACCGGTTTCCGCGACGAGTGCACCGCCTATATCGAGATGGCGCTCGAGTCGGAGATTCAGCGCATCGTCCTGCGCGATGGGCCAGCCGTTCTCGGCGATCCCTGGAACTGGCCAACGCAGAGCGCCTGCATCCGTTCGATGACGGCCAGCCTCGAGACGCTTGTCGCGGACAGGATCCTGCTCGCGATCGAACCCGAGGCGGCCGCCCGCCTCATCGCCGGGG
Organism: Bosea sp. BIWAKO-01; assembly: GCF_001748145.1. Taxonomy (NCBI): domain Bacteria; kingdom Pseudomonadati; phylum Pseudomonadota; class Alphaproteobacteria; order Hyphomicrobiales; family Alloboseaceae; genus Allobosea; species Allobosea sp. BIWAKO-01. The sequence continues at coordinate 872,839 of NZ_BCQA01000001.1, forward strand.
CGACGCAGCATGCGGCACAATGGATCGCCCATGCCGAGAACCCGCAGGCCGCCTCGCACCGGGCGATCGCGGCCTTCAATGCCATGCTGGACGGATTGCTGCTTCACCCTGCCGGGAGTGGTTGAGGGGGCGCCCGCCGGCGCCTCGCCCGGCACGCGCCACAGCCGGCCGCAACGTCCGGCAGCGCCGCTGACGGTCATGTTGCAGCATCGGCTGTCCCGAAAACCGCAATCCACTTTTCGGGCCGATGATTTTGCCTTCCTTGCATCGGCTTTCCCGAAAACCGCAATCCACTTTTCGGGCCGATGCTCTAGACTGGCACCAGAGGCCCGGCGGATGGCGCAACATCCCGTCCTAGACCGAGCGGCGACGATCGGGCCGCCGCAGTGACGCTTCCGACGCATGGGCCGGGCCCAGCCAGGGAGAAGCGTGATGACGACCTATATCCTGCTGACCAACTGGACCGACCAGGGCGCACGCAACGTCAAGGCCTCGCCCACCCGCCTCGACACGGCCAGGAAGCTGCTGCGCGACATGGGCGGCGACTTCAAGGCCTTCTTCATGACGATGGGGAAATACGACATGGTCATCGTCTGCGAGGCGCCAGACGATGCCGTGCTGGCGCGCTTCTGCCTGCAACTGGCAATGCAGGGCAATGTGAGAACGCAAACGCTCAAGGCATTTCCGGAAGCCGCCTATCGCGAGATCATTCGCTCCGTCAGCTAGCCTTCTGTGGTCGCATCGGCTTTCCCGACAACCGCAATCCACCCTTCGGGCCGATGCTTAGGACGCAGCAGGGTTCAAACGAGACAAGGCCCAGCCGAAGCGGCCGGGCCTTGTCTCAACCTGATTCCGAGACGGGGCGCTCCAGGCGACCTATTTTGGCGCCAGGACCATCACCATCTGGCGACCTTCGAGCTGCCAGTCGCTCTCGACCTTGGCAACATCGACAAGATCAGCCTTGACCCGCTCGAGCACCTTCACGCCGAGGTCCTGGTGCGCCATTTCGCGGCCGCGGAAGCGCAGGGTCACCTTGACCTTGTCGCCCTCCTCGAAGAAGCCGTGCATGGCCTTCATCTTGACGTCGTAGTCGTGCTTGTCGATGCCCGGCCGGAGCTTGATCTCCTTGATCTCGATGGTGCGCTGCTTCTTGCGCGCCTCGGCGGCCTTTTTCTGCTCCAGAAAGCGGAAGCGGCCGTAGTCGAGAATCTTGCAGACCGGAGGCACTGAATTGGGGGCGATCTCGACCAGGTCGAGACCGGCATCCTCGGCAATCTTCAGGGCCTCGAAGAACGACACAACGCCACGGTTGGCGCCGGTATCGTCAATGAGCTGAACCTCACGGACACCGCGGATGTCGCGGTTGGAACGCGGGCCGTCTTTGGTCGGGGTTGGGGCAGCGCGGAACGGACGGCGAATGGCTGTATTCTCCTATGAATGGTGCTGTCGGCACCGTTGATCAGACACATTGCATAAAGTCGGGCATTGTCAATGCAAACACGGCAACACCCGCTCAAGTACAGAGCCTAGCGCCCAAGCAAGGCGCAATAGACGTCGAGGGTTTCGCTGACCATGTTCTCGAGCGAAAAGTGCTGTTCGACATGGAGGCGGGCCCGGCGGGCCAGCGCATCGCGCGCCGAGGGGCGCAGCGCCAGCGCCTCCTTGAGGCCCGCGGCCAGTGCAGATGCATCGCCCGGCGGCACGCGCCAGCCCGTGCGCTCGCCGGGAGCCGTCTGCGGCGGGGCGAGCACGGTTTCGGGAACTGCTCCGAGATCGGAGACAACAACCGGAATGCCCATCGCTTGCGCCTCGACCGCAACGCGGCCGAAGGCCTCCGGCTCGGTCGAGGGCACGGTGACGACCGCCGCCGCGAGCAGGGCCGCCGGCATGTCGGTGCAATGGCCGACGCGCTTGACCTGTTCTTCGAGCCCGGCCTTGGCGATGGCCTGGTCGAGCTCCCTGACATAGCCATCACGGCCCTGATGGTCGCCGGCGAAGATGAAGGCGGTATCGTTATCGCCGCCCTCGCGCAGAAGGCGAGCCGCCTCGATCAGAACACGGTGGCCCTTCCAGCCGGTCAGTCGTCCCGGCAAGAGCACGATGCGTTGATGCGGCTCGACGCCCCAGGCGCGACGCAGGGCCTGGACTCGCTCCGGCCCGACCGCGGACGGCGCGAAGGCCGAGAAATTGGTGCCGCGATGGACGACACGGATGCGGTCACGTGCAAAGCCGTGCTTCGCCAGGATCAGGTCGGCCGTGTAGCGGGAATTGGCGATGACCACGTCGCCGCGCGCCATGACCGAATTATACTGCGTCTTCACCGCCGAGCGGCTGGCATAGGAGCCATGATAGGTGGTGACGAAGGGCAGCTTGAGCGCGCGCGCCGCGGCAAGCGCAACCCAGGCCGGCGCACGCGAACGGGCGTGAATCAACTCGACGCGCTCCCGTCGGCAGAGCAGCACGAGCTTGCGGACATTGAGCGCCATCGTGACCGGGTTCTTCGAAGCAGCCGGGAACGGCAGCCAGACGCCGCCCTTCGCCTGCAGCTCGGCGACAAGGCGGCCGCCTTCTGTCGCGACGAGCGCGCGTGCGCCAGCTTCGGTCAGCCCCTGGGCAATATCGACCGTCGTACGCTCGGCCCCACCCGCCTCGAGATCGGGGATGATCTGCAGGATGGTCCGCCCGCTCAGGGGATGATTATCCGTCGAAGGCAGCGAGGGATGCGCGCCTGACCGCAAGGACATGTTCACCGTTTCAAAAATTCTCTCGGATCGGAGGCGCACAGTATGACAACGCACAGGGCCGATCCCAGCCTATAATGCCCTGACAGGACAGATTCGTCACAGGAGATTTCAGGTGGAGCAGCCTGCCCCGCAATGGCTTGATGTCGGTAATGGCGCGGACGGCCGCCGCATCGCCTTTCTGGAGCAGCCGGGAACGGGACGTCCCGTGGTCTGGCTCGGCGGCTTTCGCTCCGACATGCGGGCGACCAAGGCTGACGCACTCGCGCAATGGGCAAGCGGCAGCGGACGCGCCTTCCTGCGCTTCGACTATTCCGGACATGGCGAGACCGGTGGCGATTTCAGCCGCTGGACCTTGTCGCATTGGCTGGAGGACACGCTCGCCGTCATTGCCGCGCGCTGCGAGGCGCCGCCGGTCCTGGTCGGCTCGTCGATGGGAGGCTGGATTGCGCTGCTCGCCGCCCGGAGACTGCGCGGCACCGCTCTTGCTCCCGCCGGCATGGTGTTGATCGCGCCCGCCGTGGATTTCTCCGAAGAGCTGATGTGGGCGCAGATGCCGACAGCGATTCGCGAGACGATCCTGCGCGACGGGGTCTGGCAACGCCCATCCGCCTATTCGCCGGAGCCCACGCCGATCACGCGAGCGCTGATCGAGGACGGCCGCAGCCATCTCCTCTTCGGCGGCGAGATCAGGACGGGTTGCCCCGTCCATATCCTTCAGGGAATGCAGGACCCCGACGTGCCCTGGCAGCATGCGATCAAGCTGGTGGAACACCTGAGCGGCGATCCGGTGACGCTGACCTTGATCAAGGACGGCGATCACCGGCTCTCGACGCCGCTCGACATTGCGAAACTGCAGGCTGCGGTGGCGGAGATCGCCACCGCCTGACGCTCGCAGTTCAATGCACGCTGACCATCCGCAGGTCGTGTTCCCAGGCATTGGCGGTCGCGGCTTCCCGGGAATCGGTGACCAGGATCGGCGCACCATCGGCGGAGAGCAGCGCGAAGAGCTTGAGGCCCGGCTGGATTTCCGGAGCCTGCGGAAAGATCCGCAGCAGCTCCTCGGAACTCATCGGCTTGAGATAGGCGACTTCGCCTGTGCCAAGCGCAGCGAATTCTGCCTGGGTCAGTGGCGGCGTACGAATAACAGTGTTTTCTTCAGTCATCGCGCCCTCCTTTGAGCAGTGCGAATGGCGGTTCTTATGTTGATCACCAGATCATGAACGAAAGCACAACCGCGAAGCCTTCGTTCCGACCTTGGGCTCAATCGCGACTGATAATATCAATACGCCTGATGAGCCGCTCTGGTTCCGGCCTGACCAAATCAATGGCTAGCAGGCCATTCGACAAATCCGCCCCGAGAACCTGCATTCCGTCAGCCAGCAGAAAGGAGCGTTGAAACTGACGCGCCGCGATGCCGCGATGCAGGAACTGCCTGCTCTTGTCGTCGCTCTGTCGGCCACGAATGGTGAGCTGGTTCTCTTCCAGCGTGATCTCAAGCTGGTCTCGCGAGAACCCCGCCACGGCAAGCGTGATCCGGAGACGATCCGGCTCATCCTCCGTGCGCGGCATCCGCTCGATATTATAGGGAGGATATCCCTCGCTTGCGCCTTTCGCGACCCGGTCCAGCGCGCGTTCGATATCATCGAACCCAAGCAGGAAAGGATGGGACAGGCTCGGCGTACGCGTCATGCAGAAGCCCTCGAAAGGCGCCTCGTCTCTCGATCGGAGCCCGCTGGCGCAGCACTCCGCAGGCGGAAGGCGAAGCCCTTCCGCTTGATATTGATATGGCAATCGCCAGCAACGGGTTCAAGACCGTCGAAAGCTCAGCCCACAAGCGCAGCGTCGACAGGCCGTCATTTCACGAAACCGCGACGCCGCGCGCAGACGGTCAGGGGCGCCGATCCGCCCCTTGCGCGTCATTTGGCGAGGACAATGCCACGCTCCTTGCGCATCTTGTCGAAGACCAGGCCGATCGCCTTGATGACCGTCACCTTCGGGTTGGCCTTGCAGTAGACAATGGTCTCATGCTCGGCCTCCCTGGCCCGCGCGATGTTGATGAAGTGCTTTTTGCCAAGACCATTGTACCAGCCGCTATACCAGGTCGTCAGCAGATCGGCGTCTTCCTGGAAAGTACCGGCCAGCTGACCGCAGGTCAGTTTCTGGACATCGATGTAACCGTTCGCGTCGGCGTAGGTTTTCAACTCAACCTGTGCATTCGCACCGGATGTGGCGAAGGCGATGAAAGCTGCGGTCGCAAAGGCGTGGCTGCGCATGGTTCGCTCCTTCATTGTCCAGAGAGTGAGAATGGGCGTGATGCCAGACTAGACCGTGGATCGCTCGCCAGCAGGGACCTTCGATTTCAGTATCCGCCCGTCCTTATTTTTGAATGGCTCAGATGACCGCAAAGGCGGCTTGTTGTCGTGCCCGCGAGCAAGCCCAAGACGTCGCATTTTTGGCGTGGATCAGCGACCTCGCAACATTGGCCTGATCGATTTCAGTTGCACAAGTCGTATTCAAGGTGGAGGGAACTTCAGGTCAGTAGTCAGAGGTGCGGACATCCAGACTTGGGCGACCCGTTTTCAATCCGGAAGCGGAGAACGAACGGGCGACGTCGTTTCCTCCTTCGATTGGCGCGTCCCGGCTCAGCCTGCGTGTCCCTGGAGACCTCTGTCGCAGTGGCGAACGAGCGCAGCCCTCCGCTCTCTTTGAGCTGCCGCTGAAATCCAGAGGCGCGGCGGCTCAACGATCGCGGAGGGTGGCGCAGGCTCTCTGGGACAGGATGAGGCGCTATCGGCGAACGCCGACTCTGTTGACCCCACCATTGCGATTTCCCGGACGAGGCGCTGTCACGGCACCAAGCCCGACGGGCCGAGCCGCGAGACGTACGCCGGGCCGCACGACGCACCCGGCGGGATAACCGACATAACTGCAATAAACGACAGCATTTGCGACTTCCGTTGTCGCGGCAAGACCAGTGAAGCCGATTCCGACCGTCGCCATTGCGAAAACCGCAAGTTTAATTTTTGTCATTTCAGGTCCCCGGGACGTTGAAAACAACAAGCGCGGGGAACGATAACATTACGCCTCTTTCGACGGAAGGACCGGTGACATCACGAACACGACCGACATCTGATACAAGGACGGCTTCCCGCACCCGGAATGCTGCGCCGGCGAACTGCCACCGCAACGCGCGTCGCCACTCTGTTTGGCGCGCGCCGCCCCAGGGTGGAATAGCCGATGCTGACGGCGAGTCGGCCTCGCCTCGATGCCACAGCATGTCACGCCGCTGGCAGGCACCGATGCCCTGCCCGGCGACGCGCCCGTGTCGTGCCGACCGTGCCGAACCCCAGACAGGCGTGCGGACGTTGATGGCGCCCCAAACACCCGAAGGCCCGCATCGGCCGCTGGGCAGCCCCCCCCCCGGAGGCGCTGCGCCCTATCCTGCGATGGACTAAGCCGCGCCAGGTCGCCTCTACGATGGAGCTATCTTCGCCGCCTCATCAGAACGGCACTACCCCGAATCGCGGCTACTTCGAAGGGGAGCCCGGGAGCCCAGGCGTCGGGCCGCTCAAATCCGCGCGGAGCCCGAACAGGCGAGGCCTGTCCAACGGACCCGCCTCCGACACGATCGATGATTTTCAACGGGGAGGAATGGTACAGCCACCCCGGCTTGAACGGGGGACCTCTAGATCCACAATCTAGCGCTCTAACCAACTGAGCTATGGCTGCACGGCACTCTCGGCGCCTTTCGGGCGCCCTGCCAGACCGCGCAACGATGCGAACTGGCCGGCGGCGCGGAACCTAGTGCCGTCGCGGCGCGATTGCAACCGCCGAAATGCACCGCACCACACGAAATCCAGCGCGCCGTCGTTTACCCCTTCAATCCCGCCGCAAAACGGCCTGCGCAGTGCGTGCCAGATCCGTCACATGGGCGGAATAGGCCTCATAGCCGCGGCGCAGCGCCTCGGCGTGAATCACCACGGCATCGGCGGGATTGTCTGTCCTGGCGAGGGTCTCCGCCTCGTTCAATGCCGCCTTCAGTTCGGTACAGGCATGGTCGAGAACCTTTGCCTGCAGCGCGCCGACCACGCGTGCGGCAGCGAGCATCTGAGCCAGCCAGGTCGAAGCTGTCAGCGTCGCAAATTCCGGTGGACGCGAAAGCGGCGATACAGCGGCCGTGACGGGCCGCGCCGCGCTGGCAAGCTTGCGAACGTCTGCAGAGACGGTCGCCGTCGCCTTCTTCACAACTTCCGTGCCGGTCTTCACGGCGGCGGCGCCAACGTCTGCGGCCGATTTGAGGATAGCGGCCGGCTGGCTGGTGACCGCAGGCGAAACCGCCTTGGCCGCGGCAGCCGGCTTTCTGGTCACCTGCTTTGCGACGCGAACCTTGGTCGACGGCTTGGCCTTGGCCGCAGCCACCGCAGGCTGGCGCGCCACCGCGGGCTGCGCGGCGGGCGCGACTGGCGCCGAGACAGGGGCAGCGGCGACCTTGGCGGGTGGCGCTACGCTCGCAACCACGGCTGGCGCGGCCAAAGACTTGACGGCGCCCTTCGGCGGTTCGACCGGCTTGGTCACGGCCGCCGACGGCACAACAGCGCCGAGGATGGCGGCGACCTTGGCGGGCGGTGCAGCGCTCGCGGCCAGGACTGGTGCGGTCACGGCCGCCGGCGGCACGGAGGCGGCAGGGACAGCGGCGACCTTGGCGGGCGGCACGGCGCTCGCGGCCTGGACCGGCGCGACGGGCGGCTTGGCGGCGTCCTTCAGCGGCTCGACCGGCTTGGCCACGACAGCAGCCGCCGGCGGTACGGCGACAACGGGACCTGCCGGCTTGGCGACGACGGGCGCGGGTGCCGGCTTGAGCGGCGCAACCGCGACGGGTTCCGCAGGCGCTGGAGCGGGATTGGCAGGAGCGGGATTGGCAGGAGCGGAAACTGGAGCTGGGACCGCTGCAGCAGCGGAAGCAGCAGGAGGCGCACCGGGGACCGGGCCGGTCGCGGCCGGGATTGCTGGCGTGACCTTCGAATCGGTCGGCGCGTCGCTCGAGAGGGCCTTGACGGAAGCGAGACTGATCGGAGCCTTGGACCCGATCTTTGGCGGAACAGGCTTAGCCATCGTCATTCTCCTTCAGCGAGCTAACGGGTGGCGCCGAGCCCGGCCCGGCGCCAATGGCCTTTGTCGCGCGAAGCGGCGCAGCAAGGCGCCGCTGGCGACTCACTTCATCTTGGTCGCCTTGGCGGCGGTCTCGGCCGCCTTGGCCGCAACCTCCTGGGCGGCAACGCCCAGATCCTTGAGCTGGCCCTGGAGAGCCGCAACCTGCGACTTCAAGAATTCGGACTGATGCTGCAGAACCTCCGTCAGGTCCTTCGACTTGACCAGCTTCTGGGCGAGATCGAAGGCGGCGGCGACATTGCTTTCGGCATAGGTCATGGCCTTGCGGGTCACGTCCTGAGCGTTGACGCGTGCGGATTCGGCCGAACCATGCGCACCGTCCACTGCCTTGTGTGCCGCGCCGATGAAGCCATCGAAGGCCTTGCGGGCCTGCTCGACACTGCGCTCGGCGAACTCGCGCATCTCGGTCGGCACTTCATAAGGCGTCTTGCCGGTCATGGGTAATCCTCCTGGCTGTGGATGGCTTGGTTTACCACTCGATTGTGCACTGCAATATCATTATTGCGACGCAATGACAATCGCGTGACTCCGCCACGTTAACGCTGTTTCGATCAGACGCGGGAGAGCCTTGATCAGTTCCATGGATTTGCAGTCATTTGCCCGCTATTAAGGCTTTGTTAGCCATATCGGCGCAGACCGAACGAGCGGATGGGAATGAGCGAACCCGGGCAGGATTGGGCGATGCAGGGAACAGACGCAGCGAAAGACGCAGCGCTGGCGCCCTTCATTGCGGACGGCGCCTTGATGCTCTGGGACCAGAAGACTTCCCGGGTCGGCTTTGTCAACGCGGGCGCCGAAGCGGTGCTCGGCCAGCATGCCGATGGCACATCCTTGCCCGCACCAACGCGCAACAGGCTGGCACTGCTCGCCGGCGGGCTCGCTCCGCGGGATCATTTGCGCCTTGAACGCCTCCGGCTGACGCCCGGCTTCACTGCCACGCTGGTGACATGCGGCTGCAAGCTGCTGACGGGACCAGAGGGTCAACAGATCCTCGCGATCGCCATCGCTCCGTCGGAGCTGCGCCGACTCGGCATTACGGTTCCGCCGGCTCCACTTGTCGCGGCGCCATCCGCCCCGGCCGCAACCGTCGCTTCTCCCGCTCCGACGCCGGCAATTCCCGCACCGAAGCGCGCGACCGTGCGTTTCGTCTGGCAAAGCGACGTCGACGGCCGCTTCACCAGTCTGTCGCCCGATATTGCCGAGATCGTCGGGACCGATGCCGCCGCGGGCCTGATCGGTCGTAGCTGGCTGGAGCTGATCGACCGCGATCTGCTTGACCGCGAGGGCAGTCTGATCCAGCGGCTGGCCTCCGCCACCACCTGGAGTGGACACCCGGTCCTGTGGCGGACTGCCGGCCTCGCCGAAGGGGTTCGGGTCGAGCTTTCCGGTGTGCCCGTCCTCGATGCGAAGCGTGATCTTGCAGGTTTCCGTGGCTTTGGGCTCGCCCGCATGATCGAGCGCGAACCATTCCCGCTGCCCACCAATGCGTCGGACGGCCCCGTGCCTGCTTCAGCGCCGCCCCCCCCTGCCCCAGCCTCCGATGAGGCTGGTTCTGCGCCGTTCGTCGCGCAGCCCGCCGAGAGCGCCGACGAAGGCAAAGCCCCGGAGATGAGCATCGACGTTCCGGCCACCGAGCCGACACCGGCGGCTCGCACAGAAACTCCGCCCCCGAACGAGGCCGGCGCCAATGTCGTGCCGCTTCGCAACGGTCATCTCACAACGGTCAGACCGCTGCTCGAACCTTCAAAGGCGCTGCTGACCTCCGCTGAACGCAATGCCTTCCGGGAGATCGCCAAGGCGCTCGGCGCCCGCATCGCCGGAGACGACGAAGGCGAGCCCCGGCTGCCACCTGCGGCCCCGTTGCGCCTGAACGACGAAGCCACCCGCCCTGGCCAGCCGGCGCCCGAGCCGACGCAGCCGGCCGACACGGGGGCGGTGGAATCCAAGTCGGCAGCGGCGGAAGCACCCATCGTTTCGGAGCCGGTGCCGTCGGTCGATGCGCCCTCCGCAACTGCGGGGCGGCAACGCCTGCCGAATTCGCATGCCGATGTGCTCGACCGCCTGCCCGTTGCAGTCCTGGTCAATCGCGGTGACGAGCCGCTCTATGCCAATCGCACACTTCTCGATCTGCTCGACTACGCCGATCTCGCCGACCTGACGTCCGGCGGCGGCATCAGCCGCATGATCAAGGGAGCGGCCCGCTCCGATGGCGGCACCATGATCCTGGTCGACCGGACGGGCCATCTCGTCAGTGTCGATGCCCGCCTGTCGAGTGTCTCATGGCAAGGCGAGCCCGCGACGCTGATGGCCTTCCGTCATCCCGATGGCGGCGGCGAGGTCAAGGTCCTGACCGAGGAAGAGGCTGAGGAAGCCGAGCTCGCAGCCGAGTTCGAGGCCGAGGAGGCCGAGATTGCGGCGCGCGTCGACGCGTTGCGGCTCGACATCGACGCGCGTGAAGCTCGGATCAGCGAGATGATCGCGGTGCTTGATACCGCGACCGACGGCGTCGTCACCGTCGACGAGCGCGGCCGCATTCTCTCGCTCAACAAGACCGCGGAGGCCCTGTTCGGTTACGACCAGCGTGAGGTCTCAGGCGAATTGTTCACGCTGCTCTTCGCTCCGGAAAGCCACGCTCCTGCCCTCGATTACCTCGAAGGCCTCAAGGGCGGCGGCGTCGCCTCGGTGATGAACGACGGGCGCGAGGTCATGGCGCGCGTGCGTCAGGGCGGCCGCATTCCGCTGTTCATGACCATGGGCCAGATCGCGGACGGCGCAGAGCGACGCTTCTGTGCCGTGCTGCGCGACATCACCGCCTGGAAGAAGACCGAAGGCGAACTGGTCGAGGCCCGCAAGGCGGCCGAGAAGGCCAGCGCCCAGAAATCGGACGTGCTTGCCAAGATCAGCCATGAGATCCGCACGCCGCTGAACGCGATCATCGGCTTCGCCGAGGTCATGGCCGAGGAGCGCTTCGGGCCCATCGCTAATGAACGCTACAAGGAATACCTGCGCGACATCCACCAGTCGGGCGGCTATGTCATCAGCCTGGTCAATGACTTGCTCGACCTCGCCAAGATCGAGGCCGGCAAGCTCGATCTCGACTTCGTCAGCGTCAATCTGAACGAGATCGCGCTGTCCGTCGTCAATCTGCTGCAGCCGGAGGCTCAACGTGGGCGCGTGGTGCTGCGCTCCGGGCTCTCGCCCAAGCTGCCGCCGGTCGTGGCCGATCAGCGTTCGATCCGTCAGATCGTGATCAATCTGCTCTCCAATGCGGTGAAGTTCACCGATGCCGGCGGGCAGGTCATCGTCTCGACGGCCCTTGGCGATCAAGGCGAGGCAATCCTGCGGGTCCGCGATACCGGCATCGGCATGGACGACAGCGAAATCGCAATGGCGCTGGAGCCGTTCCGCCAGGTGCCAACGACGCGACGCGCGGGAGGCACGGGCCTGGGCCTGCCGCTGACCAAGGCGCTGGTCGAAGCCAACCGCGCGGCGATGACCATCACCAGCGTCAAGAAGGAAGGCACGCTCGTCGAGATCACCTTCCCGCCGCAGCGCGTCCTGGCGGGCTGAGGCCCGAGCGCCCTCGGCTTACATCTCGGGGCGCGCCGCCTTGTCGCAGCGGAAGCTGCCCCGCATGCCCTTTACTTTAATGTCGTCTTGCACGCCTAAGCTCTGACCTTCGGAGCAACTCTACCCCCGAAGGCACCGGCCCCGGATCGGTCCGCCCGGACTTTCCCCTTGCGGCGATATCCTGACCGGAATATCCGCCCCCGGGGCAATTTCCCAAGGGTGATGCGAGTAAATTCTGTCTGCCATGGTTCCCGCTGGAAGAAATGCCGCAGACCGTCCTGGCTCAGAGCATCCCAATCTGAGCTACCGGTTCTGGGCCGCGATCATCCTGGTCATGGCCTGTTCACTGGCCCTCGGCCTGACACTCATCGCCAGCTATCACAACGACCTGGACGCCAGTCGCGACGATCTCTCCAAGCTGCAGGCCTTCAGGCTCGCCCTGGACGCGGCCAATCGGCTGACTGCAGAGCGGGGGCCGGCGAACAGCGTCCTGGGCGAGGAGCCATCGCTCGACAGCCCTTCCCGCCAACGGCTGATTGCGTTCCGCACCGAGACCGACGCCGCGCTGGAGCGGATTTCCGCGACCGCCCAACTCAAGCCATCGCTGGATGCCCTGGTCCAGACGCTCGCCTCGGCCCGGCAGCAGGTCGACGCTCTCGCCAGACGCCCGCTGTCAGGGCGCAGCAACGCCGAGATCGAGCAGGCGGTCGAGACCATGTTCGGCGTCTTCGATGCGGCCCAGCCGATGCTGTCCATGGTCATGACCGGCCTCCTGGCTGGCGAGACCGACCTCGTCGGCCACGCCATGGTCGCGCGCATGCTGAGCGAATTGCGCGAGTATGCCGGGCGGCTCGGCTCCCATCTGGTCATCCCGATGGCCAGCGGCCTGCAGATCGATCTTGACCGCAGGGGCGCCTTCGAGCTGAGCCGGGGGCGGGTCCTGGCCTTGTGGGAGCTCGCCGGGCAACAGACTGGGGCGAGCGACGATGCGCGAGTCGCTGCTGCGCATCAGGCGGTCGTCGAGCGCTTCTTCGGGGACGGGATGGCGCTCCTCGAGCGAACGCTCAAGGCAGGCCAATCCGGCGAGTTTGGCGTCACCCCGACCAGCTTCACCCATCTGATCGTGCCGACATTCGCACCGTTGGAGCAGCTTCGCGACGCCTATCTCGATGTCACCGTCGAGCATCTGCAGATGGAGCGCAACGTCGCTCTGCGGTCCCTCATCGCCGTCGTGGCCGCGACCTGCCTTGCGCTCATCATCGAACTCGCGCTGCTCGTCGCCAGCCAGAACCTGCTGTTTCGGCCATTGCTGCGCGCGCGCAGCCAGGTCCTTGCCCTCGCCGACGGGGCCGTGCAGGAGCCCATCGACGGCCGGGGCATGCGTGGCGAGATGCGCAGCCTCTTCCTGGCGCTCGATACGCTTCGCCATCGCCTGATCGAGCGCAACACGCTGGACAGCGAACGTGCGGCGCTGACGGAGAGACTGAGGAAACGGGCCGACACCGATGGCTTGACCGGCGTGCTGAACCGGGGCGCTCTGGAGCGACTGGTCGCTCACCTCCATGACGGGACCGCGGCCCCGACGGCCATCGGCCTGATCCTGCTCGACATCGACTACTTCAAGGACGTCAACGACCGGTTCGGCCATGCCGCGGGAGACACGATCCTGAAGGAAGCCGCCCAGCGCCTGCGCTTGGCGCTGCGGCGCGACGACGTCATTGCCCGCTTTGGCGGCGAGGAGTTCGCCATCCTCCTGATGGATCCACATGTCGAATCGCCGGTCGATGTCGCAGAGCGGCTCCGGACGATTCTGCAGGCCTCCCCCTTCACGCTGGAAACGGGGGAAAGCGTCGAGGTGACAGCGAGTCTCGGCGTGGCGCGAGCAGAAAACCAGGACGGAGGCTGGCCTGCGCTCGTTACAGCCGCCGATCGCGCGCTTTATGTCGCCAAGGCCGCGGGACGCAACCGTGTCGAGGAAGACCGAGAGACGTCCTGATTCGGGCTCGTCGCCATCCCGGCCGGGGACGACGACCAGCAGAATCTCACCGGATCACGACGTCCTCGAACCGCTTCGCACGCGCATGCGCTGACGGGCCGCGGGTGAAAAATTTCTGCCGTCATAGTTTCGCCCCTTCCCGCCGCACATAGGGAGGCACCCCGTTCTCGCAGGCAGAGTCGCGAAGAGTTCCGACCAACGGAGTGGTGTTGCGCCCGTTCTACGACGAAAACGCCGATGCGCTGACCGATCCCTTTGCGCCTCGCCCGAGCCCCATGCCGCTGCGCGATCACGCCGCCTTCTCGGGACGGTGGCTTTCGGCCAGCCTGCTTCTGGGACTGGTCGGAGCCGGATTGCTGACCTCGTCATTGCTGGTTTCCGAGGCCGATAGCCCCGCCACGCGAAGCCCGGAAAGGGCCGTCTCGGCCTCGCCGCGTGGCGCCAGTGCAAACGGCTCGGCCCGCAAGGGCGACCTGCTTGTACAGCGCGGGTTCTCGATCGGCACGGCGCGTCATTTCCGTGCGCCGCTCACCGAAACGGTCGGTGCGCGCGAAATCACCAAGGTCCATGCACTCGTCCACGTCGCAGCGGAACTCTCGCCGCTCGCGATAGCCGCTCCCAACATGCCCGACCTCGAATCACTCAGCTCTCCGCCCAGTGCAGGTCGTGAGGCTGCGCCGCAGGCGGCAGTCGACCCCGCCGATGCCGATGTGTCGGTGGTGAGGCGCGATCTATCCGATCAGGCGGCGACAGGCACAGAGCCTGGCCTCTCCGATGCCGCCGCCGCCGAGCAGGTTGCCGAGTTGCTCCGCCTCTCCGGATCGGAACCGCAACTGCCGCTGGAGTATTCGAACCAGCGCATTCTCTCGCGCACCCTTCGCTTGGCCGGGGAAGCCGAAACGGAGCAGGCGGCTCCCCTCGGCTCACCGGCATTCGGTTCTCTGGATGTCAGAATCATACCGGAGAACGTCACCAATATTCCCGTGCGCACCGGCTCTCAGGGAGCGTTCGAAGAGCGCGACATCATGCTAGGCCACGGCGACACCCTGGCCTCCATCCTCCAGAACAATGGCGCAGACAACCGGCAGGTCGCGGCCATCGTCGCCGCACTCGGAAAGCGCGCGAAGGCGGAGCTCCCGGAAGGCCAGCATCTGCGCCTCCTGATTGCACCGGAGGGCAGCGGCCAAACCATCCAGCGCGTCATTCTCTTCGACGAAACCGGCCCGGAAGAGATCGCTGCAGCCGATGACGGCGGCCGGTTCGTCGCGGTGGCCAAGAATGACGCGCGCCACAGTCCAGCTGACGACAGCAGCGATGACGACGACGAGGACAGCGGCGAGCGCGCCACCCTCTTCCAGAGCGTCTATGCCAGCGCGGTCAAGAGTCAGGTACCGCGTGAGCTCATCGACGAGTTCGTCGGCATCTTCGCGTCGAATCTCGATCTCAAGCAGCGAACGAATGTCGGCGATCGCCTCGAGATGATCTTCAGCGACGACGAGGCCGCCTCGACCGGCCGCCGTGAGCTGCTCTATGCCGCCCTGACGGCGGAGGGAGAGACCCACCGCGTCTATCGCTACGCTTCGCCCGAGACCGGGGATGTCGACTATCTCGACGAAGAAGGGCTTTCGCTGCGAAAGCTCCTGCTGCGCCGACCGGTCCAGATCGGACGCATGAGCTCACCGTTCGGCATGCGCCGTCACCCGATCCTGCGCTATGCACGCCTTCACAGTGGCGTCGACTGGGCCTCGCCCCGCGGCACGCCGATCATGGCTGCAGGTGACGGGAAGGTCGTGGCCGCCGGCCCGCATGCCGGCTACGGCAACCGCGTCGAGATCGAGCACGCGAATGGCTACGCCACCGCTTACAACCACATGGCCAATATCGGCTCGCAGATCAAACCGGGGGCCACTGTCCGCATGGGCGAGATCATCGGCACCGTCGGCACGACTGGTCTCTCGACCGGACCTCATGTCCATTATGAGGTGACGATCAACAACCACTTCGTCGATCCGATGAAGGTCAAGCTGCCGAGCAACCACAGCCTGGGCGGCACGGCGCTGAGTGAGTTCAAGGACCACCAACGCCAGATCGAGAAGCTCAGGCAGCCCGGGCCCGCCACCACGGTCGCAGTGCAGAACGGACGCGCTGGCTAAAGCATCACCTCGAGACGTGGAGTGCGATTTTCGGGAAGGCCGACGCGAGCACAGAAGGCTGGATCATCGGAGCGGATACGAGATCCGGTCCGATGATGTAGCCTCACCCGTCCTGCAGCCGGGCGTTCAAAGCAGGGTGCCGCTCAAGATCATCGCGGCCACCCCGAAATAGATCATCAGGCCGGTGACATCGACCAAGGTCGCGACAAAGGGAGCCGACGCACTCGCCGGGTCGAAACCCAGGCGCTTGAGGATGAAGGGCAGCATCGAGCCTGTGAGCGAGCCGAAGGTGACGATACCGAGCAGAGCCACGCCGACGGTTGCCGCGATCAGGGCCCAGTGCTCGCCATAATCGTACAGACCGAGCTTCTGCCAGGCGATGACGCGCACGACACCGATGGCGCCGAGGATGGCGCCAAGCGTCAGGCCAGTCGGAATCTCACGCAGCGCCACCCGCCACCAGTCGCTCAGCTTGATCTCGCGCAGAGCCAGCGCCCGGATCAGCAGCGAAGTGGCCTGCGACCCGGAATTGCCGCCCGAGCTCATGATGAGCGGGATGAACAGGGTCAGCACGATCGCCTTCTCGAGCTGGCCTTCATAGTGCTGCATCACCGAGGCCGTCAGCATCTCGCCGATGAGCAGGATGCTGAGCCAGCCGGCGCGCTTGCGGATCATCCGGCCGAAGCTGATCTCGTTGTAGGGCTCGTCGAGCGCCTCCATGCCGCCGAGCTTCTGCACGTCCTCCGTCGTCTCCGCGATCATCGCATCGATGACGTCGTCGACCGTGACGATGCCGATGACGCGCTCGCCCGCATCGATCACGGGAACGGCAAGGAGGTCGTATTTCGTGAACAGCCGCGCGACATCCTCCCGGTCCACCTCCGGCGTCACGCTGATCGGCTTCATCTCGGGCACGACAGAAGCGACGAGCGCCTGCGGATCGCCGCTGATCAGCCGGCGCAGCGACACGGCGCGGACCAGCTTCCCGGTCGCGGGATCGAGGACATAGATCGCGTAGATTGTCTCACGCGTACGCTCGACATGCCGGATGTAGTCGAGCGTGCGCGCGACAGTCCAGTCGGCCGGCACGCTGACGAATTCCGTCGTCATGATCGAGCCTGCGCTTTGCTCGGGATAGGCGAGCAGGCGATTCAGTGTCGCGCGCGTGTCGTGGTCGACACGGCCGAGCAGGCGAAGGCGCAACGGCTCGTCGAATTCCGGGACCACGTCGGCGACGCGGTCCGCCGACATGGCGGACAGGAACTGCGCGGCGCGCGCTTCCGGCATCAGGCCGAGCGCTTCGGAGGCCACCGTCAGTTCATGCTGGTCCAGCACCTCGACGGCCCGTTCGAACGGCAAGGCAAGGAGCACGGCCGCAACCGTTTCGACGTCCTGGTCGTTCAGGGTTTCGACAATGTCGGCGATATGGTCCCGCGCCAGCGTCTGGGCGAGGGTTGCAGCGAGAAGATCCCGCTCCGGTGCGGTGGCAACGGCATTCATAGCTCGTATCCTTTGATCGGCCGTCATGGCCGATCGCAGGCGAGCCGGTTTCCCCGGTCAGGCGCGCGAAGCGGCGTCAGACGGCATCGACTGTCGACTGGGACTGTCGGTTGGCATTGGGTCGGGGTTCCTGTGAAACTGCCGCCGGAAGGCTTGCAGCGAGGCCGAGATGCACCCGAAGGCTCATCGCGTCAACCCCCATTGCCGTGACCGGAGCGCGTGTGCGGGAACGCGCGTCCATCTTCGCAGGAACGAGCCGATCACGCCGGTTGGCGGTTCAGTGCCGGCCCTCTAAGGTCGGCGTACGAAACGACGAGGGCAGCATGGAATTCGCGCTGAGCGACGAGGAAGGACTGATCCGCGAAGCCGCACGGAAAATCGCGTCCGACCGGCTGGCGCCGCTGGCCGAGGCTCTCGATCGCGGAGAGGGTCGCAGCGAATTCCTGGCCAATCTGAAGACCCTCGCCGAGAACGGCTTCATGGCGCTCAATGTCCGCGGCGAGTTCGGCGGCAGCGAGGCCGGCACGGTCGCCTTCGCGCTGACACTGGAGGAACTCGCGGCCGCCTGCGCCTCGACCGCGGTCACGACCTCGGTGACAAATATGGTCGGAGAGGTCATCCAGGCGGTCGGCTCGGCCGAGCACAAGACCGCCTATCTGCCGAAGCTCGCAGACGGCACCTATGCGGCCGGCGCCTTCTGCCTGACCGAAGCCGGAGCAGGTTCGGACCCCGCGGGCATGCGGATGCGGGCGCGCCGCGACGGCGACAGCTATGTGCTCGACGGCCAGAAGATCTTCATTACCAGCGGCGAATATGCCGGCCTCTTCGTCGTCTGGGCCGTGACCGACCCCGACGCACCGAAAGGCAAGGGCATCTCGGTTTTCCTGGTTCCGGCCGACACGCCGGGCGTCAGCGTCGGGAAGGCCGAGAAGAAGATGGGGCAGACCGGATCGGCCACGAATACCATCCATTTCGAGGGCGCACGCATCCCGGCCTCGAACCTGATGGGTCGGGAGAATGACGGCTTCCGGGTTGCGGTCGGCGAGCTGGCTGGCGGCCGCATCGGTGTCGCCGCCGTTTCGCTCGGCATCGCCCGCGCGGCCATGGAGGCTGCGAAATCCTACGCCAAGGAGCGGCAGCAATTCGGCCAGGCGCTCAGCGACTTCCAGGGCCTGCAATGGATGATCGCCGACCGCGAGCTCGATCTGCATGCTTCACGGCTGCTGATCCTCGACGCCGCCGCCCGCAAGGACCGCGGCGAGCCTTTCGCCCGGGAGGCCTCGATGGCCAAGCTCTTCGCCTCGGAAGCGGCGCATCGCTGCACCGACACGGCAATCCAGATTCATGGCGGCGCCGGCTATTGCCGCGACTTCCCCGTCGAACGCTACGCCCGCGATGCCCGCATCACCCGCATCTATGAGGGCACCTCCGAGATCCAGCGCCTGATCATCGCCCGCGAGACCTTGCGCCAGACCGTCTGACCACCCCCAACCTGAAAGCCTGCCTCATGACCCTGACGATCTACGGGTGCTATCGTTCGCGCGCGACGCGCAATATCTGGCTCGCCAACGAACTTGGCCTCGCCTTCAAGCATGTGCCTGTGATCCAGGCCGGCCGGGTGACTGATCCCAAGGCCGCTGACGCGCCGGTCCATACCCGCAGCGCCGAATTCCTGAAGGTGAACCCCAACGGGCATATTCCCTCGATCGACGATGACGGCTTCGTCCTGCACGAATCGCTCGCAATCAACCTCTATCTCGCCCGCAAGCATGGCGGACCGCTGGCGCCGAAGGACGTCCAGGAAGAGGGGCTTGCAGCGATGTGGTCACTCTGGGCCGCGACCGAATGCGAGACCAACGCGCTCAACACGCTGTATCACCGTGTCGCCAAGCCGCCGGCGGAGCGCGACGCCAAACTGGCCGATGCCGCCGCCGACGCCCTGCGCGCGCCTCTGGCCGTGCTCAATGACGCCCTCGCCAGCGACGGCTATCTCATTGGCGGCCGCTTCACCGTCGTCGACATCAATGTCTCCGAAGTCATCCGCTATGCCCAGACCGGCGCTCCCGAGTTGTTTGCCGCCGTTCCGCATGTGAAGGCCTGGCTCGAAGCCTGCCAGGGGCGCCCTGCCTTCAAGGCGATGTGGCAGGCACGGGACGCCGAGGCGGCCTGATCAGAAAGCGGGTGGCGGCTCGGCCGCCTTCGCCCTAGCGATCCTGCAACTGCATTGCAGGATCGCGTCAAGGACCGAGCCCATGGCCTCTCCCCCCGCCGCCCCGCCGCCCGCGATGGGTACGCGCGAATGGCTGCTGCTGCTCGTGCTTTCGCTGCTCTGGGGCGGCTCCTTCTTCTTCGCCAAGGTCGCGGTGACGGAATGGCCGCCACTCGCCGTGGTGCTGGCGCGGGTCGCCCTTGCCGCAGCCGTGCTCCATGTCGCCGTGCGCGCGCTTGGACTGACGATGGCGGTGGGCGGCCGGATGTGGCTCGCCTTCTTCGGCATGGGCCTGCTCAACAACCTCATCCCCTTCGGCCTGATCTTCTGGGGGCAGACGCAGATCGGCGCTGGCCTCGCCGCGATCCTGAATGCGACGACCCCAGTCTTCGGCGTGGTCGTCGCTCATCTTTTCGGGAGCAACGAGAAGGCCACGCCACTGAAGATCGCCGGCGTGCTGGCCGGTGTCGCCGGTGTCGCCATCCTGATGGGCCCGGATGTGATCAGTGGGCTCGGCAATGCATTGCTTCCACAGCTCGCCTGCCTGGCGGCCGCACTCTCCTATGGTTTTGCCGGCCTCTATGGTCGCCGGTTCCGGGAGCTCCCGCCCCTGGTGACGGCAACGGGCCAGCTCAGCGCCACCACGGTCATGACCGTGCCGCTGGTCCTGATCCTCGCCCCGCCATGGCTCCTGCCGTTGCCATCCAATGGCGCAATCGGCTCACTTGTCGGGCTCGCCCTGCTCTCGACGGCCCTCGCCTATGTCATCTTCTTCCAGATCATGCGGCGCGCCGGCGGCAGCAATGCCATGCTGGTGACCTTCCTCGTGCCGGTCAGTGCCATCCTGCTCGGCGTCGGTCTGCTCGGGGAAGCCCTGCTGCCGCGGCATTTCCTCGGCATGGCAGCGATTTTCCTCGGCCTCGCCCTCATCGACGGACGGCTCTTCCGGCGCCGCAAGGGCCCTCATCCCAAGGAAAGCCGCGGCTAGGTCCACGGCTTTGTTGCCAAAAAATTATGAATTGCTCTACGGTCGCTTTCACGGCACGAGCCGCTAAAGGCCATAACCGCGAAGACTGGAAGATATCGCAAAAAGCGATACGCCAGAGGGGAGCAGACGATCGTCATGGATGTTCGGCAACTGCGATGCTTCATCGCGGTGGCGGAGGAACTGCATTTCGGCCGCGCGGCTGAAAGGCTTGGCCTCGCACCGCCCGCGCTTTCGCGCCAGATCAGCACGTTGGAAGACGAGTTGGGCGTCAGCCTGCTTACGCGCACGACACGTCAAGTCGCGCTGACCCGCGCCGGCCTGCTGATGCTCGAGGAAGCCAAGGGCATCCTCGTCAAGATGGAACACGCCTCTCGCGCCGTGCGCGAAGCCTCGCTCGCCTCGAGCAAAGTGTTGCGGGTGGGCGCGATCGATGCCGCCTCCTCCAGCTTCGTTCCGCAAGCTCTCGTCGCCTTCCGCGAACGTCACCCGGGTATCGAGATCAAATTTGTCGAAGCCATGACCGCGGCGCTGATCCAGATGCTGGAAGCCGGCAAGCTCGACATCGCGCTGGTGCGTCCGCCGCGCAAGCCGACAGACTGCGCATTCGAGATCTTGCGTGTCGAACGGCCGATCGTGGTGCTCAACGAGAGCCATCCTCTCGCCGCCCGCGAGAGCCTGACGATGAACGACCTGATCGGCGAGCCGTTCGTCGTTCCGTCCAAGCGGATCCGGCCCTTCGCCTATGATCTCGTGATGGCCTATTTCGAAAGCGTCGGCTCGGTACCGAACGTGACGATCGAGGCCACCGAAAAGCCTGCCATGATGTCTGCGGTCGCCGCGGGGCTCGGCATGGCGCTCGCTCCCGACTGGGTCTCGCGCCTGACCTTCCCGGGTGTGACAATGCGCCGTCTGCGCGGCGCATTGCTCGATCCGCCGCCGCCCGGCGCCCTTGTCGGCGTCGCCTGGCGTCCACACCAGAAGCTCGCGGCGCGCGACGACTTCCTGAACATTCTTCGCGAAAGCGTGACGTTGATCGACGAGAAGAACGTCCTGCCGTTCACAATGCCTGTCAAAAAACTGAAGCGTGCGGCCCAGACCGCCAGACCCCAGACTGGAGGAGCCTGATGAGCTTGAATACCATTGAACGCGCGCAGGGGCTGCGTGTCCGTTCGCAACAGGATCTGGCCGCCGGGCTGTTCATGATCCTCCTCGCCGTCGTGGCGCTGTTCCTCGCCAGCGATCTGCCGATGGGGTCGCTGCGGCAGATCGGGCCGGGCATGCTGCCGAAAGCCTTCGCCGTGATCTGCGCCGGGCTCGGCGTGCTGCTGGCCCTGAGTTCGCTGCGTTATAACGGCGAGAAGCTCTCGGGCTGGTCCTGGCGCGGCGTCATCTTCGTGCTCGGCGGTGCGGTCGTCTTCGGCCTCACCATTCGCGGCTTCGATCTGGGGCCGATCAAGGTCCCGCAGCTCGGCCTCGTCGTATCCGGCCCCCTCGTCGTGCTGATCTCCGGCCTGGCCGCGGATGATCGCAAGATCAAGGAACTGGTGATCTTCGCGCTCGTCATGACGACCTTCTGCGCGCTGCTGTTCAAATATGCATTGGGCCTGCCGATCCCCCTGGCGCCCTGGCTGTTGGGGATCTGAGTCAATGAGTGAAATGATTGCACATCTGCAGCTCGGCTTCGGCGTCGCGCTCTCGCTGCAGAATATCGCACTCGCCTTCGCCGGCTGCCTCGTCGGCACGCTGATCGGCGTGCTGCCCGGCGTCGGGCCGATCGCCACCATCGCCATGCTGCTGCCGATCACCTTCGGCCTCGATCCTGTCGGCGCTCTGATCATGCTGGCCGGCATCTATTACGGCGCCCAGTATGGCGGCTCGACCACGGCGATCCTGGTCAATATCCCCGGCGAGGCGACGGCGGTCGTCACCACCCTCGACGGTCACCAGATGGCCAAGCAGGGCCGCGCCGGCGTCGCGCTCGGAACCGCAGCCCTCGGCTCCTTCTTCGCCGGCTGCGTCGCAACCTTGATCATCGCCGCGCTCGGCGCGCCCCTGACCAAGCTCGCGCTCTTGTTCGGCCCGGCCGAGTATTTCTCCTTGATGGTCATGGGTCTTTGCTTCGCAGTCGTTCTTGCGCGCGGCTCGATCCTCAAGGCCTTCTGCATGATCATGCTGGGCCTGCTGCTCTCGACGATCGGCACCGATCTGGAGACAGGACAAGAGCGGATGACCTTCGGCTTCCCGCCTTTGTCCGACGGTATCGACTTCGCCGTGCTTGCAATGGGCGTGTTCGGTTTCGCCGAGGTGCTCAGGAACCTCGAGAATCCCGAGACGCGCGATGTCGTGCGCGCCAAGATCGGCCGTCTGCTGCCGGACTGGAACGACATCAAGCAGTCGTTTTTGCCCGTCGTACGCGGCACGGCCATCGGCGGTATTCTCGGCATCCTGCCGGGCAATGGCGCGGTGCTGGGTCCGTTCGCGAGCTACACGGTCGAGAAGAAGATCGCCAAGGACCCCTCGCGATTCGGCCGCGGCGCCATCGAAGGCGTGGCAGGTCCGGAATCGGCCAATAATGCCGGCGCACAGACGGCCTTCATCCCGCTGCTCACGCTTGGCATCCCGCCGAATGCGGTGATGGCGCTGATGGTCGGCGCGATGACCATCCACGGCATCATCCCCGGCCCGCAGGTCATGACCAAGAACCCAGAGTTGTTCTGGGGCATGATCGCGTCGATGTGGATCGGCAACCTGATGCTGTTGATCATCAACCTGCCGCTGGTCGGTGTCTGGGTGAAGCTGCTTCAGGTGCCTTACCGCCTGATGTTCCCGGCGATCCTGATCTTCTGCTGCATCGGCATCTACTCGGTAAACAACCAGCCGGTCGACGTCGCCTTCACCGCGCTGTTCGGCCTGTTCGGCTACATCCTGATCAAGCTCGGCTTCGAGCCTGCCCCGATGCTGCTCGGCTTCGTGCTCGGCAAGTTGATGGAGGAGAAGCTGCGGCAGGCGCTGATCATCTCGCGCGGCTCGTTCATGACCTTCATCGAACGGCCGATCTCCGGCGGCCTGCTGGCTGTCGCCGTGATCATTCTGATCATCGCCTTGCTGCCGTCGATCTCGAAGAAGCGCGACGAGGTGTTCACCGAATGACGGGATTGCCTCGCCATCCGTTTCACCGTCACGCTACGTCACCGATCTCTGGGAGGATCCACATGAAGAAACTCGTACTTGGCTTGGCTACTACGGTTGCGCTCGCCCTCACCGGCAGCGCGCAGGCCCAGTCGAAATATCCGGAGAAGCCGATCACCATGATCGTGCCCTTCGCCGCCGGCGGCCCGACCGACATCATCGCCCGCATCGTCGGCGAGAACATGTCGAAGACGCTCGGCCAGCAGGTCGTGATCGAGAACGTGGCGGGCGCCGGCGGCACGACCGGCATCACCCGCGCCCTGACCGCGACGCCCGACGGCTACACCATTGCGATGGGCCATCTCGGCACCTTCTCGGCTGCGCCGGCAACCTATCCCGGCCTGAAATACGACCCGATCAACGGCATGCAGCCGATCGGCCTCGCCGGTGGCACGCCGATCCTGATCGTCGCCCGCAAGAATTTCGAGCCGAAGGACCTGAAGGAGTTCGTCGCCTATGTGAAGGCGAACACCGACAAGGTGAACGAGGCCCATGCCGGCGTCGGATCGGTCTCCTGGACGACCTGCACCCTGCTCAAGGGCCAGCTCGGGGTGCCGAAACTGAACGCCGTCGCCTATCGCGGCACGGGCCCTGCCCTGAACGATCTCGTCTCCGGCCAGATCGATTTCATGTGCGACCAGATCGTCAGCGTCGCCGAGCAGGTCAAGGCCGATACGATCAAGGCCTATGCGATCGCCTCGGCCGAACGCTCTCCTGCCCTGCCGAACGTGCCGACCACCAAGGAAGCCGGGCTGCCCGAATATCAGATCGAGGCCTGGAACGGCATCGCCGCGCCGAAGGGCACGCCGAAGGAGGTCGTCGACCGGCTCGTCGATGCGCTCGACAAGGCGCTGAAGGACGAAGGCGTCAAGAAGCGCCTGCTCGATCTCGGCACCGTGATGCCGAGCGCCACGGAGCGCACGCCCGCCGGTTTCGGCGCGCTGATCAAGCGTGACGCCGACAAGCTCAGCCCGACCCTGGCGGCGGCACCGAAGTAAGCGCCCTTCCAATCGGCTTTCACGACGGCGGGCTCAGCGGCCCGCCGTTTTCTTTTGGCCTCGAACCGGTAGCATCGCGGCATGATCGAGAACATCGCCCTCACCATCGAGCCCCTCACCGCCGAGAGCTTCGCGCCCTATGGCCGACTGCTCGCGCCCGAGGGGGCCCGCGATGCCGGCCGCGAGGGCTATGACATCTGGATCAAGCCGTTCAGCGCCGAGAGCCAGGTCCGGCTCCAGATCGTGCGCTATCACGCCCGCCCCTTCGTCGTGCGGGTCATGGAACGGCATCTTCATGTCACTGAAACGCGAATGCCGCTGGGAGGACCATCCGCCGTCCTCGTGGTCGCACCGCGCGAGGCAGATATCCCGACGGCTGCGAATCTGCGTGCCTTCCGCATCGAGCGAACCGGCCTCCTGCTGCATCGCGGCACCTGGCATTCGATCGACGCCTATCCTGAGTCAGGCACGCATGCCGATTTTCTCTTCCTCTCCGAAGAGGCGACCGTAAGCGAGCTCTTCGACACCCCGAACAGCCCCCCGCGAAGGACCGAAGTCGTCGACCTCGGCAAGCGAGACATTCACGTCGTGATCGACGTTAGTCGTTGATATCGCGAACTGATCGCGAGTTCTTTCGCGATCAGTCACATCTCGTTACCCCGAAATTCCGGAACCTAATCTGCAGTACATCGTTCTCCTCCAAGTTTCCCGAGTTCGAAGGAGAATGAAAATGATCAAGAAGCTCCTTATTGCTGCTGCTATCGCTGCAACTCCTGCGATGGCCCTTGCCCAGACGGATACGGCGCCGAAGGGCGGCGCGGTCGGCGGCGCCGCCAGCGGGGCGGTGAGCGGCGCCGTCGGTGGCGCGGTTGTCGGCGGTCCAGTCGGTGCTGTTGTCGGCGGAGTCGGCGGCGCGGTGGTCGGTGCGATCATCGGCGACGTGACGACACCGCGCTTCCGCCAGTATGTCGTCGAGCAGCAGGTCCCGTCCTACACCTATGCCGAACCCGTTGCCGTCGGCACGGTCCTGCCGGAGCAGGGTGTGGTCTACCGCCAGGTGCCGGCGGAGTATGGCGCTCCGAACTATCGCTACACGGTCATCAATAACCGCGCCGTCCTGGTCGAGCCGCAGACTCGCCGTATCGTCCAGGTGATCGAATAAAGATGATCGAGTAATCGCCGGGACATCGCGGGGTCGAAACGATCCGAAGGGCGACCTTGTATCGAGACCCGGCTGCTCTTCAGATCGGGCCCGCTCCAGCAATGGGGCGGGCCTCAATCCTTGCGTCAGCGCGTGCCGAACATGCGGTCGCCGGCATCGCCGAGGCCCGGCACGATATAGCCGTGTTCGTTCAGGCGCTCGTCGATCGCAGCCGTCCAGATGCGCACATCCGGGTGAGCACCGCGCAGACGTGCGACCCCTTCCGGCGATGCCAGCAGGCAAACGAAGCGAAGGTCCTTGGCACCGCGCTCCTTCAACCGATCCATCGCCGCCACGGCCGAGTTCGCCGTGGCCAACATCGGGTCCATGACCACGATCATGCGGTCGGCAATGTCTGACGGGGCCTTGAAATAATACTCGACCGCCTGGAGCGTATCAGGATCGCGATAAAGCCCGATATGAGCGACGCGGGCGGCCGGGACGAGTTCCAGCATGCCATCGAGGAAGCCGACGCCGGCGCGCAGGATTGGCGCGAAGACCAGCTTCTTGCCGGCGATGATCGGCTGCATGCTCTTGGTCAGCGGCGTCTCGATCTCGATCAGCTCGGTCGGCAGGTCGCGCGTGACCTCGTAGCAGAGCAGCATGCCGATCTCGTTCAAGAGCTGCCGGAAGCTCTTGGTCGAGCGATCCTTCTCCCGCATCAGCGTCAGCTTGTGCTGGACCAGCGGATGGTCGACCACGGTGACGCCGTCGGAATGCATGGTCATACGCTCTACCCCTCATCATTCTCATGAGCCCTCGCCCCAGGCGAAGGCTGCTGCTCACAGCAGCACGGTCTCAGAATACCGTGCCATCGCTGACGATGGTCAAGGGCGGCCCGCCATCCCCGCGTTTTTCTCGCGCGATCCGCCGTCCGGCTGCCCAGGTCCCGCCCTCGAGAACCTTGGCGAGCGGAAGTTCGTCCCGCGAGCGATCAAGCCGCTCCCGAATGAGCGCACCCAACTGATCGAGCAGGGCCACCGTGAGTGCCCGCCATTCGACCACGAGCGGCGAGGCGACCTCGTGACTACGCGCCGCATCATCCGCATGCTTGAGCGTGATCACGCCCAGGTCGAGGAACAGCCCGCCATTGCGATACTCGGGCAGGCCGGTGAGGTCATCGATATCGACGACGGTGATGCCGGCCCATTGCAGCGGTTCGATCAGCGAATAGGAGAGCCATTGCGAGAGCTTGTGGAACGGCACGAGCCCGGCCGTGGAGGCATCCGGAGCGATCAGCGGATGACGCCAGGTATCGCCCAAGGCAATTCCGGCGACCGTCAGTCGTGACGGCCAGATGCCGCCAAAGGTGCCGAGCACCTCGGCCAGGATGTGGGAGGCGCGAATCGAGCCGCCCGACGCCGTCTCGAAGAAGCGATCGAAGAGGTCGCCCGGTCGTGTCAGGCCCTGACGTTCGAGTTCCTCGCCGAGTCGGTTCAACAATGCGGCCCGCCCTTCAAGTGCAAGCAGGGGATTGGCCTGTCCGGCCTGGAAACCGGCGGCGAGCGCCTCGGTGTCGAGCCGTTTCAGCGCCTCGCTGTCGGCGCGCAGGGGATCCGCCGCGTCGCTCGAGAACAGCCCCGTAGCGAACATGTCTAACGAGGCGAGCGCCAGGCCTTCCGATCGGCCGATCGGCTTGCCCGTCACCTTGTCGTGATAACTCCAGGCGGGGCCCGCACCGGCATCGAGCAGAACGCTGACGACCGCGAGATCGTAGGCCGCGCGGCCTCGCGCCCCGGCATCCGGGAAATGCGCCCCGCGCTCAAGCATGTTCCAGCGATCCATGCCGCCGACCACGAAATGGCGCCAGCGCGCGTGGAAGGGGATGTCCAGCGTCGGATAATTTGCCCGGATCGTGTCGAGGACATAGTCCGCGCAGGCCGCCAGCCGCTCGGGATGCACGGAGAAATGCAGCAGGCGGCCCTCAAGGCCGAGCTGGAGCATTTCCTGCGCCCGCTCTCGGATTGCGGCGGGCTTCAGGAGCCGGCGGACAGCCTCGGGGTCACGGTCGGGCATGAGTGGCTGGTTCTCTCAGAACTTGTCGAGGTCGCGACCGACGGTCGCCTTCAACATGTTGTCGCCAGGTGTGCCCTCCGGCGAGTAGTAGCCGGCTGCCTTCTTGGCCTCGATCTCGACCGAGGCATCGGGTGGGATCAGCTCCGGCGGAATGGCAACGCGCTCGCCGATCTCTATGCCCGACTGCACCATGGCGTCGTATTTCATGTTCGACATCGACATCAATCGGTCGATGCGCGTGACACCGAGCCAATGCAGCACATCCGGCATCAATTGCTGGAAGCGGGCATCCTGCACGCCCGCGACGCATTCGGTGCGCTCGAAATAGGTCGCAGCGGAATCGCCACCCTCCTGGCGCTTGCGGGCATTGTAGACGAGGAACTTGGTCACCTCGCCAAGCGCCCTGCCCTCCTTGCGGTTGTAGACGATGAGGCCGACGCCGCCGCCTTGCGCCTCCTTCACCGCCTCCTCGATGCCATGCACGAGATAGGGCCGGCAGGTGCAGATATCGGAGCCGAAGACATCCGAGCCGTTGCATTCGTCATGGACACGGCAAGCAACCCTGCGCTTCGGATCGGTGATCGCTGCGATATCGCCGATGACATAGCAGGTGATCGAGCCGATCGGCGGCAGGAAGACGTGCAGATCGGGCCGGGTGACGAGTTCGGGGTACATGCCGCCGGTCTGCTCGAACAGCGTGCGGCGCAAATCCTGCTCCGACGTACCGAAGCGCTCGGCAATGCCCGGCAGGTGCCAGACAGGGTCGATCGCGATCTTGGTAACGCTGATATCGCCGGACTTGTGCAGGATACCCTCATCGGCGGCGAGCCTGTGGCCAGCCATCGCCGCGAGAATCTCCGGCAGGTTCAGCCGCGCCTTGGTGATGGCGATGGTCGGCCGGATATCGACGCCCTCGGCAATCAGTCGCCCGAAATCCTGTGCGACCCGATGGCCGTAAGGGTCCAGCGAGACGATCTTGCCGGGTTCAGCCCATTGCGGCTGTGGCAGAATGTCGGTGGTCGGCTGCGTGTTCGTCAGGTCCGGGCGCTGCGACGGGTTCATGGCGCGCGCCGAGATCGCAAGCGCACGATAGACCGAGTAGGAGCCGCCATGGGCTCCTATGACGTTGCGGTCGGCCGGGTTCGTGGTCGACGCAATGATCGGGCCGCGCTCGACGGCGGTTTCCGCACCCCATCGGATCGGGAAGCGCGTCGCCGCGCTGCCAGGCTCGGGATGCGAAGTCAGGCGGATATGAGTGGTCCGGTTCTGCGAATTCATCGCGACGCTCTCGAATCGGAAAAGGGCCCATGACGGAGTCGTCCGGGCCCCTTTTGACCGATGGGAGAGTGGATCAGTGCTCAGCGCACGTCAATCGACCCGCGCTGGCGCTCAGAAGACCGCGAGATAGCGCAGCAGCGAGATGATGCCGATGATGATGACGATGATCTGGACGATGTTCTTGATCTGGGCATCCATGGGCAGCATGCGCACGAGATAGAGCACCAGACCGATCACCAGAATCGTGATCAGAAGCGAAATCAGAAGTCCCATAGCCCGTATCCTTTATCGCGGCCGCTTGCCGGCCCCCCGGAGGCCGTGCGCGAGGCGTTCGCAGCACGGTTTCTCTGCAGGACAGAACGTCGCAGGATGGGAATTGGTTCCGCTTCAGGGGCCGAGCGTCCGCCTATAGCGAGCTTTCACCGCCATTTTCGGCATAATCGGGCCTGACCCGACCATGCCTGTCGCGAGGCAGTGATGCTCGCCGCAAGGGCGAGCCGTGGCGCGCTAGCCTGCGATCCGCGAGAAATCCGCCACGGCGCGCGTCGCCTCGCGCAGCTGGTTGAGCAGCTTGAGGCGGTTGGCGCGCAGGGCCGGATCGGGATCGTTGACCGTGACCTTGTCGAAGAAGGCATCGACCGCGGGCCTGAGCTCGGCCAGCGCAGCCATCGCACCCTCGAAATCCTCCTTGGCGACGGCAGCCTCGGCCTTCGGCGTTGCCTGGGCCAGTGCAACGGCGAGCCCCTTCTCCTCGATCAGGCCGGCATCGGCGATGAGCTGGAGATCGGCGGCAGCGGCAAAAGCGCCCTCGCCGTCCTTCTTCTCCTCGGCCTTGAGGATATTCGCCGCACGGCGATAACCGCTGAGCAGGTTCACGCCGTCTTCGGTATCGAGGAAGCGGCTGAGCGCGTCTACGCGGCGGGTGATGAGCAGGAGATCGTCGCTGTTCGATGCGCCCTCGCCCAGCACGGCATCGACCAGGTCATGCCGCGCCCCGG
The DNA here is from genome assembly GCF_001748145.1 of Bosea sp. BIWAKO-01. Taxonomy (NCBI): domain Bacteria; kingdom Pseudomonadati; phylum Pseudomonadota; class Alphaproteobacteria; order Hyphomicrobiales; family Alloboseaceae; genus Allobosea; species Allobosea sp. BIWAKO-01. The sequence goes on from NZ_BCQA01000001.1 coordinate 902,848, forward strand.
CATCACGGAGCACGACCTTCAGACGGTCGTGGAAGAACGAGACGAGGTCTGGATCCCTGGCCAGATCGGCGAGCGCGAGCCTGACCCCATTCTCGACAACCAGCCTGATCACGCCCAACGCCGCGCGGCGCAGGGCATAAGGATCCTTGCTCCCGGTCGGCTTCTCGTCGATCGCCCAGAAGCCGACCAGCGTATCGAGCTTGTCCGCCAGCGCCACGGCAACGGAGACCGGGTCTGTCGGCACGCGATCGGACGGGCCGAGCGGCTTGTAGTGCTCTTCGATCGCTGCCGCGACAGAAGCGTCCTCGCCCTGCAGTTCGGCATATTTCCGGCCCATCAGCCCCTGCAATTCCGGGAACTCGCCGACCATCTCGGTCGGCAGATCGGCCTTGGCGAGTTTCGCTGCGCGTTCGGCGAGAGCGGGATCGGCACCGACGATCGGCGCCAGCTCGCGAGCCAGCGCCGCGATGCGCTGCACCCGCGCGCCCTGCGTCCCAAGCTTGGCGTGGAAGACGACGCCGAGTCTGTTGAGCTTGGCCATGCGCTGGTCGAGCGGCTTGGCAAGGTCGAGGCCAAGTGTCCCGGCACTCTCCCTGAACGTGTCGAGATCGGGCAGCGAGCCCTTGTCGGTCGCGAAGAAATAGGCAGCGTCCGAGAGGCGTGCACGCACGACGCGGCCATTGCCGGCGACGATTGCGCTGCCACCATCGCTGGCGCTCAGGTTCGAGACCAGGATGAACTTGTTGGCGAGCGCGCCCGTCACCGGGTCACGCAGCACGAAGCATTTCTGGTTGGCGCGGATCGTGGCGCGGATCGCCTCGCCCGGAATCTCCAGGAAACGCTCCTCGAAGGCGCCCATCAGCACGACCGGCCATTCGACGAGGCCGGCGACCTCCTCGAGCAGGCCTTCATCTTCGACGAGGTCCAGCCCCTGCGCGAAGGCGAGGTTCCGGGCGTCGGTGAGGATGATTTCCTTGCGCCGGTCGGCATCGAGCACGACCTTCGCCTTCTCCAGATGCGCGACATAATCGTCGAAACGCCTGACCGTGATGGCCTGAGGCGCATGGAAGCGGTGGCCATAGGTCGTGTTGCCTGAGGCAATGCCGTCGACCTCGAACCGGACCACCTCGGGCTCCTCGGTCTCCGGCCCGAAGGTGCAAAGGATCGAGTGGAGCGGGCGCACCCAGCGCAGGCTGGCGCCGGCCGCGGAGGCTTTGCCCCAGCGCATCGATTTCGGCCAGGGAAAGCTGCGAATCACCTGCGGGACGATCTCGGCGATAGCCGCGACCGTCTCCTGCCCCGGCTTCTCGATGATGGCGACGTAGGAATCGCCCTTCTTGGGGTCGCTGACGATGGTCGCCTGGTCGAGCGAGGCAAGCCCTGCCGCCTTCAGGAACCCTTGGATGGCCGCGTCGGGCGCCCCCACGCGCGGCCCCTTGCGCTCCTCGCGGATATCGCGGCCGCGCACCGGCAGTTCAGCGATGTGCAAGGCGAGGCGGCGCGGCGTCGCAAAGGCCCGGGCGCCCTCATAGACGAGGCCGCGTTCGACCAGCGCATCGGTGACGAGCTTCTTGAGGTCTTCCGCCGCCTTGCGCTGCATGCGGGCGGGGATCTCTTCCGAGAAGAGTTCGAGCAGGAGATCGGGCATCAGTTCGCTCCCCCGCCGGCGGTCTTCAGCCAGGCCGCACCGCAGGCCTTGGAGAGTTCACGCACGCGCAGGATATAGCTCTGGCGCTCGGTGACCGAGATCACGCCGCGCGCATCGAGCAGGTTGAACATGTGGCTGGCCTTGATGCACTGGTCATAGGCCGGCAGCGCCAGCGAGTGGCGCGGGTCATTGGCTCCCTCCCCGGCTTCGCCCGCGGCGAGCAGCGCCCGGCACTCGGCCTCGGCATCGTTGAAATGGCGGAACAGCATCGCCGTGTCGGCATGCTCGAAATTATAGCGCGAGAATTCCTGCTCGGCCTGGAGGAAGACATCGCCGTAGCTGACGCGATCCTCACCCTCGAGCCCGTTGAAATTCAGATCCATGATGCGGTCGACGCCCTGCAGATAGCAGGCGAGACGTTCGAGCCCATAGGTCAGCTCTCCCGCGACAGGCGCGCATTCGACGCCGGCGACCTGCTGGAAATAGGTGAACTGGCTCACCTCCATGCCGTCGCACCAGCACTCCCAGCCGAGCCCCCAGGCGCCCAGCGTCGGGCTCTCCCAATCGTCCTCGACGAAGCGGATATCGTGAAGCCCCATGTCGACGCCGATGGCCTGGAGCGAGTCGAGATAGAGCTGCTGCAGATCCGGCGGCGACGGCTTCAGGATGACCTGGAACTGGTAATAATGCTGCAGGCGGTTGGGGTTCTCGCCATAGCGGCCGTCCTTCGGCCGACGCGACGGCTGGACATAGGCAGCCTTCCAGGGCTTGGGACCGAGCGCGCGCAGCGTCGTCGCCGGGTGGAAGGTACCGGCGCCGACTTCCATGTCGTAGGGCTGCAGGACGACGCAACCGCGCTCCGCCCAAAAGCGCTGCAAGGTCAGCAGCAGGCCCTGGAACGAGCGGGTCGGGTTCATCGGATCGGAGACGGGAGCACCGGCCAAGAGCTTGAGCCTTCCAGACAATCTAAGAATAGCGGCGTGCTTAGGGGCAGCCACGGCGCGCGGTCAAGCATTCCGCGCATGACCATGGAACCGACGCGGACAGCATTCGTTCATGATCAGCGGGATAATCTCCGCAGCAACCGTACAGTCCGCGGCGTTCGGGGCGAGCGCTCGAGACGGGCCGGCGGCGTCAGCCAGCAGGAGTAGCTTAATGCTGTCATCACGTTTCATTGCCGCTCTCTTCGGAGCGCTCACCCTTATGGTCGCGGCCTTCACCGTCGCCCCCGCAACGGCCGCACCGGTCAGCACCGGCACGATGCAGACGACCCAGGCTCCGACTGATCTGGTCCAGCAGGCGCAGTACTATGGCCCGCGTCGCTATTATGGCCCACGCCGCCCATATTACGGTCGCCCGGTCTATCGTCCGCGCTGCTACTACAGCAACCGCCGCGTCTGGAACGGCTATCGCTGGGTGATGCGTTCGGTGCGCGTCTGCCGCTGATCGCGGCGTGAATTGTGGCTGCCATGTGGCGGCCCGATGAAGGACAGCTGAATGGCGCGGTGTCGCGCCGTTCAGTTTTTGAGCGTTAGCATTTCACCGAATTGGCGTTCGACCGCGCGGCAAGGGCCGCGGGCGCCAGGCAGGGGAGAGAATCCACGCCATGCTTCGCAGAGCTTTTCTCGGTGTCGCGGCGGCCGTCAGCCTCAGCAGCGGCATCATCGCCAGCGCCCCGGCCTCGGCCCAGGTCGTTACCCTCGGCCTGAGTGCAGCCGCGCAGGCGGATCATGGCTACCAGCAGATCCAGTATGGCTACGGTCCAGGTTGGGGCCCGCGCCCCTATTACGGCCGGCCATATTATGGTGGCCCGCGTCCCTATTACGGCTATGACCGCCCATTTTACGGTCCGCGCTGCTTCTTCCGCCCGGTCCGTTATTGGGATGGCTGGCGCTGGGTCGTGCAGCAGCAGCGGATCTGCCGCTGATCTCACCGTCTGCGATTGCATCGGTTGTCCCGAAAGCGGTGATCCACTTTTCGGGCCGATGCATCAGCCGAGCAGTGCCCGGCCGCGGTGAACCGCTTCGCTGAGTTCGGTGAAGCGGCCATCAGGCCCGTTCAAGACAAAGGCCGGCAGCAGCACTGCCGGCTTTCTGCTGTTCAGCGTCGCCGTAACGAGGATGCGAATCGCCGGCCGGTCAGCCGAGGCGTGCACGGGTCGAATGGCGACGCCACCAAAGCCGGTTTCCAGCCCGTTCAGAATTGCCCCCAGCGCCTCGGCCCGATGAATGATCGCGATGCGTCCGCGCGGCTTGAGCAACCGGCGCGCTGCCTTCAACCAGATTTCGAACGGCTGATCGGCGACATGCGCCGTTCGCCGGTTGCTCACTGGCGACGCCTTCACCGTATCGTCTGCAAAGAAGGGCGGGTTCATTGCCACACAGGCGAAACCTGCTGGCACAAGGCTGACTTCGGCGCCGGCCCCGACATCGGCCGCAACAAGCCTGACCCGATCGCCGAAGCCGTTCAGTACGATGTTCTGCTCGGCCAGCGCCGCAAGGCGGGGATGCCGCTCGATTAGCGTGACCGTCAGCTCCGGCCGAAGCATCGCCGCGGCCAGACCGACCGTCCCGACGCCAGCGCCGAAATCGGCCAGCGGGCCTGGTTCGTCTTCCGACAGCGCCGCAGCGAGCAAAATCGCGTCCGTGCCGGCGCGATGCCCCTTCTTCGGCTGGCGAAGAATCAGACGGCCATCGAGCAATCGATCCTCGACGATCTCACCGAGATCCGTCTCCGAATCACTCATCGCGCAGCTCGGCGCCGAACCCCGCCTCGATCAAGAGCGCGCGGGCTCTTCGGCGATCCACCTCGCGCACGAGCAGGCGCCTCTGGAAGGCGCCGGTCATGCCTTCAAGCGCGCTCATATGCTGATCGGCGATCAGACAATCGAGATTGGCGGATGCGAGCAGCGCCTCGATGGCGCCAAGCAGGACAAGGTCATTGGTACGGACGAGTTCATGCATTGTGTCATGGAGACGAAGGCAGGGTCTGCGCGCAAGCCATTTTCGGCCCTGAACTCGCGGGTGCGGCGTCAAAGTGCGATTGCGGGGGCTGGCCACCCATGCAACGGTTGTGGCAATGCAACAAAGCTGAAATCGGCCGGAGTGAGCAGCGTGGGCGTCGTCGTACCCTTCGAGGACAAGGAACAGGGACAGGCCAGCATTGAGGGTCTTGTCGGCCTGACACGCACCGACATGGAGCGCGTCAATGCGATGATCCTGTCACGCACCGGCTCGGACGTCACCATGATCCCGGAGGTCGCCAACCACCTGATCTCGTCGGGCGGCAAGCGCCTGCGGCCGATGCTGACGCTCGCCACGGCCGCGCTGTGCGGCTATCGCGGCGAGGGTCATGTCAAGCTCGCGGCCAGCGTCGAGTTCATGCACACCGCAACGCTGCTTCATGACGACGTCGTCGACGAGAGCGATATGCGCCGCGGCAAGCTCGCGGCCCGCATGGTCTGGGGCAATGAAGCGAGCGTGCTGGTCGGTGACTTCCTGCTCGGACAGGCCTTCAAGATGATGGTCGAGGTCGGCTCGCTCCGCGCGCTCGATATTCTCTCCACCGCAGCCGCCGTCATCGCCGAAGGCGAGGTGATGCAGCTCGCCGCGGCCAAGAACACCGCCACGACCGAGGACGAGTATCTCGCCGTCATCCGCGGCAAGACTGCGGAGCTGTTCGCGGCGGCCTGCGAAGTCGGGCCGGTGATCGCAGAATCACCCAAGGCCGATGCTGCCGCCTGCCGCAGCTATGGGCTCAATCTCGGCATCGCCTTCCAGCTCATCGACGACGCGCTTGATTATGGCGGCGTCGCGAACAAGCTCGGCAAGAACACCGGCGACGATTTCCGCGAGGGCAAGATCACCCTGCCGGTCGTGCTCTCCTTCCGGCGCGGCGACGAGACTGAGCGCGCCTTCTGGCGCCGCACGCTGCAGGATGGCGAGATCAAGGACGGCGATCTCGAGGAGGCGCAGGCGATCATGCGCCGTCACCGTGCCCTCGACGATACGATCGAGCGGGCCCAGCACTACGCCAAGATGGCGAAGGATGCGCTCGGCCTCTTCCCCTCATCGCCGATGAAGCAGGCGCTGAACGAGACGGTCGATTTCTGCGTGGCGCGGGCGCACTGAGCAGCCCGCGGACTTCATCTGAGCAGGGTCGGCTTGATCCACCAATCCGGCCGCTCATCCGCCAGCAGCTTCGCGGCGGCCGCGCTCTGCCGGCAATCGTCGAACAGGGCAAAGCAGGTCGCGCCCGAGCCTGACATTCTGCCGAGCCGGTAGCCCGGTAGCCGGGACAGCCGCTGCAGGACGTCGGTGATGATCGGCGCGACCTGGGCCGCCGGGGCTTCGAGATCGTTGCCGGTCCGATTCAGCGCGGCAAGCAGGTCCGGAGCAGCAGCAAAGCGCTCCGCCGCACCGATGCCCGTTTCCGCTGCGGCCGGGCAAAATTGCCCCTGCGCAAGTCCGAGCGTACGAAAAACGTCTGCGGTGCCGACGGCCACATTCGGGTTGACCAGAATGGCGAAGAGCGGCGGAAGGCACAGTGCGGGGCCGAGGCGCTCGCCAATCCCAGCCATGATGCGCGCGCGCGACTCGAGGCAGACCAGGACATCGGCGCCAACCCTGACGGCGGCGCGCTGCAGCTCGGGCGATGCAGGTGAGAGCCCGTTCAGCCTCGCCAGCAGACGCAAGGCGGCTGCTGCGTCAGCCGAGCCTCCGCCAATTCCGGAGGCGACCGGCAGACGCTTGACGAGGTGGAAATGTCCGGTTCGCAGTTCGGGGAACTCGTCCGCCAGCGCCTGCACGGCCCGGAGAACCAGATTCCCGTCATCGGCGACAAGACTGGTGCCTCGCGGACCGCCGATCGTCAGGCCGAGGCCTGAAGCTGGCTCCAGCGCCAGCGAATCACCGACGCTGGCGAACGCGACGAGGCTCTTCAGCTCGTGATAGCCATCGGCCCGACGGCCGAGGACTTTAAGATCGAGATTGACCTTGGCGCGAGCGCGGGTCGTCAGCGCAACAGGCACGCGAGGTCCGTCACCGCATCACAACGCATCGGTCAGCCGCCATCCGCCTTCGGCTCGGCGGCATTGGCCGAGGGGGCCTCCTCCAGCCCCTTCTCGATCTTGTGCTTGATCTTGACCAGATCCTCGGGCTCCGGGCTGAGATCGCGGGCGGCGTTCCACTGAAAGACCGCCTCCAGCTTGCGGTCGACGCGCCAATAGACATCGCCGAGATGATCGTTGATCACCGGGTCGGAGGGCCGCAGTTCCATCGCGCGCTCGAGTTCGCGGGTCGCCTCGGTATAGCGACCGAGCCGGTAGTAAGCCCAGCCGAGCGAATCGGTGATGTAGCCGTCACGCGGGCGCAGTTCGACGGCCCGGCGCAGCATGCCGAGCGCCTCATCGAGCTTGAGATGCTGATCGACCAGGGAATAGCCGAGATAGTTGAGCACCAGCGCCCGCTCGCGCCCCAGCGCCTCCGGCATCAGTTCGAGGGCCTTGCGGAGATCCTCCTCGGCCTCCGCCCAGCGCTTGATGCGCTCGCGGGCAATGCCACGGAAGTAATAGAGGTCCCAGTTCGAGCGGCCCGGCGAAGCGAGCTTCGCGATCGCCTTGTCATAGGTGTCGGCAGCCTCGGCGAAGCGTTTGCGTGAGCGGTAGACGTTGCCGAGTGCCGAGAGCGCGTCGACATCGTCGGGACGCGTTGCGATCAGCGTTTCGAGATGCTTCACCGCCTCGTCAGACTTGCCAAGCGCTTCCAGCGCCAGGCCCGACTGGATCTCGGCATTGGAGGCCAGCGGCGAACCCGCCGGCATGCGGTTGTAGACCGTCACCGCATCATCGAGCTGCTTGGCCCGCTCCAGGATGTCGCCAAGCGTCAGGACGGCGAGATCGTGATTGGGGTCGAGATAGAGGGCGAGCCTGAGATAGAGCAGCGCAGCGGCCTCGTCCCCCTGGCGGTTCCCGGCGCTGGCGAGACCATAGAGCACTTCGGCTGCGCCCTGCTGCGCCGTAGCGACCGAGCGGGCAAGCGGCTCCTTGGCAGCGACCCGGGTCAATCCGTCACGCACGATGGGGTGATTCGGCAGGAGCCTGTCGAAGGCGCCATAGGTTGCCGCAGCTCCATCGAAATCGCCGGATCGGGCCTGGAAGCGAGCCCAGAGATCGACGAGACGCAGCGTCGTCTTCTCGGCCTCATAGGCCGCCTTGAGCCTGCGCTCGGAATCCGCCTTGCGGCCGGCGATATCGAGGATCAGGCCGGCATGATAGTCGCGGAACAGATTGTAGGAAGGCTCGCCCTTGAGCCGCTCGAGCGTCTCGATCGCGCGGTTGGTCTGGCCGGAGCCGGCATAGGACCATGCGGACAGCAAGGTCGCCGTGATGTCGGCGGAACGCCCGCGCCCGCCGCGCTGCAAGTGATTGCGCGCCGTCTGATACTGCTTCTGCTTGATGGCGCGAATGCCGATCGCGAGCTGCGCCAGCCCGTTGCTCGGGTCGCGTTGCACCAGCTTCTCGGCGGCGCGGAACGCGTCATCCATGGAGCCATCGGCCAGGAAGGCGACGAAACCACGCTCCAGCAGATCGTTGTTCTTCGGATCGCCCTTGATCGCCTCCCGCAGGAAGACCGAGGCCGCGCCAAGGTCTCGGCCGGCACCGGCCACGATCGCGGCCAGGTAATTGCCTTCAAGGCTTTCGGCAGGCTCAAGCGGCTCGGTGGTGCGGGTCGGCGCATTGGCTTGTGTGGTGGCCTGCGCAGCGGCCCCGGCATGAAGCGCGACAAACAAAGCCAAGGCCAATGTCGCGCCGGCCCCTCGGCCGTTCATTCGAAACGTCACGACTGCTATTCTCCCTCGGTCCGCTGCCTCGTGTGGCACAGGGGCTGGGTCCATTCAGCGCGACCGTGACCGCTTCGCATAGGCGTGCAAGATGGCCGTTTCCAGGCGCTCCGGCAAGCCGCAAAGCCGGCGGCAGATCGCCTCCGTAGCAAGGATGCAACAGCCGCTGCAATCACTTCATGCAGCGCACAAATTCAATCACGTCAGGCTGCAAATCGGCACGCCATCACCATTGCAGCTGCATCTCTTGGCTCTGTAGCGACGATTCGCCAAGATCATCCCAGGGGGACGTTCGTTCGCTCAATCGCCGCCGTCATCGGCCGCGCCTCGCAGGGTCCAGTGACCATTTCGGCGGAAAAGGCCGCCGCCCTGGCAGGGGCGGCCTCCTTATCGCACTGGTCGCCGTCACGGGCTCATCACATGTTCGAGTAACCCGGGCCGCCGCCCCCCTCAGGCACCACCCAGGTGATGTTCTGGGCGGGATCCTTGATGTCGCATGTCTTGCAGTGCACGCAGTTCTGCGCGTTGATGACGAAACGCGGGTCGCTCTTCGTCTCGTTATTCGCGTAGACGATCTCGTAGACGCCGGCCGGGCAATAGAGCCGGGCAGGCTCGCCATAGAGCGGCAGGTTCTTCGCCACAGGAATCGAGGGGTCGGTCAGCTTCAGATGCGCCGGCTGGTCTTCCTCGTGATTGGTCGAGGACAGGAACACCGACGACAGCTTGTCGAAGGAGAGCTTGCCGTCCGGCTTGGGATAGGTGATCGGCGTCACCTCGCTCAGTGGCTTCAGCGTCGCGTAATCCGGCTTGCCATGCTTGAGCGTGCCGAAAGGCGACCAGCCGAAGAGCTGGTTCAGCCACATGTCGATGCCGCCGAGCACGACACCGCCGATCGTCCCGAATTTCGACCAGAGCGGCTTGACGTTGCGGACCGGCTCGAGGTCGCGGCCGATCGGAGATGCGCGCCAGCTGGTTTCGATCTCGCTGACTTCATCATGCGCGCGTCCCGCCGCCAGCGCGGGCACAAGATGCTCGGCAGCCAGCATGCCGGACAGGATCGCGTTGTGGCTGCCCTTGATGCGCGGCACGTTGACGAAGCCGGCCGCGCAGCCGACCAACGCCCCGCCCGGGAAGCTGAGTTTCGGCACGGATTGCCAGCCGCCTTCGGTGATGGCGCGCGCGCCGTAGGACAGGCGCTTGCCGCCCTCGAAGACGTCGCGGATCATCGGGTGCGTCTTGAAACGCTGGAACTCGTCGAAGGGCGAGAGCGTCGGGTTCTCGTAGTTGAGATGCACGACGAAGCCGACGGTGACGAGATTGTCGTCGAAATGATAGAGGAACGAGCCGCCACCGGTCTTGCCGTCGAGCGGCCAGCCGAAGGAGTGTTGCACCCGGCCCTTGTGGAACTTCTCCGGCTTGACCTGCCAGATCTCCTTGAGGCCGATGCCGTATTTCTGGGGCTCACGATCCTTGTCGAGACCAAAGCGCTGAATCGCGATCTTGGACAGCGAGCCGCGCGCCCCTTCCCCCAGTAGCGTGTAGCGTCCGCGCAGCTCCATGCCGCGGGTGAAGCGTTCGGAGACCGTGCCGTCCTTGGCGATCCCCATGTCACCCGTGGCGACACCGGTGACGGCACCCTTCTCGTCGAAGAGAAGCTGAGCGGCGGCGAAGCCCGGATAGATCTCGACACCCAGCGCCTCGGCGCGGGTCGCCAGATAGCGCGTCACCAGCCCGAGCGAGCCGACGAAATTGCCGTGATTGTTCATCAGCTTCGGCATGCCGAAATTCGGCAGCCGGATTCCGCTCGGCTCGGTCAGGAAATAGAAGATGTCCTCGCTGACTTCCGTCGTCAGCGGGCGTGCCTCATCCTGGCGCCAGTCAGGCAACAGCGCGTCAAGACCAATCGGATCGATCACCGCGCCCGAGAGGATATGGGCGCCCACCTCGGCCCCCTTCTCGACCACGACCACCGAGATGGTCTCGTCGAGCTGTTTCAGGCGAATGGCGGCTGCGAGACCTGCGGGACCTGCGCCGACGATGACGACGTCATAGTCCATGCTCTCGCGCGGGGTGCTTTGCGCTTCCTCGAGTTCCATCCAGCCCTCCGCCAGCAACTTTCGCCTCGACGGCGATAGTTTACATATGAACGATCATGCTCTCTGGCTCAAGCCAAACCGAAACCAGATTGGAACCCCTCTATCCGGGCCCACGTTCCAATTTGCAACCGCGTTTGAACGCTCTGGCGAGCACGCGGAGCCGGGACAGCCGCCCGACAGGTGTCGCGAAGCCGTGTTGGACCGTGCTAAGACGCCGGGATGATCCCTGCTGGCCACGATCCCGTCGAACTCATTGCCTGGTACGCCGAGATGGGCGTCACCGAGATGCTCGACGAGACGCCGCATGACCACTTCGCCGAATCCCCACAGGCCGCCGAAGCAGCCGCCACACAGGCTGCAGCACGCCGCAATCCTCTGCGCGCGGTTCCTGCTGCGCGCGTCATCGCGGCCGACGCAACGGCGCCCGACGAGGCCATGCAGAGCGCGCGCCTGCTGGCCGGGCAGGCCAAGACGCTCGACGAACTGAAGGTGGCACTGGCCAGCTTCGAGGGCTGCGCGCTCAAGGCCACCGCGAAGAATCTCGTCTTCGCCGACGGCAATCCGGAGGGGCGCGTGATGTTCGTCGGCGAGGCCCCCGGCGCCGATGAAGACAGGCTCGGCCTGCCCTTCGTCGGGCGCTCCGGCCAGTTGCTTGACCGGATGCTGGCGGCCATCGGCCTCAACCGGCAGGAACATGTCTACATCGCCAATCTTCTGCCCTGGCGTCCGCCCGGCAATCGCACGCCGACGCCGCAGGAGGTCGCGATCTGCCTGCCGTTCATTCAACGGCAGATCGAACTCGCCAATCCCGATATCCTCGTCTGCATCGGCGGCCCCTCTGCCCAGGGCCTGCTCGGCTTCACCGGCATCCTCGCCTCGCGCGGCAAGTGGACCGAATATGAAATGGGCGCCCGGCGTATCCGGGCGCTTGCCACGCTTCACCCTGCCTATCTGTTGCGCCAGCCCCTGCAGAAACGCCTCGCCTGGCGCGACATGCGGGCGCTCAAGGCGGCGCTCGACGCAGCCAGCTAGAGTATTCGGCTGCGCCAACGCGGCCCTGCCGCAGCGACATCCCGGCCCACGGCAAATGGGACATTGCGGCTATCATTGACGCAATAGGAAGGGCCCGGGGAACCACCTGCGCACGAGCCGGTTGACGAACAGCTTGAGTTCCGGGCCTCTCTCCACGAGATTGCTCGGGACTAGACGGGGGTACCGCCATGCGCTGGGAAGATTATCGCCAGTCCGAGAATCTCGAGGACAGGCGCAATGGCGGCGGCGGCTTCGCCGGGCTCCCCGGGGGGCGCGGCGGTGTCGGCATCGGAACCATGGTCGTGCTCGGCCTTGTCGGCTGGGCGCTCGGGATCGATCCGCGCATCCTGATCGGTGGCGCCGAGATGCTCGGGGTCGGGCGCAGCGCCCCGACCCAGGAGAGCCGCCCGGCCTCGGGCCCGCCGCAGGATGAAATGGGCCGCTTCGTTTCGGCGGTGCTGGCGCAGAACGAGGACATCTGGACCAAGATCCTGCCGCAGCAGGCGAACCGCCGCTACGAACCGCCGAAGCTCGTGCTGTTCTCGCGCATCGATCGCTCGGGTTGCGGCACGGCACAGGCAGCGATGGGGCCGTTCTATTGCCCCGAGGACAAGAAGGTCTATCTCGACCTCTCCTTCTTCCAGGAGATGCAGCGCAAGCTCGGCGGCGGTGGTGACTTCGCCTATGCCTATGTGATCGGCCATGAGGTCGGCCATCACATCCAGAACCTGCTCGGCATCCTGCCCAAGGTGAACCAGCTGCGACAGCGCATCTCGGAGCGCGAATCGAATGCGCTGTCAGTGCGGGTCGAGCTGCAGGCGGACTGCTTCGCCGGTGTCTGGGCGCATAACGTCCAGGCGATGGGCCGAATCGACCAGGGCGATGTCGACGAGGCGATGCGGACGGCGGCGGCGATCGGCGATGACCGGCTGCAGCAAGCCTCGCAAGGTGTGGCCGTGCCCGATTCCTTCACCCACGGCTCGTCGGCGCAGCGCACACGCTGGTTCACGACAGGCTTCAAGTCCGGCTCGCTGCAAAGCTGCGACACCTTCCGGACGAACCAGCTCTAGATCATCGGACCGGGTCTCGTATCCGGTCCGATCTCACCTTCTGGGGTTGCATCGGCCGTCCCCGAGGACCGCAATCCACCGTTCGGCCCGATGCCTTGGGTCTCAGGATACGGCACGCTCCCGGCGCACCGAGAGACGCCGCGGCGCGGCATTCAGCCGTCCGGCCAGAACCAGTCCCTTCGGCAGCACCAGGCCGGCCCGCAGCCGACGCGGGCCGAATGACAGCGCGGCGCGCTCCTTGAGCGCCGCAGCAACCCCGCTCAGTGGCAGCAAGGCAGGCCTGTCGGGCGCCAGCAGCAGATGGCGCTCAGTCGCCTGAATCCAGTTTGGCTGCAGGATGTCCCCGGCGCTCAACAGAAGCAGCCAATCGCCGCGCGCCTGTGCGGCACCGGCATGCCAGCTTTCAGGCACAGCCGCCCTGACATAGGTCGCACCCGTCGCATCGGCGAGGCGCTCCACCTCCCCCTCACCGTTCGCATCGACGACCACGGCATGGCCGAGGAAACCTTCGGCAACGGCCGGGATCAGCACGGAAAAAGTCGCAGCGAGTGCTCTGGCCGGTCCGTCGGCCCTGATGACGGCTGTAAGCATGGCCCATTGATTATGACGCAGCGCAACATGCCGCAATCCCGCCGCTTGCATTCTGTTCCCTTTATGTTCACATTGATAGTCACGGAAACGCCGATTCTTACGGCCCTCTCAGGAACGGCTCAGCGCCATGCAGCAAGCCAGACCCAGTTCGCGACCGATCGCAGCCCAGCCGCTCAGGCGGCATGACGGCGAAACCCTGTCGGCATCCGCGCGTGTCGCCCCGGCGGATCCGCTCGCCTATGCCGGCCACCGCATCGATCCGGAACGACGGCGCGGGCGCGGTGCAACGATCAATCCAGGCGGACGCTTCGAGACCGAGCAGCGCGTCGCCGAAGATGATGGTTGGGGCTCTCTCGGCGAATTGCCCGCCTTCAAGACCGAGGTCGCGATCGAGAAGGCGCGCACGATCATCACGCGAAACGATTCGCCGGATATTTCGTTCGACCGATCGATCAACCCCTATCGCGGCTGCGAGCATGGCTGCGTCTACTGTTTCGCGCGACCGAGCCATGCCTATCTCGGGCTGTCCCCCGGGCTCGATTTCGAGAGCAAGTTGACAGCCAAGCCCGACGCCGCGCTGCTGCTCGAGAAGGAATTGTCGGCACCGTCCTACCAGCCGCGAACCATCGCGATCGGCACCAATACCGACGCCTATCAGCCGATCGAGAAGAAGCTCCGGATCATGCGCTCGATCCTGGAGGTGCTGGCGCACTTCCGCCATCCGGTCGGCATCGTCACGAAATCGGCGCTGGTCCAGCGCGACATCGACATCCTGGCACCGATGGCAGCCCAGGGGCTCGCCAAGGTCGCGATCTCCGTGACGACGCTCGATCCCAAGATCGCGCGCGGCATGGAACCGCGCGCCGCCGCGCCAGCGAAACGGCTGGAGACGATCAAACGCCTGTCGGATGCCGGCATTCCGGTGACCGTGCTGGTCGCGCCCATCATCCCGGCGATCAACGAGCAGGAAATCGAGCGCATCCTCGACGCCGCCAAGGCCGCCGGGGCGCGCGAGGCCGGTTACGTGCTGCTGCGCCTGCCGCTCGAGGTGAAGGATCTCGTCCAGGACTGGCTCCTGACCCACCACCCGGACAAGCTGCGCCATGTCGTTTCGCTGATCCGCTCGACACGCGGCGGCAAGGATTACGACTCGGCCTGGGGCCAGCGGCAGGTCGGTTCCGGGCCCTATGCCTGGATGATCGGGCGGCGCTTCGAAATGGCAGCCGAACGCCTCGGCTTCAACACGACGCGTCTCAGGCTCCGCACCGACCTTTTCCTCAAGCCGGAGAAGGAAAAGGCACAACTCAGCCTGTTCTAGGCGACGACCTTCCGGCATAAGCCCGGCAACGATTTCTTTCCTGGACCGGGCATGGCCGCCGATTTCAGCCGCGAGGCGCAGGCAATTGAGCAAGGATTCTGGCCGCTGGCCGGTGTCGACGAGGTCGGGCGCGGGCCGCTGGCCGGGCCGGTGGTGGCGGCTGCCGTCATTCTCGACCCCGGCCTGATCCCGGCCGGCCTCGCCGATTCGAAGGAACTCAGCGCCGCAAGGCGCGAAGCGCTGTTCGGGGAGATTGCCAAAGCTGCGCTTGGCATCGGCATCGGCAGCGTCACAGCGCAGGAGATCGACGTGCTCAACATCAGGCAGGCGACGCAGCTCGCCATGAAACGCGCGGTTGCCGGTCTGCCTGTCCAGCCGCGGCATGTGCTGGTCGATGGCAACGACCCTCCCACTCTCCCCTGCCCCTGCGATGCGATCATCAAGGGCGACGGCAGCGTGGCCTCGATTGCAGCCGCATCGATCATCGCAAAGGTGACGCGCGACCGGATGATGGCGCGCCTGGCGACGCATTATCCGGCTTATGGTTTTGCCGGGCATGCCGGCTATGGCACGGCCGCGCATCGCGCGGCGCTACAGATCCATGGCCCGTGCCCGGAACACCGTTTTTCCTTCGCGCCGATCAAGGGCGTATGGCGGCGCTGAGCGATCGTGCGACGCCCGCGAGGCGTTAGCCGTTTCTTAACTCCCGATCAGGATTCGGCTGGTTTGCCAATGCACTAGGCAAAAACTGCAGCCCCAAAACGAGACGCATTTTTTTCAACCCGGAAACCCGGCTTTTACCCTGACTCCCCCAAGATCGCGACTGTTGAAGTTGCGTAAATGGTTCGGCGTCATGGGTACCTCGCGTACCGGGACTGCCAGCGCCGCCGTCCGGATTCAGGTTTCGCGTACCGGACGGCCTGCGCTGCAGTCTCGGATGAAGGCTTCGAGCCTTTCATTTGATCTTCCGCTCGATCAGGTCGTCGTCGGCGACTGCATCGCCGCGCTCGACCGCCTGCCTCCGGCAAGCGTCGACCTCGTCTTCGCGGATCCACCCTACAATCTTCAGCTTGGCGGCGATCTCCGCCGGCCTGACGACAGCCTCGTCGACGCTGTCGACGACGACTGGGACAAGTTCGCCTCCTTCGCCGAGTATGACGCCTTCACGCGAGCCTGGCTGACGGCCTGCCGGCGGGTGCTGAAGCCTGACGGCGCCATGTGGGTGATCGGCTCCTACCACAACATCTTCCGCGTCGGCGCGATCCTGCAGGATCTCGGCTTCTGGATGCTGAACGACATCGTCTGGCGCAAGGCCAACCCGATGCCGAACTTCCGCGGCCGGCGCTTCACCAACGCGCATGAAACACTGATCTGGGCAGCGCGCGGCGAGAGCTCGAAATACACGTTCCACTACGAGGCATTGAAGGGCGGCAATGACGACCTGCAGATGCGCTCGGACTGGTACCTGCCGCTCTGCACAGGCGAGGAACGTCTGAAGGACGCGTCCGGCGCCAAGGTCCATCCGACCCAAAAGCCGGAGGCGTTGCTGGCCCGCGTCATGCTTTCGGCCAGCAACCCCGGTGACGTGATCCTCGATCCGTTCTTCGGCACCGGCACCACGGGTGCCGTCGCGAAGGCGCTCGGTCGGCGGTTCATCGGTCTCGAGCGCGATCCGGTCTATGCGGAGGCGGCGCGCAAGCGCATCGCGGCTGTCCAGCCATTGCCGCCCGAATCGTTCTCGACCGCGCCTTCGAAGCGCAGCGAACCGCGCGTGCCGTTTCTCAGCCTGGTCGAGGCCGGGCTGGTCAAGGCCGGTGAGACTGTCGTCGACGAGAAGCGCCGCCACAAGGCAACGATCCGGGCCGACGGCACGCTGTTGCTTGGCCCGGCCGTCGGCTCGATCCACAAGGTCGGAGCGCTGGCCCAGGGGCTACCTGCCTGCAATGGCTGGACCTTCTGGCATGTCGAGCGCCCGGAAGGGCTGACGCTGCTCGATTCACTGCGCGGCGAGATCAGGGCGCAGATGGCAGCGGCCTGAGCGCCTCGAGCCCTGCCTCGAGCGCTTTCAGGAAGACCGCCGGGAACGGCTCGTCCCGGAGCCGCGCCAGCGGGGTGAAGCGGGAGCCTTGCGGCGCTGGTGTCGCCCGCGGGGCACGCGCGACAAGGATCGTGAGTTCCAGCGGGAAATGGGTGAAGACATGGCGAACGGGCGTTGCCAGCCTGCGCCACTGCGCCGGAAGCGGAGCGTCCCGCATGGCCTCAGCGAGCCGGTAATCCGCGCTCCACTGGCCGGTCGGCACCTCCGCCATGCCTCCAAGCAGCCCCTTGGCCGGACGCGTCCGCAGCAGAACTGCGCCATCCTCGCGTAGCAGCACGAAGGCTGCCCCGAAGCGGGTTGCCCCGGTCTTCTTCGCCGCCTTCCGCGGAAAAGTCTCCTGTGTCCCCACCGCCCGCGAGATGCACGGCGCTTGCCACGGACAAATGCCGCAGGCTGGCGAGCGTGGCGTACAGATCGTTGCGCCGAGATCCATCAATGCCTGCGCGTAATCGCCTGGACGTTCCGACGGCAACAGGGCCAGGGTGCGCTCCCTGACTGCCGGCTTGGCACCCGGCAAGGCCTCCTCGATCGCAAAGAGGCGGGTCATGACGCGCTCGACATTGCCGTCAACCGCGACCGCCGGCCGGTTGAAGGCAATCGCAGCGACAGCACCCGCCGTATAAGTGCCGATGCCCGGCAGTTCGCGCAGGCCTTCCTCGGTATCGGGAAAGCGCCCCGCGTGCAGCGCCGAGACCGCCTTGGCGCAAGCATGCAGATTGCGAGCCCGAGAGTAGTAGCCGAGGCCGGCCCAGGCCTGCATGACCTCCTCGCTCGGCGCGTCGGCAAGGGCTCCAACCGTCGGGAACCGCGCCATGAACCGTTCGAAATAGGGCTTCACTGCCGTGATCGTGGTCTGCTGCAGCATGATCTCCGAGACCCAGACGCGATAGGGCTCGGCCGTCTCGCCGGGCAAGGCACGCCAAGGCAGGACACGACGGTGGCGATCGTACCAGTCCAGCAGATCGGCAGCCTCTGGCACGGGCGGTCGCGTTGCGAGCTTCATGGACCCGGTTTAGCGTGCCGCCCCCCAACCGCAAGCTCCGCAACGCGCGAAAGTCCGGAAACGTGGCCCAGGCGAACGCCATCCCCGCCCTCGAAACGCGCCGCCTGGTCCTCAAGCCGCTGACGCTCGATGACGCAGCAGCGATCCAGGCGCTGTTTCCGCATTGGGAGATCGTGCGCTATCTCACAAGGCGGGTGCCCTGGCCCTACCCGCCCGACGGCGCGCTCACCTATCTGCATGAGCTTGCCCTGCCGGGAATGGCTGAGGGCACGGAATGGCACTGGAGCCTGCGGCTGAAGAGCGAGCCTGGCCAACTCGTCGGCCTGATCTCGCTCAGGGAGGGCGAGGACGAGAACCGCGGCTTCTGGCTCGGTCTGCCCTGGCAGGGACAAGGGCTGATGAGCGAAGCGGCGGCCGCCGTCACCGATTTCTGGTTCGATGTCCTCGGGCGTTCGGTGCTGCGCGTGCCGAAGGCCGCCGACAACACCGCGTCCCGCCGCATCTCCGAGAGCGGCGGCATGCGCGTCATCCGGGCCGAGATGCGCGATTATGTCGGCGGCCGGCATCTTTCGGAGATCTGGGAGATCAGCGCCGAGGAGTGGCGACGTCACCGTAACAGCTGATAGAGCTTCGGCCCTTGTCGCGCCGATGCGCCGGACCCAGAATAGAGCATGGCTGCCAAACCCCTCGCCGACCTGATCGATGACTGCCTTGCGCCGGCGCTCGCCGCGCAGGGTTTTGCCGGGCGCGCCATCGTCTCGCTCTGGCCGGAGATTGTCGGCGAGCGGCTGGCTGCACGGTCGCGGCCGCTCAAGATCGACTGGCCGCGCCGACGCCCGGCGCCCGGCGAGACCTCGGAACCGGCGACGCTCGTCGTGCGCGTCGAGGGCGCCTTCGCGCTCGACATGCAACAACTCGGGCCCGTGGTCCTGGAACGGGTCAACACCCATCTCGGTTGGCGCGCCGTCGGCAAGCTCGTGCTGAAACAGGGCCCGGTCGAGGCCCCGCAGCAGAAACCGGTTCCTCCGCCGCCCGATCCGGCTGTCGTCGGAAGGATCGCCCAGCAGGTCGCCCATATCGAAGACCCGGGACTCCGGGCCGCGCTGGAACGGCTCGGCCTGGGCGTGGCTCAGAAATCCGCCACCACGAGATGACACGGCTTCGTGAGGAAGCCGTCATTCCCCGCGAACCGATCTTGCCACATTCGTGTTGGCCACTATGGTCCCGACACCGATTTGGCCCCTTAGGATATTGCACGATGACGAACAGGCGACAGCTTCTGACCGGCGCGGCCGGGATCGCAGCCGCCGCGATGCTGGGTTCCGCTCCGGCCCGGGCGCAATCCTCGACTGCCGACCTCGCTGTCGCCGGCCCGCTGGGCGATGTCTGGCTCGGCAAGCCCGACGCCAAGGTCAGCATCATCGAATACGCCTCGCTGACCTGCAGCCATTGCGCGACCTTCCACCGCGATACCTGGCCGGCGCTGAAGGCGAAATATATCGACACCGGCAAGGCGCGCTTCACGCTGCGCGAATTCCCGCTCGACCCGCTGGCGACGGCGGGCTTCATGCTGGCGCGCTGCAACGGCAACGACAAATACTACCCGATGTCGGATCTGCTGTTCGATCAGCAGCGCAACTGGGCTTTCACCGAGAAGCCGGTCGATGCGTTGGCCGCGATGGTGAAGCAGGCCGGTTTCACACAGGAATCTTTTGAAGCCTGCTTGAAACGGCAGGATATCTATGACGCCGTCACGCAAGTGAAGGATCGCGGGGCCAAGGCTGGTGTCGACTCGACGCCGACCTTCTTCATCAACGGGCAAAAGCGTGCAGGTGCGCTTTCGATCGCGGAATTCGACAAGATCCTCGAGCCGCTGCTGGCCGGCTAAGCCCACGCGCCACCCTGCCGCCCTGGACGATGAGGCGCGTCGATGCATCTGACGCGCCTCAAGCTGACCGGCTTCAAGACCTTCGTCGAGCCGTCCGAATTCCTGATCGAGCCTGGCCTGACGGGAATCGTCGGCCCCAATGGCTGCGGCAAGTCCAATCTCGTCGAAGCCCTGCGCTGGGTGATGGGCGAGAGTTCGTTCAAGAACATGCGCGCGTCCGGCATGGACGACGTCATCTTCGCCGGTTCCTCCGAACGTCCCGGCCGCAACATGGCCGAAGTCGCGCTGACCCTCGACAACAGCGACCGCAAGGCTCCCGCCGCCTTCAACGATACCGATGTCCTCGAAGTGACCCGCCGGATCGAGCGCGAGGAAGGCTCGACCTATCGTGTCAACGGCAAGGAGGTGCGCGCCCGCGACGTGCAACTGCTCTTTGCCGATGCGGCGACCGGTGCCCGCTCGCCGGCCCTGGTGCGGCAGGGGCAGATCAGCGAACTGATCGCCGCCAAGCCGCAATCGCGCCGCCGCATCCTTGAAGACGCCGCCGGCATCGCGGGCCTGTACAGCCGCCGACACGAGGCCGAACTCCGGCTCAGGGGGGCGGAAGAGAATCTGACACGGCTGGAGGACGTGCTTGGCGAGATCGGCACGCAGGTCGATGCCTTGCAGCGGCAGGCGCGTCAGGCCGGGCGCTATCGCAGCCTTGCCGCCGACATCCGCCGCGCCGAGGCGACGCTGGCCCTCATCGCCCATCGAGACGCGCGCGAACACGCGGCCGCTGCCGATCGGGCCCTGGAAGCGGCGGTCCGCGGCGTTGCCGAACAGACAGGCATCCAGGCCGAAGCGGCACGTCATCAGGCCGTGGCGGCGCATGCGCTGCCGGCGCTGCGCGAGGCCGAGGCCGCCGCGGCAGCCGCGCTGGTCAGGCTGAAGCGCGGCCTCGATGAGCTCGAGGCCGCAAACAGGCGCTCCAAGCTGCGCGCAGATGAACTTGGCAAGCGCCTGACCGAATTGCAGAGCGATCTCACGCGCCAGGACCGCGTCGCCGACGATGCCGCCGAAAGTCTCGCGCGGCTGACCGGAGAGGATGAGACGCTTGCCGTCGAAGCCAACGCAGCCACGACCATGAGTGAGTCTGCAGGAGCTTCGCTGGCCGAGGCTGAAGCGATCCTGCTTCAGGCAGAGGGCGAGCATTCCACGGCACAGGCCAGATTGTCCGAATTCGCGGCCCGCCGCGACGCCATGGAGCGGGCACTCCGTGAGGCCCAGAGCCGGGAGGCCAGGAATGTCGGGGAGCGGGACAGGTTGCGTCGCGACCTCGCCGCGCTCGACGCGGATGATGCCGCGGCTCAACTCGACAGGCTGAAGGGCGCGCGCGCTCAGGCCGAGGAGGCCATGCGGGAGACGGATTCGGCGGCGGCCAGCGCAAGAGCTGTTCTGAGTACAGCCCGAGAAGAAGAGACCCGCCTGCGCGCGCCGCTGGCCGAGGCAGATCGCGCAGCCCAGCGCCTCGACACGGAAATCCGCACGCTGCAGAAACTGCTGGCACCGGCAGCCGGCGATCGCTGGCCGGCGATCCTCGAAGCGATCAGCGTCACGAAAGGGTTCGAGACCGCACTTGGTGCGGCCCTTGGCGACGATCTCGACGCCGCCTCCGACACAGCCGCACCGGCTCATTGGCGCGACATGGGCGATGCTGCGGGGGACCCTGCCCTTCCCGATGGCGCCGAGGCGCTGGCCCGGCATGTGCGCGGGCCGCAAGCTCTGGCGCGGCGCCTGGCTCAGGTCGGCATCGTGCCGCGCGAAGAGGGCCCGAGGCTTCGCGCCTCGTTGCAACCCGGCCAGCGCCTGGTTTCGCGCGAAGGAGACATCTGGCGCTGGGACGGCTTAACCAGCGCTGCGGAGGCCCCATCTCCTGCGGCCCGCCGCCTCGCCGAAAAGAATCGCCTTGGCGACCTCGAACGTGAGGCGGAGGCCGCGCGCAAAGCTGCCGAGATTGCGCGGCAGGGCCTCGATACGGCCAGCCAAACGGTTCGCGCCTCCGCGCAGGCTGAAACGGTCGCCATCGAAGCCGTGCGGCTCGCCCGGCGCGATCTGGATCAGGCCCGAGAGCGGCTCGCAAGCGCCGAGCGCAAGGCCGGCGAGACAGCCGCGCGCCGCTCGGCTCTCGATGAGGCCGTCGCCCGCCTGGGCCAGGCGATCGCGGAAGCGACGACCCAGGCTTCTGCAGCCGAAGAGGCACTGGCCGCACTGGCGCCGGCGACCGAGCTCGAAAGCGTCCTCCTGAAGGCGCGCGCCGTCCTCGGTGAACAGCGAGCAGCCGCTTCGGATGCGCGTGCCCGCGTCCAGACCCTGGCGCGAGAGGCAGAGCTTCGCGAGCGACGCCGCGCCACGATCTTCGTCGATATCCGGGCCTGGCAGGAACGAGCCAGGACGAGCACCCAGACCGCCGACGAGACGAAGCGGCGCATCGCGACTGCGGAGATCGAGCGCAAGGCGCTGCTCGAAGCACCGGACACCTTCCTGGTCGAGCGCAGGCGCCTGGTTGGCGATATCGAGGCGGCCGAGACAGCACGCCGCGAGGCGGCCGACCGCCTGGCTACAGCGGAAACCGTCCAGGCTGAGGCCGACCGGCTGGCCAGAGCGGCACTGGAAACCCTCTCCGGTGCGCGCGAGGTCCGCGCCTCCGCTGAGGCGCGCCTGGAGGCAGCCCGACAGCGCCTGGCCGATGTGGAGAGGCAGATCGAGGACGGGCTCGAGACAGGGCTCGCCGGCCTCCAGGAACTGACCCTGATCAAGCCCGGCGAAGCGCTGCCGAATCCCGCCGAAATCGAAGGTCGCCTCGCGGGCCTGAGGGCCGAACGCGAGCGTCTGGGCGCCGTGAACCTGCGTGCCGAGGATGAACTCGTCGAAATCCAGACCAAGCGCGCAGGCCTGACAGGGGAGCGCGACGACCTGAGCGAGGCGATCCGGCGCCTGCGCCAAGCCATCGGCGCGCTGAACCGCGAAGGCCGCGAGCGGCTGCTGGCCGCGTTCGAGGTCGTGCACGAGCACTTCCAGCGTCTGTTCGGCATCCTGTTCGGCGGTGGTACGGCCGAGCTCCGGCTGGTCGACTCGGAGGATCCTCTCGAGGCGGGGCTGGAAATCTTCGCGCGCCCCCCGGGCAAAAAGCCGCAGGTGATGACCCTGCTCTCCGGCGGCGAGCAGGCCCTGACCGCGACCGCCCTGATCTTCGCCGTGTTTCTGACCAACCCCTCGCCGATCTGCGTGCTCGACGAGGTCGACGCGCCGCTCGATGACGCCAATGTCGAGCGCTACTGCGATCTGCTCGACGATATGGCCCGAAATACCGAGACGCGCTTTATTTTGATCACCCACAACCCCATTACCATGGCGCGCATGGAACGGTTGTTCGGCGTGACCATGGCCGAGCGAGGGGTCAGCCAACTGGTCTCGGTCGACCTCGCAACAGCGGAACAAATCCGCGAAGCCGTCTGAAAAAAAGCCACATTCGGGTTCGCAATGCGGCAAGAATGCCGCACAAAGCACTAATATCAAATAATTTCAACAGCTTAACACCAATCCCCCTGCCTTGACAGTCGCCGGAGCGGACAATAAAGGAAACGCGCTGACAACGGCTCGGCCTGCGGGTCCGGACAGGTTCGCGGCAATTTCGGACGCGGTCGTGGCCATGACACGGTCGGAAGGGAGTTGCTGATGTCTGAATCCGACCCGAACGGCTCCGATCCGAGGTTGCGGGAAAGACTGGACTCGCTGAAGGCCGCCCTCGGGCGTGCTGAAGCCGCCGAAAAGGCGGATTCAGAGAAGGCGGGTCCCGACAAAGCGCTTGCTGGCGCGATGTCATCAGGTTTTCGCGCGGCCACGGATATGGCTGGCGGCGTTATCGCTGGTGCCCTGATCGGGTATTTCGGCGACCGGTGGTTGGGAACGTCGCCGTTCCTGCTGATCGCCTTCCTGGTGATCGGAACTATCGCCGGCCTGCGCTCTGCCTATCGGCTCGGAACGCGCCCTTCCTCACCGAAGGGC
Organism: Bosea sp. BIWAKO-01; assembly: GCF_001748145.1. Taxonomy (NCBI): domain Bacteria; kingdom Pseudomonadati; phylum Pseudomonadota; class Alphaproteobacteria; order Hyphomicrobiales; family Alloboseaceae; genus Allobosea; species Allobosea sp. BIWAKO-01. Next base: position 926,479 of record NZ_BCQA01000001.1, read on the forward strand.
GGCGAACCGGAACGTTGAATGTGTTTGCAGTGCCCCGAACCGGGGCAATTTAGGGGTGACTTATGGCGGCTGGCGGCGGAATCGATCCGATCCACCAATTCGAGATCAAGCCGATCCTGGGCCTGCGGCCGTTCGGCCTCGATCTGTCCTTCACCAACGCTTCGCTGTTCATGGTGGTGGCCGTCGCGGTGATCTCCGCCATCATGATCTATGGCTCGAGCCAGCGGGCGACGGTTCCAGGCCGCCTGCAGTCGCTCGCCGAGATGCTCTACGAGTTCGTCGCGTCCACCATCACAGGCGTGATGGGTCGGGACGGGATGCGCTTCTTCCCCTTTGTGTTCTCGCTCTTCATGTTCGTGCTGACCGCGAACATGCTCGGCATGGTGCCTGGTTCGTTCACCGTCACCAGCCAGATCATCGTGACGGCGGCCTTCGCTTTCCTCGTGATCACCGTCGTGCTGGTCTACGGAATCATGAAGCATGGCAGCCATTTCTTCGGCCTGTTCGTGCCGTCAGGCGTGCCGGGCTGGCTGCTGCCCTTCATGGTCCTGATCGAAGCCGTTTCCTTCATGTCCCGGCCGATCTCGCTCAGCCTGCGTCTGTTCGGCAACATGCTGGCCGGTCACATCGCGCTCAAGGTCTTCGGCGGCTTCGTCGTCGCCCTGACCGGCGCTGGCATCTACGCCACGCTGGCGCCGCTGCCGCTGTTCCTGGCCGTCGCGCTGACCGCGCTTGAGTTCCTCGTCGCTTTTCTGCAGGCCTATGTCTTCACGATATTGACCTGCGTCTATCTCAACGACGCTCTCCATCCGGGACACTAACCGGGCGAGCTCGCGAGACTTCACCCTTCCACCACTCTCAACTGTTTTACATCGGAGAAAGACTATGGATCCCGTCGCAGCTAAGTATATCGGCGCTGGTCTCGCCAGCCTCGGCATGGGCCTCGCCGCTATCGGCGTCGGCACCATCTTCGGCAACTTCCTGTCCGGCGCCCTGCGCAACCCGTCGGCTGCCGACGGCCAGTTCCCGCGCGCCTTCATCGGCGCGGCGCTCGCGGAAGGTCTCGGCATCTTCGCGTTCGTCGTCGCGCTCGTTCTGCTCTTCGTCGTCTGACGAGCATTCACTGCGGCTCCGCAGGCGTTATCATGCGCCGCGGAGCCGTCATTCGTTGACGCAACCTTCAGAGGCGTTCCATGCAGGTTCGCGCTTCCCGCGCACAGCGCATCGGGGTCGTATCAGCCGCCGCCAGCGTTATGGCGGTTTCGGCCGACACGGCGTTCGCGAAGGGCGCTTTCCCCCCCTTCGACCCGACCTTCTTCGCCAGTCAGATCTTCTGGCTCGCGATCAGCTTCGGTGCGCTCTATTGGCTCATGTCGCGGATCGCCCTGCCGCGTGTCGGCGAGGTTCTTGCCGAACGCAGCACGACGATCGCTCGCGATCTCGACCAGGCAACCGAAATCCACGCCAAGGTCGAGGCCGTCGCCAAGGACCATGAGCAGGCGCTCGCCGAAAGCCGCCGCAACGCCCAGGCCATCGCTCAGGAGGCTCGCACCGCCAGCGCTCGCGAGACCGATGCCAAGCGTCACGCGACCGAAGCAGAGCTCGGCGCCAAGCTCGCAGCCGCCGAAAAGACAATCGCGGATCGCAAGACCGCCGCGATGAAGCATGTCGAGACGATCGCTGCCGGCGCTGCCGCCGAGATCGTCGGCAAGCTGACGGGTCAGAGCCCCACCGACGCCGAGACCGCAGCCGCGGTCAAGTCCGTCCTGAGCGCCTGAGGAGACCGAACCATGGATACCGTCTGGGTTGCGGTTGCCCTCGTCATCTTCCTCGGCATTCTGGGGTATTTTGGCGTCCATAAGTCGCTTCTGGGTGCGCTTGATTCGCGTGGCGAGAAGATCGCCCGCGAGCTTTCCGAAGCCCGCCGGCTGCGTCAGGAGGCTGCCAAGCTGCTCGCCGAGTACGAGGCGAAGCGCAAGGCCGCCGAAGGTGAAGCCGAGGCGATCGTCGCCGCAGCCAAGGACGAGGCGATCCGCCTTGCCACCGAGGCTGAGGAGAAGCTCGCCGATTTCGTCACCCGCCGGACCAAGGCCGCCGAGGACAAGATCGCACAGGCCGAGATGGAGGCTGCCGCGGAGGTCCGCGCTGCCGCCGCCGAGGCTGCTACGCTGGCCGCCGAAGGCATCCTGCGCAGCCAGATGGGTGGCAAGACCGCCGAAAGCCTGTTCGCGACCGGTCTGAAGGAAATCAAATCCAAGCTGAACTGAGCGATCAGTTCCGAAAGGGAATGCGACGCCGCGAACCTCAGGGTTTGCGGCGTTGTCGTTTTGACATCCTGCACACGCCGGCTTCTGCCGAGCGCATAGGCCCTCGCCGCGATGGAGGCACCATCCTGATCGCTCGCCTGGCACTGGCCGCGATCGCTGTACTCGCCTGCGCCATGCCGGCCTGCGCGATGGAGCAGGTCTCGTTCCCGTCACGCGACGGCACCGTCCTGACCGGCTGGATCGCCAAACCCGCTGGATCTGGCCCCTTCCCCGCCGTGGTTGCCCTGCATGGCTGCAGCGGCCTCTGGCGAGCCTCTGGAGGGCTTAGCGCACGCGAGAGCGACTGGAGTGCCAGGCTGGTCGCTGCTGGCTTCCTCGTGCTCCTGCCCGACAGTTTTCGCCCGCGCGGGATCGTCGCGCTCTGCAATGATCGCGAACGTGCGCTACGGCCGGCGGATCGCGCCAGCGATGCCCTCGGCGCCGCCGACTGGCTCGCCCGTCAGCCCTTCGCCAAACCCGCCGGGATACATCTGATCGGCTGGTCGAATGGCGGCTCGACAGCGCTCCATGTCGCCGCCGATCGCGCGGCCGCGGGCCCCGGAGGATTTCGGGCGATCATCGCCTTCTATCCTGGCTGCAGGGTCCTGCTGAAACGCGGCTGGCGCGCTCGGGTGCCCACAACGATCCTTCAGGGACTGGCGGATGACTGGACGCCAGCAGCGCCTTGCGAAGAACTCGCGCGGCGAGGCGGCGCGCGCTTCGTGGGCTTCGCTGGCGCCTATCACGATTTCGACCATCCGGACCTGCCGCTGCGGGAGCGCGGCGCGGCCTATTCGCAGCGCCCGGACGGCAAAGTGACGATCGGGACGGATGCCGCGGCGCGCGCCCAGGCCATCAGCGACGTGATGGCGATCCTGCGGGCGCCCTGACGCCTCAGTTGACGGCGGTGACCGCCTTCACGGTCGCTGCCCTGGCAGGGGTTGCAACCGGGCTCGGCGCAGCCGGTGCCGGACGCGCCTCGAGCTTCGCAGGTTGCACCTTCGGCTTGGGTTTGCGCGCCTGGATCGTCGATGTGACGATGCCCTGCGGCGTGTCCAGCCCATAGATGTCCTCGCGGAACTGGACGAGACCGTCTGCGCCCTGCCAGCCCGTCAGATAGACCCAGGCCACGGGCACAGCCTTCTTTAGCCGGATGTCCTTGCGCTCGCCCTTGGCGATCTCGGCCACGATCGCCGGCTCGGTCCACTCGGTGCCTTCGAGCAGCCAGGCCGCGAGGTCGCGCACCCCTTCGATGCGCGCACAGCCGGAAGAGTTGAAGCGGACATCCGAACGGAACAGCGTCTTCTTCGGCGTGTCGTGCATGTAGACCGCCTCGGTATTCGGCATGTCGATCTTGAGCTGGCCAAGCGCGTTGAGCGGGCCAAAATCCTGCCGCACGGTGAAGTACGGCGAGGTCAGGCTTGCCCAGTTCACGGTCGCCGGATCGATCTCCCGGTTTTCTGCTCCGAGAAGGCGCATGTTCGACTTCACGATGAAGTCGGGCTCCTTGCGCATCTTGGGGATGATGTCGGCCTTCACGATCGAGGTCGGCACGGTCCAGTAGGGGTTGAGGTTCACCGAGGTGATGTTGGCCTGGAGCACCGGCGAGGGTCGATCGGGACGACCGACAACCGCGAGATGCTTGCGCTGGACCACGCCGTTTTCGACCGCCTCGACGCTGGCGCCGGGGATGTTCACGACGACATAGCGCTCGGCAAAGACGAAGCCGTTGCTCTTCAGCCGCTCGAGGGTCGCAGTCAGCTGGTTCAGCCGGACCTCAACGGGAACGTTCAGCGCCTTGAGCGTCAGGCGGCCGACCGTTCCGAGATCGGACAGGCCGTGACGAACCTGGAAGCGCTTCACGGCTGCGATCGTTGCGGCGTCATAGACATCGCCCGGCAAGGCCGTCGGCGGCAGATCCCCGCTCAACATCAGGCGCTGCTTCAGTGCGGCGACATCCGGCCCCTGCGAATCCGGCTTCAGCGCGGAGACGCTGCCGGCGAGCCTGGGCCAGCCACCACGCGACGCGATCTCCTCATGGGTGATCAGCGCCTCAAGCGTGCGGTCATAGGTGTTGGGGCCGTAGCTCGGCTCCTGCGCGCGTGCGATGCCGACCGTCAGAATGAGCGCGGCAACGGCAACGGCGGAGCTCCGGACAAAAGAGCGATACATCGACTGTTCCCAAGGTGCGAAAACACGCACCGAGGAAATCATCCTCGCACATGGTCAAGGAATGCTTAAGACCGCGAGGGGATATGACGATAGGGCAGCATCCGATCGCTGCCCTATCGATTGAGCGTCCTTACTCAGCCGCAGCCGCAATCGGCTCCGGCTTCACCCATTTCAGGATCGGCTGCCGGGCAGCACGCGTCTCGTCGAGACGGCGGATCGGGGCATGGTGCGGCGCCGCGGTGAAGCGGGCCTTGTCATTGCCCTTCGCAGCCATGGCCAGATCGCGCAGCGTCGCAATGAACAGGTCGAGAGAGGCCTTCGATTCCGACTCGGTCGGCTCGATCAGCATCGCGCCATGGACGACCAGCGGGAAATACACCGTCATCGGGTGATACCCCTCGTCGATCATCGCCTTGGCGAAGTCGAGCGTGGTGACGCCGGTGCCCTTCAGCCACTCATCGTCGAACAGAGCCTCGTGCATCGAGGGATGGTCCGGGAAAGGCAGCGACATCAGGTCGGAGAGACCGGCGCGGATGTAGTTGGCGCTCAGCACCGCATCCTCTGAGGCCTGCTTCATGCCGTCGGCGCCATGGCTGAGCATATAGGCCAGCGCACGCACATACATCCCCATCTGGCCGTGGAAGGCCGTCATGCGGCCGAAGGGATCATTGCCCGCCGGCGCGTCGCTGACGTGCTCCACGAGCCGCGCCGCACCACCCTCGACATGGATGAACGGCACCGGCGCATAGGGAGCAAGCCTGCTCGACAGCACGACCGGACCGGCACCCGGGCCGCCGCCGCCATGCGGCGTCGAGAAGGTCTTGTGCAGGTTGATATGCATGGCATCGACGCCGAGGTCACCCGGCTTCGCCTTGCCGACGATGGCGTTGAAGTTCGCGCCGTCACAATAGAAATACGCGCCGGCCGCATGCAGCGCAGCAGCGATTTCGACGATCTGCGGCTCGAAGATGCCGCAGGTATTGGGGTTGGTCAGCATGATCGCGGCAATGTCCGGCCCGAGCAGGGCCTTGACGTCCTTGACCGCCACCGTGCCGTCCGGGCGCGCCGGGACGGAGCGGACCTCGAAGCCGATCAGCGCCGCGGTCGCCGGGTTGGTGCCGTGCGCCGATTCCGGCACAAGCACGACCTTGCGTGTCTCGCCCTCGCCCTTGGCGGCAATGGCGGCCTTGATCGCCATCATGCCGCAGGCCTCGCCATGAGCACCGGCCTTGGGCGATAGCGCCACGGCCGGCATGCCGGTCAGCGTCATCAGGTACCGCGCGAGCTCCAGCATCAGCTCGAGCGCGCCCGGCACAGTCGAAACCGGCTGGAGCGGATGAACATCCGAGAAGCCCGGCAGCCGCGCCATCTTCTCGTTGAGGCGGGCATTGTGCTTCATCGTGCAGGAACCGAGCGGGAAGAGACCGGTGTCGATGCCGTAGTTCTTCTGGCTCAGGCGCACGTAGTGACGCATCGTCTCCGGCTCGGAAAGGCCGGGCAGGCCGATGCCGTCCTTGCGCGCATGTTTGCCGAGGCGGCTCTTGAACGGCGCCGGCTTCTCGATATCGACGCCAGTCGTCTCATGATGGCCGATCTCGAAGATCAGCGGTTCGATCTGCTGCAGCGCGCGATTGCCGGTAAAGGTCTCGCGGCCGTGATCCACGGAGGAAGCAGCCTGGGTGGGACGTCCCTGACGGTTCAGCATCACAGCACCTCCGCGAGCGCCGCCACGAAGGCCGCCCGATCCTCATCCGTGTTGATCTCGGTATTGGCGACGATCAGCAGATCGTCGAGCCCGGCTCCCGGCAGCAGGCGCGAGGCCGGCACGCCGCCAAGCACGCCCTTCTCGGCCAGCGCCTCGACGACCTCGGCCGCCGGCTTTGACAGCTTCAGCGTGAACTCGTTGAAGAAGCTGTCGTTGAGCAGCTTCACCCCCTTCACGCCGGCCAGCATGTCGGCCAGCTTCACGGCATTGGCGTGATTGAGCTCGGCCAGGCGCGAGAGCCCGGCCTCGCCGAGCAGGGTCATGTGAATGGTGAAAGCCAGCACGCAGAGGCCGGAATTGGTGCAGATGTTCGACGTCGCCTTGTCGCGCCGGATGTGCTGCTCGCGGGTCGAGAGCGTCAGCACGAAGCCGCGATGTCCGTCGGAATCGACGGTCGCGCCGCAGAGCCGGCCCGGCATCTGGCGCAGATATTTCGACTTGGCGGCGAAGAGACCGACATAGGGGCCACCGAAGTTCAGCGCATTGCCGATCGACTGGCCTTCCCCGACGACGATATCGGCGTCCATCGCGCCTGGAGACGTGACCGCGCCGAGCGACACGACCTCGGTGAAGACGGCAATCAGAAGCGCACCATGGGCATGGGCCTTGTCGGCGATCGGCTTCAGGTCGCGGAGATTGCCGAAGACGTCGGGCGACTGGACGACGACGCAGGACGTTTCATCGTCGATCTGCGCGAGGATGTCCTCGTTCGCGGCGACATCGGGCGCCAGCGCCACGACCTCGTCGCTTGCCATGCCGGACAGGGTCTTCACCACATCAGTGTAGTGGGGATGCAGGCCGCCCGACAGCACCGCCTTGCGGCGCTTGGTGACACGGTGAGCCATCAGCACGGCCTCGCCGGTCGCGGTCGAGCCGTCGTACATCGAGGCGTTGGCGACCTCCATGCCGGTCAGCGCGGCAATCTGGGTCTGGAATTCGAAGAGATACTGCAGCGTGCCCTGCGCGATCTCAGGCTGATAGGGCGTGTAGCTGGTCAGGAATTCCGAGCGCTGGATCAGGTGATCGACGGTCGCCGGAACATGGTGCTTATAGGCGCCAGCGCCAACAAAGAACGGAGCCGCAGAGGCAGCGACATTCCTGGCGGCCATCCGGCCCATGATGCGCTCGACCTCGAGCTCACCCTTGGCGCGCGGTAGGTCAAGCGGTGTCTTCAGCAGCTTGCCGGCAGGCACATCGCTGAACAGGGCGTCAATATCGGGAACGCCGATGCGCGCGAGCATATCCTCGCGGTCGGTGTCGGTGAGGGGCAAGTAGCGCATCGGAGTTTCCTCGATCATTCCAGGACCGGGCGAAGCGGGCGCCCGGCACCGGACATTCAGGTCATGGGTAGTGAAACGCCGCTCAGAGCGTCTTCACATAGTCCTGATACTCGGCCTCGCTCAGCAGGCCCTCGAGCTCGGCAGGATTGGTCAGCTTCAGCTTGACGAACCAGCCCTTGCCGGCCGGGTCCTCATTGACCGCGCCAGGCGCAGCCTCGAGCTCGCTGTTGACGGCGACGATCTCGCCCGAGACCGGGGCATAGACCTCGGACGCGGCCTTGACGCTCTCCACCACTGCGGCCTCGCCGCCCTTGGCGACCGCCTTGCCGATAGAAGGCAGCTCGACGAAGACGACATCGCCGAGCTGGCCCTGGGCGTAGTCGGTGATGCCGATGGTGCCGGTGTCACCCTCGATGCGGATATATTCGTGGTCCTTGGTGTAACGGGTCTCGGCCATGATGGTCCTCCAGATCAGGATAGGGTCGGGAATCAGCGCTTGTAGCGGTTGGGCACGAAGGGCATCGGCGCGACGGTCGCCGCCAACGGCTTGCCACGCACGATCAGGTCAAGGCGCGTGCCGGGAGCCGAGTGGGCCTTTGCGACATAACCCATCGCGCAGGGCGCGTTGAGCGTCGGGCCGAAGCCGCCGGATGTGACCTTGCCGACGATCTCGCCTTCCGGCGTCGCAATGTCGGCGCCTTCGCGGGCAGGAGCGCGGCCCTCGGGCAGGAGCCCGATGCGGACGCGCGAAACGCCTTCCGCGAATTCGCGCTGGATGCGGGCCGCTCCCGGGAAGCCGCCTTCCTCGCGCCGGCGCTTCTGGATCGACCAGTTCAGCCCGGCCTCGACCGGCGAGGTCGTGGTGTCGATGTCGTGCCCGTAGAGGCAGAGCCCGGCCTCGAGGCGCAGCGAATCGCGGGCGCCGAGTCCGATCGGCTTGACGCGCGGATCGAGCAGGAGCGCGTCCCAGATCTCGCCGATCCTGTTTGCGGCAGCGGAAATCTCGTAGCCGTCCTCGCCGGTATAGCCGGAGCGGCTGAGATTGGCCTTGACGCCCGCCACCTTCATGCTGCGCGCACTCATGAAGCCCATCTCGGCGGCCTCGGGCGCGAGCGCGGCGAGCGCTTCAGCGGCTGCGGGCCCCTGCAGCGCGATCAACCCGCGATGTTCCGCGCGGACGAGCTTCACATTGGCCGGCAGGCGCGCCTCGATATGGGCGTAATCGGCAGTCTTGCAGGCCGCATTGACGATGAGGAGGAGAGCACCGTCCTCGTCGGGCTCGGTGGAGCGCGTCACCATCAGGTCGTCGAGGATGCCGCCATTCTCATCGAGGAGCTGCGTATACCGCTGCTTGCCGGGTGCGAGGTTGACGATGTCGGCGGGAACCAGAGCCTCGAGCGCGCGCGCGGTGGTCTCGTGATCGGGCCCGAGCAGAAAGGCCTGCCCCATATGCGAGACGTCGAAGAGCCCCGCCTTCTCGCGCGTCCAGTTATGCTCGGTGAGAATACCCATCGGGTACTGCACCGGCATGTCATAACCGGCAAACGGCACCATGCGGGCACCGAGCATGACATGACGGGAATGAAGCGGGGTCTTGAGCAGCGCCTCGGCGCCTGCGGCATCAGCTTCAACGGCTTCGGCAGCCATGGCGGCCCCTTCCAGAATCGAGCGCAAGCCCCGGACGGAATGTCCGGAGCGCGCCCCCTCTGTCTTGGGACCTGAGAGATTTCCCCGAACCGGCAGGATCAGCCGGACAGGTTACACCCGTCGGTGGGCGGACTTGCATCCGCCGCTTTCCAGAGCGCCAATTCCCACGCGGTCCGTTTGCCTGAGCGTTTCCGGGGCGGTTGCGCCTTCGGCGCCGGGCCTGGACAAGTCCGGACCCGGTCTCTCCCGCGGGGATGATGCGGCGTCAGCACAGATACAAGACGCCGCCTTCGAGTCAATCGGCGCCTTGCCTCAGTTCACGGCAAACGCCGGTGCCGTTCGCAGCAGCAGGGCTACCGGCGCCGCGCGCGAGCCGGCGCCGCAGCGCCGCCTGGGTTGAGACTGACGATGATCTCGACGTCGCCCTTGCCCGGCGGGACGACGATCCCGTCCTCGACATGGCTGAAGTCGGTTCCGCCCTGGCCGGAGGGGATCGTGCCGCCGACACGCGCCGCGCGACGCGCAACGACGGTCGTCCCGCGCAGAACCTGCATGCCCAGCGACGCATAATAGCTGCCCGGGCCGCCGGCCGGACCAACCAGCACACGGCCTTCGACACCCACCTTCAGCCTGAAGCCGCCACCGCTCGTCGGCGTGCACTCGCGCGCCACATTCAGGATCGAGATCTGGTGCCGCAGGCTGCCGCTATCGGTCCCGGACTGGGCGCGAATGGCAGCTCCACCATCGGCGATCGTCACGGTCGGGCAGACGAAGTCCTCCTCCTGATCGGCCAGTGGCTTCTCCACCGGCGGAGGGGGCTTGGTCGACTGGAACATCACGATATTGCTCAGCGTCTGCATGCCGCTCTGCTCGCCCGAGGACGGACGCGAGCACCCGGCAAGGCCAAGGCACAGCACAGAAGCAGCCAGCATAGTCAGCCGGCGAGGCATCACATCATTCACGGCAGGGTCTCCACGCCAGGCCCGAAACCGGAAAGCGAGACGGGGATACCCACGCCCTCCTCCGGTGTCTGAAATACGATGAATGTGGCGCTTTTTCCGGCCTTTAGCTGGCCGAGAAGCGTATCGTCCATCACCACCTCGGCAACGCAGCCCGTGGTCAGGCAACGAACGAAGCCGGCGCGGCCGATGTCCTTGTCGTCGATCTTGAGACCGAGCCCCGACGGCAGCAGCACACCAAGCGGCGCCACGACACGCAGAAGCCGGCTCTTCTGGTCGGCCGTCTTCAGCACGATGACCAGCAGCGTCAAATTCGGCCGATCCTCGGCCGCGACATTCTGCACGAGTGCGCATTGCTCGGCCTTGGCGCCTGGCGGCACCTCGCAGCGCAACTGCCAATCGCCATGCGTCGACTTCACAGCGCCCTGGGCGAAAACCACGCCGCTCGAACCCAGACATACGCCCACGGCCGCCAGCGCGACCGCGAAGACAGGTCCGATGAACTTGCCCATCCCCGTCATTCCCTTCAAACCGGCACGAATAGCCGGACATCGCCCCCTGAAGCCGGATCGCCCTTGCGGGAATCGTTCGTCCGATTCCGACAAAACCGCCATCCGTCTCTAATCATATTCGAGAGGGCGATCCATGTTTCGAGGGACGCCAGAAGGGCTTCCACACAAAACAATCACGCTCCGAATGTGCCTGCGTTGGGACCATGCAGACCCCGCCCTGTCAAGGACAGAGCCACAACGGAAGCACTTCTTGAGGCCGAGACCTCGCGTGATTATGCCGCACTGACTGCGTGGAAGGCCTGCATTGCCCCTCTGGCGCAAGCGTGATCTTTGATTTATCGCAATGCCGAAGAACGAGGCGGGCCGATCAGCCGGCCTCGTTGCGCGTGGGCCGCATAGACAAGGACAGCGGGCCGCGACGGGATCACAGGAGCTATGTCGGACCGATGCGATTTCTGAGCAGGACCATTGCAACAGTGGCCGCAGCGGCCCTCGCCGCGGGCGCGACGACGCTTCTTCCTGAAAGTGCGCTGGCCGGCACCGGCATGCCTTCGCCCTGGCAGATGAATCTGCAGGGCGCCGCCACCGAAGTCTCGGAATACATTCACTGGTTCCATGACTGGCTTAACGTGATCATCTTCGCGATCTCGATTTTCGTGCTGGGCTTGCTGATCTACGTCGCGTGGCGCTTCAACGAGAGGAAGAACCCCGTCCCCTCCAAGACGACGCATAATGCGCTGCTGGAAGTGGCCTGGACGGTCATCCCGGTCCTGATTCTCGTCGTCATCGCCATTCCCTCCTTCCGGCTTCTCAAGCTCCAGCTCGAGATTCCGCAGTCGGACCTGACCGTTAAGGTCACCGGCAAGCAATGGTACTGGTCCTACGAGTATCCGCAGGACGGCGGCGCCTTCGGCTTCGATTCGCTGATGCTCGACGAAAAGCAGCGCGCCGAAGCGATCGCCAGCAACAGGATCGCCGCAGCCGAGGCTCCGCGTCTGCTCGCTGTCGACAACGAGGCGGTCGTGCCGGTCGGCAAGGTCGTGCGCGTCCAGGTCACCGCGGCCGACGTCATCCACAAATTCACCGTGCCGTCCTTCGGCATCAAGATCGACGCCATCCCCGGCCGTCTCAACGAGACCTGGTTCCGCGCCGATCGCGAAGGCATCTATTACGGCCAGTGCTCGTTCATCTGCGGGCAGAACCACGCCTATATGCCGATCGCGTTCCGTGTCGTGAGCGCCGAGCGCTATGCGGCCTGGCTTGCCGATTCGAAGAAGAAATTCGCCAGCGCCGGCGACGCCGCCGGCAAGGTCGCCGCCGCGGCCGAGTGAACGAACCAGATCTGACTGAACTCACGCGAACAGATTTCGCACGAGGAGACGAATCCATGGCAACTGCGGCTCCGGGCGCCCACGCCCACGCACACGGACATGATGACGCCCACGCCCACCCGACCGGGTGGCGGCGCTGGCTGCTCTCGACCAATCACAAGGACATCGGGACGCTCTACCTGATCTTCTCGATCATGGCTGGTCTGGTCGGCGGCTTCCTCTCGATCATGATGCGCATCGAGCTGCAGCAGCCCGGCCTGCAGATCTTCGCCAATGGCCAGAGCTACAACGTCTTCGTCACCGGCCACGGTCTGATCATGATCTTCTTCATGGTCATGCCCGCCGTGATCGGCGGCTTCGGCAACTGGTTCGTGCCGCTGATGATCGGCGCGCCGGACATGGCCTTCCCGCGCATGAACAACATCTCGTTCTGGCTGACGGTCGCCGGCTTCGTGCTGCTGGTCATCTCGATGTTCGTCGAAGGCGCACCTGGCGCCCATGGCGTCGGCACGGGCTGGACGATCTATCCGCCCTTCTCGTCGGCAGGCCACCCCGGCCCTTCGGTCGATTTCGGCATTCTCGCGCTTCACCTCGCGGGCGCTGCCTCGATCCTCGGCGCGATCAACTTCATCACCACCATCCTGAACATGCGCGCGCCTGGCATGACCATGCACAAGATGCCGCTGTTCGCCTGGGGCGTGCTGGTCACCGCCTTCCTGCTACTGCTGTCGCTGCCCGTGCTCGCCGGCGCCATCACCATGCTGCTGACGGACCGCAATTTCGGCACCACCTTCTATGACCCGGCCGGTGGCGGCGATCCGGTGCTCTACCAGCACCTGTTCTGGTTCTTCGGCCACCCCGAAGTGTACATCATGATCCTGCCGGCTTTCGGCATCGTCAGCCACATCATCTCGACCTTCTCGAAGAAGCCGATCTTCGGCTATCTCGGCATGGCTTATGCGATGGTGGCGATCGGCGTCGTCGGCTTCATCGTGTGGGCGCACCACATGTACACCGCCGGTCTCTCGCTCAACACGCAGCGCTACTTCGTCTTCGCCACGATGGTGATCGCGGTGCCGACCGGCATCAAGATCTTCTCCTGGATCGCGACGATGTGGGGCGGCAGTCTGCGCTTCACCGCGCCGATGCTCTGGGCGATCGGCTTCATCTTCCTGTTCACCGTCGGCGGCGTGACCGGCGTGGTGCTGGCCAATGCCGGCGTCGACCGCTCGCTGCACGCGACCTATTACGTCGTGGCCCACTTCCACTACGTGCTGTCGCTCGGCGCCGTGTTCGGCATCTTCGCCGGATTCTACTACTGGTTCCCGAAGATGTCGGGCTATGTCATGCCGGACTGGATCGGCAGGCTGCACTTCTGGGTCGCCTTCTTCGGCGCCAACCTGCTGTTCTTCCCGCAGCATTTCCTTGGCCTTGCCGGCATGCCGCGTCATTATGCGGACTATCCGGATGCCTTCGCCGGCTGGCATTTCTGGTCGTCGATCGGCTCCTACATCTTCGCTGCCGGCCTGCTGATCTTCTTCTACGGCGTCATCGTCGCCTTCTCGAGGAAGCAGCTCGCCGGGGACAATCCGTGGGGCGAGGGTGCAACGACGCTGGAATGGACCCTGTCCTCGCCTCCGCCGTTCCACCAGTTCGAGACCCTGCCGCGCATCGTCGGCTCGGACCACTGATCCATCTGGCGGCGGGCTCCCCGGCCCGCCGCCGCCCCTCCCCCGAGCGCCACCTGCGGCGTTCCGGAGATGGGCGGCAAGACCGCTCCCTCTCATTCCCCACGGCCGCTAGCGGCCGTCGTAAAGAGTGAAACGACAAGACCAATGTCCGCTGCGTTCGACAGGTTCGATTCCCGCACCGATGGCGCGAAGAGCTCCACCGGCGAGGCGCGCGATTTCTTCGCGCTCCTGAAGCCGCGGGTGATGTTCCTGGTCGTCGTCACCGCACTGGGCGGCATGGCGACGGCCCCCGGCACGATTCACCCGGTGATCGGATTTGCCTCGCTGCTCGCCATCGCGGTCGGCGCCGGCGCGTCCGGCTGCCTGAACATGTGGTACGACGCCGATATAGACGCGCTGATGGTGCGGACCGCCAAGCGTCCGATTCCCGCCGGGCGGATCCTGCCATCCGAGGCGCTCGCCTTCGGACTGACCTTGTCTGTCGGCTCGGTGATCGTGCTCGGCCTCGTCGCCAATCTGCTCTCGGCGGCGATGCTCGCCTTCACCATCTTCTTCTATGCCGTCGTCTATTCGATGTGGCTGAAGCGCTCGACGCCGCAGAACATCGTCATCGGCGGAGCGGCCGGGGCCTTCCCGCCGATGATTGGCGAGGCGGTCGTGACCGGCGATTTCGGCCTGCACTCGATCGTGCTCTTCGCGATCATCTTCCTCTGGACGCCACCCCATTTCTGGGCGCTGGCGCTGGTCAAGTCGGGCGACTATGCCCGCGCCGGCATCCCGATGCTGCCGAATGTCGCCGGCCCCGCCGCGACGCGCCGGCAGATCGTGGCCTACTCGCTGGTCATGGCGCCGGTCGCGGTGCTGCCTGCCCTGATGGGGTTCGGCGGATTGGCCTATCTCGTCGTCTCCGTGGTGACCGGACTTGCGATGATCGCTCTGGCCTTCCGCGTGTTGCGCGTGACCGAGGGTGAAGCCGCCCACAAGGCCGCCTATGCGCTGTTCGGCTTCTCGATTCTTTACCTCTTCCTGCTCTTCGCCGTGCTGCTGGCCGAGAACAGCCTCGGCCTGATGTGGGCCCTGCCCAAGGTGCTAGGATGAGCGAAGCTCCGAAACGCGAAATCCCGCCGGCCTTCTCTCCGGAGGACATGGCACGCCGCAGGCGCCGCTCGGTCGCGCTTGCGCTGGTCCTTGCAGGCCTGGTCATTTTCTTCTTCGTGGTGACGCTGGTGAAGACCGGTCCGGCCATCATGAACAGGCCGCTGTGATGACAACGACGCCATCGAACCGTCAGCATGCGAGAATGCGCCGGACGGCGCTGATCTGCGCCGGCGTTGCGGTCGGCATGACCGGCCTCGCCTTCGCAGCCGTGCCGCTCTACGACCTGTTCTGCAAGGTCACTGGCTTCGGCGGCACGCCGATGGTCGGGACCGCGGCCGCCGGGCGCATCCTGGACCGCAAGATGGCGGTGCGTTTCGACGCCAATGTCTCGCCGGCCCTGGGCTGGCGCTTCGAGCCGGAAAGCTCCGAGATCACCTTCCGCGTCGGCGAGACGCAGACGGTATTCTACAAGATCACCAACACGACGGACCGGGTCTCCACCGGCATCGCGACCTTCAACGTCACGCCGACGCAGGGGGCCGCCTATTTCGTCAAGTTGCA
This sequence comes from Bosea sp. BIWAKO-01, assembly GCF_001748145.1. Taxonomy (NCBI): domain Bacteria; kingdom Pseudomonadati; phylum Pseudomonadota; class Alphaproteobacteria; order Hyphomicrobiales; family Alloboseaceae; genus Allobosea; species Allobosea sp. BIWAKO-01. The sequence continues at coordinate 941,801 of NZ_BCQA01000001.1, forward strand.
ATGCTTCTGCTTCACCGAGCATACGTTGCAGCCGGGCGAGACGCTGGAAGCGCCGGTCGTGTTCTATGTCGACCCCGAGATCGAGCAGAACCGCGATCTCAACGGGGTCAAATCATTGACGCTGTCCTACACCTATTTCCCGTCCAAGGCCGGCCAGCCGGTCGCGGATGGCAAGGGTGACGCGGGCAAGTCGAAACTATAAGAACTGCGACAGCACCAAGCGCTGCGCAGCAGAGTCGGACGCGGAGACAAAGTAAGATGGCCGGGGCCCATACCAAGAACCACGATTACCATCTCGTCGACCCGAGCCCGTGGCCGCTCGTCGGCGCGAGCAGCGCGACGATCATGGCCATCGGCGCGGTCATGTGGATGAAGGCGATGACCGTCGCCGGCATGCATCTCGGCCCCCTGGTCTTCGGCGTCGGCCTGCTCGGTGTTCTCTACACCATGCTCGCATGGTGGATGGACGTGGTGCGCGAGGCTGAGCACGAGGGCCACCACACCCGCGTCGTCCAGCTTCACCATCGCTACGGCATGCTGATGTTCATCGCCTCCGAGGTGATGTTCTTCGTCGCCTGGTTCTGGGCCTTCTTCGACGCCAGCCTCTTCAGCGGTGAAACGATCCAGTATGCCCGCCACGACTTCACCGGCGGCGTCTGGCCTCCCAAGGGCATCCAGACCTTCGATCCCTGGCACCTGCCGCTGCTGAATACGCTGATCCTGCTGACCTCGGGCACGACGGTGACATGGGCGCATTACGCGCTGCTGCAGAACGATCGCAAGGGTCTGAAGCAGGCGCTCTGGCTGACGGTGTTCCTCGGCGGCCTGTTCTCGATCGTCCAGGCCTACGAGTACTCCCACGCGACCTTCGCCTTCAGCGGCCATATCTATGGCGCGACCTTCTTCATGGCGACCGGCTTCCACGGCTTCCATGTGCTCATCGGCACGATCTTCCTGGCGATCTGCCTGTACCGGGTCTATCTCGGCCACTTTAAACCGGCCCAGCATCTCGGCTTCGAGTTCGCGGCCTGGTACTGGCACTTCGTCGACGTGGTGTGGCTGTTCCTGTTCGCCGCGATCTATGTCTGGGCGTCCGGCCCGGGATCAGCTGCGGCGCACTGAGCGGCCAGTTCAAGACAATCTCGAAGGCGGCCGCGAGGCCGCCTTTGTTTTTTCGGGAAACCATGATGGCAGAGTACGAGCATATCAGCCCGTCGCCCTATGCGACCGGCCTTTCCGGCCGTTGCCCGCGCTGCGGCGAAGGCAAGCTCTTCGACGGATTCCTGAAGCTGCGGCCTCGTTGTGCCGCCTGCGGGCTCGATTTCGCCTTCGCCGACTCGGCTGACGGCCCTGCCGTGTTCATCATGCTGATCGCAGGCTTCGCGGTTCTTGGCGCGGCGCTCTCTGTCGAGATCGCCTATGAGCCGCCGATCTGGGTGCATCTCTCGATCTGGCGGCCACTGGCCGTCACCGTCTGCCTCGCCCTTCTGCGACCGATGAAAGGGCTCGCGGTCGCGCTGCAATACAGCCACAAGGCCGAGGAAGGCAGGCGAGAGAAGTGAGCGCAGAGACGATGCCCGACACCACAAGACGCCCAAGCCTCCTCCTACCAGCGATCCTGACGATATGCGGGGCGCTGATACTCTGCACGCTGGGAAGCTGGCAGCTGCAGCGGATGGGCGAGAAGCACAGCTTCATCGAGCGCCTGCAAGCGCAGGCAGCGAGCCCTCCGGCGCCCGTGCCACCGGAGCAGCAATGGAGCGCGCTCGACCCCGCGAAACTCGACCTGACGCGGGTCGCGGCATCCGGGCGTTACGTCGACGGCCCCTTTGCCGGCGTGCGCACTACGATCGCATCGGGCGGACCGGGAACGCGCCAACTCTCCGGCTTCGGCCGCTGGATCTTCCAGGGGTTCCGGCTCGATGCCGGCGGCGTCATCCTGATCAATCGCGGCTTCGTGCCGGAAGCGCGCCTGGCCGAGATCAAGCCGGTCGCCGGACCGGCCACCGTAACAGGCTTCCTGCGTACGCCCGAAGCGCGGAACAGCTTTACGCCAGCCGACCTCCCGGCTAATCGCGAGTTCTTCACACGCGATCCGGCCGCCATTGCGTCCTCCCTCGGCCTGGCGGCCGCGCCGTTCTATCTTGAACTCGAACGCCAGGGGGACGGGCTGACGCCGCCGGCCGGCGTCGATGTGAAGGAGTTGATCGGACGGATTCCCGACAACCACCTGCAATACGCGCTGACCTGGTTCGGGCTGGCCCTGACCCTGATCGGTGTCTTCATTGCCTTCGCCTGGCAGGCCAGGCGGCACCAGCGCGACTGAACCTGCCCCCCGCGACCCTGCGCGGGCGCGCAACCTTTGCCCTCGCTGCGCTCCCGGCCTATAGCAGCAGCACGACCACAGAGAGCGACACCGTGCTGCATGTCTCCACCCGGGGGGAAGCGCCCTCCCTCGCATTTTCCGACGCCCTGCTCGCCGGGCTCGCCCGCGATGGCGGCCTCTATGTCCCGAAGGCCTGGCCCAGAATTGAAGCCCAGGACATCGCGGGCTTCGCCGGCAAACCCTATGCCGAAGTTGCCGAACGCATCATCGGCGCACTGGCCGACGGAGATATCGAGACGGCAGCCCTCCGCGCCATGATCCGCGAGGCCTATGCCACCTTCCGGCATCCGGCCACCTGTCCGCTGACGCAGCTCGGCGACAATCTCTTCGTGCTCGAGCTGTTCCACGGCCCGACTCTGGCGTTCAAGGATGTGGCAATGCAGCTGCTTGGGCGGCTGATGGACCATGTGCTGGTGCAGCGCGGCGAGCGCGCCACCATTGTCGGCGCAACCTCCGGCGACACAGGCGGTGCTGCCATCGACGCCTTCAAGGGGCTCGAGCGAGTCGACATGTTCATTCTCTATCCGCAGGGGCGCGTCTCGGACGTACAGCGGCGGCAGATGACCACGGTGGACTCCCCCAATGTCCACGCCATCGCGGTCGAGGGCACGTTCGACGATTGCCAGAACCTCGCCAAGGCGATGTTCAACCACCATACCTTCCGCGACGAGTTGCGCCTCTCCGGCGTGAATTCGATCAACTGGGCCCGCATCGCGGCGCAGGTGGTCTACTACTTCACCTCGGCTGTCGCGCTCGGCGCGCCTGGGCGCAAGGTCTCCTTCGCCGTGCCGACCGGCAATTTCGGCGACGTGCTCGCCGGCTGGGTCGCCAAGCGCATGGGCCTGCCGATCGAGCGCCTGGTGATCGGCACGAACAGCAACGACATCCTGCCGCGCACGCTCGAGAGCGGTGCCTACGAGATGCGGGGCGTCGCCGCCACCACCTCCCCTTCGATGGACATCCAGATCTCCTCGAATTTCGAACGCCTGCTGTTCGAGGCGCATGACCGCGACGGTGCCGCCGTGCGCCGGCTGATGCAGTCCCTGCAGCAATCCGGCCGATTCGAGATCGCGCCGGAGCCGCTGGCCCGCATCCGCGCCGAGTTCGACGCCGGCGCTGTCGGGGAGGCGGACGTCGCCGACGAGATCGGCCGCACCTGGCGTGAGGCCGGTTATCTGCTCGACCCCCATAGCGCGATCGGGGTTGCAGCCGCGCGCCGGGGTCTGAGGGCAGATCCGGCTACGCCGATGATCGTGCTCGGCACGGCGCATCCCGCCAAGTTTCCCGCAGCCGTTGCGGCGGCAAGCGGTGTCACGCCCGCCCTGCCGGCCCATCTCGGCGATCTGATGGAGCGCAAGGAGCGCTTCACCCTGCTGCCGAACGACCAGGGACGCATCGAGGCCTTCATCCGGCAGAATGCCCGGACGGTGCGGGGAGCGGCGGCATGATCGCGACGGGGCCGGCCGAGATCGCCGAACTGGCCACGCCTGCACCACGCTCGCCGGGTGCACATGATCCTGAGGTCGACCTGACGACCCTCCCCTCCGGCCTGCGCATCGTCTCGCAGCGCATGGACCATGCGTCCACCGTCTCGCTCGGCATCTGGATCGGAGCCGGCGCGCGCGACGAACTTCCGAACGAGCACGGCCTGGCGCATCTGCTCGAGCACATGGCCTTCAAGGGCACGGCACGGCGCAGCGCCCGAGAGATCGCCGAGGAGATCGAAAGCGTCGGCGGGGATCTCAACGCCGCGACCAGCGTCGAGTACACCTGCTACACAGCCCGGGTCCTGGGACCCGACCTTCCACTCGCCGTGGACATCCTGGCCGATATCCTGACATCGCCTGCCCTCGCGCCCGAGGAGCTCGCCCGCGAGAAGGGCGTCATCCTGCAGGAGATCGGCGCGGTTCAGGATACGCCCGACGATCTCGTCTATGACCGCTTCCTGCAGGCGGCCTTTCCGGATCAGCCCCTCGGCCGCCCGATCCTGGGAACGGCGAAGACGGTCAAGAGTTTCACGCCCGACGCCATCCGGGCCTATCTGGCGCGGCACTACCATGCCGGCAACATGGTGCTGGCTGCGTCCGGTGCCGTCGACCATGACGAACTCGTCGCCTTGGCACGTGACAGGCTCGCCAGCCTTCCGGGCAAGCCCGTCGAAGCCTTCCAGCGCGAAGACGGTCACTACCGGGGCGGCGAAGCACGCATCGAGGGCGACGAGGAGCAGGTCCATCTGGTGCTGGGCTTTCCCGGCCAGCCTTTCCGGGACGGCGCGCATTACCCGCTCCAGGTGTTCTCCTCCGTGCTCGGCGGAGGGCTCTCCTCCCGGCTGTTCCAGGAGGTGCGCGAGCAGCGCGGCCTCGCCTATTCCATCGACGCCTTCCACTGGCCCTTCTCCGATTGCGGTGTGTTCGGAATCAGCGCCGGCACGGCACCGGAAGATGCGAGCGAGCTGATCGATGTTGCGCTTGGTTGCCTGCGCCAGGCTGCCGAAGATGTGACGGAGGTCGAGGTTGCGCGCGCCCGGGCCCAGATGAAGGTCGGGCTGCTGGCATCGCTTGAGAGCCCTGGTGGCAAGCTTGAACAGATGGCCCGCCAGGTGCTCGTCTTCGGACGTGCGATAGCGCGCGAGGAGCTGGCGCACCGGCTCGATGCTGTCACGCTGGAGGATGTTCGCGCCGCCGGACGCTCTCTGCTCGGGCACCAGCCAACGATCGCTGCCGTCGGTCCGCTTTCCGGCCTCCCGCCGGCAGAGCAACTGCGGCAGGCCGCACGCTCCGGGGACTGAGCAGCCATGGCGCTCTTCCGCTTCTCGACCGACCCGCCAGCCCGCCCGCTCGTTCGCACGCCGAACCTGTTCCTGCGGGCGCCTCTGGCGAACGATTATGCGGCCTGGGCGGTGTTGCGGATGGAGAGCCGGGAGTTCCTGACGCCATGGGAGCCGGTCTGGAACGAGGATGACCTGACGCGGAACTCGTTCCGCCTGCGCGTCAAGCGTGCCGGGCGCGAGATCGCGGCTGACGAAGCCTATCCGCTCTTCATCTTCGATGCCGGCAGCGAAACCCTGCTGGGCGGATTGACGCTCGGGCTGATCCGCCGTGGCGTCGCCCAGGCCTGCACGCTCGGCTACTGGATGGGGCAACGCCACGCCGGCAAGGGACATATGACCGAGGCGGTGCGCGGCGCCGTGCGCTTCGCATTCTCCGACCTCGGCCTGCATAGGGTCGAGGCCGCCTGCCTGCCGGGCAATGAGCCGTCCCGCCGGTTGCTGGAGCGCGTCGGATTCCGCTGCGAAGGCGAGGCTCGGGCCTATCTGCGCATCAACGGAAACTGGGCGGACCACTTGCTCTATGCGATGATTTCGACGGACCGGCTGCTCGGCCCCGCGGAGACGGGCGGGGCGCGATGATCCACAGGGCCGTGCCTCTGCCTTGCCCTCGCCACGACCGGTCGGTACGACTTGGTCTCCCGCCCCGCTTGAGCGCGGCCCACACTGTTACCGAGTCGCGCTTGTCCCCTCCTGACCGACTTCTCCGGTTTGGCCTCGCCTTTGTCGGCCTCGCACTCCTGTTCCTGCTGTCCCTGGCCGCGCCGGCCCAGGCCGTCGAGGCCGTCCGCGTCCCTGTCGACGCCCCGGTGATCGACCTGACCCATGTGGTCGAGCGCAACAAATCCGATGGCGACGTCATCCAGATATCGACCGCGCCGGGCCCCGACGGCATCGTGCGCCGGATCGCGGTCAGGGCACGCGAGTCGGGCGCACGGCCGGACTGGATCGTCTTCGCGCTCACAAATGATTCCGACGAGCAGATCGACCGGCTGCTGGTCGCGCCGTTCCATCGCCTGATCGGCTCCGGCGTGATCTGGCCTGATCTCGGCGACACGCGGATCGAGGCCGTGACGGCGAGCCAGGGGCTTCGCCCCGAGCGCGAGGATAGCCCGGACGCTGACGTCTTCATGATCACGCTCGATCCGGGCACGACGGTGACCTTCGTCGCCGAGCTGAAATCTCCGAACCTGCCGCAGCTCTATCTGTTCGAGCAGGAGGCCTATCGCCAGAAGACCAACGGGCTGACGCTCTACAAGGGCATCATCATCGGCATCGCCGGCCTGCTCGCGCTCTTCCTGACCATCATCTTCGTGGTCAAGGGAGCGGTGATCTTCCCGGCCGCCGCCGCCCTGGCCTGGGCCGTTCTCGCCTATGCGGGGCTCGATTTCGGCTTCTTCCAACGCATCTTCCCGCTGACGCCGGCAATCGAGCGCATCTACCGCGCCGGAGCCGAGGTGGTGCTGGCGGCGACGCTGCTCGTCTTCCTCTTCGCCTATCTCAATCTGTCGCGCTGGCATGTCCGCTACAGCCATGTGACGATCATCTGGATCCTCGGCCTGTTCGGCCTCGTCGGTCTGGCCGTCTTCGATGCCCCGATGGCGTCGGGCATCGCGCGCATCTCGATCGCCGCGGTCGCAGCCGTCGGCTTCGTGCTGATCCTGCACCTGGCGACGCATGGCTATGAACGCGCCGTCATGCTGATCCCGACCTGGTTCCTGCTCGCGGTCTGGGTGACGGCGGCCGGGTTCACGGTCACCGGCCAGTTCCAGCGCGACCTCGTCGCGCCCGCCCTGATCGGTGGGCTGGTGCTGATCGTGCTGCTGATCGGCTTCACCGTCATCCAGCATGCCTTCGCCGGCGGTGCGTTGGCGCAGGGCCTTGTCTCCGACACCGAGCGGCGGGCGCTGGCGCTGTCGGGTTCCGGCGATCTCGTCTTCGACTGGGATGTCAGCGCCGACAAGATCTTCGTCTCGCCGCAGACAGAGACCCTGCTCGGCCTTCCGCGCGGCGCGCTCGAAGGTTCGGCGGCTCGCTGGCTTGAATACATGCATGTCTCCGATCGCGACCGCTATCGCGTCACGCTCGATGCCGTGCTGGAACAGCGGCGCGGCAAGCTGCAACTCGATTTCCGTCTGCGGGCCGCCAATGGCAGCTATCACTGGTTCAACCTCAAGGCCCGGCCCGTCATCGGCTCCAACGGCGAGGTCATCCGCGTGATCGGCACGCTCGCCGATGTCACCGAGCAGAGGACGGCGCAGGAGCGGCTGCTGCATGACGCGGTGCACGACAACCTGACCGGCCTGCCCAACCGCAAGCTGTTCCAGGATCGCCTCGGCGCCGTCTTCGGCTTCTGCCGCGCCGACGACAATATCCGCCCGACGGTGCTCGTCATCGACATCGACCGCTTCAAGCAGGTCAACGAATCGGTCGGCTTCTCCGCGGGCGATTCGATCCTGCTGACGCTCGCCCGCAGGCTCGGCCGTCTGCTGCGGGCGCAGGACACGCTTGCCCGCATCGGCGGCGACACCTTCGCCATGATCCTTGTCTCCGAGCGGGACCCCGAGCGTATCCTGGCCTTGGCGGAACTCGTTCGCCGCGCCGTCTCGACGCCGGTGACCTTCGCGGAACGCGAAATCTTCCTCACCCCCTCGATCGGGCTTGCGCTGTTCGACGCCTCGCCTGCGGCCCGCAAGGATGATGCTCTGAAGAACGCCGAGCTGGCGATGGCGCATGCCAAACGCCAGGGCGGCAACAAGATCGAGGTCTTCGTCCCCGCGATGCGGACCGATCGCAACGATCGTCTTGCCCTGGAGAGCGACCTGCGTCGCGCCATCGAGCGCGGCGAGATTCAGGTGATGTACCAGCCCATCGTCAGGCTGGAGGACCGGACCATCGCGGGCTTCGAGGCCCTGGTGCGCTGGGACCATCCGCGCGAGGGCCGGCTGCTGCCACAGGATTTCCTGGCGATCGCGGAGGAGACCGGGCTGATCGTCGATCTCGGCGTCTATGTGATGGACCGTACCGCACGCGAGCTCGCCGCCTGGCAGGCCGCGCTCGAGGTCGACCCGCCGATCTTCGCCAGCGTCAACGTCTCCAGCCGCCAGTTGCTGCGCCACGACCTGCTGCATGACGTCAAGACGGTGCTTGCGCGCCGGCGCGTCTTGCCGGGCACGCTCAAGCTCGAGATCACCGAAAGCCTGGTCATGGAGAATCCGGAATATGCCGCGCAGATGCTCTCACGCATCCGCGAACTCGGCGCCGGGCTCTCGCTCGATGATTTCGGCACCGGCTATTCCTCGCTGTCCTATCTGCAGCGCTTTCCGTTCGACACGATCAAGGTCGATCAGAGCTTCGTGCGCCAGATGGGCAACGGGAAACCGCCGGTGATCCTGCGCTCGATCGTCCAGCTTGCCGCCGATCTGCGCATGGACGTCGTTGCCGAGGGCGCGGAGACGGAGTCGGATGCAATCGAGCTCTACCAGCTCGGCTGCCAATATGCGCAGGGCTATATCTTCGGACAGCCGATGAGCGCAGCCGAAGCCCGCAGGCTGGTGGGCGCGAGCGCCGCGTCCTCTTCGGAAGCAGCGTAACCCCTCCCCTCTTCCGGGAGGGAGGCCGGTGCCGCTCAGGCGTGTCCGGCCGTGCTGGACAGGAACGCGGGATCGATGCCGATCTTGTGCAGCGCGCGATTGTATTTGGTTTCGATGCTGTCGTCGAAGAGCAGCGCGGGGTCTGCGGCGCAGTGCAGCCAGCCATTCGACTGGATCTCGGATTCCAGCTGACCCGCTCCCCAGCCCGCATAGCCAAGAGCAAGCACCGCGTTCTCCGGACCGCTGCCGATGGCAATGGCCCGCAGGATATCCAATGTCGCCGTCAGGCAGATGCCGTTGTCGATCGGCAAGGTCGCCGATTCCAGGAAGAAGTCCGAGGAATGCAGCACGAAGCCTCGCTTCGTTTCCACCGGTCCGCCGCGCAGCACCCGCATCCGCTCGGCCTGGCTCGGCAGGCGAATCAGCTCTTCCGAGGGAATCACGTCGAGCTGGACCAGCAGATCAGGGAACCGCGTGTCCGGCGCCGGCTTGTTGAGGATGATGCCCATGGCGCCATCCTCGGAATGCGCACAGATATAGACCACGCTGCGGCTAAAACGCGTGTCAGTCATGCCGGGCATGGCGATCAGGCACTGCCCGTCGAGATAGCTGCGGCCGCTGACGCGTTGGCTGGATCCGATCTTCATACCGCCATGCTAAATCCAATCGGCCCGGCTGGAAACCGGTGTCCTTGAAAATGCCGACACCGCGATTGCGCCCCAATCATGCGGCATAAGATGAATGGCTGCATGTCACATGATTGCCAGCAGATGTGAGAGAGATTGTTTCGCTTTTTGCAGACGCATTCCCTAAGACGGTCATCGTGAAGTCGGCATTGCTCTCACTCGCGCTCGCCGCGCTGGCGTTCAGCGCTCCTGCTCAGGCGCAGGAGGCGGCGGTTTCGTCATGGTCCCGCAGCACGCATTCCTCGATCCGCCTGATCGCCGGAGCGACGGCCCCCTCGGGCAAGCAACGCATCGGCGTCGAGATCACCATGGCGCCAGGCTACAAGACCTATTGGCGCAATCCCGGCGATTCCGGCGTTCCTCCCTCCTTCGACTGGAGCGGCTCCACCAATGTCGGTGGCCTCGACGTGCGCTGGCCCGCGCCGGAACGCTTCGAGGACGGCACCGGCTTTTCGATCGGCTATGTCGGCGAGGTCGTGGTGCCGGTGTCGGTGCAGCCGGTCGACCCCAGCAAGCCGGTCTTGGTCGTGCTCAAGCTCGACTATGCCGTCTGCGAGAAGATGTGCATTCCCGCCAAGGGCGAGGCCCAGCTGTGGCTCGAGCCCGGCGTGACCTCGGTAACCTCGCCGCGGCTCGAGAGCTTCGAGGCGCGGGTGCCGATTCCCGTCAAGCTTGGGCCGCACAAGGAGAAGATCTCGGTGATCGAGGTGCTGCCGGGCGAGGCCGGGCCTGAGCCCAAGGTCAAGCTCGTGCTGCAGGCTCCGCCGGACGGCGCGATCGAGGATGTCTTCGTCGAGGGGCCGGGCGCCTGGTCCTTCAGCAAGCCAGTCCTGAAGCCGCAGGCCGATGGCACGGTGCTCGCCCATGTCCGAATTACCGACCGTCCCAAGGGCGCCGCGGGGCCGGTGCCCTTCATCGTGACGGTGCGCGGCAAACCGGCGGCGGTCGAGACGCGGCTTGAACTCGACATCCCGGTCGCCAAGCCCTAATCCCTGACCGAGCGGCGAAGGCCGCATGGCTCACGGAGAACAGGCGATGACGATCAAGGTGGGTGACAAGCTTCCGCAGGCGACGTTCCGCGTGATGACGGCGGACGGCCCGGCAGCGAAGACGACCGAAGACCTGTTCAAGGGCAAGAAAGTGGTGCTGTTCGCAGTGCCGGGCGCCTTCACGCCGACCTGCCACAAGAATCACCTGCCCGGCTATCTCGCCAAGGCTGCAGAGATCAAGGGCAAGGGCGTCGACGCCATCATGGTGACCGGCGTCAACGACGTCTTCGTCATGGATGCATGGTCGAAGGCAACGGGCGCAGTCGGCGTCATCGAGTTCCTCTCGGACGGCAATGCCGATTTCGCCAAGGAGATCGGGCTTTCGCTCGACGGTTCGGGCTTCGGTCTCGGAACCCGCTCGCAGCGCTATTCGATGATCGTCGAGAACGGCGTGGTCGAGGCTCTCAATGTCGAAGACGCACCGGGCAAGGCCGACGTCTCCGGCGCCGAGGAAATGCTGAAGCAACTCTGAGCGCTTCGCGCATGATGAAGCCCGCCCGGCACGCGCCGCGCGGGCTTTTTCATGCCTTCTGCAACGATGCTGATCGAAAGCATGGCGCTTTGTCATGTGACAGATGCCGAGCCCCCGGGCTAGCGTGACAGCGCTATTGGGAGAGGCTGCATGTCCGAGATCACCATCCGCCCGCTCGTCGCGAGCGACCGTACCGCCTGGGGACCGCTCTGGCAGGGCTACCTGACCTTCTACAAGTCGAGCCTGCCGGAAGAGATCCATGACCTGACCTTCGCCCGTCTCACAGGCGGCAAGGAGCCGATGGGTGGGTTCATCGCCGAACGTGACGGCAAGGCAGTCGGCATCGTGCACTGGGTCACGCACCGCACCACCTGGAGCGCCAAGGATATCTGCTATCTGCAGGATCTGTTCGTCAGCCCGGATATTCGTGGCGGCGGCGGCGGCCGCAAGCTGATCGAGGCCGTGCGGCAGATGGCCGAGGCCAAGGGCTGTTTCCGCGTCTACTGGCAGACGCATGAGACCAATCTCCAGGCCCGTGAGCTCTACGACAAGGTCGCCGACCTCTCGGGCTTCCTGGTCTACCGTCAGCCGCTCGGCTGACGGGCCCGGCCGGGCTCTATCGCCCAGACTTGAACGGCGCCATGCCGGCGCGGGCGAGCGCGTCGGCGCGCTCGTTCATTTCGTCGCCGGCGTGGCCCTTGACCCATTTCCACTCGATCTTGTGGCGGCCGAGTGCGGCGTCGAGGCGCTTCCAGAGCTCCTCGTTCTTCACCGGCTTCCGGTCAGCGGTCTTCCAGCCATTCTTCTTCCAGCCATGGATCCAGCCAGTGATGCCCTGGCGCAGGTACTGGCTGTCGGTATGCAGCGCCACCGTGCAGGGCCGCGTCAGCGTCTCGAGCGCGGAGATCGCGGCCATCAGCTCCATGCGATTGTTCGTGGTCATTTGCTCGCCACCCGAGAGCTCGCGCGCCTTGCCATTGTAGCTGAGGATCGCGCCCCAGCCCCCTGGGCCGGGATTGCCCGAGCAGGCCCCGTCGGTCCAGATCTCTACTGTATCGCTCATCGTTTCAGGCCGTATTCGCGGGCGTCACCGACGCGCTGGTGGAAGGCAAGTTTGCGGTCGTATTCGAGCGGATCGAGCGGCTTGACCAGTGCGCCCGGCGGAACATTCAGCCAGTCCACCAGCCGGGTCAGCAGGAAGCGCAAGGCTGAACCGCGACACAGCGCCGGAAGCGCCTCGACCTCTGCGGAGGTCAGGGGGCGCACGCTTTCATAGCCCGCGAGGATCGCCTGCCCCTTGGTGAGATTGAACGAAGCATCGGCCTCGAAGCACCAGGCATTCAGGCAGATCGCGAGATCATAGGCGAAGGCGTCGGTGCAGGCGAAATAGAAGTCGATCAGCCCCGACAGCCGGTCCTTGATGAAGAAGACATTATTGGGAAAGAGATCGGCATGGATGACGCCGCGCGGCAGGCTCTGCGGCCAGTTGGCCTCGTGGAACGCGATTTCCGCCATCACGCGCTTGGCCAGTCCAGGCGAGACTGCCTCGGCCCCGGCACCGGCCTGTTCCGCCAGCGGTCGCCAGCCGGCGACGGACAGATCATTGGACCGGGTCATGCCGAAGCCCTCGCCAGCCTTGTGCAGGAGTGCCAGTCCACGCCCGACCTCAGCGCAATGAGCAGCCGTCGGGCGACGCACGGAGAGACCATCAAGGAAGGTCACGATCGCCGCTGGCCGCCCCGCGAGCCGGCTCACCGCCAGACCGTCCTGCGCCTTGACCGGCAGCGGGCAGATCAGCCCGCGCTCGGCCAGATGCTCCATCAGTCCGAGGAAGAACGGCAGATCAGCCGCACTCACCCGCTCTTCGTAGAGCGTCAGGATGAAGAAGCCCTGCGTGGTATGGAGCAGGAAATTGGAGTTCGAGACCCCCTCGGCAATGCCCTTGACCGCCAGCAGATCGCCAATGCCGTAGCGCGCCACGAAGGCAGCCATCTCATCGTCGGGCACTTCAGTATAGACGGCCAAATTCGCTCACTCGGCCGCATTCGGCGCAGGCTCGCCGCGCAGTTCGCGCGGCAGGGGGAAGAAGACGCTTTCATCCGCTGTCGAGACAGTCTCGACGCGGACTTCATAGCGCTCCGCAAAGGCATCGATGATCTCTTCGACCAGCACCTCGGGGGCGCTGGCGCCCGCCGTGATGCCCAGCCGCTTGATCGCACCGAAGATCGACCAGTCGATCTCGTCGGCCCGCAGCACCAGCCGTGCGGAGGGGCAACCGGCGCGCTCGGCGACTTCGCGCAGGCGCTGCGAATTGGAGGAGTTGGGCGAGCCGACGACCAGAAGTCCGTCAACCAGCGGGGCAACCCGCTTCACCGCCTCCTGGCGGTTCGTGGTGGCGTAGCAGATATCTTCCTTGTGCGGCGCGATCAGCTCCGGGAACCGCGCCTGCAGCGCCTGGACGATGCCGCGTGTGTCATCCACCGAAAGCGTGGTCTGGGTGACATAGGCGAGCGGCTGCCCGGCGGGAGGAGCAAGCTGCGCCACGTCGTCCAGCGTCTCGATCAGCGTGATCGCTCCCGCAGCCAACTGGCCCATCGTGCCGATGACCTCGGGATGGCCGGCATGGCCGACGAGCAGGATATGGCGGCCGCGCTTGTGATGAACCTCGGCCTCGCGATGCACCTTGGTGACCAGCGGGCAGGTCGCGTCGATGGCGAAGAGCGTCCGCGACGCTGCTTCGGCAGGAACCGATTTCGGCACGCCATGGGCCGAAAAGATCACCGGGCGGGTGGTGTCGGGTACCTCCGACAATTCCGCGACGAAGACCGCGCCTTTGCGCTTCAGCGATTCGACGACGTATTTGTTGTGCACGATCTCGTGGCGCACATAGACCGGCGCACCGTGCAGCGCGAGCACCTTCTCGACCGCGTCGATGGCGCGCACGACCCCGGCGCAAAAACCGCGCGGGGCACAAAGCAGGATGTCGAGCGGCGGCTTGGTCACGCAGTTTCGAGGCCTCGGAAATGGTCAGCGCCTTCTTTCGGCGTGTGCTCTGCGATGTCAAGGAAGAGCAGCGCCGCAGGACGTGACGGGCCGTTGCGCAACTCGCCCCTCGCAGCGCAGCAAGGAAGAGCCTAGATAGGCAGCACGGTCGGCTGTGGCGCTTGCGCGAGCCTGATTTCCACAACGAAGAGTTCCCATGGCCGACGCCAGTCACACGAGTTACCTGCCGCCGATCCTGATTTTCTGTGCAGGCGCAGTCATTGCCGTGCCGCTGTTTCGTCGTCTCGGCCAGTCTGCCGTGCTCGGCTACCTTGCGGCTGGCATCGCGATCGGCCCTTCGGTGCTCGCCCTGGTCAATGACCCGGACGCGATCCGGGGCACCGCCGAGATCGGTGTCGTGCTGCTGCTATTCCTGGTTGGGCTGGAGCTTCAGCCGTCGCGCCTCTACTCGATGCGCAAGGACATCCTCGGCGCCGGCCTCGCGCAAATGGCGCTCAGCGCGACGGCGATCGGGCTCGTTGGCTGGAAATTCGGTCTCTCCGTCGGCGGCGCCATCGCGGTGGGGCTCGCGCTCGCCCTGTCTGCGACATCGATAGCTCTGCAGGTCCTGGAGGAGCGCGGCGACGGCAGCGAAACCTATGGCCGGCGCACCTTCTCGATCCTGCTGTTCCAGGATATCTCGATCGCTCCGGCGCTGGCGCTGCTCCCCTTGCTGGCGACCACGGGCGCGCAGAACCATAGCGGCGCTCCAGCACTCGCGGGATTGGGCCTCGCCCTGCTCGCCGTCGCGCTGCTCGTGCTGGTGGGACGCTACCTGCTCAATCCGTTCTTTCGGATCCTCGCCAGCACCGGCGCGAAGGACGTGATGACCGCGGCCGCGCTGCTGATCGTGCTCGGTGCCGCGATGCTGATGGAGCGGGTCGGCCTCTCCATGGCCATGGGCGCCTTCCTCGCCGGAGTGCTGCTGGCGGACTCGCATTTCCGGCACGAGCTCGAAGCCGATATCGAGCCGTTCCGCGGCGTGCTGCTCGGCCTGTTCTTCATGGCGGTCGGCATGTCGCTCGACCTCCAGCTGGTTTTCGACAACGCACTGCTTCTGGCGCTCGCAGCGCCATTGCTGGTCGCCTTCAAGATCGTGGTCGCGGCAACGATCCTGCGCGTCTCCTGCTCGTCGAGCACCGAGGCCATACGGGCCGGCGCCCTGCTCTCGCCAGCGGGCGAGTTCGCCTTCGTTCTCCTGCCGCTTGGTGCTGCGCTCGGGCTGCTCAACACCCAGCAGGCGGCCCTGGCGACATCGCTCGCCGCACTCTCGATGCTGATCGGGCCGGTTGCCGCCAAGCTGATCGATCTCTGGCTGAGCAGGCGCGCCGGCCCTGCGGAAACCATGGAAGAGGATTTCGAGGGTGCCGGCGGCTCCGTCATGGTCATCGGGTTTGGCCGGTTCGGACAAGTGGTGACCCAGGCGCTGCTGCTGCAGCATATCCCGGTGACGATCATCGACTCCAATGTCGAGCGCATCCGGTCGGCGTCCAAATTCGGTTTTCGTATCTATTACGGCGACGGCACGAGGCTCGACGTGCTGCGTGCTGCCGGCGCCGGGAAGGCCAAGATCATCTGCATCTGCATCGACAATCGCGAAGCGGCCTTGCGGATCGTCGAAATGGCGAGGGCCGAATTCCCCTCCGCACGGCTGCATGTGCGGGCCTATGACCGTGTCCATGCGATCGAGTTGATGAAGGCCGATGTCGACTTCCAGATGCGCGAAACCTTCGAGTCTGCGCTTGGCTTCGGGCGGGTGACGCTGGAAAGCCTTGGCCTCAGCTATGACGAAGCCAGCCTGGTCATCGACAGCGTCCGCGACCGCGACGCCCAGCGCATGGAGATCCAGTATCACGAGGGCATCGCCGCCGGCATCCAGAAGGTGCCCCGCGTCTCGCCGGAACCTCTGGTTCAGCCGAAGGCCAAGTCCAAGGCACTTACCGAGGAGACGCGCGAGGTCATCGAGGATGGCGGAGCTGAAGTTGCGGTCGGTGGCGTCGGGGAACCGGAACGGTGAACGCACCCGTCAACCCCAACCAGGCCGTCTTCGTCAGCGGCTCGACCTTTCGCCATGTCGCGGTGATGACCGCGACCGGAGCGGTCGGGCTGATGGCGATCTTCGTCGTCGACCTGCTCTCGCTGCTCTACGTCTCCTGGCTCGGCCGGCCGGCGGCGACTGCTGGCGTCGGCTTCGCGACGATCGTTCTGTTCCTGACGGTGTCGATCAATATCGGCTTCATGATCGCGGTCTCGGCGCTGACCTCCCGCACGCTTGGATCAGGAGACCGCAAGGGCGCGCGCCGGATCGCGGGCTCCGCCATGACCTTGATGGCGCTTGCCGCGATCGCGCTCACGCTGCTGGCATTGCCTTGCCTGCCCTGGCTCCTGAGGCATCTTGGTGCGCATGGCGAGGCCTATGACGTCGCCCTCTCATTCCTTTGGATCGCCCTGCCCTCCAATCTCCTGATGGCGCTCGGCATCGGATTTTCGGGCGTCCTGCGCGCCATCGGCGATGCCCGACGCGCGATGTTCGTAACGCTCGGGGGCGGGCTCGCAACTGCGGTGCTCGATCCGCTCTTCATCTTTGGCTTTGCGCTCGGCACAGACGGCGCCGCCTGGGCTACCGTGCTGTCTCGCGTCATCTTTGCCTTTGTCGGCTTCCGTGGCGCGGTGAAGATCCACGACATGGTCGGCATGCCCAGCCGGCAGGCGCTGCTGGCCGACATGCCGCGCACGCTTGCGATCGCCGGCCCGGCGATCCTGACCAATCTCTCGACACCGATCGCTAACGCGGTCTTCGCCAGCATCTTCGCGCGCTTTGGCGATGGCGCGATCGCGGCAATGGCGATCATGGATCGGCTGGTGCCGGTGGCCTTTGGCGTGATCTTCGCGCTGTCGGGCGCAGTCGGGCCGATCCTCGGCCAGAACTGGGGCGCCGGCCGTTTCGACCGGATGCGCCGCGCGCTCAGCGACTCCGTGATCTTCGCCGTGGCCTGCGTCTGCATTGCCTGGCTCGCGCTCCTGCTGCTGCGCGGCCCGATCGTCGCCGTCTTCCATGCCAGCGGGCTGACGGCGGAGCTGGTGATGTTCTTCTGCCTGATCTCCGGGCCGATGTGGATCTTCGTCGCGATACTCTTCGTCGCCAATGCCGCGTTCAACAATCTCGGCATGCCGATCCTGTCGACCCTCTTCAGCTGGGGGCGCGCAACGCTCGGGACGATGCCGATGGCCTGGGTCGGCGCATACTATGCCGGGCCGAAGGGTGCGATGGTCGGCACCGCGCTGGGCGCAGTCGTATTCGGCGTCGTCGCACTGGTCTTCGCCTATCGCGGGATCACGCGCCTGGAGCGCCAGCCCAGGGGCGCTTGAGCATCCCAGGGCGCGAGCGTCCAAGGGCCCTTGAGCCTCGCTTGCCTGCCGGCCCCGCCCTGCTATCGTCGCGAATGCAGGCGGCGGCAGACCGCGACGAAGACGGAGAGGCGCCATGATGAACCTGTTCGAGATGATGCAATCGGCCCAGAACGGGCAGGCCATGCAGAATCTGGCTCGGCAATACGGGCTCAGCCAACAGCAGACGCAAAGCGCGCTCGACGCCTTGCTGCCGGCCTTCACGATGGGGCTTCAGCGCCAGACGCAGGACCCCCGTGCCTTCGGCAATCTCGCCCAGATGATGACGGCCTCGCCCTTCGGCTCGCTCTATGACGCCGATGGCGACGGCATTCCCGACAACGCCGCGATGATGGGCAACAACGTCCTCAACCAGCTCTTCGGCTCGAAGGAGGTCAGCAATGCGCTGGCAGCCCAGGCCGCGGCGACCAGCGGTGTCGGCCAGGCGGTTCTGAAGCAGATGCTACCGGTCATCGCCTCCATGATCATGGGCGGGTTGTTCAAGTCGACCAACAATCAGGGGCTCGGCGGCATCTTCGGGCAATTCGCCGAGATGATGCAGGGCAGGATGCCGGGCCAGCAGCCTGCGCCGCAGACGCAGCAACAGACTCCAGGGAGCTCACTCGACGCGATTCTCGGGAGTCTGTTCGGGCAGGCGGCCGGCGCGCCTCCGACTCAAGGCGGCGGTCCCTTTGGCGGCGGTCCCTTCGGCGGATCTAATCCCGGCGGACCCGCCGGAGCCGACCCGATGGGCGGGCTTCTCGGCCAGATCCTGACCGGGATGCTTGGCGGTGCAGCGGCTCAGCCCCAGGCGGCGCCGTCCCCGTCACAACCGCGTGGCCAGGCCTCCAGGCCCACGGCAGAGCCGGAGCCGGAACCAGATCAGCCTGCGCCCTCGGGCGAAGCCGGGCCGGGTTCGATCGGCCTCGATGCGCTGAACCAGATGTTCGAGCATGGTCGCCAGGTGCAGGACGACCATCAGAACGCGCTGAAGTCCATTCTGGACGCGATGCTCGGCGGCGGGCAGCGTCGCTAGATCATCGGACCGGGTATCGTATCCGGCCCGATAATCTAACCTTTTGTCTTTGCATCGGCTTTGCCCCGAAAACCGCAATCCAGTTTTCGGGGCGATGCTTTAGGCACTCATCGCCCTGGACCGATCAGGCGCTGCGCCGCTGCGACCAATTGACCTCGGCGCCACGGCCTTCGGACATGGCGGCAGCGATCGCCCGGAGATCGGCGACGGTGTCGCGCGTGCGGAAGCTCGAGACGAGATCGTTGAGGCGCCGGATCTGATCGCCGAGTGCGCTGGCGGAGGCTGCGCTCTGTTCGGCCAGTGCGGCGTTCTGCTGGGTCATCTCGTCCATATGCGCGACCGACTGGCTCATCTCGTCGATTCCGTTGGCCTGCTCGGCCGAGGCCGCGGAGATTTC
Organism: Bosea sp. BIWAKO-01; assembly: GCF_001748145.1. Lineage (NCBI taxonomy): Bacteria > Pseudomonadati > Pseudomonadota > Alphaproteobacteria > Hyphomicrobiales > Alloboseaceae > Allobosea > Allobosea sp. BIWAKO-01. The sequence goes on from NZ_BCQA01000001.1 coordinate 960,676, forward strand.
GGATACGGTCGCGGAGACTTTTCGCGATGCGGCCACGATCTGAACGAGCGCTTCACCCGCAGAGCGGACGAGCCCGACGCCCTGCGCCACCTCCGCTCCCGATTCCGAGATCAGCGCGCTGATACCCTTGGCGGCCTCGCCCGAGCGCTGCGCCAGCGTACGGACCTCCGAGGCGACCACGGCAAAGCCCCTGCCAGCATCGCCCGCCCGCGCCGCTTCGACCGCAGCATTCAACGCGAGCAGATTGGTCTGAAAGGCGATCTCGTCGATGACCGAGGTGATGTCGGAGATCTTTCGTGAGGCCGTCTCGATGCGTGCCATCGCAGCGACCGCATCATGGACAATTGCACCGCCCCGTTGCGCCACGCTCATTGCCTCATCGGCCAGCGAGACGGCCTGCTTCGATGCGTGCGCAGAGGCCTTGACCGAGGCGGCAAGCTCTTCCGTGGTGGCTGCAGTCTCCTCCAGCGATGACGCCTGTTCCTCGGTGCGCTTGGAGAGGTCGTCTGCGCCCATATTGATCTCGCGCGCCGCGTTGCCGACATCGGCCGCAGTCGCCTGGATGGTGGTGATCGTCATCGAGAGATGCTCCACCGCCGTATTGAAATCGTCGCGCAGCTTCTCATAGGCGGCGGCAACCTCCGCATCGATGCGGTGGCTGAGATCGCTCTTCGAGAGCAGGTCGAGGCCCTCTGCCAGCAGCCCCATGACCAGCTCCTGCTCGCGCGCGAGTTGCTCCTGCTGCTTTGCCTGCTCAGCCCGCTCGTTCTCGATCAGCAGGCGCTGCTGCTCGGAAAGGTCTCGTCCCTCGGCGCTCTCCGCCTCGAGACGCTGCACCGCGAGGCCGTTTTCCTTGAAGACCTGGACCGCACGCGCCATCGCGCCGATCTCGTCCTTGCGCGCCTGACCCTGGACCTCGACCGCGTAGTCGCCCCTGGCGAGATCATCCATGCGCGACTTCAGGGCTTCCAGCGGCCTGGTGATCGAAATCCGGGTCAACAAGGCAGCACCGCCCAGGCCAAGCAGGATGCCCAAGGCTGAGAGGCCCAGGATGACGATGCTCAGTTCGCTGGCCTCGGCATCGAGCGTTTCCGAGGTCGCCTGGGTTTCCGTCTTGATGGCTTCGTTGAGCTTGCCCGCGGCGGTGACGATTTCGCCAATGGTGCGATCGAGCTGGGACATGACCGACAAGGCCGCCAGATCCTCGTCTTTGGCGGCCTGGGCGACGATATCGTCGATCTGCGGTTTGAGCGCGGAAAGTGCCCGGCCCATGGCGTCGAACTCGGCAGCCTTCTGCGGGAAGCTGATCTTGGCCTCGATCAGCTGGAACTGCGCACGGTCATAGGCCTTGCGCACATCCTCGATGCTGGTCGCGTTCTGCTTCATGAATTCGGGATAGGCGATCGCCTTGTAGAGATCGCGCACGATGTCGGTCATGGCACGGGTGGTCCGGCCCGAATCGAGGATCGCCGTCGCGCTGTGCGAGATCAGGTCGGAATATGCCTTCTGGATCCGCGCATATTCGCGGCCGGCATAGACGGCCGTTGCAACGCTGATCAATCCGAGAACGATGAGCGGGATCGCGATCTTGGTCCTGAGACGCAGATCCTGAAAGCGCAGAGACATTCGCATACCGACACCCACCCCCCCCGAGAAGCATCGAACCGGGCATCGCCGCGGCATGTCGGGAACGTTCGGCGGGAATGCTGAAAAATAGGTTACGAATGCCGGTTTAGGGCTCAATTTCAGGCGAAATGGCTCAATTCCCGCATCCACCATGCCCCGGGAGAGCCTGAACAAGAAAAACGGACGGAAGCACGAAGCTCCCGCCCGCAAGAAACGCGCAGTGCCAAGGGGTCAGGCGCTGCACGCAACCGTCGAATGCGAACCGGCCGTGACCGGGCGCGGCGTGAGAGGCTTGGCGACAGCAATCTTCACCTGAGCCTGTCGAACACCCTCTTCGCGCCGGAGAGAGGCGACGCCGGCCCGCGCGCTGGAGCGGGCCGCGAGTGCCGCCGAAGGGTCCTTGAGCCAGGATACGGTCAGTGCGCCGTCGATATCGGAGCGGACGAGACCGATATCCTTGAGCCCGCGCTCGTCGAGCTCGGAGAGCCTCAACACCTCGCGGCGGTGAATCAAAGCGCGCGTCAGGGCTTTCACGCCAACATAACCACCGGCGACAACACGCGTGACGCCGGTGGCGACGAACGAGAGCGACTTCGGAACGAATGTCAGGATCAGCATGGCGACCTCCTTCAGGGGTCTGGCGGCAAAACGAGCATTTCCCGGCCCGGCTGGAGCGCACCGACGACACGGACTGGAGAATGCCTGAAGGATAGCTTTGCGCTGGCCATCAGCCAAACGAATGGTTATGATACTTCACAGCACGGATATTGATGATCCATCGTGGGGGTGCTCCATGGCGCATGTTCTCGACGCCGACCAGCTCAAGACCTTTGTCGCCATTGCCGATACGGGCTCGTTCACCCGCGCGGCGGAGATCGTCTACAAGACGCAATCCGCCGTCTCGATGCAGATGAAGCGCCTTGAGGAACGGGTCGGGCGCCCGCTCTTCGGCCGCGACGGACGCCACGCCAAGCTGACGGAAGATGGTGAGCGCCTGCTGGATTACGCGCGCCGCATCGTGCGCCTCAATCTCGAATGCGTGGCGAGCTTCGCCGATGCAGACCTCAAGGGGCGCATCCGCCTCGGCGTCCCCGACGACTATGCCGACCGCTATCTACCCGAGATCCTGGCTCGCTTTGCACATTCCAACCCGCGCGCTGAGGTGACGGTCGTTTGCGAGCCGACACCGATGCTGGCCGAACGCATCGGCACCGGTGATATCGACCTTGCCATCATCACCCATGTCGAAGGCCGCGGTCAGGGCGAGATCATCCGGATCGAGCCCCTGCTCTGGGTCACTTCTGCGCGCCATACCGTCCATGAGGAGGACCCGCTCCCGCTCGCACTCGGCCGCCCAACCTGCAATTGGCGCCAGGCTGCTGTCGAAGCGCTGGAGAAGAAGGGGCGGCGCTTCCGCGTGCTCTATGCGAGCTGGAACTCGACTGCGGTCGGTGCAGCCGTAGTCGCCGGCCTCGCCGTCTCGGTGCTGCCGGAGAGCGCGATCAGGCCCGGCATGCGCATTCTCGGCCCTAGCGAGGGCTATGCAACCCTGCCGTCTTGCAAGATCGGGCTGTTGCGCACGCGCTTCGACCCCTCGGTGCTCTCGAATGCCCTTGCGGAGCACATCATCCAGAGCCTCGACAACCTCGCGAGCTTCAAGACCGCGGCGGAGTAGGTTCGTCGGGTGCCCGCTCCTGCCCCGGGTCCCCGCAGCCGCAATGTTCAGGGATTGAGCCCGGCCTGTGCCGCTTCGAATACGCCGCGTATAAACCGGCCGATCTCCTGCCCGCCGATGATCACGGACATCGATATCCCGGCGGCGATCAGCCCATATTCGATGGCAGTTGCGCCGCGGTTGTCGCGGGCAAAGCCGAGAAGAAGGGTGAGCAATCGTTCCATGGCCGGATGCTCACTCCGAAGCTTCGGAGAAAGCGTTAACGCCCGATGGCAAATGCCGCGAAACGCCAGCCCTGCCTAGAAATTCCGTGGCTGATCGACCGTTTAGATGAGCAAATCCTTAAACACCGGCTCGACACGCGCGTTCCATTCCCCGCGATACCGGTCTGCAAGGTCCTGAGCCAGGCTGCGGCCGCCCTCGGCAATCGCGAGAACAGGATCGAGGAAGCGCGTCTCGTCCTCGCCCTTGCCGTTCAGGCGGGCGCGGCGCGCGAGACCAGCGCGCGACAATTCCAGAACCTGTTGCGCAATCTCACGCGCGCTGCGGCCGGCGACTGTGGCAGAGAGCCCCGCCGCAGGCACTGCGTCGCGCAGGCCCTGACGCTCCTCGGTGCTCCAGCTCTTGACCAGGTCCCAGGCGGCGTCGAGCGCGACCTGATCATAGAGCAATCCGACCCAGAAGGCGGGCAACGCGTTCAGCAAGGCGGGCGGCCCGGCATCGGCGCCCCGCATTTCCAGAAAGCGCTTCAGCCGAACCTCGGGGAACAAGGTCGACAGGTGGTTGGCCCAATCGGACATGGTCGCCTGCTCGCCCGGAAGCTGCGGCAAGCGGCCGGCGAGCAGATCGCGGAAGGAGGCGCCGGTCACGTCGTGATAGACCGGCCCGCGCTTGACGAAATACATCGGCACATCGAGCGCCCAGTCGACATAACCCTCGTAGGACATGCCCTCATCGAACACGAAGGGCAGCATGCCCGAACGGGCATTGTCTGTATCGAGCCAGATTTCGGAACGCACCGACTGGAAGCCGTTGAGCTTGCCCTCGGTGAAGGGCGAAGAAGCGAAGAGCGCAGTTGCAATCGGCTGCAGGGCAATCGAGACCCTGAGCTTCTTCACCATGTCCGCCTCGTCGGCGAAATCGAGGTTCACCTGCACGGTGCAGGTCCGGAACATCATGTCGAGGCCGCGCGTGCCGACCTTCGGCATGTAGTTGGCCATGATCCGGTAGCGGCCCTTCGGCATGACCGGGGTCTGCTCCCGCGTCCAGAGCGGCGAATGGCCCAGCGCCAGGAAGCCGATATCGTGAGGCTCGGCGACCGCCTTCACATCGGCGAGATGCGCGGCGAGCTCCGCCGCCGTTTCGTGCAGCGTTTCGACCGGCGCGCCGGAGAGTTCGAACTGGCCACCGGGTTCAAGCGAGATTGCGCCGCCACCTTCGGGACCGGCCAAGCCGATGATATGGCCGTCATCAATGATCGGCTCCCAGCCGAGCCGCTGCTGCATGCCTTCAAGCAGGTGCCGGATACCGCCCGCGGCCCCGCGCCCCTCGTACGGCACCGCGCCGATATCCGCGCGGTAGAACGGGAACTTCTCGTGCTCGGTGCCGATCCGGAAGGCGGAGCGAGGCTTCTCGCCTGCCGCAATCCAGCCGATCAGCTCGGACTTCGACGCGATCGGGGTGGAATCGGACACATCGCGAGCCATGGGCGCTCCGGCAGGACGAAGGGATGGCCGACATCTCGCACGCACCGGACGGCACGGGCGAGGCAGGCCCAGGAAGCGTCAGACATATGCGACCGCCGAACGGAGGACAACGACCTCCGTCCCGCGTTCGTGGAAGGAGATTGCTTGCGCAAATGCACAACGCACATGCCGGCATCCCGAAACCGCTTGCGTTCAGGCCACACCGCGCAGCGGCTGGCTTATGTCCTGCAGCCGGCTTGCACCGTCGTTTCGTGTCTCTGACGCCAGCCAGTCGATGACTGAGGCCAAGCCGCCCGCGTCGCCCCCAGTGCGCGCGCGGGCCTCCTCGAAAATGGCAAGCTGTCGATCCGCACTGGTGCCCTGAGCCGCAATCGTCCGGCACTCGCCAAGTTCGGCGGCACAGCCGAGCGCCGCGGCATCGTCCGAAAGCTGATCGATCAGTTCGTCGACCAGGCCCGGAACCGAGCGCATCCCCTTGGTTTCCGGGCAGACCAATCCGCCATGGATCCCATAGCGCTGGGCCCGCCAGACATTCTCCGCTGCGATGGCGCGCGCGGCGGCAGTCAGATCGGCGTTGAGCCCGGGATTCCTGCAGAGGTGGCGAATTAGGCACCGATAGAGCGCGGCGATGGCCAGCGTATCGTCCAGGCGCGTGCAGCTGTCGGCGATGCGCAATTCCAGCGTCGGGTGCTTCTCAGAAGGGCGAATCGCCCACCAGATAGAGCTGGCATCCTTGATGGCCCCGGCCGCTACCAGGGTATCGACATAGGCGCGGTAGTCGGCGGGGTCGAGGAAGAGCTCCGGCAGGCCGGTGCGCGGTAGTTCCGCGTAGGCGGATAATCTGTAGCCCATCAGGCCGGTACGCCGCCCCTGCCAGAAGGGCGAAGATGTCGACAGTGCGAGAAACACCGGGAGGAACGGCATGATCCGCCCCATCAGCCGGATGCGCTGATCTTCGTCCGGCACCTCGACATGAATATGGAGCCCACAGAGCTGGTTGCGGCTGCCGAGCATCTGGAGCTCGCGCATCAGCCTGTCATAGCGAGCGGCCTCGGTGGCCCGTTGCCGCGACCAGGACGCGCTCGGATGGGTGCCGCAGGCAAGCAGGAGCATGTCATGGGCCAGCCCGATGCTCGCAAGGCCGGTCCGCAGCGTCGCCAGCGATTTACGCGCTTCTCCCATCGTCTCGCAGATCGGGGTCGCCACCTCGATCTGGGACTGCAGCATCTCCCGTTGGACTTCGCTCGGAAACGCCGCATGCACGGCATCGAGGAATGCCGGCGAGATTTTCCGGACGATGCCACGTGTCGTGAAGTCGGACAGGAAATACTCTTCTTCGATACCGAAGCGGCAGGCTTGGCTCATCTCATGGTCCTCGCGGGTCGTCGAATCACGGGGGCAGACCCTCGCGCGCAAAACCGGCCCTGAATGAGCCGGTTCGATGGCACCGCGACGAATGTGGATTTTCCTCCCCAACGACCAACGCGGAATTCGGCGCGCCGTTCCTGCGCGCTCAGCCCGATCTCGAGACCCAATCGCCCAATGTCGCCTGGACCAGGGCAAGCGCCGCGACCGCCGCCGTATCGGCGCGCAGGATGCGCGGGCCGAGCGAGATACGGATTGTCTTGGGGCGAGACAGCACTCGCCGGCGCTCTTCGTCGTCAAAGCCGCCTTCGGGACCAATCAGCAGGGCGAGCGGTGCTGGTGGGGTTTCCGCCAGCGCGCTCACAGGGCTCGCCGCCGCCATGCCCTCGTCGCAGAAGATCAGCAGGCGCTCGGGCTCGAGAGCGGCCAGCACCACGTCGAGCGACTGCTCGGAACGGATGTCCGGCAAGGCCAGGATGCCGCATTGTTCGGCGGCCTCGATGGCATTGGCCTTGAGGCGCTCGAGGTTCAACCGCGAGACCTGCGTGCGTCGGGTGAGCACTGGCTGCAGCACACCGGCACCCATCTCCACCGCCTTCTGTGCCATGTAATCGAGCCGGGCATGTTTCAGCGGTGCGAAGAGGTAATGCAGGTCTGGAACGGGAGTCTGGTGCTGCACCTGCCGCAATGGGCGCAGGCTCGCCTGCTTTCGCCCTTCCGGGACGATCGCGGCAAGCCATTCGCCATCCCGCCCGTTGAAAACGAGGACGCCGTCGCCCTCCCGCAGGCGCAGGACGTTGAGAAGGTAATTGGCCTGCTCCCGATCGAGAGGAACGGGCACTTCCCGTACCAACGCGGAATCGAGATAGAGCCGATGTTTCGGCAGATCTGGCATCGGCATAGGCGCAAACAGTCTCCACTCTTGCGACAGCAACTGATTTTGCGATGCCATTGCGGCGGGAAAGTCGCCACATTCTTCGTTTATTCGCAAGAGTCGGTAACAGAATTCGGTTCGATGTTGCCTGACGCTTGGCGAGACCGCCCCTCTGCTGATATGGAGTGCGCGGTTCGAGGAACCCTCACCGATTGGGAGCAGGACTATTATGCGGCGATACGTGGCCTCGGGGTTGATTGCGACGCTCGGCTTGGCAGCGGCGACATTCCTCCACGTCAGCCCCGCGAGCGCTCAGGCCTCGGGCTGCGAACAGCTTCAAAAGCTCCTGCAGGAGCGGCAGTCGATCGTCGCGCGGTTGAACAGCGCTTCCAAGGCGAAGCGCAAGCTGACGCCGACTGAGGCCTGCGGCACGCTCGGCAGCCTCGTCAACAACGGCAACGCCACCCTCAAATTCGCGACCGCCAATCAGGACTGGTGCCAGATTCCGCCGACCTTCGTGGACGGCATGAAGGCTGACAATGAGAAGGCGGCAGGCTTCCGCAATCAGGCCTGCAATGCGGTCAAGCAGCAGGCGGCCATGCAGCGCAAGGCGCAGCAGCAAGCGCAGCAGCAGGGCAATAATCCGTTCGGCGGCGGCGATGCGTTGACCGGCGGCCCGATGCGGGTGCCGCAGGGCGCGCTCTGATCTCGTCATGGCCCTGGCCTCGAAGCCAGCCGGTGCATCCCTGGCTGATGCCCCCCTCCCCGACGCACTGAAGGGCCATTGGGTCGATACCCGGGCGCCGCAATGGCTGCGCCCTTATCTCAAACTTGCCCGCATCGACCGGCCGATTGGCTGGTGGTTGCTGCTGCTGCCATGCTGGTGGGCCGCGGGGCTCGCGGCCATCGCGAGCGGCAGCGCATTTCCCAATCTCTGGCACGGCCTGCTCTTCTTGGTTGGTGCCGTCGTGATGCGGGCCGCGGGCTCGACCTTCAACGATATCGTCGACCGCAAGCTCGATGCGCAGGTGGCACGAACGCGCGGCCGCCCATTGCCCTCCGGGCAGATCACAACCAAGGCGGCCGCACTCTTCATGGTTGCGCTGTCATTGGTCGGGCTGCTGATCCTCGTCCAGTTCAATCGCTTCACGATCCTGCTCGGCATCGGCTCGCTGGCGATCGTCGCGATCTATCCCTTCATGAAGCGCGTCACCAACATGCCGCAATTCGTGCTGGGCCTCGCCTTCTCATGGGGTGGGCTCCTGGGCTGGAGCGCGGTGTTCGGGCGGCTCGATCCACCGGCCTACCTGATCTACGCGGCTGCGATCGTCTGGACCATCGGCTACGACACCATCTACGCCATGCAGGACATCGAGGACGATGTGATCGCCGGCATCAAGTCGAGTGCCCGCTATTTCGGGTCCTGGACGCGCGAGGCGGTAGGCCTCTGCTTCGCGCTCTCCGTCGCACTCGCCGGCCTGGCAACCTGGAGCGCGGGCAGCGGTGCAATCGCCTGGATTGGGCTTGCGGCCTTTGCAGCGCATCTCGCCCGGCAGGTTTCCCGTATCCAGGGCGCCACCTCCCCGGTCGCCCTGGGATTGTTCCGCTCCAACCGCAATGCCGGCCTGCTGCTGGCCGGCGGCTATGCGCTCGATGCGTTGAGCCGCGCTTTCCTGTGAAATGAAGGCCCAAGGCAGCGGCCCGAAGAGCGGTTTGCGGTCTTCGGGAAAGCCGATGCCGCCACAGGAGATTAGATCATGGGACGGGATACGAAATCCGGTCCCATGATCAAAGCGCAGCTCAATCCGTCAGCCGCTCGCCGGAGACGATGACCGGCCGCACTGGCAGCTGCGCGGTCTTGCGCCGTGTCAGAAAGCGTGGGCGGCGGCCATTGAGAAAGGCGTGCCGACGGCGGATGCGGATCGGCCCCAGTGCCAGCCGGCCGAGCTGAGGAAAGGGCTCGGTGATCACGCCATCGACGGATTCGAGCAACAGCGGCAAACCGCTGCTGCGACCGCAGTCGCGCCAATGTGCCACAGCGTCTTCGGCATCGAAGACCGCGACGCTGATCGCACGGCCATCGCCGGCCGTCAGCGCGAGTTCCAGTCGTTCATCTTCGCCGGACGGATTGGCTAGCCGCAGGGCAATGCCGCGCCAGCCGGGGTTTCCGCGCAAGATCCTCACCGAGGCGATGCGCTCGATGCGAGGCGCCTCGACCTGCACCGGCATCGGATTGCGGGCGACTATGCTGCTATGGTTCGGGCAGCCGAGAAGGTTCGGCGCAAAGCCGACCTCCCCGGCAGCCGGCGTGACGCTGGCCATCGGTTTTACGCCTCTCATGTCCCTGCTGCGCGGAGCCCTCTGTGAAGTCCGGGGCTCTCGTGCTTGCAGGGTGGAGAGTGGACCGCAGCCCTATCCGAGCACTTAAGAGCTTCGGTTAAAGGAATGTGTTGCGGCCATTTCGGCGTCTAAATCGGCCGCTATCGGGCGTGATGCTTGACGGAATCTTTCGCAACTGCGCTGCTTTTTCACCTTGAAACCGCAGCAGGGAGGCTCGATAGGGAGCGCATGACTTCGCAAACGCTGTCTGTCGCCCCGGATCTTCTGCCTCAAGTTCGGGAAAGCTGCATCGAGGCGGGTGCGCTGGCACTCGAACTGTTCCGCCCCGGAGCCAGGACCGCGGCCCGGACATGGTCGAAGAGCGGCGGCTCGCCTGTCACCGAAGCCGACATCGCCGTCGATACTTTCCTGCGGATCAGACTCTCGGAATTGCTGCCGGAGGCCGCATGGCTATCGGAAGAGACCGCCGACGACGCGCAGCGGCTGTCGCGCCGTCTCGTCTGGGTCGTCGACCCCATCGATGGAACGCGCGCGTTCATGTCGGGTTCGCCGGACTGGGCGGTTTGCGTCGCCCTCCTCGCTGATGGCGCACCGGTGACCGGCGTCGTGCATGCGCCCGCCTGCGGCGCAACCTATACGGCTCGACGGCACGGGGGAGCCTACTGCAACGACCGGCCGATCGCGACGACCCGCCTGACCACGCTCGGCGGCGCTCGCATTGCGGGGCCAAAGCCGATGCTCGACGCCCTGGCGCGGATCGAGACGTTCGACGCTGCCGAGAAGATCCCTTCGCTCGCACTCAGGCTGGCACGGATTGCGGACGGCACGATCGATGCCGGGCTCGTCTCCCCTGATGCGCGGGACTGGGACCTTGCCGCCGCCCATCTCGTGCTGGACGAAGCCGGCGGCCGGCTCAGCGGCGGGAGCGGCAACCCCGTCGTCTACAACCGCGAGGTGCCGGTCCACGGCATGCTCGTTGCCAGTGGCGCAAGCCTCGCGGAGCCGTTGCTTGCTGCAATGCAGCGCCTGCGCGAGATCCCGCCGCAGAGCGCCTGAAGGCCAGCCGCTTTCCGACAAATGCAACCTCGCTCAATCGGCACTCGCACCGCTCGCGCGGATAGCTTATCTGGTGCCGCGGCAGAGCCTCATTCCCGCTGGAGAGACAAATGAACGCAGACACCGACCAGAAGCAGCTTCTTCATCTCGTCTTCGGCGGCGAGCTGAGCTCCCTTGACGGCATCACCTTCAAGGACCTGGCGAAGCTCGACATCGTCGGCATCTACCCGAACTATGCGAGCGCCCATGCGGCCTGGAAGGCCAAGGCGCAGGCGACCGTCGACCAGGCTCAGATGCGCTACTTCGTTGTGCACCTGCATCGTCTGCTCGATCCCGAAACTGCGAAGTCCTGAGCCGCGAGACAGGCATTCAGCGGTTCGGAAGCGGAGTTCATGGGCTTTTCCATCCTCAAGACGCGCGTGGCGCAAGAGACGCTCGGCCGGCTGCTGGCCGGCTATCTCAAACTCGTCCGCCGCACCAGCCGAACCGTCGTCGAACCGGCCGACATCTATGATCATATCCGGCCGGAGCTGCCGCTGATCATTGCGATGTGGCATGGCCAGCACATCATGATCCCCTTCGCACGGCCGGATTGGATGCCCGCCTGCTCGCTGGTTTCCCGCCACGGCGATGGCGGTTTCAACGCCGTGGCGCTGCGCGAACTCGGCATCGGCGCCATCCGCGGCTCAGGGGCGCTCGGCCGCAAGGTCCGCGAGAAGGGTGGCGCGAGCGCGTTCCTCGCCATGGTTCGACGCCTGGCCGCCGGCGACACCATGGTGCTCACCGCCGACATTCCCAAGCGCGCCCGCGTCGCGGGGCCTGGCATCATCGCGCTGGCCAAGGCATCGGGTCGCCCGGTCCATCCGGTTGCCGTGGTGACGAGCCGGCGCATCGATTTCAACAGCTGGGACCGCGCCTCGATCGGGCTGCCCTTCGGCCGCTGCGCGATCGTGGTCGGCGATCCGATCCGGATCGCGCGCGATGCCGACGAGGCCACGAGCGAAGCCGCCCGTCTCGCGCTCCAGGCCGGGCTCGACGCGGTCCATGCCCGCGCCTATGAGCTGGTCGGTTCCCGCGACCCCGGTGCGGGGCTCCGCGCTGCAACAGGAGCCAAAGCGGCATGAGCGGCAAGGGCCCCTTCCTCAGAGCCTACCGCATGGCGACTGCGCTGTTCGAGCCGGCCGCTGCGGGCCTGCTGGTCTGGCGCCGCCGTCGCGGCAAGGAAGATCCGACACGTTTCGCCGAGCGCCGCGGCTATCCCGGCGTCCAGCGGCCCGACCAGACGCTGATCTGGCTGCATGGCGCCAGCGTCGGCGAGACGGTGACGCTGCTCCCTCTGATCGAGCGCCTGCAGCGGCGCGGGCTGGCCGTTCTCGTGACCTCCGGCACCGTGACCTCGGCGCGCCTGCTTGCAGCGCGTTTGCCAGCCGGCGCCATCCACCAGTACCTGCCGCTCGACGTACCGCGCTACATGCGCCGCTTCCTGGACTATTGGCAGCCGGCCATGGGGCTGATCTGCGAATCCGAAATCTGGCCCAATATGGTGATCGAGGCGCGCAAGCGGGATATTCCGCTCGTGCTGGTCAATGCCCGGATGTCGGAGCGCTCCTTCAAGCGCTGGTACAGGGCGCCCAGGACCTCACGCTACCTGCTCTCCAGCTTCGATTCCTGCCTTGCCCAGTCGCAGGGCGACGGCGAGCGTCTTGCCCAGCTCGGCGCACCGCGTGTCAGCATCGCCGGCAATCTGAAATTCGATGTCGCGGCGCCCCCGGCCGACCCGAACACGCTCGCGATCCTCGATGGGCTGACCGCCGGCCGGCCGATCTGGATCGCCGCCAGCACGCATCCGGGCGAGGAGGAGCAGATCCTGTCGGCCCATCTCGGCATCAAGCCGCATGTGCCGAAACTGCTCACGATCATCGCTCCGCGGCACCCTCAGCGTGGCCAGGAAATCGAGGATCTCGCCCGGGCCAACGGTGTCGCCGTCGCGCGGCGCGCGGCTGGAGAGATGCCGGACCCCGATATCGAGCTCTATATCGCCGACACGGTCAACGAGCTCGGCCTCTTCTATCGCCTCTCGCAAGTGGCCTTCCTTGGCGGTTCGCTCGTGCCGATGATCGGCGGACATAATCCGATCGAGCCCGCCAAGCTCGGCTGCGCCCTGCTGCACGGGCCGTATGTCCATAACAACGCCGAGATCTTTGCCGCCTTCGATCAGGGCGGCGGCGCACGCGAAGTTCCCGACGTGCAGGCGCTCGCAGGCGCAGTGCATCGCTGGCTCAGCGACCCGGCAGCCGCACGGCAGGCAGCGCGCGCGGCGGGGCAAACCAGCAAGCAGCTCGGCGGCGCATTGAGCCGCACGGAACAGGCTATCGAACCGCTCCTGATGCGCGTCGCCCTGGGCCAGCGCGAGATCGACAGCTGATGCGCGCACCAACGTTCTGGTGGCAGCATCGGCCGAGCCTTCTTGCCCGGCTGCTGCAACCGATCGGCTCTCTCTACGGAGCACTTACCGCGCGCCGCATGCGCCAGACCGGTACCGATGCAGGCATCCCGGTGATCTGCGTCGGGAATTTCATCGCCGGCGGTGCCGGCAAGACGCCAACGGCGATCGCCCTCGCTGCGCTTGCGACCGCCCGCGGAGAAACGCCCTTCGTCCTGATGCGGGGCTATGGCGGACGGCTCGCCGGACCTGTCGAAGTGGACAGGCGTCACCATGATGCCAACGGCGTCGGGGACGAGGCCGTGCTGATGGCCTCTGCCGCCCGCACCGTGGTAGCCCGCGACCGACCGGCCGGAGCCGCCTTCGCGAAAGCGTTCGGTGCAAGCCTGATCATCATGGATGACGGGCTGCAGAACCCCTCGCTCACCAAACAGCTGCGGTTGGCCGTCGTCGATGGCGCGAGCGGGATCGGCAACGGTCTATGTCTGCCAGCCGGCCCGTTGCGGGCACCGCTGGCTGAGCAGTTGGCGATGACCGATGCTATCCTGGTGATTGGCCCGGGCGAGGCGGGGAACAGGGTCGCCGCCGCAGCCCAAGAGGCCGGCAAGCCGGTTCTGCGCGGGCGGCTTGCGCTGTCGGCCGGGATTGCCGACAGACTTCGTGGTCAGGCGGTTCTGGCCGTCTCCGGGATCGGGCGGCCGGAGAAATTCAGCGCGACCCTGCGCGAGGCCGGCGCCGAGATTCGGGCCGAACATGCCTTCGGCGATCACCACGCCTACACGGCCGAGGACGTGGCCAAGATCATCCGCGAGGCTGCGGCGCAGGATTGCCTGGTGGCGACCACCGAAAAAGACATGACAAAGCTCACCGCACTCTGGCCGTTTGCGGAGCAGCACCGCCTGCTGGCGGTCCCGGTCTCGCTCGTCTTCGACGAACCGAGCGAGATCACGCACCTGCTCGATGGCGTGAAGATGGGCTCTCAGGCACGCCCGGCGCGGCGCAGCCGCAACAGCACCGCCTCCGGAGAAACATAGGCTTCCTGCCACTCGACCGACCAGTAGCGCAGGTCGTCGAGCTTGATCGGGGCGCCGGTCACGGCGCAACGCACGAAGGTGCCCGGGCGCACGACACGGAATTCGCCGTGACCATAGTCGACGGCAGCTTCGGGTCCCGGCACGGGCGGACGCTCGCTGATGTTCATCTGTAAGATCGAAAACCGTTGCTCAGTGAATGAATTATCCGATAACTCGGAGCTGTGATAGCGTTCCTGCCGATGATGTCCAGTCTCGTCCGACACGTCATGGCCCTTACAGGCCTCGCGCTGCTTTGGTGCGCGCCCGCTTCTGCGGGCGGCTATGAGCGCGTTCGCATCCCGGTCGAGGAAGGACAGCTGGACGGTGTGCTGTATCGCCCGAACGGTCCAGGGCCATTCCCGGCCGTAGTCGCGTTGCATGGTTGCGGCGGCCTGTGGCGCGACAATGGCAAATTGTCGGCCCGGCATTCGGACTGGGGCGAGCGGCTGGCCGCCGCTGGCTACGTCGTGCTGATGCCGGACAGCTACGGCTCGCGCAAGCTCGGCTCGCAATGCGGTGTCAAGGAACTGACGGTTCGGGCAAGCCGTGAGCGCGTGGCGGATGCGGCAGCGTCACGGCAATGGCTGCAGGCCCGCGGCGATGTCCGCAACAAGGAAATCGCCCTGCTCGGCTGGTCCGGAGGCGGCTCGACCGTGCTGACGGCGATCCGCAAGGACCGGCGCCCGGCTGACGGCCAACCCGATTTCGCACGGGCCATCGCCTTTTATCCGGGCTGCCGCTTCCAATCGGAATCCGCCAGCTTCTCGGCCAGGCTGCCGACCCTGATCCTGATGGGCGATGCGGATGACTGGACGCCGCCCGCGCCGTGCGACCATCTCGCCAAGGCGGCACGGGCGCGTGGCGAAGCGATCGAACTTGTCCTCTATCCCGGTGCGCTGCATGATTTCGATCACCCTCGCCTCGAGGTGAAGGAGCGCAGCGACGTGGCGTATTCCGCGACCGGAAGCGGCAAGGTCACGGTGGGGACACATCCTGAAGCGCGCGATGACGCGATCAAGCGCGTCAAGAGCTTTCTGATGGGGCGTTGAGCGCCCCGGTCAGCTAGAAGAGGTCGCCCTGCCCGCTGCGCGGTGTCTCCCGGCGCGGAGCACGAGTGGGCCGCGGCGACGGCCCCTCCCCGCCGGCGGTGACGGCGACATCGAAGCTGCCGTCGCTGACCTGAACGCTGAGCGCCAGGCCGGGCTTTGCCTGCTCCACGCCGCGAATGAGCGCTCCCGATCCATCGCGCACCAGCGCATAGCCACGCGCCAGGACGGCCTGGGGGCCGAGCGAGCGGACCAGGCTCCAGGCCGATTCAAGCCTGTCGCGACGGCGCCCCAGACCCTGGACAAAGGCGCGGCTCGCCCTCAGCGACAGCTCGTCGCTGCGCTCATGCGCCCGTTGGAGGCGCAGCCGTTCCGCCCTCAGCAAGGCGTCACGCCCGGCCCGCAAGCGGCTCGAGAGCCCATCGAGCCTTGCCACATAGGTCGCGAGCCGGACCGACGGAGATTGCCGCACGAGCCGCTGCGACAACGCCGCAAGCCGTTGCTCGTACGCCCGAGCGTTGCGCGCCAATGCCGGAGCAAGGCGTGCCGCCGCCAGGTCGAGCCGCTGCCGCGGGCTGGAGAGGACAGCCTCCGGCCCCGGCAAGGCCCGCGCAAGCGCACGCAGATCGCTGCGACGGCGATCAGAGAGACGGCGCATCGCCCCCGCCTGCCGACGGGAGAGATCGGCGATCAGCGCCATCAGATCGGCGCGGACCGGCACGACCTTCTCGGCGGCGCCGGTCGGAGTCGGCGCACGCAGGTCGGCGGCGTGGTCGATCAGGGTCCAATCGGTTTCGTGGCCGACTGCCGAGACGAGTGGGATCAGCGAGGCAGCAGCGGCGCGCACCACGACCTCCTCGTTGAAGCCCATCAGATCCTCGAGCGAACCGCCACCGCGCGCGACGATGATCACGTCGGGACGCGGGATTCGCCCGCCTTCCGGCAATGCGTTGAAACCGGCAATGGCGGCAGCCACCTCGGCCGCACTGGTCTCGCCCTGGACGCGCACCGGCCAGACCAGGACATGGCGGGGAAAGCGGTCCTCGAGACGGTGCAGGATGTCGCGGATGACAGCACCTGTCGGCGAGGTCACCACGCCGACGACGCGCGGCAGATAGGGGATAAGCTGCTTGCGCCCCTCGTCGAACAGGCCTTCGGCAGCAAGTTTCTTGCGACGTTCCTCCAGCAGCGCCATCAACGCGCCGACCCCGGCCGGCTCCAGCGAATCGATGACGATCTGGTAGCTCGACTTGCCGGCGAAGGTCGTGATCTTGCCGGTGGCGATGACCTCCAGCCCTTCCTGAGGCCGTGTCTTCAGCCGTCCGAAGACGCCCTTCCAGATCACCGCGTCGATCTTGGAGCTCTGGTCCTTCAGCGAGAAATAGACATGGCCCGACGCGACCGGGCCGCGATAGCCCGAAATCTCGCCACGCACCCTGACAAAGCCGAAGGCGTCCTCCAGCGTGCGTTTGAGCGCGCCAGACAGGTCGGAGACCGACCATTCCGGCGCATTGGAGGGCTTGGTGTCGGGCGATTCGATATCCATTGCGCGACCATAACTGTCGCAACGACCGAGCAGAAGCGTTGCCCCGCGCCGCTGCGAAGGCTATTGCGCGCGGAGCAAGCGGAGACGGCGCGATGAACATCCTTCTGATCGGTTCCGGCGGACGCGAACATGCGCTCGCCTGGGCGATATCCGGCTCTCCGCTCTGCGACCGGCTCCTTGTCGCACCGGGCAACCCCGGCACCGCCGAATGCGGCGAGAACGTCGCGCTCGATATCGCCGATCACGCCGCAGTCGTCGCCTTCTGCAAGCAGGAGAAGGTCGACCTCGTCGTGGTCGGGCCCGAAGGGCCGCTCGTCGCCGGCATCGCCGATGATCTCGTTGCGGCCGGGATCAAGACCTTCGGCCCCTCGAAAGCGGCAGCGCAGCTCGAAGGCTCGAAAGGCTTCACCAAGGAACTCTGTGCCGAGTTCAACATCCCGACGGCCGCCTTCGGACGCTTCGGGGATGCAGCATCGGCCAAGGCCTATGTCAGGGCTCAAGGCGCGCCGATCGTGATCAAGGCCGACGGGCTCGCCGCTGGCAAGGGCGTGGTGATGGCACAGGCCCTCGACGAGGCCGATGCCGCCATCGAGATGATGTTCTCGGGCGGCTTCGGCGCAGCAGGCGCCGAGGTGGTGATCGAGGAATGGATGATCGGCGAGGAAGCGAGTTTCTTCGCACTCTGCGACGGTAGCCATGCCCTTCCGCTTGCCTCGGCTCAGGACCATAAGCGCGTCGGCGACGGCGACACCGGCCCGAATACCGGCGGCATGGGCGCCTATTCGCCCGCCCCGGTGATGACCAGGGCCCTGGAAGACCGGGTCATGGCGGAGATCATCGCACCAACGCTCGCGGGAATGCAGAAGCGCGGCGCGCCGTTCAAGGGTGTGCTTTACGCCGGACTGATGATCACGGCGCAGGGGCCGAAGCTGATCGAGTACAATGTCCGCTTCGGCGACCCGGAATGCGAGGTGCTGATGCCGCGTCTGAAGAGCGATATCGTGCCCGCCTTCCTCGCGGCTTGCGACGGCGTACTCGGCTCCTTCGATCTGCGCTGGCTGGACGAAGCCGCGCTGACCGTTGTGCTAGCAGCCCGGGGCTATCCCGAGGCGCCCGAGAAGGGCAGCATCATTCACGGCATCGAGAAGGCCGAGGCCATGGACGATGTCCTCGTCTTCCATGCCGGGACGAAGCAGTCCGGGACCGACATCGTTGCCGATGGTGGGCGCGTGCTCAATGTCGTTGGCCTCGGGAAGACTGTCAGCGAGGCCCAGCAACGCGCCTATGCCGCCGTCGACGCGATCGACTGGCCGGAGGGGTTCTGCCGTCGCGACATCGGATGGCAGGCAGTCAAGCGGGAGCAGGAAGGCTGAACATCCGCGCTCGTCGAGGGTTAGGATTTCAGCCAGACTGATATCAGGCCAGCGGCTACGCCAGGAGCACTCCTCCATGAGCAATCTCGATTCACTCTTTCCCGGCTTCACGGCCCATTGGGTCGACGGGCCCGTCGGCAAGATCTTTGCGCGTTCCGGCGGTGAAGGGCCGCCGCTCGTGCTCATTCACGGTTTCCCGCAGACCCACGCCGAATGGCACAAGATCGCACCCGAACTGGCGAAGACCCATCGCGTCGTCTGCCTGGACTTGCGCGGCTACGGCTGGTCGGCGGCTCCCCATGGCGATGGCGGCAAGGAAACCTACACCAAGCGCGCCATGGGCGAGGACGTCGTCGCCGTCATGGAAGCGCTCGGCCATATCCGCTTTGCCGTGGTCGGCCATGACCGCGGCGCGCGTGTCGCCTATCGCCTCGCTCTCGACCATCCCGGCAGGGTCGAGCGGCTTGCCGTGCTCGACATCCTGCCGACGCTCTCGATGTGGGACGGCATGGACGCGGCGCGTGCCATGCAGGTCTATCACTGGACCTTCCTGGCCCAGCCCGAACCCGTGCCGGAAAACCTGATCAAGACCAATCCCCAGGCCTGGCTCGATCATACGATCGCGAGCTGGACACGGGCCAAGGCGCTCGACGTATTCAACCCGCTCGCGCTCCGATCCTATGGGGAATCATTCGACGACCCGCATCGCATCCATGCGGCCTGCGAGGACTATCGCGCCGGCGCCACCACGGATCTCGCCCAGGACAGGGCCGATCTCGCGGCGGGAAAGACCATCCTCTGCCCGGTGCTGGCACTCTGGGGCGAAGCCGGCATACCGGCCAAGGGCGAAAGCCCGCTCGCGATCTGGCGCTCGACCTTCGCGCCCAAGGCTGAGGGGAAGGCGATCGTCAGCGGCCATTTCCTCCCGGAGGAAAACCCCGCTGCAACGCTGGAAGCCCTGAAGCCGTTCCTTGCCTGAGCAGAGCTCAGGCCGCAGCACCGCACCATGCCAAGCTCCACGATGCCTGCCGAGCACCGATCCGACAGCGCCGAGCCCCGGCTCGCGCTCGTGCTGGGAGCCGGAGGGGCACGGGGCCTGAGCCATATTGCGGTGCTGGAGGCGCTGGATGAACTCGGCGTGAAGCCCGGCCTCATCGTCGGTTGCTCGATCGGGGCGATCATCGGCGCTGCCTATGCGGCTGGCCTCTCAGGCAGCGAGTTGCGGGAGCATGTGTCACTGACATTCCGCGACCGGGCCAAGGTGATCGCGCGGCTGCTCGACGCCCGCGTCGGCAAATTCACCGATCTCATGCGCGGGCTCGGCAATCCCGTGCTGATCGACGGCGAGCGGCTGCTCGACCTGTTCTGGCCGCAAGCCGTGCCCGACCGGTTCGAGGAGCTCAAGACGCCCTTCGCCGCGATTGCGACCGACTACCATCTCCATGCCGAGGTCTCGCTGACGAGCGGGCCGCTGACGCCGGCCGTGGCCGCCTCGCTGGCCATTCCGGGTCTCGTGCGCCCCGTGGTGCTCGGCGGCCGCGTGCTGATCGATGGCGGAGCGATCAACCCCCTGCCCTATGACAGGTTGCTGGCGCCGGGGCGCATCGTCATGGCGGTGGACACCAGCGCACCGGCAACGATCAGCGACACGCGCGTGCCCGAGCCGCTCGAAGCGATGGTCGGCGTCTCGCAGATCCTGACGCGCACCATCGTGCAGCGCATGATCGAGCGCCACCCGCCAGATATCCTGATCCGGGCCGGCATCGACGGGTATGGCGGGCTCGACTTCTTCCGGGCGCAAGCCATCCTCGACGCCTCCGAGCCGCTCAAGGACGAGGTCAAGCGAAGGCTGTCTCAGGCACTCCGGCAGGGCTGAGCGCCTCCGGCTCGTCGCAGCGAAAACCCGGCAATGCCGAGATCAGCGCGTCACGCCCCTTATCGGTCAGGATCACGGCACGACTGTCCTTCTTGCGCAGGACCCAGCCCGTCTCGAAGCAGCGGCATGCGAGGGCTGAGGCCAGGCTTCCCGCCAGATGCGGGCGGCGCTCGCTCCAGTCGAGGCATGGGCGCAAGGACGCGCGCCGGCTCCTGGCCGCCTGAGCGATATCGATGCCGAGCGCCGCGAAAACGCCCTCCCCCGACGCCGTCAGGCCGTAGCCGCCATCGGCAACCGCCAGGTGCCCGCCCGCGACCAGCGCATCATGCAGGCCGATGCCGAGGCGCCCGGCGAAATGATCGTAGCAGGTGCGTGCCCGGCTAAGGTCGGCGCCGACCCGGGACGGCAAGCGGCGACTGGAGGGCTGGCTTCCGGCCAGGACCATCAGCCCTTCGAGCGCCGTTGCGACCTCAGGCCCGGCGAGCCTGTAATAGCGATGACGCCCCTGGACGGCGACCGTAAGCAGGCCGCCCGCCATCAGCCGGGCGAGATGGCCGCTCGCCGTCTGCGGCGCGACGCCGGCAATATAGGCGAGCTCCTTGGCGGTCAGCGCGCGCCCGTCCATCAGGGCGTGCAGCATGTTGGCGCGGGCTGGATCCCCCATCAGATGGGCGATCTCGGCGAGATAAGGGCCATGCGTGCTCATGCAGCCATCATGCTCCCTTGCTCAGCCGAGACAACCTGGAACAGTACGGTCCCCACCGTAGCATTCGGACGCGACAGTCCGCATCCGCACTGCCACAAACAGCCTCATGGAAAACGCAGAGCTCATCCTCTTCATCGCCGCCACCTTTCTTCTGGCCGGCTTCGTCAAGGGCGTCATCGGGCTTGGCCTCCCGACCATCGCAGTCGGCATCCTCGGCGTGGTGATGGCACCGGCGCAGGCCGCGGCGTTGCTCGTCGTACCCAATATCGTCACCAACAGCTGGCAGGTCGCAACGGGCCCGGGGCTTAAGGCGATCATGATCAGGCTCTGGCCGATGCTTGCCGGCATCTGCGCGGGGACATGGGCGGGCGCCGGGTTGCTGCAACAAAGCAAGGGCGGCTCGGCCACCTTCTGGCTCGGCTGTGCGCTGGTCCTCTATGCACTGGTCGGGTTGAAGGCGGCGAAGCTGCGTGTCCCCTCCAGCGCTGAAGGTTGGCTCGGCCCCGTCATCGGCATCACGACGGGCATCGCCACCGCTGCGACCGGTGTCTTCGTGCTGCCGGCCGTGCCCTATCTGCAGGCGCTCGGCCTGGACAAGGACGAGCTGGTGCAGGCGCTGGGCGTCTCCTTCATCATTTCGACGCTGGCCTTGTCGGTTGGCCTGATCGGAGCGGGCGCCCTGGATGTCGGCGTGGCGCAATCCTCGCTGCTGGCGCTGCTGCCCGCGCTTGCCGGCATGTCGGTCGGCCAGGCGATCCGCACACGCATCTCCGCTGCCACCTTCAAGCTCTGCTTCTTCGCGGGACTGCTGCTGCTGGGATGCTATCTGGTGATCAGGACGCTCGCCTGAGCGTCCTGCCAGCACCTTTGCGGGCATGGCACGTTTGGCCGCGCCCTGAGCTTGCTTCTCAGCTTGCGATGTCGAGCAGCGCTGAACGGCGCCGTTCGGCGTTCGCCAGATCCGCGATCGGCGACAGGAGGCATTTGTCGAACGGCTCCAGCGGCCGACCCTCACGGAGACGCGCCGGCCAGTCGGCATGGGTCAGCGCGCCACGCCCGAGCGACACGAAGTCTGCCTCGTCGCCTTCGATCATGGCCGCAGCGCGTTGCGGATTGTGCAGCGACCCATTCGCCAGAACCGGAAGCCGGGCATGCCTTCGCGCCAAGGCCGCCAGACTTGGCCCGTCATCGCCGAAGGCGGGGCGCCAGGCCTCGAATTCGGTCGTGTGGACGTAGTCGGGGGGAAGCTTGCCCAATGCGCTGAACACAGCCTCGGCTTCGCGGGTAGCTCCGACCCATTTGTGGAGGAAGTCGTTCACCTTGGCCTGCGAGATTCGCATGCCGACGACGTAATCCGCTCCCACGGCAGAGCGAACGGCTTCGGCAACGTCGACGAAGAGCTGAAGGCGGCCCGCAATGCTTCCTCCATAGCGATCCTCGCGCCGATTGATGCCCTCGGTCAGGAACTGGTCGAGCAGGTAGCCGTTGGCTCCGTGAATCTCTACGCCGTCGAAGCCGGCCTCCCTTGCGAGCGCGGCCGCGCTGGCAAAGCCTGCCACCGCATCGCCGAGATCCGCCTCCGACATCGCACGAGGAATGCGGTAGGGGCCATTGCCGCGATAGAACGCCATTTGCTCGCCCTTGGGACGCAGGGCGGAAGGGCCGATGGTATGGTCTCGATGGATATTGCCTTGCGCCAGGGCACCCGCGTGCATCTGCTGCGCAACAATCCGCCCGCCTGCGTCATGAACAGTGCTGACGACCTGTCGCCACGCCTCGACCTGTTCGGCATCAGCGAGGCCGGGCTGGTATTGGTAGCCCTGTGAGAATGCCTTGTCGGTGTAGATGCCTTCCGTCACGATCAGGCCAAAGCCGCCTTCCGCGAATGAACGGTAATAGGCGGCCATGCCTTCGGTGGCGCGGCCATCGACGGTCGCACTCACGCGGGTCATGGGAGCAACGACTAGGCGGTTGGATAGAGCGAGCTTGCTGATCCGGACGGAGGAGAAGAGGCTCTCCTCCGCCCTCTGGCGCGGCACGCCGGAAGCGGGGTGGCCAGTCATCTTACCGGCCCTCCCCTGGCACTGCCGCAATCGCCTCGATCTCGATCATCACCTTGGGGTCATAGAGGCCCTTGACCTCGGCGATCGTGTCGGCGGGATAAGGCGCGCTCCAGAACCTGCGGCGAAGCTCGACCACGTCCTTGTACTGAGCCTGCATGTCGGTGACGAAAATCGTCACCTTGACGACATCCTTCAGGCTGGCACCGCCCGCTTCGAGGGCACGCCGCAAATTGGAGAAGGCCTGCTCGCCCTGGGCAAGGAAGCCGCCCTCCACGACCTTGCCCTCGTCATCATAGCCGGCCTGGCCCGATACGAAGAGAAGGTTGCCGACCTTGATGGCCTGCGACAACAGATACGGCTCGTAGGGATCGGGCCGCGTGACAACTTGCTCGAACATCATTCACCTCATCTGTGAATGGACGGGCCGCGTCGCGAGATGAATTTCCTTCATCCATTCGGCCTGACCGTCCAGTGATGAGATGAATGTGCGCGCTCACCCTAAGGACGACAAACGCGAAATCGTCACTCGATAACTGAGTTAAACTCATCCATAATCAGGCAAGTTGTCAGCTCAGTCATTGGACCTCAGTAATGCGACGCCTGCCGCCCTTGTCCTCGCTGCGGGCATTCGAAGCTGCGGCGCGTCATGGCAGCTTCAAACGAGCCGCCTCCGAGCTGCTGGTCACGGCCACCGCGGTCAGCCACCAGATCCGGACGCTCGAGGAGCACCTCGATACACGCCTGTTCGACCGCCAGACGCGGCGTGTCCTTCTGACCGAGCAGGGCCGCGCGCTCTATCTCGTGCTGCGCGATGGCTTCGACGCCTTCGCCGCAGCGATCGAGCGCATTCGGTCAGAGCGGAAACGGCCCGTCGTCACGATCTCGGCAACCGTAGCCTTCTCTGCGAAATGGCTGGTGCCGCGTGTCGCCCACTTCCAGAAAGCTCACCCCGGCATCGATCTGCGGCTGCACGCATCCGACGATGTTGTCGATCTGCATTCGGGCCAGGTCGACCTGGCGATCCGCTATGGCCATGGCAGCTACCCCGATATCGACGCGCACCAGCTCATCGCGGATCGCTTCGCCCCGGTGGTCAATCCGGCCCTCGACATCCACCAGCCCGCCGATCTCGCGAAGGTGCCGCTCATCCATTTCGAGTGGCGCAGCGCAGATCCCGATCATCCGACCTGGCCGATCTGGTTCGAGCGGGCAGGTATGCGGCCCGATGCGAGGTCGGCCTTGCGCTTCACCGATGAAAGCCAGGCGATCCAGGCCGCAGTCGCCGGCCAGGGAGCGGCGCTGCTCAGCCTGGCGCTGGTGAGGGAGGAACTCGATGCAGGCCGGCTCATCCAGCCATTCGGCCCGACGCTACAGGGACTTGTCTATTCCGTGGTGACCCTGCCGAGCCGCTCCAAGGAGGCGCTCGTGCACGCGGTTCGCGACTGGCTGATTGAGGAAGCAGCGCGTTAGATCAATCGCCCGGCTTCTTCTTGCCCGTGAGCAGGGCATAGATCGCCATGGAGTGGCCGTGGCCGAGATCGAAATCCGATTTCAGCCAGTCCACGATCTGCCCTGCCTTGACGCCTGGCTTGAGCCTGCCCGCCTCCGAGAAGCCCTTCGCGTCGGCAAGCGCCTGCAGGTCTTCAGGCCCCTTGCCGGTCTTGTGCTTGATCGTGTCGAGATAGGCCTGAAAAGACATTGCGCCTCGCGATATTCGTTTGTCCGGACCAGAACCGTAGCGGCGCGGGATGAATCCGCAATCCCCGCGAAGGAACGGCGCGCCCTGAGGCATCACGGCGCTAGCGGACACCTGGCACCATCGCCCTCCCCGGGGCGGGGCGGGCGCATGATCCGGCCCCCTAACGTCGCGCCTTGAAGAACCCGCGCAACAGATCTGCCGCCTCGCTTTCGCCGATTCCGCCATAGACATCCGGCGCGTGGTGGCATGTCGGGCTGGCATAGAGCCTGACACCGTTCTCGACCGCGCCTCCCTTGGGATCGGAGGCGCCGAAATAAAGCCGCCTGATCCGGGCGAACGAGATCGCGGCAGCGCACATCGGGCAGGGCTCGAGCGTGACGTAGAGATCGCAGCCGATCAGCCGTTCGCTGCCGATTTCTTCGCAGGCGCGCCGCAAGGCCAGCATCTCGGCATGCGCGGTTGGATCCTTCAGCTCGAGCGTGCGGTTACCGGCACTGGCGAGGATTGTTCCGTCCCTGACGACCACTGCGCCGACCGGCACCTCGCCCCGCGCACCTGCCGCCCGCGCCTCGGCGAGGGCGAGATCCATCCCCTCCGGCTCGGCACGCTTCGATTGCAGCATGAAACCTCTGCTTTGGCGCTCGCGAGGGATGATACGCTCTGCTACAAGCGCCGGCTGTGCAGGAGCGATGATGAGCGACGACAACAACCAGAAAAGCCGTGGTCCACGCAAGGGCGGTGGAGCTGGCGGCAAAGGCGGTGGGTTTGGCGGTGGCGACGGCAAGGGCCGTGGTCCGTCACGCGGTCGCCCACCTTCGGGCGGAGATCGCCCACCATTCCGTGGCCGTTCAGGCGATGACAAGCCGCGCCGCGATGCCGGGAACGAGGGCGAACGCCCCGCCCGTCGCTTCGACAGGCCCGCAGGCCAGCGTGACGGCGCACCGCGCCCGCCGCGCGAGGGCGGCGAAAGGCCGTTCCGCAGCAGGACCGAGGGCGAACGCGCTCCGTTCCGTGCGCGCTCGGGAGATGATCGCCCTTCGCACAGGACATCAGAAGGCGGCGAACGCCCCGCTCGGCGCTTCGACAAGCCAGCCGGTCGACGCGACGACGCCCCGCGCCCGCCGCGCGAGGGCGGCGAAAGGCCGTTCCGTTCCAGGACCGAGGGCGAACGCGCTCCGTTCCGTGCGCGCTCGGGAGATGATCGCCCCTCACACAGGACATCCGAAGGCGGCGAACGCCCCGCCCGGCGCTTCGACAAGCCAGCTGGCCGTCGCGATGACGCTCCGCGCCCACCGCGCGAAGGTGGCGAAAGGCCGTTCCGAGCCCGCTCCGAGGGCGAGCGCAGCACGAGCCGCCCGCCCCGCGAAGGGGCAGCCCCGCGCAGGAGCTTCGGCGACCGGGATGGTGGCGCACCGCGCTTCGACAGGCCGCGCGCCGAGCGGCACGACCGTCCCCGCGGCGAAGACCGGGCCCATCGCCCGCGTCGCGAGGATGCCGAGCCCCAGGCACCGGGCGCAGTCCTGCTGCCCTCGATCGAGCCGGAGCGCATCGCCAAGGTGATGGCGCGCGCCGGCGTCGCCTCGCGCCGCGATTGCGAGGCGATGATCGCCGAAGGCCGCGTCAGCGTGAACGGCAAGGTGATCGAAAGCCCGGCACTCGATGTCGGGCCGAGCGACGTGATCCTCGTCGATGGCGAGGCATTGCCGGCGCGCGAGCGCACGCGGCTCTGGCTCTATCACAAGCCGCGCGGGCTGGTGACGACGAACCATGATCCCGAAGGCCGCCCGACCGTATTCGAGGCCCTGCCCGAGGACCTGCCGCGCGTTCTCTCGATCGGCCGCCTCGACATCAACACCGAGGGGTTGCTGCTGCTGACCAATGACGGCGGACTGGCACGCGTGCTCGAGCTGCCGGAAACCGGCTGGCTCCGGCGCTATCGTGTGCGCGCCTTCGGCAGCATCACGCAGGACAAGCTCGACACGCTGCGCGACGGCGTCACCATCGACGGCATCAGCTACGGGCCCGTCCTGGCACGTTTCGAACGCGAGCAGGGCTCGAACACCTGGCTCGTGGTCGACCTGCGCGAGGGCAAGAACCGCGAGGTCAAAACCGTCCTCGAGCATCTCGGCCTTGCCGTGAACCGGCTGATCCGGGTCTCCTTCGGGCCGTTCCAGCTCGGCGATCTGCCGGAGGGTGAGATCGACGAGATCCGCTCCCGCGTGATCAAGGACCAGCTCGGCGAAGAGCTGATGGCCAAGGCCGGCGTCGATTTCGAGGCACCGCGCCGCGATGAGCTGCCGGCGGCGCCCCGGCGCGCGCCTGCGGGCGAGGATCGCCCGCGCCGCCGCGAGGGTGGCGA
Organism: Bosea sp. BIWAKO-01; assembly: GCF_001748145.1. Lineage (NCBI taxonomy): Bacteria > Pseudomonadati > Pseudomonadota > Alphaproteobacteria > Hyphomicrobiales > Alloboseaceae > Allobosea > Allobosea sp. BIWAKO-01. The sequence continues at coordinate 987,502 of NZ_BCQA01000001.1, forward strand.
GGAACGCGGCGGGCGCAGCGGCGGACGTCCGGTTTCGCAGGACACCCGCAGCGAGAAGCCGTGGAAGCGCACCGTCTGGCGCGATGAGGAGGCCGAGCCGCAACGTGAGCGCCGCTCGGCCCCAAGGCGTGGCGCCGATCCGAAGGAGGCGCGGCAGGCCCGCGAGGCGACCGGCCAGATCGAACGCAAGCGCGACAAGCCGATCGCCGACCCGAAGGGACGGCGCGTGCTGGTCGAGCGTGTCAGCGCGCCGGCACGAGACGAAGCGCCGGCCCGCCCGGCTCGTGCCGAGCGTTCCGGGCCGGGAGCCCGTGGAGCGCGCCCGCAGGAGCGCGGCGCGTCACCCCGCAGCCTTGGCGACCGGCCTCAACGCCGTCCACGCGAAGAGGGGGCCGGCGGACACGATCGCAGCGACGAGCGTCCATGGCAGGAGCGCGCGCCACGCGGCGAACGCCCCGAGCGCGCCCCTCGTGAGGGACGCGAGCGGCCCGCCCGGCCCTTTGCCGAGCGTCAGGGCGATGACCGTCCCCGCGGCCGCAGCTTCGGCGACAGGCCAGGCGGCGGCAGACCGTCCGGCGACCGCCCGCACGGGCGCGGCGCCGGCGGCAAGCCCGGCGGCGGACGTCCCTTTGGCGGTAAGCCCGGCGGCAAGGGACCGCGTCCCGGTGGCGGCGGCCGCGGCAAGCGTGACTGAGAGTAGCGCCTGATGAGAATCGTCGGCGGCCGCTTCGGCGGCCGGCCCCTGGCCGGCCCCAAGCCGGGTATCGGCACGATCCGCCCGACCTCCGATCGGTTGCGCGAATCGCTCTTCAACGTGCTCGCCCATGCCTATGATGACGTGGTCGAGGGCGCGCGCGTGCTCGATCTCTTCGCCGGAACCGGCGCGATGGCGTTCGAAGCGCTCTCGCGCGGTGCCGGCTTTGCGTTGCTGGTCGATGACGGCACCGAGGCACGCGGCCTGATCCGCGAGAACCAGATGGCACTCGGGCTCGCCGGCCTGAGCCGCATCTTCCGCCGCGACGCGACCAAACTCGGCCCGATCGGACCGATGGCGCCTTTCCAGCTCGTCTTTTGCGATCCACCTTATCGCAAGAATCTTGGCGAGAAGGCGCTCATCTCGGCACGCGATGGCGGCTGGCTGGCCGCTGGCGCGCTGATCGTGCTTGAGGAAGCCGCAGGGGTCGAGATCGCCCTGACCGGCGACTTCGAGGAGCTGGAGCGACGCGACTATGGTGAAACCCAGGTCTGGATCCTGCGGGCGCCCTGAGCGCCTCACCGCCGCCCGAACAGCTTCTCGATATCGTTCAGCTTGAGCTCGACATAGGTCGGGCGGCCATGATTGCACTGGCCGGAATTGGGCGTGACTTCCATTTCGCGCAGGAGCGCGTCCATCTCCTCGGGCCGCAGGCGCCGGCCGGCCCGCACCGAGTTGTGGCAGGCCATTGTCGCCAGCACATGGTCGAGGCGCCGTTCGAGCGAGCCTGAATCGCCATGCTCGGCGAGCGTATCGGCGACGTCGCGAACCAGCTTCTGCAGATTGCCGCCAGCCAACGCGCTCGGCGCCTCGCGCACCAGCACGGCGCCGGATCCAAAGGATTCGATGGTCAGGCCGAGCGAAGCCAGGTCACCGGCGACAGCGATCAGACGATCGGCGTCGACCGGATCGAGCTCGACCACTTCCGGCAGCAGCAGAGCCTGGCGGGCAATACCCGTCCTGGCCCTCTCGGCCTTCAGCCGCTCATAGACCAACCGCTCATGCGCCGCGTGCTGGTCGACGATGACCATGCCGTCACGTGTCTGGGCGAGGATATAGGTTTCATGGACCTGCGCCCGCGCGGCGCCAAGCGGGCGGTCGAGGGCATCCTGCGCCGGCTCGGCGACATGGGCTCGCGCATCGGCCGATGGCGTCACGAAGCCCGTGAAATCGGGCTGCCGCGCCTCGCCGAACCCGGCCGATGGCGGCGCCCAGGCAGGTGCGGACGGCAGCATCGGACGCTGAACAGACGGCTGCTGCCCGGCCCCAGAGAAGACCGCGCGGAAGGCTTCCAGCGTCCGGGCGCCACCTGTCGTCGTGGCGCGGTGCCCGGCCTCGGCCAAGGCGGCCTTCAGGCCGGAAACCACGAGACCGCGAACCAGGGCCGGATCGCGGAAGCGGACTTCGCTCTTGGCCGGATGGACGTTGACGTCGACGAAGCGCGGATCGCAGATCACATCGAGAAACAGCATCGGGTGCCGATCGGAGGGCACCACATCGGCATAGGCGCCGCGCACCGCCGAGAGCAGCAGCTTGTCCCGCACCGGCCGGCCATTGACCGCCAGATGCACGCCGGCCGAGGTTCCGCGATGGAAGGTGGGCAGCCCGGCGAAACCGGTCACCCGAATGCCCTCGCGCGCCACGTCGAGCCGCAGCGCATTCTCAGGAAAATCACGGCCGAGCGCCCGCGACAGCCGGCGCAGCAGCCCTTCCTCGCCGATCGCCTCGGCCGGCCAGTCGAAGCCGGTGACATGGTCACCTTCGAGGGAGAAGCGGATGGTCGGATGGGCGATGGCATGTCGCCGCAACATCTCGGAGACGGCCTGCGCCTCCGCCCGATCGCTCTTCAAGAACTTGAGGCGGGCCGGGGTGAAGATGAAGAGATCGCTGACCTCGATGCGCGTGCCAGGCCCAGCAGCAGCCGGACGAACCACGCCCTTCTCACCAGCCTCGACGACGAGGCCGTGGCCCTGCGAAGCCTCGCGTTGGCGCGTAGTGATCGCAAGCCGCGCCACCGAGCCGATCGACGGCAGCGCCTCGCCGCGGAAACCGAGCGACTGGATCGCGAAGAGATCGCCATCCGGCAGCTTCGAGGTGGCGTGGCGCTCGACCGACAGCGCCAGATCCTCGGGCGACATGCCGGAGCCGTCATCGACGACGCGGATCAGCTCGCGGCCGCCGGCCGCAATGGTCACGGCGATTGCACGCGCACCGGCATCGATGGCGTTCTCGACCAACTCCTTTACGGCAGCAGCCGGCCGTTCGATCACCTCGCCGGCGGCGATGCGATCGACCAGGATGGGATCGAGACGGCGAACGGTCATGCTGGGCCCGACAAAAAGGGAGCGAGCGCGGAAACCCGAATCGTCAGCCGCGCCCTTCGGCAAGATAGCGCTTGGCGAGGAGCTTCGCCTCTTCGACTGCCGGCTGATCGAACGGATCGACACCCATGGCGTAGCCCGTCAGGATCGTTTCCAGCATGAAGTGCATCAGGATCTCGCCGTGCACCGTCTCGTCGACATGATCGACATGGAGGCGGCGCACCGCGCGGCCGTTCTTGGCGAAGGTGTCGACCATGGCGACGCCCTGCGCCGCGACGAGATCGCCGATCGTCTTGCCGGCGAAACCGTCCTCGCCGATCTTCTTCGCCAGAGCGGCATCGATCCCCGGGCCCTTGCCCTTGGTGCTGACGGTCAGAACGGTGAAGAACTTGTCCTTCGGCCCGGCGAGATAGAGTTGCTGCTGCGAATGCTGGTCGACGGGCCCGAGCGCCGCGACCGGCTGGGTGCCCTGGCCGTCCTTGCCGAGGCTCTCGGCCCAGAGCTGGACCCACCAGCGCGTCAGCAGGGCGAGCTTGTCGGCGTAGGGCATGAGCACTGCGATGCCCTTGCCAGAGCGCATGGCGGCGAGGTGCAAGGCAGCACCCAGCGCGGCCGGGACCTCGCGGACGCCCTTACCCGCCAGCAAGGGAGCAAGTGCCTTGGCCGCACCGTTGCGCAGGGCTTCGATGTCGAGGCCGAGGATCGCGGCCGGCAGAAGACCGCAATTGGTCAGGGCCGAGTAGCGCCCACCCACGCCAGTATGATGGCCGAGGAAGGGCGTACCGAACGGCTCCAGCAGGGCACGCAGCGGGTGCAGCTTGCCGGGCTTGGCCGGCTCGGAGAGTCCCTGGAAATGCCCGCCGATCTCGCCATCGGGGATACCGGCGGCGCGCAGCGCGGTGATCGCTGCGATGCTCTGCAGCAGGGTTTCTCCGGTGCCGCCCGATTTGGAGATGGCCACGAACCTGGTCGACTTGAGCGGCAGTTTCGTGAGCAGAGAGGCAAATGTCTCAGGATCGAGATTATCGATGAAATGCACGCGCGGCGTGGGCGCGAAGCTCGACAGGCCGGCAATGCCGTAGCCGGCGAGCTGGGCCAGCGTCTGGCCACCGAGGCTGGAGCCGCCCGTGCCGAGGATCAGGATATCGGTCGCGCCTTCGCGCAGGCGCTTCGCGGCCGCATGGACCGGTGCCAGATCAGCCGTATCGGCCGGCAATCCCAGCAGGGGCAGCGACTTCGCGTCCGCCTCGTCCTTCAGTCGCGCCAGCGCGGGCGCGAGAGCGGCCAGTGCCTTCTCGAAGGCAGCATCGGGGATGCCACCGGCGCCGACACCGGATTCGAGCGCGAGGTCGAAGCTTTGCTGCAGCATGGCCTGGTATCCGTATGTGTCGGTGGAAAAATCGGGTGGGCGGCGCGTCGTCAAACGAGGCCGACCGGCCGACCGACCGCCTGCACAAGCAGGCGCGGGTCGCCGAAGAGCCGTTGCGCAACACGCTTGATGTCGGCGAGCGTCACGGCGGCGAAGAGCTGGTTGCGCTCGGCGAGGAATTCCGGGCCGAAGCCGTTCACCGCCAGGCCCAGCAGCTCGGCAGCGATCTTCGGCGAGGTATCGAAGCGCAGGGGGTATGAGCCGATGATGTAGCGCTTGGCCTCTTCGACCTCGTGCTCGGTCGGCCCCTCGGAGGCAAGCTTCATCATCTCCTCGCGAATGACGGCAAGCGACTCGGCCGCCCGGTCGTTTCGCGTCGCAGTACCGCCGACCAGCATGGCGCTCTCGCGCAGCGGCAGCAGGCTCGACGACACGCCATAGGCAAGGCCGCGTTTCTCGCGCACTTCAAGGAACAGGCGCGAGGTGAAAGCGGAGCCACCCAGGATATGGTTCAACACACTGGCGGTGATGAAATCCGGATCGCGGCGCATCAGGCCCGGACCGACGAAGCGCAACACGGTCTGCGGCACATCGAGATCGATGACATGCGTCTCGCCAAGCCCCTGCACGGGAACGGGTTCGGTCGGGACCGGTCGAGCGGTACCGATCGGGAGCGCGGCAAAAAGCTGATCGAGCCGCTGCGCCAGTTCTTCCGCCGTGATGTCACCGACTACGACGATCTTGAGGCCGGCCCGGGTCAGCAACTCGCGCGAGAGCGCCTTCAATCCGGCGGGCTCCGTGCGCGAGACGCTGTCGATGTCGCCCTTCTCCGGACGGCCATAGGCGTGACCGGGATAGGCCGCCGCATAGAGCGCATTGCGGCAGAGCGTCTCCGGATTCTGCGCCTGACGCTGCAGGCCAGCGACGACCTGCGACTTCACGCGCTCCACGGCATCAGCATCGAAGCGCGGCGCGTTCAGGGCCAGGGCCAGCAGCGAGAACGCCTCGTCGCGATGGCGCGACAGGGTCTGCAAATGGCCGTGGAAATCGTCGCGACGGGCATCGAAGCCGAGGCTGATGGCGTGGTCGGCAAGCCGGCCGTGGAACGCTTCCGCGTCGAGATCGCCAGCCCCCTCATCGAGCAGACCCGAGACGAGATAGGCGCTGCCGGCAGCATTGCCGGGGTCGCGTGTCGCTCCACCGTCGAAGGCGAAATCGATCGCGATCAGAGGCAGGCTGTGCTCCTCGACCAGCCAGGCTTCGATACCGGAGGTCGAGCGGACCTGCTGAACCGCCACCGAGGGGCCGGCAAGCGTGGAACCCGGGGTGGGGATGGGCGCGTTCATGTCGCTTCCTGACGGTGGGACGGTGTCATCCCACCCGCATGAGAAAGGGGGCGCGGGCTCAAGCTGCCGGCAAGAGCAGCCCGGTGACCGAACGGTCGGGCCGCAGATAGCGGCGCGCGGCCTCGATGACGGCCTCGCGTGTCACGGCTTCGATTCGTTCCGGCCAGGCCAGGACGTCCTCGACGGTTTCGCCGACGGCCAGCGAGGCGCCGAAGATACGAGCGAGCGAAGATTGGCTGTCCCGGGCGAAGATGGTCTCTGCCACCAGCCGCGTGCGAGCGCGGCTCAGCTCGATCTCGCTCGGCCCATCGGCAAGGAAGGTCGCGAGCGCCTTATCCAGGCCAGCTTCCAGCGCAGCCATGTCAATCCCCGGGCGTGGGCTGGTCGACATCTGAAAGGCAGCGCGGTCGACCATCGAGCCCATGAAATAGGCGCTGGCGCCGGCCGCGAGCTCCTGCTCGACGCAAAGCTGGCGATAGAGCCGCGACGTGGTGCCGCCACCGAGGATGTCTGCCACCAGTTCGAGCGCGAATGCCTCGCTGCGATCGCCGCTGAGATAGGTCGGCGTCAGCCAGCCCCGCCGCAGGGACGGCTGGCGCACACGCGGATCGCTGAGCGAAACCCGGCGCGCCGCGCGCGGAGCGGGCTCGGCCGGGCGCTTGCGCACCGGAGCCTGTCCACGTGCCGCGATCTGGCCATAGGTCGCCTCGGCGAGCGTGCGCACCTCGTCGAGATCGGTGTCGCCGGCGACGACCAGGATCGCGTTCTCCGGCGTGTAGAAGCGCTGATAGTAGGTGAAGGCGTCGTCGCGCGTCAGGCCCTCGATCTCGTGCTCCCAGCCGATGATCGGCGTGCCATAGGGATGATGCACGAAGAGCGCGGAAGAGAACTCCTCCCCCAGTTGTGCAGCCGGGTCGGCGTCGACGCGCATGCGTCGCTCTTCGAGCACGACATCGCGCTCGGGCGCGACCACGCTCTCATCGAAGGCGAGCCCGGTCATCCGGTCCGCCTCGTAGTCCATCATGGCGCGCAGATGTTCCTTCGGCACGCGCTGGAAATAGGCGGTGTAATCGAAGGAGGTGAAGGCGTTCTCCTGGCCGCCATAGCCCGCGACGATCTTGGAGAACTCGCCGGCCGGCCAGCGCGCCGTGCCCTTGAACATCAGGTGCTCGAGGAAATGCGCGATGCCGGACTTGCCGGCCGGATCATCGGCCGAGCCGTTGCGATACCAGACCATATGGGTGACGACCGGCGCGCGCCTGTCCGGCACGACCACGACGTCAAGCCCATTCGCGAGCCTGAAGGCTTCGACTGGAACCGACAGGCGTGCAGTCGGAGTATGAACCGTCATTTCAGGGTGGCACCTTCGCGGCAGGAGTGACCTTCGATATAGGCGCAATTACGCGCCGCGCCAGCGCGCGGCGCTCGCCATCACGGTTTCGTAGCGAAGGGTCAGGGCGTGCTCGGCGACGGCAGACCCTGCACGAATTCCTTCTGGCCCGTGCTGTTGGTGTCTTCACGCGGCCCCCCTCGGCCGGGTCCAAGCGGCGCCGTACCTGCCGGCTTGCGGTATCCGGTCGGCGGATCGGTCAGCAAGCGGCGCTGCGGCTCCTGGCCGTGAACCAGGTTCGAGGTGTCGGTGGCTGCCTGGCGCGCCGCCAATTCACGGCCGGCGCGGATCGGACCGATATTCTCCTCGAAGGTCTTGCTCTGGGTGTCCGGCGGTGTCTGAGACTGCCCGCCACCGGTCACGCGGCCGCGACGCAGTTCCTGCTGGCTGAGCAGCGGGGTCTGGTTCAGCTTGTATTTCTCGCGCTCGGTCGCCGGAATCAGCGCGTCCTTGGCCTCTGCACGGCGGGCCGCGACATCGGGATCATTCGGCCATGCGGCCGTACGCTGCGAGGCCGGGTCCTGTGGGCGCGGCAAGGCGGAAGACGGCGGCACGACCAGCGGCGGACGCTGGCGATACTCGATATCCGGCCCCTCGCCCGGCATCAGTCCAAAGGTCCGCATGGCGTTCTGGAAAAACATGCCTTCCTGAGCCGAGGCGGGAAGCGCGACCGCGATCATGCTCCCAGCGAGCAGGATGCGGATTGCGCGAGCGCGATGGGCCATCTCAAAACCTCCGTGAAGGAACCTGCGTTCCTGTCCGTATTTCGCCGTATTGCACCAAGGGAAGGGCAAAAGCATGGCGACGCGCCTCAAGCCTGTGCAGACTTTGAGGCGTCAGGGCGGAAGGACTCATACAGGAGACCGAGCACACCGACAACGATAGCCGCATCGGCAATGTTGAAGATGTACCAACTGAAGCTGCCATAATGCAGGTGAACGAAGTCGACGACGGCACCGTACACAGCCCGGTCGACGCCGTTACCAAGCGCGCCGCCGACAATGAGTGCGAGACTTGCGACCGTCAGCCGGTCCGTTGCCCGCCACATCCAGCGGCTAAGCCAGATCGCCGCGACGACGGAAAGCAGCACCAGCAGCCAGGGCCCGAGATTCCCCTCCTGCTGGAACAGCCCATAGGAAATGCCGCGGTTCCAGGCCAGCACGATGGTCATGAAGGGCGTCAGCTCATAGGGACCGGTTTCACCGAGGTGCAAGCCGAAGACCAGCCAGAGCTTCAACGCCTGGTCCAGCACGAAGACCAGCGCAACGATCCAGACCCCGAAGCGGCGCAGCGACGTCATTGCCCAGCCGCCTTGCCGAGCTCCCGCAAGGCCCTGGCGTCACGCGGAGTGACATCGGGATGGTCGCGCTCGGCGGTCGCCGGATCGAAATACTTCCAGGAACGGGCGCATTTTACGCCGCTGGCCCGGACCGGGACAACAGCGACGCCAGGCACCTCCGGAAGCCGGAAGCCATCCTCGGGTCCTTCGCCCGGAACGACCTTGACACCCGACGTGATGCAGATCTCGGCGAGATCGATCCCCGACAGCGCCACCAGCAGGTCAGGATCGGCGATGTGAACCTCCGGCGCGGCTTCGAGCGACGAGCCGATGCGCTTGGCCGCACGTTCCAGTTCGAGTGCCCCGGTGACAACACGCCGGACGCGGCGGATCTTGCTCCAGCGCTCGGCCAGCTCCGGATCGAGCCAGCTCTGCGGAGCCTCGGCAAAGGCTTCGAGATGCACGGAGCCACCCAGCGTCTTCTGCTCCGGATAGCGCTCGAGCCAGGCTTCCTCGGTGGTGAAGACCAGGATCGGCGCCAGCCAGGTTGCGAGACAGCGCAGGAGATGGTCGACCACTGTCAGCGCACTCTTACGGACATGGCTCGAGAGCGGGTCGCAATAGAGCGCGTCCTTGCGGACGTCGAAATAGAAGGCGGACAGCTCCGTGTTCATGAACTGCGAGAGCAGCGTCACGACCCGCTTGTAATCATAGGTCCGATAGGCCTCCTCGACCTGCGGCCCGAGTTCCGCAAGGCGGTGCAGCATCAACCGCTCGAGCTCGGGCATCGACGCCGACGAGGCGACGCGGACGTCCTCGCTGAAATGCGCGAGCGTGCCGAGCATCCAGCGCATGGTGTTGCGCAGCTTGCGGTAGGTCTCGACGAAGGTCTTGAGGATTTCCTTGCCGATGCGCAGATCGTCGGAATAGTCCGCCGCGGCGACCCAGAGGCGCAGGATGTCGGCGCCGGATTCCTTGATGACGTCCTGCGGCGCCGTGACATTGCCCTTCGACTTCGACATCTTCTCGCCCTTCTCGTCGAGACAGAAGCCGTGCGTCAGCACGATGTCATAGGGCGCCCGGCCGCGCGTGCCGCAGCTTTCGAGCAGGCTCGAATGGAACCAGCCGCGATGCTGGTCAGACCCTTCCAGATACATCACCCGGTCATTGCCGCCCTCGCCGCGCCGGCGGGCCCGCAGGTCCGGCCGCTTCTCCAGCGTGAAGGCGTGGGTCGAGCCTGAATCAAACCAGACATCGAGCACGTCGGTGACGCGCTCGTACATCTGCGGATCGTAGCCGAAGGGCTTCAGGAAGCGCGCTCCGTCGACATCGCTGAACCAGGCATCGGCCCCCTCGCTCTCGAAGGCATCGGCGATGGCAGCGTTGACCCTCGGATCGACGAGGATCGTGCCGCTATCCTTCTCGACGAAGACGGTGATCGGCACGCCCCAGGCGCGCTGGCGCGAGACAACCCAGTCAGGGCGGTTGGCGATCATGCCGGTGATGCGGTTCTCGCCGGCCGCGGGAACCCATTCGGTTTCCTTGATCGCCCTGAGCGCGCGGTTACGCAGCGTATCGACATTGCCACCCGGCGTGGACGGAACATCGGGGCCACCCAGCGCTTCGCCGAGCGGCTTGTCCATGGCGATGAACCATTGCGGCGTGTTGCGGAAGATCACCGGCTTCTTCGAGCGCCAGCTATGCGGGTACTGATGCTTCAGCCGGCCGCGCGCGATGATGGTGCCGCTCGCCGCCAGCGCCTTGATCACCGCGTCGTTGGCGTCGCCCTTCTCGCCCTTGTCGGTGATGACCTGCCGGCCCTCGAAGCCCGGCGCGTCCTTGGTGAAGCGACCGTCGGCATCCACGGTGTAGGGGATATGCGTATCGATTCCGCGTTCGGCGAGCTTGCGGCCACTCGCCATCCAGATATCGAAATCCTCGCGACCATGGCCGGGAGCGGTGTGGACGAAGCCCGTACCGGCATCGTCGGTGACATGGTCACCGTCGAGCAACGGCACATCGAAGTCGTAGCCGTGGCCGCGCAGCGGATGGGCTGCGGTCAGGCCATTCAGCTCGGAGGCATCGACATCGCGCACCAGTTCGAAGGCGTCGACCTTGGCCGCCTTGAACACGCTCTCGGCCAGAGCCTTCGCCAGCACATAGGTCGCGCCGACCTTCGCCCAGTTGCCCTCGGCCGCCGCGGTCACCCGGTAGAGCCCATAGGCGATCTTGTGGTGGAAGGAGATCGCCCTGTTGCCGGGGATCGTCCAGGGGGTCGTCGTCCAGATCACGACCGAGGCGCCGGCCAGAGCATCCGCCCCCGACGCAACGGGAAAGGCCACGAACACCGTATCGCTCGTGTGCTCCTCGTACTCGACCTCCGCCTCAGCCAGCGCGGTCTTCTCGACCACCGACCACATCACGGGCTTGGACCCGCGATAGAGCTGGCCCGTCTCGGCGAACTTCATGATCTCGCGGGCGATCTGCGCCTCGGCCGGGAACGCCATGGTCAGGTAGGGATGGGCCCAGTCGCCCTCGACACCGAGGCGTTTGAACTCCTCGCGCTGAACATTGACCCAGTGCTCGGCAAAGGCACGGCATTCCTTGCGGAATTCAACGACCGGCACATCGTCCTTGTTCAGGCCCTTGGCCCGGTACTGCTCCTCGATCTTCCACTCGATCGGCAGGCCGTGACAATCCCAGCCCGGCACGTAGTTGGCGTCATGGCCAAGCATCTGCTGCGAGCGGACGACGAGGTCCTTCAGCACCTTGTTGAGCGCATGGCCGATATGGAGATGGCCGTTCGCATAGGGCGGGCCATCATGCAGGATGAAACGGTCGCGGCCCTTCGCGCTCTCGCGCAGCTTGCGATAGAGCTCGATCGTCTGCCAGCGGGCAAGCAGTTCCGGCTCGCGTTGCGGCAAGCCGGCGCGCATCGGGAATTCGGTCTGGGGCAGGAACAGCGTCTGCGAGTAATCGACGCTTTTCGGCGGGGCGGAATTGGATTGGTCGTTCATGATCCGGCTCGGGCAGCTGGACTGGCGGGCCATGCATGGCTGGCGCGTCACCGGTCCTTAAGGACAAGGGAAAGCGGCGGTCATCCCGGCTTGCGCGGACGCCTGCGATCAGCGCAGGGCAGCGTCAGCCGGGCCCGTAATTCGCCGGAGCAACTCTATGATCTGGGCGCAATGAGCGAGCATGAACGGCTTCTAACAGGGGCAGGTTAAGGAAGGAAGGGCGGTGTTTGCGCCAGAATGGCGCGGGCCCGGGCGCTGTCCTTGTCCATCTGCACGATGAGGGCTTCGAGCGATTCGAATTTTTCCTCGCCCCGCAGCCAGGCGATCAGTGCGACATCGACGATCTTGCCATAGAGATCGCCTGCGAAATCGAAGAGGAAGGTCTCCAGCCGCGGCGCACCGTCATCAAAGGTCGGGCGACTGCCGAAGCTCGCCACGCCGTCGCGCCAGATGCCGTCGACCTTCATTCTGACGGCATAGATGCCGAATTTCAGGCGGCAATCACGCGCGAGATGCATGTTGGCGGTGGGGTAACCGAGGTCGCGCCCACGCTTGTCGCCATGGGCGATCTCGCCGCGCACGAACCAGGGCCGCCCAAGGAACGCCGCTGCGCGGCCGACATCTCCGGCTTCCAGCGCGGTACGGATCAAGGTCGAGGAGACCGGCTCCCCCGCCCAGGAATAGGGCGGGACCACCGCGACCGGGACACCGCGCGCGCACGCCCTCGCCTGCAGCATCTCGGGCGAGCCGGCGCGGCCCTTGCCGAAGTGGAAGTCATAGCCGCAGACGAGCCCGCCGACACCAAGCCGTTCGAGCAGCAGGTCATCGACGAAACGCTCGGCGCTCACGGCCGCAATGGCGCGATCGAAGGGCAGCACGAAGCTTCGCTGCAGCCCCACCTGGGCGAGCAGCTCCCCCTTGACGTCAGGCGGCGTCAACCGAAAGACCGGGTGCTCGGGGCTGAAGACCGATCGGGGATGCGGCTCGAAGGTGAAAGCGGCAGCCTCGCAGCCCTGTTTGGCCGCCATCGCGACCGCGACATGAGCAAGTTCGGCATGGCCGCGATGGACACCGTCGAAATTGCCCAGCGCCAGCACCGCTCCGCGCAAGCTGTCCGGAACCGGGCTGTCGCCATCGAGGACGAAAACATGAGGCCGGCCTGAAGACGGCGCGGCGGCAGGACGGGTCATGGCACGAAGGGTTCCGCCTCGGCGGGGCACGCCCGCGCGCGGCAGTCAATGGCGGTTCAGGCCAGCAGCGTCAAGGACACCGGACGCAAGCCCCCCTGCTTCAGGCCTTTGGCTTTGCCGGCGGCAAGGCGACCCAGGCCTCTCCCTCGAGCACGGCCTTGCCATCGACGACACAGTCGCAGAACAGGCGCGCGCGCCTGCGCTCGGCAACGAGTTCGACCACCTCGACCCGCGCCGTGACGACATCGCCGATCTTGACCGGAGCGAGGAAGGTGAGCGTCTGCGACAGGTAGACGGCGCCCGGCCCTGGCAACTTCGTGCCGAGCAGCGCGGACACGAGGCTCGCGGTCAGCATCCCGTGCGCGATGCGCTGGCCGAACTTCGTGCCCGCCGCGTAGCGATCGCAAAGATGGATCGGATTGGCGTCCCCCGAGAGATCGGCAAAGAGCGAGACATCCCGCTCCATCACCGTGCGCATCAGGCTTTCGCTTTGACCAATCGCGAGGTCTTCGAAAGCATGAACCTGATAGGAGACTGCGTTCATGGGTCCGGCTGCCGATGCAATTTCGATGTCCCGCCCTTGTTGCGGCGCAACATAGAATGCCACAGCCCCGGCGCCTCGGCCATGCGACTTTGGTGCCGCGGCCGGAGAGATGCTTCCCCTACGTCAGTTTTCGTTTAAATTAACCGCTTCGAAACGCCGGTGCCCTATCACTCCCGGCATGGTCGCCACTTACTGAGGGCGGTCCGCGCGCGGGTATTGCCCCGCGCTGCAGTCGTTACGCTTGGAGCACCAGAATGGCTCTCGATCCGTCCATGCCCATCCTCGTGGTCGACGACTACCAGACGATGGTCCGGATCATTCGGAACCTGCTCAAGCAGCTCGGATTCGAAAATGTCGACGACGCGTCGGACGGCTCGACCGCCATCGCCAAGATGCGCGACAAGAAGTACGGCCTCGTCATCTCCGACTGGAACATGGAGCCGATGACAGGCTTCGAGCTGCTCCAGCGCGTGCGCGAGGAAGATGCCCTCGCGACGACGCCGTTCATCATGGTTACGGCCGAATCCAAGACCGAGAACGTCATCGCCGCCAAGAAGGCCGGCGTGAACAACTATATCGTCAAGCCGTTCAACGCCCAGACCCTGAAGGTCAAAATGGAAGCGGTCTGCCACGCCTGAGCGTGGCCGAACGTCACCAGACGAGTTGCGGAATCGCGTAATCCGGGCGGGCATGCTGCCCTGCGAACCAGCCGTGACGCTCTTCCCAGGATTTCTCGACAAGATCCTGGGCGTGAATGCCCGCCAGCACCATGACGCTCGCCGCGCCGAAGGCGTTCGCCCCGGCGATGTCGGTTCGAATGGCATCACCAATTGCGCAAATCCGGTCTGGCGGAACGGGCTTGCCACGCCGCGCTTCGGCGATATGCAGCGCCATTTCATAGATCGGGCGATGCGGCTTGCCGGCATAGATCACCGTGCCGCCGATCTGCTCGTAAGCCAGCGCGAGCGAGCCGGCGCAGGGCACGATCTTGCCACCGCGATCGACCACCAGATCAGGATTGGCGCAGATCATCACGAGATCCCGTACGACGAGATCGGCGAAGAGGCCGGCATAGGTCTCGGCCGTCTCGGTCTCGTCGTCGAACAATCCCGTGCAGAGCACGTAGCGCGCCTCCGCGGGTGAGACGCGCGGCGCATCCAGGCCGGCGATCAGAGGCAGGTCGCGGTCAGGGCCGAGCATGAAGACCGGCTCGCCGGACCGTTCCTCGATCAGCGCCCGGCAGACATCGCCGGAGGTCACGATCGCATCATAGGCAGCCTCCGGCACGGCAAAGCGTGCGAGCTGGACCTCGATTTCACGGCGCGGACGGGGAGCGTTGGTCACCAGCACGACGGAAACACCGCGGTCCCGCATCGCAACCAGCGCATCGCAGGCGTCCTGATGAGCTGCCACCCCGTTGTGAACGACTCCCCAGATATCGCACAGGCAGAGATCGAACCGGTCGGTGATTTCGGAGAATCCGGTCAATGCGACGGTGGGCGCGGTCTTGGCAGGCTGCAAAGCGGTCAACTCCACTGAAACCAAATGTGCTGTGCGGCGCGACGGCAGCGCAGCACGGTGACGATTTAGGCCGTCGCAACGGGCAGCGATAGGGTCTTTGTCAGGCGCTGGCGCGGCGCAGCACGGCGCGGAACGGCAGGCGCTCCGGTGTCGGGCTCTTCTGCGCAGGCCCGCTCGGCGGTGCTGGCAGCGCTGCCGCGGGCGATGTGCCGGCGGTGGGATAGCCCAGAATCTCGGCCGAGATCCGTGCGGCGGGCCGCTCCGGCTCGGGCGCCTGAACGACGGGTTTCGCCGGCTCGGGATCGGCAAAGACCTCCGGCTTGACCGGTCGCGGCGGTGAGATCACCAACCCCTGGGCATAGGACACGCCAAGCTCGATCATGTCCGCGACAGTCGGATCATCCTCGATCTTCTCGGCGACGAGGATGATCGAGGCCCGCGCGAGCTGAGCCCCGAGATCGGCGGCGGCGATATCGATCGAGGAACGCTCGGCTTCAGCCTGCAGCAGGGCGGCCGGCACTTTCACGAAGCGAATGCCACGATCATGCAGCGATGCCGGGTCGAACCGAAGATCGCCGACATGGTCGAGCGCGAAGCGCACGCCATTGGCGGACATCGCCCCGAGCAGGCCAAGGCTGGTCGGTTCCAGGGAGCGGAAGACGCGCTGCGGCATCTCGATCACCAGATGACCGGCATGCTCACGGTATTTCTCGAGGATACGGGAGAGGGTCACCAGAGCCTGCGACGAGGCCCAGGTTGCGGCGCTGAAATTACAGGCCACGAAGAGGCCACCGTCCTTTGATCCGAGATGACGCGCGATCGCCAGCGTACGTGTCAGCACCAGTGCATCGAGCGTCGGACCGAACCCCCGCTCCTCGACGATCGCCAGGAATTCGGCGGGGAGCAGCAAGGTGCTCTCGTCGAGACGCAGACGGACCAGCGCCTCGTAGCCACGTGTCCGGCGCTGCGGCAACTGCACAATCGGCTGGAGATGGACTTCGACCTTGCCCTCGGCCAGCGCCGTGCTGATGATCGAGGCCCGTTCATCGGCAGCGCGCAGCTGCTCGGCCTGAATGGCCTCCGCGCGTGCTGCAGCAAGCGCCTCGCGATGCGCAATGCGGGCAAGCTCGGGAGCAGGCACCGGCGGCGGCGGGGGAGCGGTTTCGGCATTGCGCCGGGCCTGCGCCGCCGAGAGCTGCGTGTCGTGATCTGCCAGCGTCATTGCGACTTGCTGCAGCAGGTCGCCGAGCAATCCGACCTCGGCCGTCAGTTCATTGATCGCGGCGCGTGCGGGCGCGGCATCGGCCTCGCTCATCGGCAGCTGCTCGACACGCTGCGCCAAACTGTCAAGCCTGATGGCGTTGGTTGCCAGGCGAACCTTGACCTCGCCGATAGCCGCGAAGATCTGCTCGCGCTGCGCAAGGACACGTCGCTCGTAGAAAATCGCGGACGCCGCCAACCCTGCCCCCGCCAGCAGGAGGCCCGTGGCGTTGGCCAGCGCTCCCGGCAAAGCGAGAACCGCGATTGCGCCAGCCGCCACGCCGGTCACGGCACTGGCGAGAGGATGCAAGGCGGTAAGGCGGACAGGGGCCAAGGCGACGACCGCGCGAAAGAGGTTGCTGGGGAATGAAAGCGACGAATCACTCTGCTACCCGACATTAACCGTCTGTTCACGCGCATGCGAGGGCCATGGACGAAAAGCGGCGACGGTCGGGAATTCGCTCAGTGAGCGCCGCTGGCTTCGAGCCGACGCGGCCCGAGATCCGACATGATCCGGTCGATGACGGCTTCGCTGAACCCCATCCGCGACAGGTAAAGCCTGGCGTCGATCGAGAAGAGCGGAGCCGCCTGCGCCAGCCGTCGCAGGGCCGCTGAAACGCCCGGCTCATCATGCTTTCCCGCCAGGTGGAGAGCTCGACCAAGCAAGCTGAGCGGACTGTCATCGGCGACAAAAATGGCAGCATGCGCATCCGCGAGCTTATCATTGCCCATCAGATGCTCGGCCAAGAAGGCGTAGAAATCGTACCAGGCAGGACGGCCACTGCTGGATGCCACAGCCCGCTGCAGCAGCGGCAGGCCTTCCGCAGGCTGACCGATCTGAACATAGCGCGCGCCTAGATCGGCCATGATGTCGGGATCGTAGGGATTGCGGACGAGCGCGGCCCGGCCCGCCCTGAAGGCATCTTCATAGGCGCCGCGTGCGAAGTACACGTCCATCATGGCCTGCTGCGCGCGTGCGCTGGACGGCGCCAGCCTGACCGCCGTCAATGCAGCGCTCAAGGCGCGATCGAGCGGCGAGCCAGGCAGCGGATTGAGCCCGGCGGTGTATTCGTCGACCGTCAGCAGGGCGAGCTGCGACCAGGCGGGATGGAAGGCAGGGTCGCGCTCCAGAACCGCCTCCAGGCAGGTGCGGGCGGCCAGGTGATCTTCGGCTCGCATGGTGCGGCGGATATTCAGCGCCTGGAAGACGCAGCGCATCGGCGACGCCGTCATCGTCTGGCGATAGTCGGCGTGAATGATGCCGAAGGGCTCGGCAAGCCTGACCGCAAGCCGCCGGGCGATCTCGCGCAACTCCGGAGCATCCTCGCCCTTCGGCAGTGTCCGGATGGCGGACGTTGTCCAGACCACACGGCCGTCCTTGACGGAGCGCAACCGGCCGAAGCCTTCCGTCGCCCCGCCTTGCCGCGTCGCATTCATCTCGAAGACATAGTCGGCGCCGCTATAGAGGTCCGCGCCGGCGGCCGGCGTACGAACGGTAACGAGATCGTCGAACCGAGCCAGGGCATCGACCAGAAGCCGGGTGAAGGCCTGCACCAGCCCGGCCAGCTCCGGATCGTCGGCCGCGGCGCTCAGCGATACGACGACCATCGGCAAATGAGCCGACGCGCTCGATCCCGCGCGACGCGCTGCCTCCTCGATCAGCTGAGCCTGGCGCACCAGCGGGTCGGGCTGCGGTGTCGTCTCCCGCGGAGGAAGGTAGTGCCAGGTGGCGAGAGGCACGATCACGAGGGCCAGCCCTAGCACGGCAAGCCAGTGTCCGAGCCTGAAACCGTGCCTGCCCGGCCGTTCCGGGAGCGGCAGCTGGACTGCCCTGGCGTCGCCGGGCGCCATGCGCTCCTGCGCCGGCTCGGCAAGCATCCCGGCAGCCCCAAGATGTTCAAAGACAGGGACGTAAGCGCCGACCGGCATGGAAATGCGGATCGTGTCGTCAGCGCCATCCCCCTGATAATACTGGCCTAGCGCTCTGCGCAGACGACCGGCCTCGACCCTGACGATGGGGTCGGACTGCGGGTCGAAATCTGCCGGCCGGCCGAAGGCCTCAACCGCAATGGTGTAACCCTTGAGTTCCGAGCTGCGCCCTTCGATGCGGCGCTCCACAATGAAGTTCAGAAATGCAGAGAGCTGCGGCGCACTGCGAAACGCATCCGATGTCAGGATGCGTTCAAGGGCCTCACGGACAGCGACAGCCTCCGGGTCTGCGAGCCGGTCGGTATCCTGACTGCTCTCGACCATTGGGGTTTGGTCCAGTTTGTTCCCCCCTTCATCCAAACTACGCCAAAACCGACGTTACGTCATTCGCGACATCGAAGCGACCGGGCGACCGCGGCGCGCAGTGGTGCCCCGCCTCGCCCGCAATTTACAGCCCGCTTTCTGCTGTTAGGTTGAGAGAAGCTTAATTGTACAGGATGCGGCCGACAGCCTCCGTCTCGCAGCCGAGCGAAAACTCCCGCGGTTTCGAAGCATTCTGCATGCCATTCGGCGTGTGTCGGCCTTTCAGGCAGACCCCGGGCATGGTCGCTTGCCGAAGCATGTTTTACTACGGCGGCGTAGGTAAGCCGGTGATGGGTGGCGCTGCCAGATGGCAGCGCTCAATGGGAAGCCTGCAGGCACGCCGATCACCCCGGCGTTCAAGCCCCCTGGCGACCAGGCGGACTACCCCCTTCCGTTCCGTTCGCTCGCCTCAAGGTCTTTGCCGCGGAGCCCGGCTCGCCTTTCTGGCCCTGGGAAATCTCGGCCACGTCTTCTTCGCAGACCAGGCTACCGAAGGGGTAGACATCCTGACGAAGGGCGCGCGGACCTGCCGACGCGTCTTCCGGGAGGGAGCTAGGACGCATCCGAGCGGCTGCAGGCTCGGCCATCGCGGCGTCGGATCTGGCAGGATTTCCGTCTGCGGCATCATCCGCAAGCACCCATTTTTCGGTGGATTGCTCTCAGTTTCCGGCCAGCGCCGTCGCAGCCACGATCGCGAAAAGCAGGCATTCGCGAAGGGCGAATCGGAATGTCGCACGCGTATCGCGCGCTTGAGCGAAACGTCACGCTTCGGTGGCCGTGTCCGTTTCCGAGCCGGTCAGGGGTTCAGCCGACACATCTCGGCCCGAAGGTTGCGGCAAGCGCCTTCGAGAGGCTGCGCCAGACTTGGATCCAGCCATGGGCCGACGAGCGGCAAGGTCACGCACGCCGCAGCTTGTTGTAGCGGGCGATCAGCCTGTCGCGCTTCAGGCGTGACAGGCGATCGACCCAGAAAATGCCGTCGAGCTGATCGATCTCGTGCTGATGGCAAACGGCGAGCAGGCCATCGGCCTCTTCGAACTGCTCCGCACCGTCCAGGTCCCGATAGGTGACATGGACGCGGGCATGACGCTCGATCTCGTCTGCAACCCCCGCCATCGAGACGCTGCCCTCGTGGTGGCGGATCATGTCAGGTGAAGCCCACGCGATCGCAGGGTTCACATAGGTGCGAACCTCACCCGGCGACAGCTCCAGCACGACCAGCCGCTGGAGAAGGCCGACATGCGGCGCCGTTATGCCGATTCCGGGAGCCGCCCGCATCGTTTCCAGCAAGTCAGCCGCGAGCGAGCGAAGCACCGCATCGAAATGCGTCACCGGCTCGGCTGCCATGCGCAGCCGAGAATCGGGAAAGCCAATGATCGGCCGGATCGTCACGCGTTGGCCTCAGGAGATTATGCGGCAGCCTTCTTCTCCGCATTGCCATAGTAGCTCTCTCCCGTCTTCGCCATGCGCTTGAGCTGCCGGTTCGGCTTGAACCGCTCGCCATGTGTCCTGGCGAGCTTCTCGCAGAGCTTCACGAAAACGGCCGCGCCCATGTTGTCGATGTAGGAGAGCGTGCCGCCCGAATAGGGCGCAAAACCGAAACCGATGATCGAGCCGACATCCGCCTCGCGAGGATCGGTCACGACACCTTCCTCATAGGTGCGGGCAGCTTCCAGCGCCTGGGTCACGAGCAGGCGCTCCTTGAGTTCCTGCATGTCGATGAGCTCCGGGTCGAGCCGGTTCTTCGTCAGCTCGGCAAGCCCGGGCCAGAGCCGCTTCGGGCCGGCTTCCGGATAGTCGTAGAAGCCCTTCCTGTTCTTGCGGCCGAGGCGGCCATGCGTCTCGACCATCTCGGTGAGCAGTCTTTCCTGCCCGGGGTCGACCGCATGTTCGCCGAGCTGGGCCTTGGTCGCCTTCAGCACCTTGTAGGCGAGATCGACCGCAACCTCGTCATTCAGGGACAGCGGACCGACCGGCATGCCGGCCTGCTTGCCGGCGGCCTCGATCATCGCCGGGGGCACGCCCTCCATCAGCATCAGATGGCCTTCGCGGATGTAGTTGCCGACACAGCGGTTGGCATAGAAGCCGCGCGTGTCGTTGACGACGATCGGCGTCTTCTTGATGGCGCGGACGAAGTCGAGCGCCATGGCGAGCGCCTTCTTGCCGGTCTTCTTGGCCATGATGACCTCGACCAGCAGCATCTTCTCGACCGGCGAGAAGAAATGCACGCCGATGAAATTCTTCGGGCGCTGCGAGTGTTCGGCGAGCCCGGTGATCGGAAGCGTCGATGTATTGGAGCCGAAGATCGTCCTGGGTCCGACCACGGCCTCGACCTTGGCGATGACCTCGGCCTTGACCTTCGGGTCTTCGAATACGGCTTCGATGACGAGATCGCAGCCCTTGAGATCGGCATAGTCCGCCGAGGCGGTGATCCGGCCGAGCAGCGCGTCGCGGTCGGCCGTCTTGGCGCGCCCTTTCATGATCTGGTCGGAAACCAGCTTATGCGAATAGGCCTTGCCCTTCTCGGCCGCCTCGATGTCGCGGTCGATCAGGATGACGTCCAGGCCTGCCTGGGCCGTGACATAGGCGATGCCCGCGCCCATGAAGCCTGCGCCGACAACGCCGACCTTCTTCAGCCTGCTCGCCGGGACATCGGCCGGGCGGCGAGCCCCCTTGTTCAACTCCTGCATCGAGACGAAGAGCGTGCGGATCATCGAGGCCGCCTCCTTCGTTCGCAGAATTTTTGCGAAATAGCGGCTCTCGACCCTGAGGCCGAGATCGATCGGCAACTGCAGGCCCTCATAGACCGCGCTCAGGATGGCGCGTGCGGCCGGGTAGTTGTCATTGGTCTCGCGGCGATAGATCGCGTTGGCCGGTGGCCAGATCTGCATGCCGGCGGGCGAATAGACCTTGTTGGACGGCAGCTTGAACTTGGGATCGTCCCAGGGCGCCTTGGCCTGCGGATTGGCCTTCAGCCACTCCCGGGCATTCTGAAGCATCTGATCACGCGGCACGGCGGCATGGACGAGGCCGCTGTTGCGGGCCGGCAGCGCCTTGATCTGCTCGCCCTTGAACATCATCTGCAGCGCGTCGCCGGTCTGCATCAGGCGCGAGACACGCTGCGTGCCGCCGGCGCCGGGGAAGAGTCCGACCTTGATCTCGGGCAGGCCGACGCGGGTCGAGGCATCGTCCGAGGCGACGCGGTACTGACAGGCGAGCGCAAGTTCGAAGGCGCCACCAAGGCAGACGCCATGGATGGCGGCTGCGAACGGCTTCCCGCAGGTTTCGAGCTTGCGATAGAGCAGCGAGAGCTTGCGGCTCTCGTCGAAGAAGGTCTGCATCGCAGCCGCTTCGCCCTTCTCCCGGGCAAGCCCGACATAGAGGTCGCGCAGCCCCTGGAGCATGGTCAGGTCGGCACCACCCGAGAAGGCTTCCTTGCCGGAGGTAATGACGCAGCCCTTGATCGCCTCGCTCGAGACGACATGGTCGATGACCTGGTTCAACTCGGCCATGACCTCGGGCGTGATGACGTTCATCGAACGGCCGGGCATGTCCCAGATCAGGGTCGCAATGCCGTCGGCGTCGGTCTCGAAGCGGAAATTGGTGAGGTTCATCGGTTCTCTCCCCTTCGTGCCGATCAGACGCGTTCGATGATGGTCGCGACGCCCATGCCGGCGGCGACGCAAAGCGTCACGAGTGCGGTCTGCTTGTTCGTGCGCTCAAGTTCGTCGAGCACCGTGCCGAGGATCATCGCGCCCGTGGCGCCGAGCGGATGGCCCATCGCAATGGCGCCGCCATTGACGTTGAGGATGGCGTCGTCGATGTCGAAGGCCTGCTGATAGCGCAGCACCACCGAGGAGAAGGCCTCGTTCAGCTCGAACAGGTCGATATCCCCTGTGGTCATGCCGGCCTTTTTCAGAACCAGTTCCGTGACGTCGACCGGCCCGGTCAGCATCAGCGCCAGATCGGAACCGACGGTGGCGAAGGCCCGGATGCGGGCGCGCGGCTTCAGGCCGGCCGCCTTGCCGCCCTTCTTCGAGCCGACGAGCACGGCAGCCGCACCATCGACGATGCCGGAGGAATTGCCGGCGTGATGCACGTGATTGACGAACTCCACATCGGGGTGAGCCGCCGTCGCGACGGCATCGAAACCACCCATCTCGCCCATCTGGACGAAGGATGCCTTGAGCGCCGCCAGGGCCTGCATGTCGGTATTGGGACGAATGGTCTCGTCGCGGTCGAGGAGGATCAGGCCGTTGACGTCGGTGACCGGAATGACCGAATTCCTGAAGCGGCCTTCGGCCCAGGCGGCGGCGGCCTTCTTGTGCGAGCGCACGGCAAAGGCGTCGACATCGTCACGCGAGAAGCCGTATTTCGTGGCGATCAGATCGGCCGAGACGCCTTGCGGCATGAAATAGGTGTCGATCGCGACGGACGGATCGACCGCGATGCCGAAGCCCGAGGCGCCCATGCCGACGCGGCTCATGCTCTCGACGCCGCCACCGATCGCCATCTCCTTCTGGCCGGCCATGACCTGCGCCGCGGCAAGGTTCACCGCGTCGAGGCCCGAGGCGCAGAAGCGGTTGATCTGCACGCCCGGCACTTCCTTGCCGTACCCCGCCTTGAGCGCGACGGTCCGCGCGATATCGGCGCCAGCCTCGCCGACCGGATCGACGCAGCCAAAGACGACATCCTCGACGAGCTTGGGCTCGAGCTTGTTGCGCTCCTTGATCGCACGCAGCACCTGCGTGCCGAGTTCAATCGCCGTGACCTCGTGCAGGGAGCCGTCGGCCTTGCCCTTGCCGCGCGCCGTCCGAACGTGATCGTAGATGAATGCGTCAGCCATCAAGGCCTCCCGGGGCTCGCCGCAATGGCGGCTCGTTGTTGGGACTTCGCCAACATGGCCGGGCATGTCCCAGCCGTCTGGAAGCGAAGGCAATCTGCAAGCGATGCCCGGGTCAAGCCCGGGCATGACCTTTGGTCGGCTCAGAACTGCTCTGCCGAGAGCGCCATGGTGGAATCGGCGCCAGCCGTGATCCGTGCCAGATGCGCGGCCGTCTCCGGCAGGGTGCGCTCCATGAAGAAGCGCGCGGTGACGAGCTTGGTGTTCATCCGCTCGGTCGCGCCATTGGCGCCGGCCTTGAGCTTGTCCTGCGCAGCCTTGGCGATCTTCACCCACATATAGCCGAGCGAGACGAGGCCGAGCAGGTGCATGTAGTCTGTCGCGCCGGCGCCGGCATTGTCAGGCTTGGCGAGGGCGTTGTTCATGAACCACATCGTCGCCTGCTGGAGATGACCGAGCGAGGCCAGCAGCGGAGCGAGCAGCGGCTTCAGCCCCTCGTCCTCGCCATGTTCCTTGATGAAGCCGCCGACCTCGTTGAAGAAGGCCATGATGGCGCGGCCGCCGTCTCGGCCGAGCTTGCGGCCGATCAGGTCCATGGCCTGCACGCCATTGGCGCCCTCGTAGATCATGGCGATGCGCGCGTCGCGCACGAACTGCTCCATGCCCCATTCGGCGATGTAGCCATGGCCACCATACATCTGCTGGGCCTTTACCGCGTTGTCGAAACCGACATCGGTCAGGACACCCTTGAGCACGGGGGTCATCAGTCCAAGCTGATCGTCGGCGGCCTGGCGTTCGGCGGCATCGACTGAGCGATGGGCGACATCGGATTTCAGCGCGTTCCACAACACGAAGGCGCGCGCGGCCTCGTTGAAGGCCTTGATCGACATCAGCGTGCGGCGGACATCGGGATGGACGATGATCGGATCGGCAGCCTTGTCCGGGTCCTTGGCGCCGGTCAGCGCCCGCCCCTGCAGGCGGTCCTTGGCATAGGCAACAGCGTTCTGATAGGCGACCTCGGACTGGGCGAGCCCCTGGATCGCGACGCCGAGGCGGGCCTCGTTCATCATCACGAACATGGCGTTGAGGCCCTTGTTCTCGGTGCCGATGAGCCAGCCCGTGGCGCCGTCATAGTTCATGACGCAGGTCGAATTGCCGTGGATGCCCATCTTGTGCTCGATCGAGCCGCAGGAGACACCGTTGCGCTCGCCGACCGCGCCATCGGCGCCGACGACGTTGCGCGGCACCACGAAAAGCGAGATGCCCTTGACGCCCGCCGGAGCCCCCTCGATGCGGGCGAGCACGAGATGGATGATGTTCTCGGTGATGTCCTGCTCACCGGCCGAGATGAAGATCTTGGTGCCGGAGATCGCATAGGAACCATCGCCATTCGGCACGGCCTTGGTCTTGATCAGGCCGAGATCGGTGCCGCAATGCGGTTCGGTCAGGTTCATGGTGCCCGACCAGACACCCTCGACCATCTTCGGGATATAAGTGCGCTTCTGCTCCTCGGTACCGTGCACATAGAGTGCGGCGATCGCGCCCATGGTCAGGCCGGGATACATCGAGAAAGCCATGTTCGCCGCCGAGGCATATTCGTTCATCACGGCGCCGAGCGTATAGGGCAGGCCCTGGCCGCCATATTCGGGATCCATGGCAAGTCCGATCCAGCCGCCCTCGGCATAGGCCCTGTGCGCCTGCTTGAAGCCCTTTGGCGTCGTCACGGATCCATCAGGATTGCGCTTGCAGCCCTCCTGGTCGCCGGAATGGTTCAATGGCTGGAGCACTTCCTCGCAGAGCTTGGCACCCTCGCCCAGGACCGCCTCCACCACATCGGGCGTCGCATCCGCGAAACCCGGCAGGTTGTTGTAGCGTTCGATGTTGAAGACGTCGTTGAGCAGGAACAGGGTGTCTTCGACGGGCGCCTTGTAAACCGGCATGGTGTCCTCCCTCTCGCGCAGCGCGGCCGCTATCGAATGCGATCCGGGGCAGCCGCTCATCAGATAGTTTATATATAAACAATCTATAGACGGCTTGTGAAGGGGGCTCGGCCAATTTGTTGCCGCACCCTGTCGCGCATCCCGGGCTCAGCGCATGACAAAACGGCCCCGGACACAAGTCCGGAGCCGTCAATCCAGATCAAATGATCGGTAATCCGTGCCGTGAGGCGCTCAGGCCTTGTCGAGGCCCGCAAGCGTCGCTTCGAGCTCGGCGATCGCGCCTTCGATCTCGACCTGCTGCGAGCGCAGCAATTCGAGCTGCTCGGCAATCTGGCCGCGGGTGAGCTGCAGCCCGCCGACCGAAGCCGACTTCTCTCCGCCGGCCTCGCCCTTCTTTTCCTCATTGGCGAGCATCGCGCGGATTTCGACCAGCGTGAAACCGAGCTGCTTGCCCTTGAGGATCAGCGCAAGCCGCGAGCGATCGCGGCCGGAATAGATGCGCGTCATGCCCGAACGGGCCGGCGCAAGGAGACCGCGCGATTCATAGAAGCGAAGCGTGCGCAGCGTCACCGCGAAATCGCGGGCAAGGTCGCTGATGGTGAAACCACCAGCCGAGTCGGCTTCACTGGAAGTAGGCGTCGACGATGTGCGGCCGGTATCTGAAGAGCCGGCCGCCATAGCATTGCTGTGGCGCGACATGGAGTTCCTTAAAAAGTTTGGACGCAGGGAACCGCCGGCATCGGTGGCGACGAAGTTCCGTAGGGTAGGGGGAATAGCTCGCCCCATCTCCTTGCGTCAGGTAATATCGGCCAATTGGGGGTAAATTACGGTTACGAGCCCGCCATTCGTGCCGCCCCTGTCCGGGCGTTTGCAAAAAATTAACGGCCGGCCGCCGGATATTAACCGTCCGTTTACCGTGACGGCCAAAAGTCGGGTCTGCGAGCCAGGCCGTCGTCAGCGGCAACTGAATCTTCACGATCGCCTGTTTCGCGCGGGGAAGCTGCGGCGCCAGGGGGCTGCGCATCCCGACTGAAGACCGGTCCCCTTAGGCGAGCGAGATCATGGCCAATAGCTTGCCCTGGAGCGTCAAGGGCGTTGATCCGCGCACCCGCGATGCCGCAAAGGCGGCGGCGCGGCGCGCCGGAATGACCCTGGGTGAATGGCTGGACCACAAGATTCGCGTCGAGGCCGAAGAGAGCGAACCGACAGCCGCTCCGCTGGAGCAGCTCGACATCGCAGCGCTGTCCGAGCGTCTCGCCAAGCTCTCCCAAGGGCAGATGGAAACCTCCTCGCAGGCCGCAGCAAGCGCTGCGGCACCGCAATTTGCCCCCGAGATGTCGCGGGGCCAGATCGAGGCCGCGCTTTCGCAGGCCGCCCTCGCAGAGCGCATGACCCGGGAATCGAGCGTCAAGACGGCCGGCGCCCTGGATTCGATCGCGCGCTGGATCGAGAAGACCGAGAACCGTCTGGTCAGCGGCGAGCGCAGCATCGCCGAACGTCAGGAACGCGCCACCAACGTCATCGCCGACGCGATCAAGACCATGGGCGAGCGCATAGCCGAGATCGAGCGCAAGGCGGTTGATGCCCAGAATAAGGCCGCCACCGCCCGCCCGGCACTGAACCGCGACGGTCTGGCCGCAGCGGTGACGGATATCCGTACGCGCCAGCGCATGCTGGATACCGCCCCCGAATCCGCCGCCTCGGGCCGGACAGGCCTGAGCGAAAGCCGGGTCGCAGCCTTGAGGCAGGATCTCCGTTCCTTGAGCGAGAGAGTGGGCGCCACAAGCGACCATCCCTCTCTCATGTCCGAGCGGCTCTCCCCGGCTGCAGCGTCACGCCAGGTCGAAACGCCCGCACTGGAAAGGCTGATTGCCGAGCTCGGTTCGAAGCTGGAGCGGCTGGACCGGAACGACCGTATCGAGCCGATACTGAGGCCGCTGGCGCGGATCGAAACCGAAGTCGCCCGCCTCGCCCGCGAAAACTCCGGCGAGAGCTATGCCCGTTTCGAGCTGGAGATCGCGCATCTCGCCGCCAAGGTCGACGCACTCGCGGCGCGCGGCAGCGACCGCGCTGCACTGACCCCGGTGCTTCGCGACATCGCGGAATTGCGCGATCTGCTTGCCACGACGACCGGCGACAACCGCCTCGGCGATCTTTCGCAACAGGTTTCGGCTCTGGCGGGCGAAGTCGCCCGGCTGCGCGACGGGCAGCCTGATGCACTCTCGATGCGTGGCCTGTCCCAGGCGATCGAGGACGTGCGCGACGCTCTGCTCACCGACCGCTTCGGCGACCCCGCCCCGCTGCTTTCGCTGTCGCGGCAGGTCGAGGCACTGGCTGACAAGGTCGATTCGCTGCCCGTGATGCGCCCCGAGGTGATCACGTCCCAGACCGAGCAACTCTTCGCACGCCTCAACGAGATCGGCGCTTCCGGCTCTCCGGCATCGAACGAGCTGTCGCGCCGGATTGAGGCCCTCATCATCAAGCTCGAGGATGTCTCCGATCGGCAGCCCAACCTGCTCGCGGACCGGATCGACAGCCTGCAGCACCAGATCGAGACGCTGGCGGATCACGGCCCGGCAGCAGTCACGAAGCAGATCGAAGGGTTGGCTGCCCGGATCGAGAGTCTCGCAGCCTCCAGCAATCTGACCCAGATGGTCCATGACGGCGGCAACGTCCAGGTCGCGCGCGTCGACATGCGCCCGGTTGAGGACATGTTGCGCAGCCTCGCCGAGAAGATCGACGAGGCGGGCCGCCCCGGCGCCGAATCCGATTCCTTCGATGCACTCGAACAGCAGATCGCCGGCCTCGCCAGCCGGCTCGACGAGGCCGTCGCGACGCGTTCGGCCGAGACCGGGATCGAGCGCACGCTGCAGGACCTCGTGCGTCATCTCCAGACCGTGCGCGAGGATACCGCAGCCGCGGCCGAACGTGCCGCACGCACCGCCATGGCCGATATGGCGAGCAAGACCCCCGCTCAGGCGGGAGGCTTTGCCGAGCTGAGCACCCTGGTTTCCGGACTGCGCGAGAGCAACGCCGCCTCCGGCCGAGAGACGCAGGACGCCATCGGCGCCGTCCATCAGACCCTCGAGACGATCATCTCGCGCCTCGCCAGCCTCGAAGCCGAGCTCGGCCTCGAGCGGAGGGAGGTCCCGCCCGCGCCGACCCCGGTGGCCGCGGCGCGCCCCTCGGCCATGCCGTCGGCGCGCGGCCTTGCGCTTCCTGCCAGCATGAGCGCCGCGATCGAGGATCGCTTTGGCGCCCGGCTGGAGACGACCAGGCCGGCGGAACGCGCAGCAGACGGGCCTGCTGCCAGATCCCATGATCTGCCGCTCGAACCGGGCTCGGGCCGGCCGCGCCCGGACACACCGGCCGCTCCGGCCGCGACGGCCCAGGATCCGCAATCGGTCCGCCAGAACCTGATCGCCGCGGCACGGCGTTCGGCAAAGGCTGCCTCCGAAGCCGCAGCCTCCGCGCCCGCAGCGGAAGCCGAGCGCGGTGGCACCAGCACCTCCAGGGGCGGCAAGCTCAAGGAGATCATGGAGAAGCGTCGCCGTCCGCTTCTGCTCGGCCTGGCCGCCGTCGTTCTTGCCATGGGCACCGCCCATGTCGTCACCGGCGCGCTGCAAAGCCCGAAGACGAAGGCCGCCGGCAACGAAACCGTTCAGTCTCCTGCCTCCGCTCCCGCCCTCGCTGCCCCGGAACCCGCCGCACCGGAAGCTCCAGCGAAGCCCGCGAAGGATCAGAGCTCGGTGCTTTCGCCGGTCGAACTCGGCCCGGCCGCCGCATTCGCGGGACCGGCAGCCCCGATTCTCGGCTCTCCCGAAACCACCAGCTCGACCACCCAACCGACAGCAACCGCCGCGCTGCCGCCAGCGACCGCGCCCGACCCGGTTCAGGCCGTCACCGGGCTCGGCGACCTGCCCGCCGGATTTGGAACGCCGGGCCTGCGCAAGGCGGCCCAGGCAGGTGATGCCCGTGCCGTCTACGAGCTCGCCAGCCGCGCAGCTGATGGCAGCAACGCGACACGCGATCCGAAGCTGGCCTTGCGCCTGTTCGAACGCGCCGCGGTCGCCGGGCTGGCGCCAGCGCAGTTCCGACTGGCCAACATGTTCGAGAAGGGTGTGGGCACCCAGCGCGACATCGCACTGGCGCGGGTCTGGTACTCCCGTGCCGCAGAGCGCGGCAATGCCAAAGCCATGCACAATCTCGCCGTGCTCTATGCCGAGGGCGTCGACGGCAAGGCGGACTATGCGACGGCGACGGAATGGTTCCGCCGCGCCGCGGACGCAGGCGTGCGCGACAGCCAGTACAATCTCGCGGTTCTGCTCGGCCGCGGCCTTGGCGTACCGGCCGATCTCGGCCAGTCCTATCTCTGGTTCGCCATCGCCGCCAAGCAGGGCGACGACGATGCGGCCCGCAAGCGTGACGAGGTCGCCGGACGCCTCAACCCCAACGACCTGGCAGCGGCGAAGCTCGCTGTCGATTCCTGGAAGGCAAAGGTGCTCGAGCCTGGCGCCAACGAGGTTGCGGCACCGGCACAGGGTTGGGAAGACAACACAAGCGCAGCCGTCAGGAAGCCGGCAAAGCCGGCTCGCAGCTAATGCATGAAAGGCAGGCCCCTGGCCTGTCTGTCATGGTTTCGACGCGTTACGCAGCCATCAGAGGTTGATCGCGACTTCAGCCGATCCGGCCGCAACACCTTCTTCGTCCACGATAAGGATTTGCCTAACCGGATTGGTGCAATCTGGGACGATCCGGCGCCGAATCTCATGCCGCGCCGGCACACGAGGGCAAAGGTGCAGATTTATCTCCCGATCGCGGAACTGCCGATCAGCATCCTGATGGTGCTGGGCCTGAGCGGTGCCGTCGGCTTCATCTCCGGCCTGTTCGGGGTCGGCGGCGGCTTCCTGCTGACCCCTCTGCTGATCTTCCTCGATATCCCTCCGGCGGTTGCCGTCGCAACCGTGGCCGCCCAGGTCGCCGGCTCGTCAATGACCGGCGTCCTGGCCTACTGGCGCCGCAAGGCGCTCGACCTCAAGCTCGGCAGCGTCCTGGTCGGTGGCGGTATCATCGGCACCATTTTCGGCGTTCTGTTCTTCAACTCGATGCGCCGGCTCGGCCAGCTCGATCTGGTCATCACCCTGTCCTATGTGACGCTGTTCACGATCATCGGCGGATTGATGCTCTATGACGCGCTGCGCGCGGCGCTGCGCGCCAAGGCGGGCAAGCCGGCACGCCTGCGTCGTCGGGCCGGCACACATCCGCAATGGATGAAGCTGCCCTGGCGGATGCGTTTCCATAGTTCCCAGCTCTACGCCAGCGTCATCCCGATCGCCGCGCTCGCCATCGTGATCGGCTTCATCGGCGCCGTGCTCGGTGTCGGCGGCGGCTTCATCCTGGTGCCGGCGCTGATCTATTTCTTCCGCATCCCGCCGGCGGTCGTCGTCGGCACCTCGTTGTTCCAGATCCTGGTGACGATGACGGGCGCAACCATGCTGCACGCCCTCACGAACCAGTCGGTCGACCTGATCCTGGCAGCACTGCTCCTGGTCGGCGGCGTGATCGGGGCCCAGTTCGGCGGCCGGGCGGCGCGCAACCTGAACGTCGACTCCTTCCGTCTGCTGCTTGCGCTGCTGATCCTGTCGGTGGGCCTGCGCTTCGCAATCGAGCTGTTCATCCCGCCCAGCGACCCGTTCTCGGTCGTCCTGCCGGAGAGCGCGCGATGAAGGGCTTCCGGTCCCTGGCCGCTGCGTTGCTGCTGACCTCCATCGCAGCAACTGCACCGCGTGCGGAAACGCTGATCGCATCCGTATCGAGCCATCAGATCCAGATCTCCTCGAACTATACCGGCGACCAGCTGACGGTCTTCGGCCTGGTCGAACGCGGCGGGCGGACAGTGGCACGCGGCGACCCATACGACATCGTAGTGACCGTGCGCGGGCCACAGCGCATGCTGATCGTCCGCGAGAAGGAACGGCTCGGGCCGATCTGGATCAACCGGACGCAGCGGCGCTTCGTCGATCGCCCGATGTTCCTGATGGTGTCGAGCAACCGCCCCCTGAACGAGATCGTCAACGAGGATGCGGCGCGGCGCGACAGGATCGGGTTGGCCAACACCCAGCGCAACTTGCCGCCCGAGCTCTATTATGAGGAGAGCACCGTCCGCTTTCGTCAGGCACTGATCCGCATCCTCGAAGACAAGGGTCTCTATGCCCAGGACGAGCGCGGCGTCACCTTCCTGTCGGAAACACTGTTCAGCGCGCCGATCGAAGTGCCCGCCACGGCACCGACCGGCTCCTACGAGATCGAGATCGCGCTCTATTCGGGCGGCGCCATGCTGGCGCGCCAGACCACAAATTTCGAGGTGATCAAGACCGGCATCGAGCAGCGCCTGGCAACCGGCGCGCATGATCGCCCCTTCCTCTACGGGCTCGCCACGGCGACCATGGCGCTGCTTCTGGGCTGGCTCTCCAGCGTCATATTCCGGCGCGACTGAGCGCCTCGCTACGCCATCAGGAGGTCATAGGCTAGGAACGGCACAAGCGTTCCGGCCTCGATGCGTGTCAGCTCCTCAGCGAGCTCCACCAGGCCCTCCGTGCGCGTCAGCGAGGTCATGACGCCGGCCCCGTCTTGTGCATGCTTGGACGCGATCATGACACCGTCTGCTGCCGGAGTGAGCGAAACACCGACATATTCGCGGCGTCCCGGCTTCTTCAGATAGGGAAAGCCCAGCCTTACCGGCAGCGGCACCGGGGCAACATGGGCAGCGCCGGCAAGCCGCGCCACGACCGGGCGCGCGACAAAGGCGAAGGTGACGAACACGGCCACCGGATTTCCCGGCAGGCCAATGAACGGTACGCCTTCGATCACCCCCATGGCCACCGGCCGGCCTGGCTTGATGCCGATGCGCCAGAAGACCAGCGCGCCGACCCGTTCGACCGCCGCCTTGACGTGGTCCTCCTCACCGGTCGAGACGCCGCCGGAGGTCAGGATCAGGTCGCAGCCCCGGGCCGCCTCGCGCAGACGCCCGGCCAGACTGCCCGGTTCGTCACGCAGGATGCCGAGATCAACCACATCCGCCCCCGCCCGCGCCACCATGGCACGCAACGCAGCGCGGTTGGCGTCGTAGATCGCGGCCGGCGGCAGGGGCAGGCCCGGCTCCGCCAGCTCATCGCCCGTTGAAAAGATCGCGACACGCGGCCGGCGGCGAACGTCCACCGAGGCATGACCAAGCGCAGCCAGCAGCGCCAGGTCCTGCGGCCGCAGGCGCCGGCCTGCCGACAGGGCGGTCTCTCCGTGCGCGATATCCTCGCCGGCCGGTCGGGCGTTGGCACCGTGTTTGAGGCCCGCGGGCAGACGGACGAAGCCTTCTTCCGCCGTCACATCCTCCTGCATGAAGATGGTATCGGCTCCTTCCGGTATCGGCGCGCCCGTAAAGACCCGGACGGCCACGCCTGCAGTTGCAATGCCCGCCGCATCGGCGCCGGCGGCGAGCCGGCCTGAGAGCGCGAGGCGGGTTTCTCCTGCCGACGCCAGATCGACGAAGCGGACCGCGTAGCCATCCACGGCAGAATTGGCGAAGGGCGGGAGATCGAGGCCGGCCACGACATCGCTGGCCAGAACCCGACCATCGGCGTCGGCCAAGGCGACCTGCTCCGTGCCCTCCACCGGCCGAATCCGCTGGCCAGCAAGGTCAGCCGCCTGCTCGATGCTCATCAAGGGGCCACCGAAGGCGAAGGTATCCTCGCTAAGTTGCGCCATTCTGCCCTCAACCCTGTTGCTGCACGCGAGCCAGAATGGCGGTGAGCGGCTCGGCGCAAGAAAGCACAATCTCTGCGATTGCGGCGATGTCGTCGAGATCCACGACAGGGCAGCCCGCCTCGGGAAATGCGCTATCGCAGGCGATTGCGACGATCATGGGGTCGCCCGGGTGCAGCGGCGGCTTGCCGTTGGCTGCGCGATGCACCTCGATCTTGAGATGCGGCTCGCGCTTGAACCCCTCGATGATCACCAGATCAACCGGGGATAGTCGCAGGAGCAGATCCGGCAGCTGCGCTTCCGGCTCGCCACGCAGTTCATGCATCAGCGCCCAGCGGCGCTCGGACGAGATCAGCACCTCATGCGCGCCCGCCTGACGGTGTTCGTAGGAATCCTTGCCTGGCTTATCGAGGTCAAAGCCATGGTGCGCGTGCTTGACGGTGGAGACCGAGACACCGCGGCGTGTAAGTTCCGGGATCAGGCGCGTCAGCAAAGTCGTCTTGCCGGCACCGCTCCAACCGGCCAGGCCGATCACACGCATCAAAGCAAATCCCCCAAAACACGATCGGGCACAAAGGGCACCCTGTTGTCATCTGGCACGTCCCCTCCCCGGTCAAGCCAGGAGGATTGGGCCGCCACGGCTCCTGCCCGCGATCATTGCGCCCATGCCGTGCCGGCTGGGCAGCAAGGCCTCTCGCGCTTCGCTGCGGCAAGGGGCCGGTGGTTGCTCCTGCGCAAGTAGCCATCATATGAAGCACTGCGTATTCGACAGGCTCGGCCCATGACCTCTATCCCCCTCAATCTGCGCGGCTTGAAATGCCCCTTGCCGACGCTGCGCGTGCGCAAGGCATTGAGGGGTGCCGACGCCGGAGCCTTGTTTGTCGTCGAGTGCACCGATCCCATGGCGGCGATCGACATTCCCAATCTGATGCGCGAGACGGGCGACGCAATCGAGCTCAGCCGCTCCGAGGGCGAACTTCTCGTCTTCCACATTCGCAAAGCTGCGGCCTGACGCCGCGCCAGCCGGAGTACGCCTTCGTGGCCCTGACCGAATCCGACATCCTGCGCGCGCTCGAGCTGGTGAAACTGCCCGCGAGCGGCCAATCGCTGCGCGCTTCCGGCCGTATCGCCGATATCCTGATCGACGGCGGCAAGGTCATCTTTGCGATCGGCATCGACCCGACCGAGGCTGAGGCGATGGAACCAGTGCGAAGGGCCGCAGAAAGCGCGGTCGGCGGTATTCCGGGCGTCACCCAGGTTCTGGTCGGGCTCACGGCAGACAAGGCGCCGTCGCGACCGGCGCCCTCTGCCGCCGCGCAGCCACGCCAGCAGGCGCATGGCCAGCCGGGTCCCGGCCGGCCGATGCCAAAGGCCGCCGGCGTGCCCGGCGTGAAGCAGATAATCGCGGTGGCCAGCGGCAAGGGCGGCGTCGGCAAGTCGACGACCACGGCCAATCTCGCGGTCGCGCTCGCGATGCTCGGCCTCAAGGTCGGCGTGCTCGACGCCGATATCTACGGTCCCTCCGTGCCCAAGATCTTCGGCATCACCGGCAAGCCGCGCCTGGTCTCCGGCCGGACGCTGGCACCGATGGAGGCCTATGGGCTCAAGATCATGTCGATCGGCTTCTTGATCGACGAGGAGACGCCGATGATCTGGCGTGGGCCGATGGTGATCTCGGCCATCACCCAGATGTTGCGCGAGGTCGCCTGGGGCGAACTCGACGTGCTCGTTGTCGACATGCCGCCCGGCACGGGTGACGCGCAGCTGACCATGGCGCAGCAGACTCCTCTCGCGGGCGCAGTGATCGTCTCGACGCCTCAGGATCTGGCTCTGCTCGATGCCCGTCGCGGCGTCGCCATGTTCAAGCGCGTCGAGGTGCCGATCCTCGGTATCGTCGAGAACATGAGCTATTTCGTCTGCCCGGAATGCGGCCACCGCTCCGACATCTTCGCCCATGGCGGGGCGCGGCACGAGGCAGAGCGGCTGGGCGTGCCCTTCCTTGGCGAGATCCCGCTTGCCATGCCGATCCGCGAGACCTCGGACGCCGGCCGGCCGATCGTGGCGAGCGACCCCGACAGCGCCCATGCCAAGGCCTATCTGGCCATTGCACGGCAGGTTCAGGCGGGCCTGAGCGGCAAGACCCGGGCCGCACCCCGCATCATCATCGAATAGAGGCGCTGCCCCGGGCCCGAAATCTGAACTCGACGGCGAGCCGACACTCGCCTCCGGCCTCATGCGCGAGCGTGGAGGCGGCCACGGCACCGGCGGTCGGAGAACTGGCGTGCCTGAGCCTTGATCGCCCATCTGCGCGGCCGCGGGCCGCATGGACGACCGCACTTCATGCTCACGCGCTCCCGCGCGATTCTGGATCTGGCAGCCGCGGGGTCCGACGAGGCGATCATCCTCTGCCCCGCCAATCGCAGCCCGCCGGTCCGTCTCGCCCCCTATCCCGGCGCTCCCGGCTACGAAGCCGTCGCCACCTGCCTCGCCTCACCCGAGGTGCGGGCCCGGATCGCATGCCCACCCCGGATGGGCGTAATCCATCGACCTTCCGCACCGGTGCCCAAGCGCCCTCGGCCTGATACCGGCGAAGCTAAGGAATTTGCCAATGTTCTTCTTTTGTTCTAAATTGTTCAAAAGGAGGTTCTTCCATGCCCGTTCAGCCCGCGCGCCATATCAGCATCTCGATCGGCAAGCCGATCGAGCAGGTCTACGGCTTTCTGGCAGAGCCCAGGAACTTCCCGAAATGGGCCGAAGGGCTGGGCCATAGCTTCAGGCATATCGAAGGCATGACCTGGGCTGCCGAAACTCCAATGGGCCTGATGCGCATCCTGTTCAGCGAACCCAATCCCTACGGTGTACTCGACCATGCCGTGATCCCCGATCACGGGGAGCCGATGCACAACCCGATGCGCGCGCTCGCCAATGGCGATGGCAGCGAGGTGATCTTCACTCTCTACAAGCGGGCGGAGATGAGCGACGACGATTTCGCCCGCGATGCCGACTGGGTCGCAAGCGATCTGAGGCGTCTCAAAGCGCTGCTGGAAGGCTGACGAGAGCGATTGGCCCATGCCGACGCCATCGCAGGCGCGCGGAGAAAACCCGAAATCCATGCCTGGGCCCGCCTGATTGACACGGCCCGATCGTTTCCGATGCACGTTCGCGCTTCCGTCGAGAAGCCGGCACGCGCCTTCGGAGCCGGGTTCCGTTGCAAGCCGGAACAGCGAGCGCCCCAGCCGCCATCACGCATCGCGCAGCCGCGCATGAAGCTGCTCGGCCTCGACGAGGTCATCAGGGTGATTGGCATTGAAGAAGGGGTCGACCGGATCGACCGGCCACTCCGCAGCCGCAACACCATGACGCGCCGTCCAGCGGCCGATCTTGCGCTCATCCTCGACCGTGAGTGCATGCCGCAAGTCGTCACGCAGCGCGACTGGCCATAGCCCGATCACCGGATGGTCCCAGCCGCCCGATGCAGCGCAGGCCAGCGGAACATTGCCCGCTTCACGCGCCGCATGGAGCCGATGCACGAGATCACGCGGGATGAAGGGGGTGTCTGCCGCAACGCTGACCATCCAGGCATGGCCGGGGCGGTGCGCGGCCATCCAGTCGAGCCCGGCCAGGATGCCGGCCAGCGGCCCAGCGAAACCGGGCACGCCGTCGGCGACCATCGGCAGGCCGAAATCAGCAAAGCGGGACAGGTCGCCATTGGCATTGATCAGAAGTCCGTCGCATTGCGGCCCCAGGCGATCGACGACATGGGCGAGAATGCTGCGCCCGGCGATCAGCCGAAGCGGCTTGTCGCCACCACCCATGCGGCGCGCGAGCCCACCGGCGAGGAGGAGGCCAAGCGTTGGAGGGATGGTCATGCCATGGCCTGCAAGCGCCGCATCTCGCGTTCGCAGTTGGCGGCCCCCGGCCTCACGCCGGCACACCGAGTCGATCCGCAGCCCAGTTCTCCACGGCTCGGCCCTCAGGCGGCAATGGGGTCCAGTCATCGCCGGCAAATTCTCGCCAGGCCGAAACGAAATCCTCGCGGACGGCGATCAGCAGTGGCAGGCCAGACAGGACCGCTGCCGTGATCTCCTGGCGCAGGCCCTGACCAAGCTGCTCCTGCCGCCCGAACTTGTTGACGATCACGAGATCGATGTTGCCCGTCAGAGCAGCCGCGACCGCTCCTGCCGCAGCTGCAAGGCCGGCGACGTCGAGCCGGCAGCCCGACGCGCCTGCGCCGCGGTCCTCGCTGATCGGAAAGCGCCGGCCATTCGCGAGGTCCTCCAACGCCATGGAGTGACAGCCATCCCCGCAATCATCGCCGTTGTGCTGGACGACACCACCGAGCTTCAGCCCCTGCCGCTTCATCTGGCTGGCAAGGCCAGCCATGAACGCATCGATCTCAAAACCGGACGAGTAGACGATTGCGGCAAGCGTGTTCATCGTCCCTCCATCCCACGAAACATCATCCGCAGCCAGAACCGCGACCGCAAGGTGCTATGATGCCGTCATGGCCCTGCGTCAGATGCCGGCCCACTGTTGCAGCGCACCTACAGTCGCGCGGGCTGCCACAAGCTAGGGTGCTGCGGGGCTGATGTCCGGCGTGTTCTCCGGTCAAAGCCGTTTGTTCGGTTGCCGTCCATGATCCGCCACAATGCCAATGCCCCGATTGACCCCGCCGCGGACGCGGCCTTGCTGCTGCGTCGCATCGGCTTCGCCACGCTTGCGCTGGCGCTACCGATAGCTTCGCTGGTGTCGCGTCGCGCAGCCGTCGTGCTTGCGCCGATCGGGGTTGCGTTGCTCATCATTTCCTCGCTGATCGAGGAGCGTGGCCAGTTCGGCAGGAATCTGAGGGATTCCCTGCTGAGCCGGCCGGGCATGATCCTGATGGGCCTCGTGGCCTGGGCCCTGCTCTCGCTGGTCTGGAGCCCCTACACGCTTTCGGCGACCGAGAAGGCCACCAATCTGGTTCTTGCGGTCGCACTCGGCTTTTGCGGTGCCGCGGCGCTCCCGGAACGCATGCGCGCCTCGAATCTCAACCTCGTTCCGCTCGGCACCGGCATCGCCGCGCTGTTTGCCCTCGCGCTGCTGGTCGCCGGGAACATGAGCGCCGCTGGCGTGTCTCCGGGCGTTGAGCGCGGCGTCAGCGTCGTGCTGATCATGTCGTGGCCCGCCTTCGCCTGGCTTCTCTCGCGTGCCCGCGGCCTGAGCGCGCTGGGTCTCGCACTCGCCGTTGGCCTCCTTGCCATGACCCGCTTCGAGGATGGCGAGGCGGTGGCGATGATCTGCGGCACGGTGGCCTTCGGAGCGATCAGCGCCAATCGCGTGGTGGCCGCTCGCGCCATCGCCATCATCGTTGCCGGGCTGATGTTGCTGGCGCCGCTCCTGCCCTTCCTGCTGATGCCGATCGCCTCGCGCCTGCCCGACGATCTCGCGCTCACCCTCGGCATCTGGGCCGACATCGTCAGTCGCGAACCAATTCAGCTGATCACCGGGCATGGCCTCGACACCGTGCTGCGCGGCCGCCTGACGGACAGCCTGCCGCGGGACACGCCAACGACCATTCTGTTCGAATTCTGGTATGAACTCGGCCTCGTCGGAGCGGCATCAGCCGCGCTCTGCCTGTACTTTGCAATCAAGGCCGCAGGTCAGATGGCCGGAGCGCTCGCCGCCGGCGTCGCCGCCGCCTATGTCACGGCCTTCGCACTCGCGGTTCTGGGCTTCGCCACCTTCCAGACCTGGTGGCTGATGACGCTCGCTTCGGTCGCCCTGATGTTCACGGCGATCGCCCGTGGGCAATACCGGACCGAGCGGCCGCTCGCGCCCTTGATGCCGCAGCCTGCCGTGAAGAGCAGGCCAAAGGCCGGCGGGCCGGCGTCCTCCTGAGCGATCCCCTGGGTGGCGCGGCTCAGGCCGCTGCCGCCCGGTCGCCATTCACGGCGTGACAGGCGACACCGTCGATCACCGGCGGATTTTCGATCTTGCAGCGGTCGAACGCCAGCGGACAACGCGGATGGAAGGTGCAGCCCGAAGGTGGATTGATCGGGTTCGGGATTTCCCCCTTCACGCCCTCGCGCGCCTTGCCGACCATGGCGAGATCCGGAACCGCATCGAGCAGCATCCGGGTATAGGGATGGCGCGGGGCCGAGAAGAGCTGTTTGCCCTCCGACACCTCCACAAGCCGGCCGAGATACATCACGCCGATGCGCGTCGCCATATGCCGGACCACGGCGAGGTTGTGCGAGATGAAGAGATAGGTCAGCCCGAATTTCTGCTGCAGATCGCGCATCAGGTTGAGGATCTGCGCCTGCACCGAGACATCGAGCGCCGATGTCGGCTCGTCGCAGACGATGAACTCGGCATTCGAGGCGAGCGCGCGCGCGATCGCGATGCGCTGGCGCTGCCCCCCGGAGAACTCGTGCGGGAATTTCTTGGCGTCATCGGGATGCAGGCCGACCAGCGTCAGCAATTCGCCGATGCGGGCATTGATGTCGCCTTCGCCCTCGATGATGTCGAAGGCACGGATCGGCTCGGCGATGATCCGGCCGACACGCCAGCGCGGGTTCAGGCTGGCATAGGGATCCTGGAAGATCATCTGGATGCGCCGACGCATCCGCTGGCGCTCCTGCGCGACCGCAACGTCGTTCATCGAGATGCCGGCGATGCTGACGGTACCGCCCGAGGGCGGCAGCAGGCCGACCACCATGCGCGCGACGGTGGACTTGCCCGAGCCGGATTCACCGACGAGCGCGAAGGTCTCGCCCTTGCGGATATCGAAGGAGACCCCGTCGACGGCCTTTAGATACTGCTTCGGCGCATGTTCGAGCACGCGATTGAGCCAGGGTTTCGATACGTCGAAGACGCGCTTCAGGTCGCGGACCTGAACGAAGGGGGCGTCGGGCGGAGGGAGCTGGCTCACGCTGCGATCTCCGCATTGGGCTGGTCGTAGAGATGGCAGGCGACCTGCCGGTCGCCGACCCTGGTCAGCTCGGGCCGCTCGACATGGCAGCGGGCGAAGGCATGAGCGCAGCGCGGATTGAAGGCACATCCCCGCGGAATGGCCGAGAGCCGCGGCATCGCGCCAGGAATCTGCACGAGGCGGTCGGCATCACCCTCGATCGACGGGATCGCGCCCATCAGCCCCTTCGCATAGGGATGGAGCGGGTCCTTGACGACATCGCGGACTGGGCCGATCTCGGCGACCCGGCCGGCATACATGACCGCGACCCGGTCGGCCGTTTCGGCGATGACGCCCATATCGTGGGTCACCAGCATCACCGAGGTTCCGCGCTCGCTGCAGAGGCGTTTGATCAGCGCGATGATCTGGGCCTGGACCGAGACGTCAAGCGCCGTCGTCGGCTCGTCGGCGATGATGAACTCGGGCTCGGCGCAGAGCGCGAGCGCGATCACGACACGCTGGCGCATACCGCCGGAGAACTCGTGCGGATAACCATCGATCCGCCGCTCCGGCGCCGGGATGCCGACCTCGTCGAGCAGGGCGATGGCGCGCGCACGGGCATCCGCCGCGCTCAGGCTCGTATGGGTCCGGATGGTCTCGATCAACTGTTCGCCGACCCGGTAGAGCGGGTTCAGGCTGGTCAGCGGGTCCTGGAAGATCATGCCGATCCGCTTGCCGCGGATCCTGCGCATCGCCTCGGGCGGCAGGTTGTCGACGCGTTCGCCCGACAGCAAGACCTCGCCACCGGCGATGCGCCCCGGCGGATCGATCAGGCCGATGATCGCGGAACCGGTGACTGACTTGCCCGCGCCGGATTCGCCGACGACACCGAGCACTTCGCCGCGTGCGATATCGAAGGAGATCTTGTCGAGCGCGCGCAAGGAGCCGCGCCGCGTCACGAATTCGACGGTCAGGTCACGGACGGAAAGAACGGGGACGGTCATCTGGTCACCTCAGCCGCGGATTGAGCGCATCGCGCAGCCAGTCGCCGAGCAGGTTCACCGCCAGCACCAGGATCGCCAGGGTCACGCCGGGAAAGGCGACGATCCACCAGTCGCCGGAAAACAGGTAGCGGTTGCCGATGCTGATCAGAGTGCCGAGCGAGGGCTGCGTCGGCGGCAGGCCGACACCCAGGAAGGATAACGTCGCCTCGGTGATGACGGCGAGCGCCAGATTGATCGTCAGGATGACGAGAACCGGGCCGATCACGTTGGGCAGGACGTGGCGCAGCATGATCAGCGGCGCCGGCAGCCCGACGAGGCGTGCCGCCTGGACATAGTCCTTGTTGCGTTCGACCAGCGTCGAGCCACGCACGGTGCGGGCATATTGCACCCAGAAGGACAGGCCGATCGAGATGACCAGAACATAGATCGCCGTGTCCTCGCGCGAGGCGCTCTTGAAGATGCCCCGGACGACACCATCGATCAGGAGCGCGATCAGGATCGCCGGGAAGGTGAGCTGGACATCGGCGATGCGCATGATCAGCGAATCGACACGTCCGCCGAGATAGCCCGCGAGCAGGCCGAGCGTGATGCCGATCGAGGCGGCGAGGATCACTCCGAGACCGCCCACCACCAGCGAGACGCGCAGGCCGTAGAGAATGGCCGAATAGAGATCCCGCCCCTGGTCGTCGGTGCCGAAGATGAAGCGGGCCTCCCCGCCCTGCTGCCAGGCCGGCGGGATGTTGGCGTCGGCGAGGAAGACGGAGGCCGGGTCGAAGGGATTGGTCGGTGCGATCCAAGGCGAGAAGGCCGCGCCGATGAACAGCAGCAGCACGACGAAGGCAGCGACCATCGTCACCTTGGAGCGCAGGAAGCTGGCGAGAATGTCGCTGTCGAGGAAGCGTTCCCAGCGGGTCGGGATCTTCTCGGGCGAAGCGGGCGGCTGAGTGGTCATGCTCATGGTTTCAACTCTCCACCGGCTCAGTGTGCGCCGATCGTCGCGCGCAGGCGCGGATCGACGGCGGCATAAAGCAGGTCGACGACCAGGTTGATGCTGACGAACAGGAAGGAGATCAGCATCAGATAGGCAGCCATGATCGGGATATCGACGTTCTGGACGGCCCGCAGGAAGAGCAGGCCCATGCCCGGCCACTGGAACACCGTCTCGGTGATGATGGCGAAGGCGATGATCGAGCCGAGCTGCAGTCCGGCGATGGTGATGACCGGAACCAGCGTGTTCTTGAGCGCATGGCCGAAATTGACCGTCCGGGTGCGCAACCCGCGCGCCCGGGCGAACTTGATGTAGTCGGCTCGCAGCACTTCGAGCATCTCGGCGCGGACGAGGCGCATGATCAGCGTCATCTGGAACAGGCCGAGCGTGATCGAGGGCAGGATCAGCGCCTTGAGGCCGGACACGGTCAACAGGCCTGTCGTCCACCAGCTGCCGATCTTCACGACCTCGCCGCGCCCGAAGGAGGGCAGCAAGCCGAGCGTGACCGAGAACAGGTAGATCAGGAGGATGCCGATCAGAAAGGTCGGCAGGCTGATACCGATCAGCGACACCGCCTGGAAGATCTTGGCGAGCCAGCTGTCGCGCTTCAGCGCGGTGTAGACACCCATCGGAATGCCGACGAGGAGCGAGAACAGGGCCGACATGAAGGCGAGCTCAAGTGTCGCCGGCGCGCGGTCACCCAGCAGCGAAATCACCGGAAGCCGGAACTGGTAGGACACGCCGAATTCGAGCCGGGCGGCGTTGTAGATATAGCGGAAGAACTGGACGATGACGGGGTCGTCGAGGCCGAGCGAGCGCCGGATCTGCTCGACCTGCGCCTGTGGCGTGTCGAGGCTGACGAGCTGGTTCACCGGATCACCGACGAAACGGAACATCG
Organism: Bosea sp. BIWAKO-01; assembly: GCF_001748145.1. NCBI lineage: Bacteria > Pseudomonadati > Pseudomonadota > Alphaproteobacteria > Hyphomicrobiales > Alloboseaceae > Allobosea > Allobosea sp. BIWAKO-01. Next base: position 1,030,108 of record NZ_BCQA01000001.1, read on the forward strand.
CGAAGGCGATCAGCGCCACGCTCAGCATGACGAGAAGCGACTGAAACAGCCGACGCAGAATGAAAGCTAACATGGCCGCCTTGAATCCCCGGTTTGCCGAGGTCGAAAAAACGCGCGGCCATCCCAAGCCAGGGGACGCGGAGATCCGGAATCCAGCAGGAGCGCCATGCGCTGCAACGAATCCTGGGTCCGGCGCGGCTGCACCAACTGTCCGGGATGACGATGAGGATGAAAGAAGGCGCGCGGATCGCTCCGCGCGCCTCTCACGTCACTCCTTGGTGGCGTAGTAGAGCAGCACCGAGTTGTCGGCGCGCTGGGTCAGCTTGACCTTCTTCGAGACACCCCAGGCGAGTGCCTGCTGGTGCAGCGGGATATAGGCGAACTCGTCCACCGTGATCTTGAAGGCTTCCTTGATCATGGCGTCGCGCTTGGCGGTATCGGGCTCGACCAGGATCTTGTCGGTCAGCGCGTCGACCTTCTTGTTGCAGTAGCCGCCGAGGTTCGACTCCCCGCGCGACGAGCCTGCGACATCGCGGCAACCCAGGATGTCGTTGAGCACATTGTGGCTGTCGAAGGTCCCGGGGGTCCAGCCGAGCAGGTAGAACGAGGTCTTGTAGCCACCCGACTTCAGGACCTTGGCGAAGTACTGGCCCTTCGGCTGGGCGTTCAGGTTCACCTTGATGCCGGCGCGAGCCAGCATGCCGACCACGGCCTGGCAGATCTGGCCGTCATTGACGTAGCGGTCGTTGGGGCAGTCCATGCCGACCTCGAAGCCGTTGGGATAGCCGGCCTCGGCCAGGAGCTTCTTGGCGGCCTCGGTGTCGAACTTGGCGCGCGTGAACCCGGCGTGCGGGAAGAGTTCCGGCGCGATCATCAGCGGCGACGGCGTCGACAGACCCCGCATGACGCGGCTCTTGATCGTCTCGATGTCGATCGCCTGGTAGAAAGCCTGACGGACCTTCGGATCCTTGAAGGGGTTCTTGCCCTTGACGTTGGATTCGAGCAGTTCGTCGCGGGTCTGGTCCATGCCGAGGAAGATCGTGCGCAGTTCCGGTCCGGTCATGACCTGCACATTGCCGGCGCTGTTGACGCGCTGGATGTCCTGGATCGGAACCGGCTCGATCACATCGACCTCGCCCGAAAGCAGGGCCGCGACGCGGGTCGCGTCCGAGGCGATCGGCGTGAACACGATCTCCTTGAGATTGTGCTCGACCTTCTTGTTCCACCAGTTCTCGTTGACCTTGAACACGGTCTTCACGCCGGGCTGATGGCTCTCGATCTTGAACGGGCCGGTGCCGTTGGCATTGAGCGAGGCATGGCTCGGCGTGGTCGCCGCCGCCGGGGTCGGAGCGACGGCATTATTCGCCTCCGCCCACTTCTTCGACATGATGTACCAGGTGTCCCACTGGGCATTCAGGATCGGGTTCGGCGAGCTCAGCGTCACGTCGATGGTGTAATCATCGACCTTGGTGAACTTGGCGTCGGTCGGAATGCGCGTGGTGAAGTTCGAGCCCGGCGCGCGAACGCGCTCGGCCGAGAAGATCACGTCGTCGGCGGTGAAATCCTCGCCATTGTGGAACTTCACGCCCTTGCGCAGAAAGAAGCGCCATTTCAGGCCGTCATCGGAGACTTCCCACTTCTCAGCGAGGGCGGGCTCGATTTTGAGGTCCTTGCCGCGCGCCGTCAGGCCCTCGTAGGGGTGACCGAGATGGGCGTTGGTGGTGGTTTCGTTGACGGTATAGGGATCGAGCGACTTGAGCTCGCCTTGGTTGGCATAGCGCAGTGTCTGTGCCTGCGCGGCGCCGCACATCAGCGCCAGAGCCGCAACCGCGGCGAGGCAGTTCGTCTTGAATGACATAATTCGATCGCTCCCAATCGTTTTTGCTACCCACTCCTCCCGGGAGCGGCTCCCGCCCGGCGCCTCCCAAGCGCCCGGCGAAAGAAGGTGGCAGATTAATGACGCTTCGCGAGCGGCGTCCAGTACGGCTGATGAGAAACGCTCCAGATTGCATTTTCTTGCGCACTGGACCCGAGACTCACACGCAACCAGCAAAATCGACGCCAGGAACGGAAGTTCATGGCGTCGGATATCTCTCAGCGTGCCAATTCGGAGATGACGCCACGGATAAAGCGCGCGCCGGCATCGAGCTGAGCTACCGTAATGAACTCGTCGGGCTGGTGAGCCTGGGCGATATCGCCAGGGCCGCAAACCACCGTCGACCAGCCGGCCGCCTGGAAGAGACCGCCCTCGGTGCCATAGGCGACGACATGGCTGCCATTGTCGCCGGTCAGCCGGCGTGACAGGGCCTCCGCCTCGCCATGCTGCTCCGGGCCGAGCGCGGGTGTGAAGGAGGTGACCTCCATCTCGATGCCCGTCTCGGGCGCGATCGCCTTCATCCCGGCCTCGAGTTCGGCGATGCGGGTGCGGTAGCGCTCGACATAGGCGTCGTCGCGCTCGCCGGGAATGACGCGCACCTCATGAGTGAAGCTGCAATGTTCGGCCGTGATGTTGACGGCCGTACCGCCGTGAACCACGCCGACATGCAGCGTCGTGTAGGGCGGTTCGAAGCCGTTATCGTTCGGGGTCCGGGCCTTGTTTTCCGCCATGACCTCGTCGTGCCAGGCGATCAGCTTGCCGGCGATCATGACAGCCGGGACGCCGATGTCGACGCGGCTCGAATGCACCGCATGGCCGCGCACCGTCGTCTTCATCCGCGTGCCGCCCTTGTGGCCGGTGACGACCTGCATCATCGAGGGCTCGCCGACGATCACCGCCGACGGCGTGAGGCCAGCAGCGACCATGGCGTCAATCATGATCCGCGCGCCGAGACAGCCGACCTCCTCGTCATAGGAGAGTGCAATATGGATCGGTCGCTTCAACCCGGCCTCGATCATCTCCGGCACCAGAGCCAGCGCGGTCGCGTCGAAGCCCTTCATATCGCAGGCTCCGCGGCCGTAGAGCTTGCCGTCGCGCTCGGTCAGCGTCCAGGGATCGGAGGTCCAGTCCTGCCCCGCGACGGGAACGACGTCGGTGTGCCCGGAGAGCACGACGCCGCCGGCAACCGCCGGTCCGACCGTCGCATAGAGATTGGCCTTCTGGCCGTCAGGGCTCGGAACGATCGTGCTCTCGACACCGAGGCTGGCGAGGTAATCACGGCAGAAATGGATGAGCTCGAGATTGCTGCGCTGTGATTCCGTATTGAACGAAACCAGCTTCGCCAGCATTTCCTTGGGGGTGTATTTCACGGGGTCGGGTCTCCAAAGGCAGACGGGAAGGCAGGTTTCATGCCGACACGCTAGGCAGCCTGACAGCCAGGTCAATCGTCAGCAGTGGCTTGACCGGCCTGCGCCGGACGCGTTGATGTGCGCGCCGAGACGCCGGCGCCGCCGGGCCATGAGAGAAGTCCAGTCCCATGAATTTCGACGTCACGCTCGCCGATATCCAGGCTGCCGCCACCCGCATCTCAGGCAAGGTGCGGCGCACTCCGACCTTCCATAGCGCCGGCCTCTCGGCGCGGCTCGGCGTCGAGACCGTGGTGAAGGTGGAGAGCCTGCAGCTCGGCGGCTCGTTCAAGGTGCGCGGCTGCTTCAACAAGCTGATGTCGCTCAGCGAGGACGAGCTCAAGCGCGGCATCGTCACCGTTTCCGGCGGCAACCACGCGATCGCCGTTTCGATGGTCGCCAAATCGATGGGCGCCCGAGCGCTCGTGCTGATGGCGAAGAATGTCGCGCCCTTCAATGTCGAGCTCACCCGGCAGGCCGGCGGCGAGGTCGAACTCTGCGAGGACGCGATCGAGGCCTTTGCCAAGGCCGACGCGTACGCGGCAAAGGGCATGACCAATGTCCATTCCTACGACGACCCGACGATCATCGCCGGCCATGGCTCGCTCGGCCTCGAACTGGCGAATGATGCCGGCGGGCGCCTCGACCACGTCTTCATCTCGATCGGCGGCGGCGGCTTCGCGGCCGGCGTCGGCACGGCTCTCAAGGGGCTCGACCCGGCCGTGCGCATTCACGGCGTCGAGACCGAGGGCGCAACGACGATGACCCAGGCGCTGGAAGCCGGCAAGCCGGTGCCGATCCGGCCGACCTCGATCGCCCGTGCTCTCGGCGCCCCCTTCGCGACCGAACGCACCATGGCGGCGGCGCGCCAGTATCTGGAGGAAATCGTCACGGTGCCCGATGCCGAGGCCGTGCGCGAAATGGCCTGGGTGCTGCAGAACGGAAGGGTGCTGCTGGAGCCCGCGGCAGGCTGCGTGGTTGCCGCGGCCGTGGCGCGCAAGGAAATGTTCAAGCCCGGAGAGCGCGTCGGCCTGATCCTCTGCGGCTCCAATGTCTCGCTCGACGATTTCGCGGCGTGGCGCAAGGAATACGGGGTGTAAGGCAGCCTTCACAGGATCGGTCTTGACGCCAAGGCCCTTACGCAGCGGGCGACTTCGATGGTCGGCGAGTTGACCTGCGCGATGCACTAGCGTTGTCTTGGCAAGCGGCACCCTGCCGTCCGAGGGAAGGCCATGGCCGTCTTGCTCGCAGCGCTGATCGGGGTGGTGGCCGGGCTCCGCACCATGATGGCGCCCGCCGCGGTCAGCTGGGCCGCCCATCTCGGCTGGATCAACCTCGACGCCAGCCCTCTGGCCTTTCTCGGCTATGCCTGGACGCCCTGGATACTCACCGCGCTGGCCATCGGCGAACTGATCACCGACCAGTTGCCGTCGACACCCAGCCGCAAGGTTCCGACGCAGTTCGGCGGCCGCATCGTGACAGGCGCCCTGTCCGGAGCGGCCATCGGCGCTGCTGCCGGATCGCTCGCGCTTGGCGCGATCGCGGGCGCGGCCGGCGCCGTCGCCGGCACGCTTGGCGGGGCCACCGTCCGCGCCGGGCTCGCCAGAGCATTCGGCCGCGACTGGCCCGCCGCACTGATCGAGGACGTGGTGGCGATCCTCGCCGCCTGGCTGATCGTGGGGGCCGCGCGATGAGCAGGACCTTCGACGCCATCGTCATCGGGGCCGGCCAGGCCGGGCCTTCGTTGGCCGGACGGATGACCGATGCCGGCATGTCGGTTGCGATCGTCGAGCGCCACCTCTTTGGCGGCACCTGCGTCAACACCGGCTGCATGCCGACCAAGACGCTCGTCGCCAGTGCCTATGCCGCGCATCTGGCACGGCGAGGTGCCGAATACGGCGTCGTCCTGGACGCGCCGCCCCGGATAGATATGCCGAAGGTCAAGGAGCGAGCCGCCCTCGTCTCCGCCAATTCGCGCCGCAATATCGAGACCTGGCTGCGCGGGATGAAGGGCTGCACCGTCCTCACCGGGCATGCCCGCTTCGAGAGCGCCGACCGGATGCGGGTGGGCGACGATATGATCAGCGCACCCCGCATTTTCCTGAATGTCGGCGGGCGCGCCGTCGTGCCGGACATGCCCGGGATCGGTGACATCTCCTACCTGACCAACACCTCGATCCTTGCTCTCGACACGGTGCCAAAGCATCTCGTCGTCATCGGCGGCAGCTATATCGGCCTCGAATTCGCTCAGATGCACCGCCGCTTCGGTGCAGCCGTCACTGTTGTCGAGAAGGGGCCGCATCTCGTGTCCCGCGAGGACGAGGAGGTTTCGGAGGCGATCCGCGATATCCTTGTTGCCGAAGGGATCGAGATCCGGACAGGCGCGGAGTGCATTCGCTTCGCCCCCCAACCCGAGGGCATCGCGGTCGGCGTGGACTGCACTGCCGGGGCACCCGAGATCATCGGGTCGCATGTCCTGCTTGCCGTCGGGCGCCGCCCGAACACCGACGATCTCGGTCTCGACAAGGCCGGGGTCGCAACGGATGCGCGAGGCTATATCGAAGTCGACGACAGCCTGGCGACCAATGTCCCCGGCATCTGGGCGATCGGCGACTGCAATGGCCGCGGCGCCTTCACGCACACGGCCTATAATGATTTCGAGATCGTCGCCGCCAATCTGCTCGATGGAGAGACGCGCAAGGTCAGCGACCGCATCCCGGCCTATGGGCTCTTCATCGATCCGCCGCTCGGGCGGGTCGGCATGACGCTTGCCCAGGCGCGCGCCAGCGGCCGGCCGCTGCTGGTTGGCCGCCGGCCGATGACGCGCGTCGGCCGCGCCGTCGAGAAAGGTGAGACGCTCGGCTTCATGAGCGTCATCGCCGATGCCGAGACGCGTCGCATCCTCGGCGCCGCGATCCTCGGGACGAGCGGCGACGAGGCGATCCATGGCATCCTCGACATGATGAACGCGGGCGCACCCTATGACAGGCTGCTGCGCGCGGTGCCGATCCATCCGACGGTATCGGAGCTCATCCCGACGATGCTCGGAGAAATGCGCGCCCCGAACTGACCTCAGAAATAGCGCGCCAAGTTCCGGCGGATCCTGTCGACCGGCGGCTCCTGGTCCGCAGGGGCCTCGAAGGCCTGACCCGTAATGGTCTCGAAGGCGCGGATATAGACCTGAGAGGTCTGCGCGATGAGCTCGTCCGGGATTTCGGGGATCGGCTCCTTGTAGGGGTCGCAGCGTGCGGCGACCCAGTTGCGCACGAAATCCTTGTCAAAGCTCTCCGGCCGCTCTCCCGCTGCAAAGCGCGCCGGGTAGCTCTCGGCGAACCAGTAGCGGCTGCTGTCGGGGGTATGGATCTCATCGGCCAGCATGATCCGGCCCTGCCGATCGGTGCCGAACTCGTATTTGGTATCGGCAAGGATGAGCCCGCGCTCGCGCGCGATCTCCTGCCCTCGGGCGAACAGCGCCAGCGCATAGCCGGACACCGTATCCCACTGTTCCTGCGTCAGGAGCTTGCTGCCGACGATCTCGTCCGGGGAAAGCGGCTCGTCATGGCCGCCGTCGAAGGCCTTGCTGGTCGGCGTGAGGACGGCGTGAGGAAGCGCTTCGTTGTCGCGCAGGCCATCCGGGAAGCGGATACCGTAGAGATCCCGCCTGCCCTGCTTGTACATGGTCAGCACGGACGTACTGGTCGTGCCGGCGAGATAGCCGCGCACCACGATCTCGACGGGAAGGATATCGAGTTTCTGCCCGACGACCACATTGGGGTCCGGATATTCCAGCACATGGTTGGGGCAGATATCCGCAGTCTTCTCGAACCAGAACCGGGCCGTCTGGGTCAGCACCTGCCCTTTGAACGGGATGCAGGCGATGGCGCGATCGAAGGCGCTGAGGCGGTCCGTGGCGATCAGAATCCGGCGCCCGTCCGGCAGATCGTAATTCTCGCGGACCTTGCCCCGATAATAGTTCGGCAGCTCCGGGATGACCGCTTCGCGAATGGGCTGGATCTCGGACATGGTGGACATCACTTCATCAAGGCGAGGAATCATGCAGGGAGAGAAACCCCGGCGCTGCGTTCCTTGTAGCCAAGTGGATCGACCCGCACCATTGCGCTCTCGCTGTCGCCCCTGCGCGATGCTAGGGAGCGCCATGACGAAGGGCGAGCGCCGGAGGTGAGCAGCCATGTTTCAGGCACAAGCAATCGCGAGCAGCGACAAGGCCAGGTTCTATCGCGAGCTGACCTCGCAGCTTCAGGGCCTGCTGGCAGGAGAGAGCGACCCGATCGCCAACGCTGCCAATACCTCGGCACTGCTGTTCCAGATGATGCCGGATCTGAACTGGGCCGGATTCTACATCATGCGGGACGGCGAGCTCGTGCTCGGGCCGTTTCAGGGCAAGCCCGCCTGTGTCCGCATTCCCGTCGGGCGCGGCGTCTGCGGAGCGGCGGTCGCCCGCCGGCAATCCATGCTGGTGGAAGACGTCCATGCGTTTCCCGGCCATATCGCCTGCGATGCGGCCTCGCGCTCGGAACTGGTCGTGCCGCTGATCCGCGACGGTGAGGTCATCGGCGTGATCGATCTCGACAGCCCACACCCTTCCCGTTTCGACAGCGCCGACCAGGCCGGAATCGAACAGATCGCCGAGATCTATCTCGCTGCGAGCGCCCGCTAGATCGAGCCCCCTTCGACGGCCTTGCGTGTCGCCGGCCGCGAGATCAACCGATCAGCAGGCAGCAACGGAGGGGCCCTCAGTGGTGTCCGGCACCGGAGGCGCGGCTCCGTGCTGCCCAGGCGCGAGTGGGTCCGGAACCGGCGTTGCCACCCATCTTGCCAGAGCCATGCGGCCGGCGTCGGTCAAGGCGTAGACGCCGCGATCGGCTCGCTCGAACCAGCCATAGACGTTGCGGTGCAGGATCTTCTGTGCGTCCGGGCATGACTGTTTGAGATCGCGCGGCCGCTGCGGGCCTGCCATCATGGCTGCCGCGCAGGCGAGCGCCTGCTGCCGGTAGGCCGTCATGATCGGTGTGCGCGAACCGCCGCCTGCCACAGGGTCTCCCTGACGCCGCTTGTGCTCCTCCACGAGCCTCGAGCGTCGCTTGGCATCCTTGCGCGGCGTCGGCGCGGCCGGGGAAACGAGGATATCGACGCGACCGCACAAAGCGACCCCGAGAAGGCCGAAACCGAGATGCCGGCACAGATTGCGATAGCGGGAATCGCTCTCGCGTCCCTTCCCCCGCGCCGACAACCGGGCTGCAAGCCAGATCTCGTCACCGAGCTTCATCCGGTCCACGCCCTGCAGGATGAGTTCGAGATTGAAGGTCAGCTTCAACTCTCCCACCACGACGACGGCTGGATCATCGCCCTTGAGACCGACAAGGTCGCAGCGCCCGACCTCACCCTTCACGGAATAGCCCAGGCCTTCGAGGAAGTGCTTGACCGGTAGATAGAGGGACGTTTCCACGCGAAATCTCCAGTGCATTCCGATGCCGGACCGTTCCGGCAAGTCCGTAACGCTGACCGCTACACCAAGGTGCAGCGGCGGTCGTTTCGGAATGGCAAACGGGAGGCAAGCCGGAAGAGATCGACGGCCAGGCGCTCTGGCCGCCGCCAACCCAATAGGCCGATGGCAACGCAAGGGGCAGCCCCCTGTCCAGGCGGCCACCCCTTGGGAGATCGTCACCGCGTCGATGCCGCAACGGGACCGACCTGCCATGACGGCTAGATCACTGCGCCAGTCGCAAGGCGCCGCGGATTTCGGACTTCGTTCCTTCGAGATCCCTTTGGAAATCGGGGTTCCGGTAGGCGAGAACCGCGATCATCGCGGCCATCTCCCGGCCCGCCTGGATGTCGCTTGGATAGTGCACGCCGCCGATCACCCGGTTCTCGCCGAATTCGACGGCGCGCGCGAAGATCGCCTCGCCCTTCTCCGGCACGATATCGGCCAACACGATCGCGGTGAGGTATGAAAACGCAGCGTGACCGCTCGGATAAGAGCCGCTGTTCGAATATTTGGCGACCGGCTTGAGGCGCGCGTCAACAACCGGAGGCCGCTGGCGCTCCCACTTCTCCTTGCCCTGCTTGTTGAAGGCGCTCTCCGTCTTGTAGACCTTCGTGAAGAACGCCGCCGCTTTCGGCAGTTTCTCGGCCGTGAATTCGGGGCCCATCACGTCGGCAAAGCGAAAGACGCTCTGCTCGAGATCCGCGACCGACCGCTCGGCCTGCTCGGCTGTCCGCTTATCCTGCAGGCTCAGCATGATCTCGAGCTCCCGCCGGGTCGTGTCCGCGGATGGCGGCGGCGCCATGAACCGGGTCGTGTCGAGTTGCTCCGGCGATACATAGAATTTGCTGCTCTGGACGTCCGCGCCGGCATAGCCAATCGCAAGAAGCGTCAGTCCGAGAGTCAGGCTCGCGAGTCTTTTCATCTTGTTGTCTCCCGATATGCGTTTCTTCCCTGCTGCCGGAGGCAAGTCCGCACAGCGCCCGATGCTGATCAAGAAACACGCCAGCGACACCCGCACGGCATGACCGCAATGAAATCAGGGAGTTGTCACGATTTCGGCGCCGAGCGGCACGGGCAGCGCCAGTGAACGATGAGTAAAGCCCGTAACATCGGTCGCGAGCATGGGTCACCGAAGATACCTCCTTGCAGCGCAGCCACTGATGCAGCCGGCAGCATGAGGCGCCGGCACTCCCGGCAGAAGGACAGCAATCGGGCCCCACGTCATTCGTCGCCTCGCCCCTGGGCGAAGGCATCGACGACAACACTCGCACGAGATGAAGGTGAGTTGCCTACCGGCTCATGGCCTCGAACACATTGCGCATCGATGTGCTTGGGATGCCGAAGAGGCCGCCATAGGGCGAGTTCAGATCAACGATCACGAACATCACGCTCGATATCGAAACCACCCCAATCGCCAGGACGATGGCGGCCAGCAGCTTGCGAGGGACCTGCAGGCCGAAGCTGACGAAGACCAGCATCAGCCAGAACGTCAGGACGTTCGTGAACAGCCGCGACGCCGGGTCCCGCGCATCTTCAATCACCGCCCAGCGACGTTGCTGAAGGCTCATGAAATTCGCACGGCATTCCGTAGCAAGGTTCGCATGCAACACGTCGACCGGGGCCAGGGCATTGATCTCGAGGCCGATCTGATTGACCAGCACGCTGAGAGTCGGGCTTTCCCCGTGGCGTCCCATGGTGCTGGGGTCAGGATAGGCAATGCCGGTCGGCCTTTCCTCGTCGGGCCAGGTGCTCGCGATCACCGCGGCGGTATAGCTTCGGAGATTCGCGCGGGCCTGCGCGGCCCCCGGGCCGAAATTGCGGAGGCACTGATCGAGCTGGGCCAGTTGCCCGGCATCCGCGTTCCTGTCCCGGTACGCCATGTCGAACGCGCTCTTCACGCTCGACAGCTGCAGGCTGAGGACAAGCGCCGCAAATGTAACGAGGAGGCTCGTGATCAGCCGCAGCGCCTCCATGTTCTTTTCAGTCAGATGCTCCTCGGGCAACCGGCTCCGCAGCAGGAGGCCGAACACCGCCGCCGCGCTGAGCAGCGAGCAGAACGTGAAGGCTGAAAGCCACTCCACCATGACAGATCCTGCTCTCCGGGAAGCCCGCAACACGGACACATGCACTCATTTCGACCGCGAGGACGATCTGCCGCCGACACCAGCCATCGATCCAGAATGATGCGAGGATTGCAACCATACGCGGTCGCGACGCCATTCCTCCGCTTCCGCCCCCTCATGCCGCAATCGGCTTGGACAGACCCGGTCGGACCGCGCTAGTTTGCAGGACTTGGCAACCCGATTTCTGCCAACCTTCCCTCTTTGCCCGAGGACATGATGCCGAAGTCCGAACTCATCGCGGCGCTGACGCCCGAGCTCACCGCGATCCGTCGCGATTTTCACCGCCATCCCGAACTGCTCTTCGACGTGCATCGCACGGCGGGCATCGTCGCCGAGAAGCTCAAGGCCTGGGGCGTCGACGAAGTGGTGACCGGCATTGGCCAGACCGGCGTCGTCGGCGTGATCAAGGGCAAGCGCCAGGGCTCCGGCAAGGTCATCGGCCTGCGTGCCGACATGGATGCGTTGCCGATCCACGAGGAAACCAATCTCGAGCATCGCTCGACCGTGCCCGGCAAGATGCATGCCTGCGGTCATGACGGCCACACCACCATGCTGCTCGGCGCTGCGAAGTATCTCGCCGAGACCCGCGATTTCGACGGTACCGCAGTCGTGATCTTCCAGCCGGCCGAAGAAGGCGGCGGCGGCGCGAAGGTGATGTGCGATGAAGGCCTGATGGAGCGCTTCGGCGTGCAGGAGGTCTACGGGCTGCACAACAAGCCTGGCATGGCGATCGGTCAATTCTGCATCCGCAAGGGCCCGCTGATGGCCGCTGCCGATCGCTTCCTGATCAAGATCGAGGGCAAGGGCGGCCATGCCGCCGCGCCGCACGACACCAAGGATCCGGTGGTTGCCGCCTGCCAGCTCGTGACCGCGCTGCAGACCGTCGCCTCGCGCAATGCCGACCCGCTCGATTCGGTCGTCGTCTCGGCGACAGCGATCAATGCCGGCGAGGCGTTCAACGTCATTCCGCAGACCGTCGAGATCAAGGGCTCGGTCCGGACGTTGACGCCTGCCATGCGCGACCTCGCCCAGAAGCGCATCCTCGAGATCGCCGACGGGCTGGCGAAGGCGTTCGATCTCAAATGCGAAGTCGACTACGACCGCGGCTACCCAGTGACCTTCAATCACGCCGGGCAGACGGATTTCGTGACCAGCGCCACGCGGAACGTCTTCGGCAAGGACGCGATCGACACCGAGATCCCGCCGGTCATGGGGTCGGAGGATTTCTCCTTCATGCTCGAGGAGCGCCCCGGCGCCTATATCTTCATGGGCAATGGTGACTCGGCTGGCCTGCACCACCCGGCCTATGAGTTCAACGATGCGGCGATCCCGGTCGGCGTGACCTATTGGGCGAGCCTCGTCGAGATCGCCATGCCGCAGCGCGCAGCCTGATCGCAGGATCACGATGGCCGATATCGATTGCCTCGTCATCGGGGCCGGCGTTGTCGGCCTCGCAACGGCGCGCGCCCTTGCGCTCGCCGGACGCGAGGTCGTGATCGCAGAAGCCGCCGACGGCATCGGCACTCAGACCTCCGCCCGCAACAGCGAGGTCATCCATGCCGGGATCTACTACCCACCCGGCTCGCTCAAGGCGCAGGTCTGCGTCGAGGGCCGCAAGCAGCTTTATCGCTATCTCGGTGAGCGCGGCCTGCCGCACAAAGCCTGCGGCAAGCTGATCGTCGCGACATCTTCGGGCCAGCGCCCGGCACTGGAAACGATCGCGGCGCGTGCGAAAGCCTCGGGCGTGGATTCGCTGCGCTATCTCGACACCGCCGAGGCGCGGGCGCACGAGCCCGAGGTCGCCTGCGAGATCGCGCTGTTCTCGCCAGAGACCGGCGTGGTCGACAGCCACGCCTTCATGCTCTCGCTGCTTGGAGAATGTGAAGCGGCCGGCGGCTCGCTGGCCCTGAATACGCCAATCACCGGCTGGCGCCGCGAGGGCGAGACGTTCAGCGTCGATTTCGGCGGCGACGATCCGGCAACCTATTCGGTCCGCAGCATCGTCAATTCTGCGGGACATGGCGCGCCGCGCCTGCTCGGCAGGCTCGACGGTTTTCCTGCCGCCCATGTGCCGAAGCAGTCTTTCGCCAAGGGCAACTACTTCGCACTGCTGGGGAAGCAGCCCTTCTCGCATCTGGTCTACCCGATCCCCGAAGCAGCCGGGCTCGGCATCCATGCCACGATCGACATGGCCGGGCGCGTCAAGTTCGGCCCGGATGTCGAATGGGTGAATGACGATCAGGACCTGGTCGTCGACCCGACCCGGGCCGAAAAGTTCTATGCAGCGATCAGGACCTACTGGCCGGGTCTGCAGGACGGCGCGTTGGTCGCGGATTTTGCCGGTATCCGGCCGAAGCTGCATGGGCCGACCGAGCCGATGCCGGATTTCCGCATCGACGGACCGGCGGTCCATGGCGTGCCGGGGCTGGTCAACCTGCTCGGGATCGAGAGCCCGGGGCTGACCTCCTCGCTCGCGATCGCGGAGCTGGTGATCGAAAGGCTGCAGGCGTGACGGAGGGCGCTTGGCGCTCCGTCAGCCCTGTCACGATCGTCGGCTTGAGAGCGGACGCTTAACCGCGGATCGCCTTCACGGCGTCGCGCGCTTCCCTCGCAAGCTCAGTCACGCGCGCCCAGTCGCGTTTCGCAACCGCATCCGCCGGCACGAGCCAGGATCCTCCGACGCAGATCACCTGCGGCAGGGCAAGGTAGTCGGCGAGATTGGCGAGGCTGACGCCGCCGGTCGGGCAGAATTTCAGCTGCGGGAAGGGCCCGGACAACGCCTTCAGCGCCGGCGTGCCGCCCGCCTGCTCTGCCGGGAAGAACTTGCAGGTGATCCGTCCGGCCGAGACCGCGCGCATGCAGTCGGACGCCGTCGCCACGCCAGGCAACCAGGGCAGCCCCGCCGCGCGCATCGCCTCGTCCACCGCCTCGCTGAAGCCTGGGCTGACCACAGCCTGCGCGCCCACCCGCTTGACCTCTGCGACCTGCAAGGGCGTCACGACCGTACCGGCAACCGAAAGGATTTCCGGCACCTCGTGGGCGATCCTCTCGAGTGCGGCCAGTGCAGCAGGGCGACGCAGGGTGACCTCGATCACGTCGATGCCACCCGCAAGCAGCGCGCGGGCCAGCGGGACCGCGACCTCGGCCTCCTCGATCACGACGACCGGGACAACGCCACAGGCCTTGAGGCGTGCAATTTCGGGTTCGCCTGACATCGGCTCGATCTCCTCGCTTAGCGCCTTCGCTTAAGCCTTGGCCCAGTAAACGTCGAGCCCCTGCGGCCGTCGCAGCAGGATGCCGACCGGATAGGCCGCCGGGAGGGCCTGAGCCGTCGCCAGCGTCGTTTCCTTCTCCTTGCCGGCAATGAGCAGGGTTGCCCAACCTGCCTTCGCGATTCGCGCGGCCGAGAGTGAGATGCGAGGTGGGAGGCCGGGCGGACGGGCTGCGACGGCGTGGATCGCGTCGTCGCTGCGCGTAGCTGCGGCGTCGCCGGGAAAGAGCGAGGCGATGTGCCCATCGGCACCCATGCCACTGACCAGGATGTCGATCGCAGGCAGGCGCGAGAGCACGGCATCGAGGCTGCGCGCTGCCGCTGCGAGATCGTCGCCGGCATTGTGGAAGGACACGAAGCTGGCCCGTTCGTCACGCAAGGGGGAGAAGGCGTCCCGGATCATGCGCTCGTTCGAGGCGGCATCGTCCGGCGCGACGAAGCGCTCGTCGGTCGGCATCAGGGTCACCTTGTCCCAGGCGAGGTCATGCGCGCCGAGTGCCGCAAGAAAACGTGCCGGCGTCGTACCGCCAGGGACCGCGAGCAACGCGTCCCCGCGGGCGGATATGGCGGCACGCAGGCGCACTGCGACAGCCTCGGCCAGCGCTTCGGATGCGCCGGCCAGCGTCTCGAAACGATGCCAGGCGAGCGGGCCCACCGCGCTCACTCCATCAGCTCCGGGTCGGCCCAGGATCGCCCTTCGCGCTCGATCAGACCGATCGCCTGAGACGGCCCCCAGGAGCCGGCGGCATAGCGATGCGGCTGCGGATAGTACTCCTGCCAACCGGCAATGATCGGATCGATCCAGGCCCAGGCCTGCTCGACCTCGTCGCGGCGCATGAACAGGGTCTGGTCGCCGCGGATCACATCCGTCAGCAGCCGCTCATAGGCATCGGGTGAGCGCACGCCGAAGGCGGTGTCGTAGCGCAGATCGAGCTGGCGGGGGACAATCTTCAGCTTGCCGGAGCCTGGCACCTTCATCATCAGCTGCATCTGCACGCCGTCATTGGGCTGCAGGCGGATGATCAGGCGATTGGCGTCGAGCCGCCCGCAATCGCCAGCACTCCCGAAGATCGAATGCGGCACCGGCTTGAAGGTAACGGCGATCTCGGAATAGCGCTGCGCCATGCGCTTGCCGGTGCGCAGATAGATCGGGACGCCGGCCCAGCGCCAGGTCTCGAGTTCGCAGCGGATCGCGACGAAGGTTTCGGTGTTGCTGGCGTGGCCGAGCTCCTCGGCATAGCCATGGACGCGCGCGCCGCCGCTGACGCCCTGACCATATTGTCCGCGCACGGTCGCCCGCAGCACATCGGGGCCGACGATCGGCTTGAGAGCCTTCAGCACCCTGACCTTCTCGTCGCGGACGGCATCGGCTTCGAGCAGATTCGGCGGCTCGATCGCGAACAGGCAGAGCAGTTGCAGCACGTGGTTCTGCACCATGTCACGCAAGTGCCCGGCCTTGTCGTAATAGCCGGCACGTGACTCGAGGCCGACCGTCTCGGCAACCGTGATCTGGACATTGTCGATGTCGCGGCTCGACCAGGAGCGCTCGAACAGGGTGTTGGCAAAGCGCAGCACCAGAAGGTTCTGGACCGTCTCCTTGCCGAGATAATGATCGATCCGGTACGTGCGGCTTTCCGGAAGGATCCTTGCCACTGCGTCGTTGATCTCGCGGGCGGAGGCGAGATCCCGTCCCAAGGGCTTTTCGAGAATGACGCGCGAGGTCGGCGTCAGGATGCCGGCGCTGGCGAGGTTCTCGCAGATGGGGATGAAAAGATCGGGCGGCGTCGAGAGATAGAAGGAGCGCACGCGCTCCGAATCGCCGAGTTCCTGCCGCAGGCCGGCATAGGTCTCAGGCTTCAGGGCATCGACCTGCACCACGGAGAGCCTGCGCAGGAACGTCTCGATCCGGGCGGCGGAAAGCCCCTCCTCGGTGAGCTTCCGGCTGATCTCGCCGGGCAGTCCGGCGACATCCTCGCTCTTGCGCACCATCGCCAGGATGCGACTTTCCTCCGGCAGCACGCCCTCCTGATTGCGTTGGGCCAGGGCCGGAAAGAGCTTGCGCAGGGCCAGATCGCCGCTGGCACCGAAGATCACGAGATCGAAGGGCGGGACCGGCGTGCGCTCCGGCGCAGCTTCGAGCTTCACGACATGATCGGCGACGGCATCCATGGGCGTACACACTCCGCAGCAGCGAATACGGCCAAGCTAGCCGATCGCTGCGACGAGAGTTAGACGGTTTTGGCGCGCCGCCCAAGCAGGCAGGACGCGCAACCGACCTGCCGCTCAGGCGGTCTGGCGGCGGAAGCCTTCGCTCGCGACCAGCAATTGCTGGGCATAAGCCGTCTGCGGCGAACGCGCGGCCAGCGTTTCGGCCGTCATCTCCTCAACACCACGGCCGAATTGCATGACCAGCAGCCGCTCGCACATATGGGCGACCACCGCGAGATCGTGGCTGACCAGGATGTAGGTCAGATTGCGCTCCTTGCGCAGCGCCTGGAGCAGGTTCAGCACTTCGGCCTGAATCGAGACGTCGAGCGCCGACGTCGGCTCGTCGAGCAGCAGGATCTTCGGTTCCAGCACCAGCGCCCGCGCGATCGCCACGCGCTGGCGCTGGCCACCGGAGAGCTGATGCGGGAAGCGGAAGCGGAACGAATTCGGCAGCCCGACATCCTTCATGGCGCGTTCGATGCGCGCCTCGGCGTCGCCGATGCCGTGAATGGCCAGCGGCTCGGCCAGCGTATCGTCGACCGTCTTCTTCGGATGAAGGCTGCCATAAGGGTCCTGGAAGACCATCTGCACGGCGCGATAGAAGGCCTTGTCGCGAACCTTGGGCTGCTTGCTGCCCAGGATCGTGACGTCGCCGCTCCATTCGCGGTTCAGGCCGGCGAGAACGCGCAGCACGGTCGACTTGCCCGAGCCGGATTCACCGACAATGCCGTAGCTCTCGCCTGATGCAACCGAGAAGGAGAGGTCCTTCACGACATGGGAGTCGCCGAAGGAAACGTTCAGCTTCTCGACAATGATGGCGGGGTTCGTGTTCATGCCAGCCATGCCGGGTCACGTTTCAGGGTGGCGAGCTTGGCCTTGGGATGGTCGAGATCCGGCAGGCAGTCGAGCAGGCCCAGCGTATAGGGATGGCGATGGGCGCGTGCGCTCTCGTCGGCGAGTTCGGCGGCCGGCAGCGTCTCCATCGCCTTGCCGCCATACATGACGATGACGCGGTCGCAGAAGGACTGCACGAGATGCAGGTCATGGCTGATGAAGATCAGTCCCATGCCGCGGCTGGTGACGAGGTCATCAAGGATCTTCAGCACCTGCAATTGCACGGTGACGTCGAGGGCCGACGTTGGCTCGTCGGCGATCAGGATGTCGGGCTCGGCGATCAGCATCATTGCGATCATCACGCGCTGCCCCATGCCGCCCGAGACTTCGTGCGGGTAGAGATCATAGACGCGTCCCGGCTCGCGGATCTGCACCGCTTCCAGCATGGTGAGGCTGCGCTCCTTGGCCTCGCGCGAACTCGCCTTGTGATGGACGCGATAGGCTTCCGCGATCTGCTCGCCCACCGTCTTCACCGGATTGAGCGAGAATTTCGGATCCTGCATCACCATCGAGATATGGCGGCCGCGCAGCTTGCGGCGCGTGCCCTTGTCCATCGTCAGCAGGTTCTGCCCGCGATAGACGAGCTTGTCGGCCTGAACCTCGCCGGGATGGGGGATGAGGTCGAGAATGGCGCGGCCGGTCATCGACTTGCCGGAGCCGGACTCGCCGACGATGCCGAGCCGTTCGCGACCGAGCGTGAAGGACAGCCCGCGCACGGCGCGGACAATGCCGGTCGCGGTGTGGAAATTGACCCGCAGATTGTCGAGTTCGAGCAGCGGCTGTTCAATCGGGCTATCTGGTGCGCGCATCATCTCACCTCGCATCCATGACGTCGCGCAGGCCGTCGCCCAGCAGGTTGAAGCCGAGCGCGACAACGCAGATGGCAAGACCGGGGAAGGTCGCGACCCACCACTGGTCGAAAATCTGCTCGCGGCCGGCCGAGATCATCGCGCCCCATTCCGGGATCGGCGGCTGCGCGCCGAGGCCCAGGAAGCCGAGCCCGGCAGCCGTCAGGATGATGCCGGCCATGTCGAGCGTGGACCGCACGATCAGGGACGGCAGGCACATCGGCACGACATGCCTGAGTACGATCCGCCATTGCGAAGCCCCCTGCAGCCGGACCGCGGAGATGTAGTCCTGGTTGCGGATGATCAGGGTCTCGGCGCGGGCGACGCGCGCATAGGGCGGCCAGGCCGTGAACGCGATGGCGATGACCGCATTTTCAAGTCCGGGTCCGAGGGCCGCGACGAAAGCGAGCGCGAGCACCAGGCGCGGGAAAGCCAGGAAGACGTCGGTGATGCGCATCAGGACACGATCGACCCAGCCGCCGAGATAGCCCGCGGCAGCGCCGATCAGGAGGCCGATCGGCCCCACGGTGATGACGACGAGCAGCACGATGACGAGCGTGACGCGCGAGCCGTAGACGACCCGGCTGAAGATATCCCGACCGAGCGAATCCGTGCCGAACCAGTTCGTTGCCGATGGCGGCAGCAGGCGCTTATCGAGAGCCTGCGCCAGCGGATCATAGGGCGCGAGCAGTGGCGCGAAGGCGGCTGCGAGCAGCAGCAGCACGACGATGGTCAGCCCGATGACGGCTGCGGGGTTGCGCCGGAACGCGAGCCATTGCCGATAATACTGGCCGAGCCGTGCCTGACGGCGCGATGCGGGGGAATCGGTGATGAGCCAGGCAGTCCAGCCGGACGAAGTCTGTTCGGTCATGGCCATATCCTCAGCGCGCCCGCGGATCGGCCAGCCGGCCAATGATGTCGGAGAACAGATTGACCCCGATGAAGACCGCGCCGACCACCAGAGTGCCGCCGAGCACGGCGTTCATATCGGCATTGAGCAGGGAATTGGTGATGTAGCGGCCGAGGCCAGGCCAGGCGAAGATGGTCTCGGTCAGCACCGAACCTTCGAGCAGATGCATGTAGGAGAGTGCGATCACCGTCACGAGCGGCACGACGGCATTGCGCAGAGCATGGCCCCAGATGACCTGCCACTCCGACACGCCCTTGACCCGGGCGGCGATGACGTATTGCTGCTGCAGCTCGTTGATCATGAAGCTGCGCGTCATGCGGCTGATATAGGCGACACTGAGCAGGCCCAGGACGGAGGCCGGCAGGATCAGATGGGAGAAGGCGTCCCAGAACGCATCCCACTCACCTTGCATGGCGGCATCAAGCATGATCACACCGGTGATCGGCGTCACGAAATCCTGATACGCCACCGAAATACGCCCGGGTCCGGCGACCCATCCGAGCTTGGCGTAGAACAGCAGAAGACCCATGAGGCCAAGCCAGAAGACCGGGATCGAATAGCCGATCAACCCGATGACGCGGGCGATCTGGTCGGGCCAGCGCCCCTGGTGTACGGCGGCGACGATGCCAAGCGGCACGCCCAGCATGATGCCGATCAGCGTGCCCAGCGTCGCCAGTTCAAGGGTCGCCGGGAAGACGGTCTTGATGTCGTCGACCACGGTATTCGAGGTCAATACGGAGCGTCCGAGATCGCCGGTGAAGACCTTGCCGATATAAATCGCGAATTGCTGCCAGAGCGGCTTGTCGAGGCCGAGGTCGAGCCGCGCCTTGTCGTAGACATCGGCTGGAGCCCGGTCACCGACCACGGCGAGCACCGGGTCGATCGGCATCACGCGCGCGATCAGGAAGGTGACGAGCAGGAGCCCGAACATCGTGATGGCGACCGTACTGAGCTCTCGCCCGGCAATCTTGCCCCAGCGGCCCGATTTGCCCGCCCATGTATCGCGCGATGACGCCATGCAACCAACCACTGTGCAAAAGCCCGAAGAAGGGCGCTTCCGGAAGCCATCGCGCGCGGGAATGCAATCCCTCGCACGTGGTATTCAACAGAAAAGAATAGAAATAAGCCCGCCACGGCCTTTTAGCCGCGGCGGGTTTTGTCAGAAGATGCGTCTCAGTTCTTCGAGATCGGCCAGTAGAAGTTGGTGTCGGAGCTCGGTCCGATCACCCAACCCTTGACGTTCTTGCGCTCGGCCGTGACCTCGACCTGCTGGTACATGATCACGAAAGGCGAAACCTTCTGGTGCTCGCGCTGCAGGCCTTCATAGGTCGTCTTGCGCTTGGCAGCATCGGTCTCGAGCACGGCGGCCTGGGCGACCTTCGTCATGTCCGGGATATCCCAGGCATTGCGCCAGGCCAGCGTCTTCGACTTCGCATCTTCGCCGTTGTTCTCGTTGATGGCGAAGGTTTCGGCATTGGTGTGCGGATCGAGATAATCCGGGCCCCACTGGCCGATATAGATGTCGTGGGTGCGGGCGCGATATTTAGTCAGCGTCTGCTTGCCGTCGCCCGGGATCAGCTCGAGCTTGATGCCGGCCTGGCCCCAGCTCGACTGGATCGCCTGCGCGATATCGGTGATCGGAGCGACCGAGCGAACGTCCATGGTGACGGTGAAGCCGTTCGGCAGGCCGGCCTTGGCGAGCAGTTCCTTGGCCTTGGCGGGATCGAACTTGTAGGGCTTCTCGTCAATGGCCCCCAGGAAGCCCTTCGGCAGGAAGGATTCGTGGTGCTTGTAGGTGCCTTCGACGATGTTGCGCTCGATCGACTGGTAATCGACCAGCCATTTCAGCGCTTCGCGGACCTCAGGCTTGTTCAAGTTCGCGTTCTTCTGGTTCAGGCCGAGATAGAGAATATAGCCCTTGTCACCCTGTACGATCTGGATGTCGGACTTCTCCTTCACAGCGGCGAGCTGGTCCTTGGAGAGGTTACGGGCCATGTCGATGTCGCCCTTCTCCAGCAGCAGGCGCTGCGAGGCCGGCTCGGCGACATGGCGTACAATCACGCGCTTGTTCTTCGGCGCGCCCTTGTACCACGTCTCGTTGGCATCGAGCGCATATTGCTCGTTGGGACGATAGGCGCGGACCTTGTACGCGCCGGAACCGGCCGAGTTCAGCTTGAGCCAGGCATTGCCGAAATCGCCGTCCTTCTCGTTCGCCTTGACCAGCTTGGAATCGACGATCGACGCAACGCCGGAGGTCAGGCAGTTCAGGAAGAAGGTCGGAGCGAAGGGCTTGGAAACGGTGACGACGACGGTGTTGTCATCGGTGGCCTTCACCTTCTCGAGGACGTTCTCCTTGGTGAGGCCGAACTGGGTGAGGATGAAGCCCGGCGATTTGTTGAGCGTGACGGCGCGCTGGAAGGAATAGACCACGTCGGCCGCAGTCAGCGCGTTGCCCGAATGGAACTTCACGCCCGGACGGAGCTTGAAGGTATAGGTGAGATTGTCCTCGCTGACAGTCCATTTCTCGGCAAGCTCGCCGACGAGGTCGTTGTTCTTGGCGAGATCGACGCCGATCAGCTTGTCATAGACATTGGCACCGACTTCGACGCCCGAGAACTCGAAGGCTTCGGCCGGATCGAGCGTAATGATGTCGTCGATCTGCTTGGCCATGACCACCGTATCCTTCGGCGTCTGGGCCATGGCTGTCGTCGCCATCAACGCCGTAAAGGCGGAGGCAACCATCAATTTCGCAACGTGACGCATGGACTATCCCCATTGGTTCCACCGGCGGCCGTTTCGCCGCCGCTTGGGCGCTATGTGTGGCCAGATCGGGCCTGATGTCCAGCGGGTCGCAGGTTGCACAGCGCACGGCTCACAAGCCTGCACTCTTCTTGCGCAACGAATTGATAGACCGACGCATTCTTGCGCAGCGACAGCTTTGCGAGCAATCGAAGCTAGGGCTATCCTCAGGACGAGCCGTGCCGCGGGCACGCCCGACCGAGCAGGTGTTGCCCTTGGCCATCATCGCCGCGCTGAACCACGTCACCCATTACCGCTACGATCGCCCTGTCGTGCTCGGCCCGCAAATCATCCGGCTGAGGCCCGCTCCGCATTGCCGCGCAGCGATCAAGAGCTACGCGCTCAAAATTTCGCCAGCGCAGCATTTCGTAAACTGGCAGCAGGATCCGAGCGGCAACTGGCTCGCCCGCTATGTCTTTCCCGAACCGGTGAGCGAATTCCGCATCGAAGTCGATCTCGTCACCGAGCTTTCGGTGATCAATCCCTTCGACTTCTTCGTCGAAACCAATGCGGAGATCTTCCCCTTCGTCTATCCCGAGGAGCTCCAGGCGGAACTCGCTCCCTATCTCGTCACGGAGCCGGCCGGGCCGCTGCTGATTGATCTGCTCACCAGGATTCCGCGCGAGCCGGTCAACACCGTGAACTTCGTCGTCGATCTCAATGCCCGGCTGCAGGGCATGATCGCCTATGGCATCCGGATGGAACCCGGTGTGCAGGAGCCCGAGCACACGCTCCAGGTCAAATCGGGTTCGTGCCGCGACACAAGCTGGCTGCTGGTCCAGATCCTGCGCCAGCTCGGGCTCGCCGCCCGCTTCGTCTCCGGCTACCTGATCCAGATGAAGGCGGATATCGACCCGCTCGAGGGACCGCGCGGCACCGATAAGGATTTTACCGATCTCCACGCCTGGGCCGAGGTCTATATTCCCGGCGCGGGCTGGATCGGGCTTGATCCGACATCGGGGCTGCTGACCGGCGAAGGCCATCTGCCGCTCGCGGCGACACCGCATTTTCGTTCGGCCGCGCCAGTGAGCGGCGTTGCCAGCTATGCCGAGACGACCTTCGACTTCGCGATGAGCGTCGAGCGCGTGCATGAAGTGCCGCGCATCACCCTGCCCTTCTCCGACCAGTCGTGGCAGCGCCTCGATGCGCTGGGAGAGAGGGTCGACGGCGATCTCGCAGCGCAGGATGTGCGCCTGACGATGGGCGGCGAGCCGACCTTCGTCGCGACCGATGATCAGGAGGGTGCGGAGTGGAACACCGCCGCGGTCGGCCCGACCAAGCGCCGGCGCGCTGACGAACTGATCCGCCGGCTGCGCAGCCGCTTCGCGCCGGGCGGCATGCTGCATTACGGTCAGGGCAAGTGGTATCCGGGCGAAAGCCTGCCGCGCTGGGCCTTCGCGCTCTATTGGCGCGAGGACGGCGAAGCGATCTGGCGCAATGCCGCACTGATCGCGCGCGAGCCCGGCGCCGCAACCGGCGGTGACCGTGAACTGGAAGCGGCGACCTCGACCCGCGATGCCGAGGCGCTCGCATCGGGCCTTGCTGAGAAACTGGGCGTCGGGGCCGACCATGTCCTGCCCGCCTATGAGGATACCGGCCACTGGTTGCTCAAGGAGGCGCAGCTTCCAGACAATGTCGACCCGCTCGACCCGCGCCTCGCCGACCCGGAGGAACGCGCCCGCATGGCCCGTGTCTTCCAGCTCGGCCTGGGCAATCCGCGCGGCTATGTCATCCCGGTGCAGCGCTGGCAGAGCCGGGCAGGCGACCGGCGCTGGCGCTCCGAGAAATGGACGCTGAGACGCGGCAAGCTCTTCCTGGTGCCGGGCGATTCACCGGTCGGCTATCGTCTGCCGCTCGGCTCGCTGCCAGCCGTGCCGGAGGCGGAATATCCCCATATCCACCCGCAGGATCCGATGGAGGTGCGCGGCCCCCTGCCCTTGCCCGACAGCGCGCCTGCGGCACTCGCGGCAGAGCCCACGCTCACGGTGCACCGGCACGCCCAATTCTCGATCCCAGGCGAGGCCCCCGCAAGTGCCGCGGCCCAGGATCGCGTCGAACAGGAGATCGGGCGCGAGCATGTGCGCACCGCGCTCAGTCTCGAGGTCAGGGACAATGTGCTCTGTGTGTTTCTGCCCCCCGTCGAGCGGCTGGAGGATTATCTCGACCTCATCGCCAGCGTCGAGGCCGTGGCCGAGCAGACCGGAATCGCCGTCCATATCGAGGGCTATGCTCCCCCCTCCGACCCGCGCCTCAACGTCATCAAGGTGACGCCCGACCCCGGCGTGATCGAGGTCAATATTCATCCTGCAAAGAGCTGGCGCGACGCGGTCGAGATCACGCGCGGCGTCTATGAGGAGGCTCGTCAGGCCCGGCTCTGCGCCGAGAAATTCATGGTGGACGGCCGCCATACCGGAACGGGCGGTGGCAACCATGTCGTGCTCGGCGGCGTCACGCCCTCCGACAGCCCCTTCCTGCGCCGCCCCGATCTGCTGAAGAGCATCATCCTCTACTGGCAGCGCCACCCCTCCCTCTCCTTCCTGTTCTCCGGCCTGTTCATCGGGCCGACCAGCCAGGCGCCACGCATCGACGAAGCGCGGCACGACCAACTCTACGAGCTCGAAATCGCCCTTGCGGCGGTGCCGAAGCCCGGTGAGAAGCCGATTCCGCTCTGGCTCGTCGACCGGCTGTTCCGCAACTTGCTGGTCGATGTTTCCGGGAACACCCACCGCACCGAGATCTGCATCGACAAGCTCTATTCTCCGGACGGGCCGACCGGCCGGCTGGGCCTGATCGAGTTCCGCTCCTTCGAGATGCCGCCGGATGCGCGCATGTCACTGGCGCAACAGCTTCTGGTGCGCGCGCTGATCGCCTGGTTCTGGCGCGAGCCGCAGCAGGGCAAGCTGGTGCGCTGGGGCACGAGCCTGCATGACCGCTTCATGCTGCCGGAGATGATCTGGCAGGATTTCCGCGAGGTGCTCGCCGATCTCACGCAGGCCGGCTATCCGTTCGACCCGGTCTGGTTCGAAGCGCAGCAGGAGTTCCGCTTCCCGTTCTACGGCAAGGTCAACCATGGCGGGGTCGAGCTCGAGCTGCGCCAGGCCCTCGAGCCTTGGCACGTCATGGGCGAGCAGGGAGCGATCGGCGGCACCGTGCGCTATGTCGATTCCTCGGTGGAACGGCTGCAGGTCAAGGCAAGCGGGCTCGTTCCCGGTCGCCACATCATCACCTGCAACGGACGGCGCCTGCCGATGACCCCGGTCGCGGGCTCCAGCGAGGCGATTGCAGGCCTGCGCTTCAAGGCCTGGCAGCCGGCTTCAGGGCTGCACCCGACAATTCCCGTGCATGCGCCGCTCACCTTCGACATCGTCGACAGCTGGGTCGGCCGATCGCTCGGCGGCTGCGTCTACCATGTCGCCCATCCCGGTGGGCGCAATTATGAGACACCGCCGGTGAATTCCTACGAGGCCGAGGCACGCCGCCTCGCCCGTTTCGAATCCATCGGTCATAGTCCCGGCGCGCTGGTGATTCCGGTGGAAGAGCGCAGCCCGGAATTTCCGATGACCCTCGATCTGCGCCGTCCAACAGGACTCTAACCAAGGCCATGGCTTTGCAGGGCCGATCGCCGTCGACACGTCTCCGAGCGGAGCGGCGCAATGCGCTGTTGGCCGATTACCGCCCCTTGCCCGGAGCCTATGACGAGTTCATGGCGCCCGATGGCAGTGTACGCCCGCATTGGGAACCGTTTCTCGCCGAGTGGAGCAGACTCTCCCAGGATGAACTCGGCCATCGTTTCGGGCTCGCGGATCGCCATGTCCGCGACACCGGCGTGTCCTATCGCGTGCATGGCGATCTGGATGCGAGCGACCCGCTGGCCGGGGAGCGCTCCTGGCCGCTGAACCATGTCCCGCTCATCATCCCCGGCGCGGAATGGCAGACCATCGCTGCCGGCGTGGCGCAGCGTGCGACGCTGCTCTCCTCCCTGCTTGGCGACATCTATGGGCAAGGCGAGATGATCGCCAAGGGCCTGCTGCCCGCGGCGGTCGTGACCGGCAGCCCGGACTATCTGCGCCCGCTGCAGGGCACGGCCAATGGCGGCACGCTCCAGCTCTATGCGGCGGATCTCGGACGCGGGCCGGACGGGCGCTGGTGGGTGCTCGGCGACCGTACCCAGGCACCCTCCGGAGCGGGCTACGCGCTGGAGAACCGGCTGGCGCTGGGCCGTGCCTTCCCGGATCTGTTCCGGACCATGAATGTCGAGCGGCTGGCCTCGTTCTTCCAGGGTTTCCGGGCCGGCCTTGCTGCAAGCTCGCGCCGGGTCGAGCCGCGGATCTGCCTGCTGACACCCGGCGCGCTCAACGAAAGCTATTTCGAACACGCCTATCTCGCACGCTATCTCGGCTTCCTGCTGGTCGAGGGCGGCGACCTGCTGATGCGCGACGGGCGCGTTCATGTCCGCACCATCGCCGGCTTGAAGCGCGCCGACGTGATCTGGCGTCGGATCGACGGCGATTTCTCCGACCCGCTCGAACTCAACTCGGCCTCGGCACTCGGCGTCGCCGGTCTCGTGCAGGCGGTACGGCAAGGCAATGTCCAGATCGCCAACGGGCTCGGCTCGGGCGTTGTCGAAGCGCGAGCGCTCATGGGCTTCCTCCCGGCCCTCGCTCAACACGTCCTCGGTGACGATCTGATCCTGCCGCATATCGCGACCTGGTGGTGCGGGCAGCAGCGTGCACGATCCGAGGTGATCGACCGGCTTGACGAGATGAGCATCTCGTCGGCCTTCCGCGCCTCGGTCGGTGGCCTCAATGGCAACACGATCCTGCCCGGCGAGCTTTCGCCGGAAGCGCGCTCGGCGTTGCAGGCCCGGATCGAGGCACGCGGGCTCGACTATGTCGGGCAGGAGATCGTGCGCCTCTCGACCATGCCGGTCTTCCAGGGCGGCCAGCTTCAGCCGCACCCGATGACGTTGCGCGTGTTCGCAGCTGCGACTCCCGATGGCTGGAAGGTGATGCCGGGCGGCTTCTGCCGCATCTCCGAGGACGTGGACGCGCGCGCCGTCACGCTTGGCAACGGCGTGCGCTCCAGCGATGTCTGGATCACCTCCGACAAACCTGTCGAGCAGGTGACCCTGCTGCCAAGCGCCGACAGCATCAGCATCCGCCGTGTCATCGGCACCATGCCGAGCCGCGCGGCCGACAACCTGTTCTGGCTCGGACGCTATCTCGAGCGGACCGAGGCGACCTTGCGGCTGGTGCGCGCATTGCTCGGCCGACTGATCGATGCCGACGATGCCACGCCCGAGCGGGCGGAGACGCTGCGCCGCCTCGCCAACCTGCTGATCGCCTGGGGCGCCGCCCCGACGGGCAAGGAGCATTCCACCGCCTCCCAGGCTTCCGACGCGCTGCACAGCCCCGACCAATATGGCTCTGCCCTTTCCTCCGTCCGCGAAGCGCGGCGCACGGCCTCGGTCATTCGCGAACGCCTGTCGATCGACGCCTGGCGCCTCTTCGGCGACCTGCAGCGACAACTGACGCGCAACGGCAACAACCCGAGCGAGGGCGATGCCTATGAAACGGCCGACACCGCCCTGAAGACGCTCGCCGCCTTCTCGGGCCTGAGCCAGGAGAACATGGTGCGGGGTGCGGGCTGGCGCTTCCTCGACATCGGGCGGCGGCTGGAGCGCGGCATCGCGACATGCCGTTTTGCCCGCCATTTTGCCGACTCGTCTGCGCCGGGCGACTGTCTCGACGCCCTCCTCGACCTGACCGATTCGCAGATCACATACCGCTCCCGCTATCTGCTCGGCCCAGCGCTCGCGCCCGTGCTCGATCTCGTGATGCTCGACCCCTATAATCCGCGCTCGGTCGCCTTTCAGATCGACCGCCTCGATGTCGAGATCGCCGTACTGCCGACGCTGAGCGAAGACGGCATGCTGGAAGCGCCGCGCCGGCTCGCGCTCAAGCTCGCTGCCGAATGCCGGACCGCCGAGGCAAGCCGCCTCGATCGCACCAGCATCCTGCTGTTCGAGCAGTTGCTGATGGGGTTGGCCAGCGCCGTGGCGGACCGCTACTTCCTGCAGAACAGCGAACCCGAAGGCTCGCGGATGACAGGCATCGCGTGATCTACGACGTCCGTCACGTCACGACCTATGCCTATGGTCGGCCTGTGCCCTTTGCACGCTGCATCCTGCGGCTCCTGCCCCGCGACGGCGTCGGCCAGAGCGTGCGCAAGAGCAGCCTGAGCGTGACGCCGCGCACCAGCGAGCGCAATGACGGGATCTGCTTCTTCGGCAACCACATGACGACCTTGACCATCACCAAGCCGCATCGCGAGCTGAAGCTCGACATGCGGGCGCGGGTCGAGGTGAACCGGCCGGCGGCGCCCTTTCCCGGCCTGACGCGCGGCTGGGAAGAGGTCGGCGCACTGGCGCTGGCGTCCAGCAGTCTCGCGCCGAATTCCCCGGCGCATCAGCTTTTTCCCAGTCGGCTGGTGCCGCCCGTCGCCGAGGTGGTCGACTATGCGCGCTCCAGCTTTGCGCCACAGCGCCCCGTGCTGGAAGCGGCGAGCGAGCTGATGCGCCGCATCCGCACCGATTTCGTCTATGATCCCGAGGCAACCGAAGTCTCGACCCCGCTGGCGGAAGCCTTCCGGCAGCGCCACGGCGTCTGCCAGGATTTCGCGCATATCATGATCGCCGGCCTGCGGGGGCTCGGCCTGCCGGCGGCCTATGTCAGCGGCTATATCCGCACCATTCCGCCGCCAGGCGAGAAGCGCCTCGAAGGGGCCGATGCCAGCCATGCCTGGGTGCATCTCTGGTGCGGGCCCGAGACGGGCTGGATCGGCCTCGACCCGACGAATGACCTCCTCGTCGCCGACGATCATATCGTCACCGCGATCGGCCGCGACTATGCCGATGTCTCGCCGCTCGATGGCGTGATCGTCGGTCCGGGCACGCAGAAAGTCGGCGTCGCCGTCGACGTCATTCCGGTGCAGGAACCCTGAGGATGCAGCCGCTGCGTGGACTGCTCTTCGACAAGGACGGCACTCTGCTTGACTATGGAGCGAGCTGGCCGCCGATCAACCGCGAGGCCGGGCTGCTGGCGGCCGATGGCGACGCGATGCTGGCCGCCAACCTGCTGCGGCGCGCGGGAGCCGATCCGGAGACCGGTCAGGCTCTGGCTGACAGTCTGCTTGCGGCCGGGAATACCGAGGAGCTCGCGCAAGCCTGGCATGAAGCGGGAAGCCCGCTCGGCATTGCCCCCCTGGTCGAGCGTCTGGATGCTCTCTTTCAGGCTGCGGTCGGTCGGATGGTTCCGGTCTGCGAGCTATCCGCGCTGTTCGATCGCCTGCGCGCCCGCGACCTCGCGCTCGGGATCGCTTCCAGCGACAGCGCCGCAGCGGTCTCGGCCACAGCCACGCATTTCGGCATCGCGCCGCATCTTTCCTTCATCGCGGGCTATGATTCCGGCTATGGCGCCAAACCCGGCCCCGGCATGGTGCAGGCCTTTTGCGCGACCTGCGGGCTGGCGCCTGACGAAGTCGCCGTGATCGGCGACAATGCCCATGACATGGAGATGGGCCGCGCGGCCGCTGCCGCTCTGCGCATCGGCGTGCTGACGGGAACCGGAACCCGCGCGACGCTGGAGCCGATCAGCGATCTCTGCCTCGGCAGCATCGCAGAACTGGAGATCGCGCTTTTCCCGTGATCGTTGCTATGGCAACTTAATTGCGGCTCGCCGGCTGAGAGCGAGGGTTGCAGGGAACGCTCGTGCGCACGCAGGTCGCCATCATCGGCTCGGGGCCGGCCGGGCTTCTGCTCGGCCAGTTGCTGCACAAGGCCGGCATCGACACCGTCATCATCGAGCGCAAGAGCCGCGACTATGTGCTTTCACGCATTCGTGCCGGCGTGCTCGAGCAAGGCATGGTGCGTCTGCTCGAGGAGGTCGGCGCCGCGGGCCGGCTGCATGCCGAGGGCCTCAGGCATGATGGCTTCGACCTGCTCTTCGGCGGAACGCGCCACCACGTCGACCTCGCCCGACTGACCGGCGGCCAGCACGTCACCATCTACGGCCAGACCGAAGCCACGCGCGACCTGATGGACCTGCGCGAGGCGTCCGGTGCCGCGACCGTCTTCGAGGCTGATAACGTCGCCCTGCACGATATTGACCGCGACAAGCCCTCCGTCACCTTCGTCAGGGATGGTCAGGCGCAACGCCTCGATTGCGAGTTCATTGCTGGCTGCGACGGGTATCACGGCGTTTCGCGTGCCAGCATTCCCGAGGCTGCGCTCCAGAGCTTCGAGCGGGTCTATCCCTTCGGCTGGCTCGGCATCCTCGCCGAGGTGCCACCCGTCTCGCATGAACTGATCTATGCCGGCGACGAGCGCGGCTTCGCGCTCTGCTCGATGCGCTCGCCCCACCGCAGCCGCTACTACGTGCAGTGCTCGCTCGACGACGATATCGGGAACTGGTCGGATCAGCGCTTCTGGGACGAATTGCGTCGGCGCCTCGATCCGGCAACGGCCGAGGCGCTCGTCACCGGCCCGTCGATCGAGAAATCGATCGCGCCGCTGCGCTCCTTCGTCGCCGAGCCGATGCGGTTCGGACGCCTCTTCCTCGCCGGCGATGCCGCCCATATCGTGCCGCCGACCGGCGCAAAGGGGCTCAATCTCGCGGCCAGCGACGTGCATTACCTGTCGCAGGCGCTGATCGAGCGTTTCACGGAGAGCTCATCGGCCGGGATCGACGCCTATTCGGCCAGGGCCCTGGCGCGTGTCTGGAAAGCCGAGCGCTTCTCCTGGTGGATGACCTCGCTGCTGCACCATTTCCCGGAGAACGGCGCCTTCGCACGGCGGATGCAGCGGGCGGAGCTCGACTATCTCGTCTCGTCGGACCACGCCATGGCGGCACTGGCCGAGAACTATGTCGGGCTGCCCTATTGAAGTTCAGGCAGCCTCTTCGACCGGCGGCACATTCCGCAGATTGGCTTCGCCCCAGGCCTTGAGCGCCAGGATGATCGGCTCGAGGCTCCGCCCCCGCGCGGAAAGGCTGTATTCCACCCGAGGCGGCACTTCGGGGTAGACGACGCGAATGATCAGGCCGTCGGCCTCCAGTTCGCGCAGCTGATTGGTAAGCATGCGCTGGGTCACCTGCGGCATGCGCTTGCGGATCGCGTTGAAGCGCATCGTCCCGTCCATCAGGAAATACAGAATGATGCCCTTCCACTTGCCGTCGATCAGGGCGAGCGTGCTCTCGACCGGACAGCCCGGCAGGCAGTTCAGGGTCTTGTGGCGCGCCCGGCGCATGACGGTATCCTTTTCGATACTATATGCGGAAATTGTGCGTTCTTGCGATGAATGAGTGTATCTCTCATCTCAGAGCTCCCGCAATCAAGGAGCCCGCCATGCGCGCCATCGGCTATCGTAAATCCCTCGCCATTTCATCGGCCGAGGCCTTGCTCGATCTCGATCTGCCCGAACCTGTGGCAACCGGACG
Organism: Bosea sp. BIWAKO-01; assembly: GCF_001748145.1. Classification (NCBI taxonomy): domain Bacteria; kingdom Pseudomonadati; phylum Pseudomonadota; class Alphaproteobacteria; order Hyphomicrobiales; family Alloboseaceae; genus Allobosea; species Allobosea sp. BIWAKO-01. The sequence goes on from NZ_BCQA01000001.1 coordinate 1,061,443, forward strand.
AGACCTTCTCGTCGCGGTGAAAGCCGTCTCGGTGAACCCGGTCGACACCAAGGTGCGCATGCGCAGCGAGCCGAAGCCTGGCGATACCAAGGTTCTCGGCTGGGACGCGGCGGGCATCGTCAAGGCGGTGGGGCCCGAGGTGACGGGCTTCAAACCGGGCGATGCGGTGTTCTATGCCGGCGCGATCGATCGCCCTGGCAGCAATGCCGAGTTCCATCTCGTCGATGAGCGCATCGTCGGGCGCAAGCCCGCGACGCTCGGCTTCGCCGAGGCCGCCGCGCTGCCGCTGACCGCAATCACCGCCTGGGAGACACTGTTCGACCGGCTCAAGGTCAAGGATCCGGTGCCCGGCGCGGCCAAGGCGATCCTGATCATCGGCGGAGCCGGCGGTGTCGGCTCGATTGCGATTCAGCTCGCGCGTCAGCTGACCGATCTGACTGTGGTCGCGACCGCCTCGCGGCCCGAGACGCAGGCCTGGGCGCTGGAACTCGGGGCCCATCACGTCGTCGACCATACGCGACCGCTCGCCGCGCAGGTCGCGGCACTGGGGATCGGCGCGCCAGGGCTGGTGTTCTCGACGACCCATACCGACACGCATATGCCGGCGATCCTCGAACTGATCGCACCGCAGGGGCGGATCGCACTGATCGACGATCCAAAGACGCTCGACGCCATGCCGCTAAAGAGCAAGAGCCTGTCACTGCACTGGGAGATGATGTTTGCGCGCTCGCTGTACCAGACGGCGGACATGCAGGCGCAGGGCGACCTACTGGCGGAAGTTTCGCGGCTTGTCGATGCCGGCAAGGTCCGGACCACGCTGAGCGAAACTTTCGGGACGATCAACGCCGCCAATCTGAAACGGGCGCATGCCCTGATCGAGAGCCACCGCGCCAAGGGCAAGATCGTGCTGGAAGGCTTCTGAAACGAAGAAGGGCCGCGCCTTGCCGGCGCGGCCCTTCTGTCGGACATCAAGGGCGATCAGGCGAGCGTGTAGGCCGTCTTCACAGTGGTGTAGAATTCCCGGGCATAGGCGCCCTGCTCGCGCGGGCCATAGCTCGATCCCTTACGCCCGCCGAACGGCACGTGATAGTCGACGCCGGCGGTCGGCAGGTTGACCATCACCAAGCCGGCTTCGCTGTTGCGCTTGAAATGCGTCGCATGCTTCAGCGAGGTCGTGCAGATGCCGGCGGCAAGGCCGAACTCGGTGTCATTGGCGATGGCCAGCGCCTCTTCATAATTCTTGGCGCGGATCACGCTGGCAACCGGACCGAAAACCTCTTCGCGGGAGATGCGCATGGCATTGCTCGCCTCGGTGAACAAAGCCGGCTGCATGTAGAAACCGGGGGTTTCGCGCTTCAGCACTTCGCCGCCCCAGGCGAGCTTGGCCCCCTCGTCCTTGGCAATGGCGACGTATTTCAGGTCCTGGTCGAGCTGGCTCTGATCGACGACCGGGCCGATATGGGTGCCGGCCTTCAGGGCGTCGTCGACGACGAGGCCCTTCATGCGCTCGATCGCAGCCTCGACGAAGCGATCATGGATGCCTTCGGTGACGATCAGGCGCGAGGAAGCCGTGCAACGCTGGCCAGTCGAGAAGAAGGCGCCGTTGACCGCGGTCTCGACCGCGAGCTTGAGATCGGCATCGTCCAGCACGACGAGCGGGTTCTTGCCGCCCATCTCGAGCTGAACCTTCTTCATCGGGTTGGAGGCGATGCAGGCCGCAGCAACCTTGCGGCCAGTCGAGACCGAGCCGGTGAAGCTGATCGCATGCACATCCTTGTGCTCGAGCAGCGCCTGCCCGACCACCGAACCGCGGCCCATGACGAGGTTCAGCACGCCCTTGGGCAGGCCGGCGCGCTGGATGATGTCGACCAGCGCCCAGGCCGAGCCCGGAACGAGATCGGCCGGCTTGATCACGACGCAGTTTCCGTAGGCGAGCGCAGGGGCGATCTTCCAGCCCGGGATTGCAATCGGGAAGTTCCAGGGCGTGATCATGCCGATGATGCCGACCGGCTCGCGCGTGACCTCGACGCCGACGCCAGGGCGAATGGAAGGGATCGCCTCACCGGCAAGGCGCAAGCATTCGCCGGCGAAGAAAGCGAAGATCTGGCCGGCACGGGTCGCCTCGCCAATGCCCTCCGGCAGCGTCTTGCCCTCTTCCCGCGAAAGCAGGCGGCCAAGCTCCTCCTTGCGGGCGAGGATCTCGTCCGACGCCTTCTTCAGGATCTCGTAGCGCTCCTGCGGGGTCGTGCGGCTCCAGGCCGGAAACGCAGCCTTGGCAGCCGCGACGGCGTTGTTCAGGTCCTCGACCGAACCCTGCGCATATTCGCCGACAACGTCATTGGTGTTGGAGGGGTTGATGTTGCGCGAGGCGTTCGAGCCGCCCACCCGTTCACCGGCGATCAGGTTCTTGAAAATCTCAGTCATCGCAGCCTCTCGACCAGTCGGGAAAATTCTCGGAGCTGGTGTTAACGCCTTTGTCAGGCGAACGCCATTCGTCCCGGTCATGGCTCACCGGCGCGCCAATCCGCATACAGTATGCAGAGAGTTTCTGTCGAGACGATCGACGCGCCAAGGCTGTGCGAGAGGGCCGGGCAGCCCAATCGCGGCGGGACGGCTCACTTCTCCTTGATCGACAGCCCGTTCTTTCCGACCGAGATCTGGACACCATCCGGCTGCTTCTTCTCCTCGTAAAGGGCATAACCGGTCACGGCGAGGCCAGCGACCAGGACGGCGACGAGCAGCAGAAGCGTATTGCGGGAGGTGAACATCAGCGATCCTGTGATCCAGACACCGCGACGGGGCGGCAGCCGGTCAACGTTTCGCGAGCGCCTGCGGTTCCGCCTCATCATTCCGTGATCGGCATTGCCTCGCGGCGGAAAGGCGTGAAGAGTCCCCGGAGCCCCGGCATCGAGGAACGGACGCCTGGAAGGCGCGTTCCTCCATGACGAGGCCGGCGGCGTGCATGGAAGGACAGGCGACAATGGTCGAGACACCGCTCCAGCAACGAATTTGGACCGCCCTCACCGATCACACGATCTGCATGGTGTCGACCATCGTCCGCGGTCGGATCAGGACCCGGCCGATGTCGGGGCATGTCGATCGTGAAGAGCACCGCATCCTGTTCGTCACGCACAGCCATACCGGTCCGGTCGAAGAGCTCGATGCCTCGCAAACCGCCTCGATCGCCTTGAGCGACGAGAACCACAATTTCTATGCGACGATCGAATGCCGTGCCGAGCGGCTTGATGACATCCAGTTGCTCAAGAGAATCTGGAGCCCCTTGGTCGGAGCCTGGTTCCCTAACGGCCCCGACGATCCGGATGTGACCTTGCTGGCCCTGACGCCAGTCTCGGCCGAGATCTGGGACGGTCCATCGAGTGCTGTCGTGATCGCCTTCAAGCTTGCCACGGCCAAGATCCTCGGGCGGGCGCCGGATCTCGGCGTCAACACCACGATCGATATGCGCTGAGCCGGCGGATCAGCCGGCGGAAGGAGTGCCGGCACTGGCGGGCTCCGCCCTTGCCATTCCCTGTCCGGCAAGTGCGAGCGAAAGGCTCGACCACGCGATGCCGAGGCACCAGCCGGCCAGCACGTCGCTTGGCCAATGGACGCCCAGATAGATCCGGCTCACGCCAATCAGCAGCATCAGGACCCAGGCCAGCCCGATGCTCAGCCGTGTGATATCCCGATGCCGGGATGCCAGCCCGATGAAACCGGCGATGCCGAGCAGAACAACCGCCGACAGAAAGGCATGACCGCTCGGAAAGCTCGCAGTGAAGACGATTGCACTCGGCTCGACGACGTCGGGGCGCGCGCGGCCGATCCCGATCTTCAGCAGCGTGCTGACCAGCGTTGCCAGCACGACATTGACGACGAGTGCGATGGCGAGGCGGCGATAGCCGGCAAGCCAGAGAGCGAGCGTCGCCGCGAGGGTCATGAAACCAAGCCCGACGAAACTGCCGAGCCCGCTGATGTCCCGCATCATCTCGGTCAACCATTGCGGCCCGATCGGCGTGGCCGGGTCTCCAGCTTGCCGGAACAGCAGGATCAAGCCGGGATCGAAGGCGAAGGTCCGACCGGACATGATGAACAGCGTCAGGCCGAGAAAGGCGAAGGCGGCCGCCAGCGGGACAAGAATGCGGGGATGAAGCGGCATCGAAATCCTGAATGATGGCAATTGACCGGAGGAACGTGTCTCTAGCCGTGCGCCCGGCCCGGGGGCACCCGGCAGGCGATGATGCGCACCGCCTTTGGCAGAAGGCGATAGCGGAGCTCGCCGGCCTTGCGCTCGACCTCACCGTCGAAGGTGATGTGGCCGCGCTTCTTGTCGCGACGCGTCAGCGTGACTTCGTCACCGGTATAGGAGGTCAGGTTCTGGGACGAGCGCCAGTGCCCGGATGCGACCGACAGCGCTGCCTTGGCGCGCGAGAGAAGGCCACCCGCATTGAGGATATGGACCTCGAAGACGCCGCCATCGAGCTTGCTGCGACGCCATTCGGGCCCATCGAAACTATTGATGGTGACAAGCACGGCATCGGCCTCGACCTGGCGGCGCTCCTGGCCGATCCGGATGTCGACGGTAATCGCCCGGGTGAACAGAATGGAGCGCGTCGCAGCGACCGCAAAGGCGACCGCGCGGCTGAAGGGGAAGCGCCTGCGCGCATATTCACGTTCGCGCGCCATCAGGCTGAAGAAGCCCATTCCCGAGATCGAGTGGAACAGCCGGTCGTTGACGCGGCCGATGTCCATCGTCACCGGCACGCCCGTGCAGAGCGCCTCGATCTGGCCCTCCAGCGTCCCGATGAGGCCGAGATCCCGCCCAAGGATATTCACCGTCCCCAGCGGGAGAACCCCTACTGGCCGTCCGGCCTGCAGCAGGACCGGAAGCACGCCGTTGATTGTGCCGTCCCCCCCCGCAATGACGGGGGTTGCCGCAGCATCGGCGATCGCCGTCGAAAGCGCATGATGCAACTCGCGCGGCGGCACGAGCCGGACCTCCGCCTTGCAATCATGGGCATGGAACGCGGCCTCGATCCTGGCCGCGAATGCCTCGGGCCCTGCGGCCAGCACGGTGCCCGCCCGCGCATTGACGATCACGATATGGCGCATGACGCCCTGATATCATCCCATCCATGCCGGAGCCCAGGCCAATCGGCATTTCACACTGCAGCGGCCCGCTCCGCGCGCCACTCAACACGGCCTTTCGTCACAATCATGGCAGTGGCCGTGTCTTCGACCTCTTCGGTCGTGACCTCGAAATGCTGAAGCGAATGGGCTCCGAAAGAATTGAGCATCGCGACGTCGGTCGCGTCACGCCCCCGGGCGATCACGATCCGGCCGATCCGGCGAGCATTGTGACGCGCATCGAAGGTGTACCAGCGACCACTGAGGAAGACCTCGAACCAGGCGTTGAAATCCATTGGGGCCGGATCCTTCGGCACGCCGATATCGCCGAGATAGCCGTTGCAATAGCGGGCCGGGATATTGAGGCAGCGGCAGAGGGTCACGGCAAGGTGGGCGAAGTCGCGGCAGACGCCGATCCGTTCCTCGAAGGCCTCCGCCGCAGTGCGCGTGTTGCGCGCATAGGCATAGCCGAAGGTCAGGTGATTATGGACGAAATCGACGACGGCCTGGACACGCTGCCAGCCCGGAGGGACCTGGCCGAAGAGCTGCCAGGCGCGATCCCCAAGCTTGTCGGTTTCGCAGTACCGGCTGCCGAGCAGATAGATCAGCACCTCGTCGGGCAGTTCGGACGGTTGCGCCTGCCGCGCCGCCGGATTGAAAGGGTCGGGCTCGCCGGAATCATGGAGGAGCCCTGCCGAACTCAGCCGGACCCCGCCCACCGGGGCGACAAGCCGGCGGCAGATATTGCCGAACGGGTCGCGATATCGCTCGACCGGAACATGGCGACGGGGATCGACCAGGGAGACCGCGGTCATATCGTCTTGGCGGATGACATCGTGCTGACGGGAAGGATGCACATCGAGCATCGTCAACAGCGGCAATTCCTGCTGAGAGACGAGTTCGATGCGATAGCCGTAACGGATCTGCATGAGGGGCTCCTGGCAGGAATTGGACCGCCTCAACGAGCCGACGGGCAGTCCCGCACGTGCCGGCGATGACGGAAAGGCGCTGTCAGGATGACGCGCAATGCGCGGATTGGTTCCCGAAAAAGGGAAGGAGTCGGGCCTCCAAACGGAAGATGCGGGCCTTTCGGCCCGCATCCCGCCGTCACGACGGTTCGGCTGGGGGGATAGCAACCGCCGCGACCTGCAGCCGGCGGCGCCTACATCATCCAGTAGGGCATCGTGCCGTAGTAATCATGCACGCGCTTGCCGTAATTCCTGTCGTCCCAGTCGGGCTCGCCTTCGCTGTCATACATCGGCGCCGCCTCGAGCTTCTCCTTGGTAAGAGGCACGACATAGCCGCCGCGATTGGTGTCGTAGTCGAGCACACTCCAGGGAATGGGATGGTATTTCTCACCCAAGCCGAGAAAGCCGCCGAAGGACATGATGGCGTAGGCGACCTTGCCGGTCTGCTTGTCGAGCATCACGTCATAGATCTCGCCGAGATGATCGCCCGCCGCATTATAGACGCTGGTCCCGGCGACACGTGCTCCGGCGATGAGCGGATTTCCCGTGGTAGCTGTTGCGGTCATTGGAGCCTCCATTGAACGGCTACGCGGTGGCTCGCACCGCAGTCTGCCAGATCAACGCCGGGGAATTCGGAAGGTTCCGGGCAAAAGCCGAACCACTCCACTCCCTGTGGAAGACAACCCTGGGTATCTCCGCTCCACGTGGCGAAGCCATAAATGGAACATTAATCCTTTGTCATGGTTGCTATGTCGCGCGATGTGATTGCGTCGCCCGTTACGGATCGCGTGTCGATCCTTCCGGGCGCGTTTCCATATCGAACGGAGCGGTTCGGACTGTGCATTAGGCCTGTCGATTGCATCCTGGGAGTCAAGACAATGAAGAAGCTTCTCATCCTCGTCGCGGTCGCGGCCTCGCTCGGCGCCTGCACGCAGCGCGAGCAGAACACCGGAACGGGCGCCCTGATCGGCGCTGGCACGGGTGCACTGATTGGTGGCCTGGCCACCGGCCGCGCTGGTGGCGCGCTCGCGGGCGCAGCAATCGGCGGCGCTGGCGGCGCCATCATCGGCTCGGCCACGACGCCTGACCGTGTCTGCTACGGTCGCGACGAATGGGGTCGCCGCGTTCGCTATGCCTGCTGAACCGATCAGCAGCTGAAATTGGGAAAGGCCCGCATTCGCGGGCCTTTTTCATGCGCGGCTCAAACCGCGCCGTAAGGGCCAAAGCGACCAATGAAGCGGTGGCGCCCGCCAGGATAGAGCAGACGAACGGCCGTCACCGGCTGGTTCTGATTCCAAGTGCGGCGCTCGACGAGCAGGCACGGCTCGCCCTGCTCGATCTCCAGCAACCCCGACTCCCGCTCGCCCGCCGCCACCGCGCTGATCGCGTGTTCGGCCTGCGACCAGAGACTGTGCTGCAGCAACCAGTCGCCGGGAGGCGTCGTCTCGAATCGTTCGGCCGCGGCTGCGGGCACGGTCGCGAGATGAATCACCCGCTCTTCCAGCACATGCGGCTGCCCGCCACTGCGATGCAGGGTCACGAGATGGGCCACCTGTTCCGAGCGCTTCAGTTCGAAGCGCGCAGCGACTTCAGGCGAAGGCCGTGCGTCCCGCCGCGACAGAATCTGGAAGGAATAGTCCTGCCCGAGCTGCCTTACCTCGTCGGGTATCGACAGGATGTCGAGCATGGCATGGCTTGCCGGCGGGTTCGCCACGATGGTGCCGGACCGCCGGCGACGCGTGATCAACCCTTCGCGCGCCAGCTGTACCAACGCGCGATGCACGGTCATGCGCGAAGCGCCGAGCCGCTCCATCAAGGCGTGCTCCGGCGGCACCGCCGTTCCCGGAGGCCAGGCCCCATTCAGCACGAGATCCCGGATGGCACGGCGGATCTGGTCATAGACCGGGCCCGTGCCATCCAGCTTTACAGCCTCGATCCCGTTATCCGACATGACGATCCTTCAAGGACTCAGGCAAGCAGCCGACGCATCGTCGCGGCGAATCGGCTCGCGACAGCGGCGCGTGCGACATGGCGACCTTCGCTGACAACCTGCCGGCCGCCAACCAGGACATCGCGCAACGGGAGGGCGTTGGCTGCGAAAATCGCGCTGTCGAGCGCCGCCTCGCCGCGCTTCCCGACCAGGGCGGGATGATCGAGATCGAGCGAGACGAGATCGGCGCGCTGTCCCACCGCAAGGCTTCCAATGGCACGGCCGCAGGCTTGCGCGCCGCCGGCACAGGCCTTTGCCCAGAGTGCATGTCCGGTGGACGCCTGAGCATCTGCCAGCAAGGCGCGCCCGCGATCGCGCAGGCGCTGGGAGTATTCGAGTTGGCGCAGCTCGGCGCCGGCATCGATCTGGATGTTGGAATCGCTGCCAACCCCGAAGGCCCCGCCAGCGGCCGCGTAGCGCACGCCCTCGAAGATACCGTCGCCCAGGCTCGACTCGGTGATCGGGCACAGTCCCGCGACAGCGCCGCTGCGCGCGATGGCGTCGCGCTCCGCATCGGTCAGATGGGTTGCGTGGATCAGGCACCAGCGCCGGTCCAGCGCGACGTTGTCCGTCAGGAATTCGACCGGGCGACGGCCGGTGATCGTCAGGCTGTCCTCGATCTCGCGCATCTGTTCGGCGACATGGATGTGGATCGGTCCATCAGGCCTCAGGCCAAGCAGCCACTCCAGATCCTCAGGCGAGACAGCGCGCAGCGAATGCGGCGCGACGCCGAGCCGCGAATCCGGCAGAGCGCTGATCGCCACGGCGCTCGCCTCCATGAGCCGTGCAAAACTGTCGCGACCATTGATGAAACGGCGCTGGCCATGGCTCGGCGCCGCGCCGCCGAAATTACCGAAACGATAGAACACCGGCAGCAGGGTCAGGCCGATGCCGGTTTCCTCGGTTGCGGCCGCAACCGCCTGCGCCATCGCCGCGATATCGGCATGCGCTTGGCCGTCCTTGTCATGGTGCAGATAGTGGAACTCGGCGAGCGCGGTGAAGCCGCCCTCCAGCATTTCGACCATCGCCTGCGCCGCGATTGCCTGGACGTCGTCGGGGTCAAGCCGATCGAGAAATCGGTACATCACCTCGCGCCAGGTCCAGAACGAATCCGCCGTGGCGCCGCGCCGCTCAGACAGGCCCGCCATGCCGCGCTGGAACAGATGGCTATGGAGGTTCGGCATGCCCGGGAGCGTCAGCCCGGCCAGGCGCAGGGCACCGGCCGGTGCAGCTTTACCCACGCTCACGGAGGCGATTGCCCCCTCCGCGATCGTGAGCGTCACGTTGTCGGCGAAGCCCTCCGGTAGGAGTGCCTGGGCGAGATGCAGGGTCGGGGTTGGTGTCACGCTGGCTCCTCACTCGATTTGCATATGCAAATGACACTTGCTAATTGCATATGCAATTGTCTAGCATAGTCAGATCGCAAACGAAGTCGAGAGGATGCGGATGGCCGCGGAACCTTCCCACTGCGACAGGATCTGGGTGAATGCCCGCCTCGCAACCATGGCGCCCGACGCCGGCCAGCCCTATGGCGCAGTCGAGGACGGGGTCGTTGCGGCCCGCGACGGCCGCATCATCTTTGCCGGCCCGCGCAGCGAGGCACCAACCCTGAATGCGCGTGAAACGCTCGACTGCGGCGGACGTTGGATCACGCCGGGCCTGATCGATTGCCATACCCATCTCGTCTATGGCGGAGACCGGGCACATGAGTTCGAGCTCAGGCTGCAGGGCGCGAGCTATGAGGAAATCGCACGCGCCGGCGGCGGCATCCTCTCCACCGTCAAGGCGACGCGCGCTGCCAGCGAGGCCGAGCTCTTCGCCAGCGCCGACCGGCGCCTGGGCGCCTTGATCGCTGAAGGCATCACGACCGTCGAAATCAAGTCGGGCTACGGGCTCGAACAGCAGACCGAGCTGAAGCAGCTTGCGGTCGCACGGCAGCTTGGTCGCGAACGGCCTGTCACCGTCCGCACCACCTTCCTTGCCGCCCATGCCGTTCCGCCGGAGTTCACTGGCCGCTCCGGCGACTATGTCGACCAGATCACCGGGCCAATGCTCGATGCGGTGGCCGCGCAGGATCTTGCCGATGCCGTCGACGTGTTCTGCGAGGGCATTGCCTTCTCACCGAGCGAGACGGCGCGGGTCTTTGCCGCAGCCAGGGCCAAGGGGCTGCCGGTCAAGATCCATGCCGAACAGCTCTCCAACCTGGGCGGCGCCGCGCTCGCGGCCGGGCATGGCGCATTGTCGGCCGACCATCTCGAATATCTCGACGAAGCGGGCGTGATCGCCATGGCCCGGTCTGGGACGGTCGCCGTCATCCTGCCGGGCGCCTTCTACTTCCTGCGCGAGACGCAGAAGCCGCCGATCGAGCTGCTGCGCAAGCATGGCGTTGCGATCGCGCTCGCGACGGATGCCAATCCCGGCTCCTCGCCGCTGACCTCGCCGCTGCTGGTCCTCAACATGGCCTGCACGCTCTTCCGGCTGACACCCGAAGAGGCGCTGGCCGGGCTGACGCGCCATGCCGCCAAGGCGCTCGGCCTGCAGGACAAGATCGGCACGCTCGAGGCCGGCAAGCGCTGCGATCTCGCCATCTGGGAGATCGAGCGCCCTGCTGAACTCGCCTACCGCATCGGTTTCAACCCGCTTCACTCCCGCATCTGGAACGGCCAATGACCACGACATTCTCCCTGAGGCCGGGCGACGCCGCCCTCAAACAATGGCGCGCCGTGATTGACGGCGCCGCAGCCAAGCTGGATGGCGCAAGCGCCGCATCGATCGCCGCTGCGCAAGCGATCGTCGACGACATCGTCGCCGCCGGAACCGTGACCTATGGCGTCAATACCGGCTTCGGCAAGCTTGCGAGCGTGCGCATCGCCGATGCCGACCTGGCCACCCTGCAGCGCAACCTGATCCTCTCCCACGCCGTCGGCACCGGGCCTGCCCTGCCGGACCGGATCGTGCGCCTGATCCTCGCCATGAAGGCCGCGAGCCTGGCGCGCGGGGCCTCCGGTGTACGCCCCGTCGTGGTCGAGTCTCTGGTCGGCGCGCTCGCAGCCGACGCGCTCCCGGTCGTTCCCGCCAAGGGTTCGGTCGGCGCTTCCGGCGATCTTGCGCCGCTTGCCCATCTCACCGCGGCGCTGATGGGCGTCGGCGAGATCAGGTTGAAGGGCGAGACCCTTCCCGCAGGGGATGCCTTGGCCCGGATCGGCCAGAAGCCGCTCGAACTTGGGGCCAAGGAAGGTCTAGCGCTGATCAACGGGACGCAGGTCTCGACCGCGATCGCGCTGACGGCGCTCAGCGACATCGCCCGCGTGTTCGATGCCGCGCTGGTCACTGGCGCACTCTCCGTGGATGCGCTGAAGGGCTCCGACACGCCGTTCGACCCGCGCATCCAGGCGCTGCGCGGCCAGCCCGGCCAGATCCGGGTCGCGCAAACATTGCTCGCGCTGATCGCGAAGAGTGAAATCCGCGACAGCCATCGCTTCGGCGATTCCAAGGTCCAGGATCCTTACTCGCTGCGCTGCCAGCCGCAGGTGATGGGGGCCGTGCGGGACCTCCTCGCCAATGCCGCCGCGACGCTTGCGATCGAGGCCAACGCGGTCACCGATAACCCACTGGTGCTGGGGCCGGGCGAAATCGTCTCGGGCGGCAACTTCCACGCCGAGCCCGTCGCCTTCGCCGCCGACATCCTCGCCATGGGGCTGTGCGAGATCGGCAACCTGTCGGAGCGGCGCATGGCACTGCTGGTCGACCCCGTGATGAGCGGCCTGCCTCCGTTCCTGGCCCGCGATGCCGGGCTGAACTCCGGCTTCATGATTGCGCAGGTCACGGCAGCTGCGCTGGCATCGGAGAACAAGCAGAAGGCCTATCCCGCCTCGGTCGACACGATCCCGACCTCGGCCAACCAGGAAGACCATGTCTCGATGGCGACGCATGGCGCCTATCGCCTGCTCGACATGGCCCGCAACGCAGCCAGCATCATCGGCGTCGAGCTGATGGCCGCGGCGGAAGCGATCGAGCATCATCGCCCGATGAAGACGAGCCCGCGGCTGGAGCCGGTGCTGGCCCTGGTCCGGGAGCGTATCGCGCCCCTCGATGCGGACCGCTACCTTGCCCCCGACCTGGCGGCGGCGACCGAGCTGGTGCTCAGCGGCGCGATCAGCGATGCCGCCGGGCTCGACAGCTTCGCGGAGTTCTCGGCGTGATGAACGTGAACCCTTCCGAGATCGTCAGCGTCACGCAAGGCGCCGGTCCGCTGGTCCTGTCGATGCCGCATCCCGGCACTGGCTTGCCGGAGGAGGTGAAGGCGGCGCTGAACGAGACGGGTCGTTCCGTGCCCGACACCGACTGGCATATGCGCCAGCTCTATGCGTTCGCCGAGCGCTTCGCACCGACGATCGTCGAGGCCGGGCTGTCGCGCTATGTCATCGACCTCAACCGCGATCCGTCCGGCGTATCGCTCTACCCCGGACAGGCGACGACGGAGCTGGTGCCGACCACGACCTTCGACGGCGAGCCGATCTGGGCAAAGGCGCCCGACGGGGCCGAGATCGCGCGCCGTCGCGCCGCCTATTTCCAGCCCTATCACGACGCACTCGCAGCCGAGATCGAACGAGCCAAGGCCGTGCATGGTTTCTGCCTGCTCTGGGACTGCCACTCCATCAAGTCGGTCATTCCACGCCTGTTCCCGGGCACGCTGCCGATGCTCAATCTCGGCACCAATTCCGGCGCGAGCTGCGCATCTTCGGTCCAGCACGCGGCCGATGCAGCACTTGCCGGCTCGGGCTTCAGCCATGTCAGCAATGGCCGCTTCAAGGGCGGCTGGATCACCCGCCACTACGGCCAGCCGGCGCGGGATGTGCACGCGATCCAGATGGAAATCTCGCTGAGCGGCTATCTCACCGAGGAGACGCCGCCCTGGCACTTCGACACGCCCAAGGCCGCCCGACTGCAAACCGCCCTCTCCGCCATCATCGAAGCCGCGCTCGATGCGGCCAGAAAGCTGAAACCCTGACCCTGATCGGACGGAAACAACGCATTCCGCATTTCCCGATCACGGTTTGAACGGAGCCATTCATGACCCGCATCGACAATAGCCGCGTCATCCGCAGCCCCAGGGGCAGCGAGCTCTCCGCCAAGAGCTGGCTGACCGAAGCGCCGCTGCGCATGCTGATGAATAATCTCGACCCCGACGTCGCCGAGAAGCCCGGCGAGCTCGTGGTCTATGGCGGCATCGGCCGCGCTGCCCGGACCTGGGAAGATTTCGACCGGATCGTCGGCGCGCTGCGCTCGCTCGAGACCGACGAAACGCTGCTGGTGCAGTCCGGCAAGCCCGTCGGCGTGTTCCGCACCCATGCGGATGCGCCGCGCGTGCTGATCGCCAATTCGAACCTCGTGCCGGCCTACGCGAACTGGGAGCATTTCCACGAGCTCGATAAGGCCGGGCTGATGATGTACGGCCAGATGACCGCGGGGTCCTGGATCTATATCGGCACGCAGGGCATCGTTCAGGGCACTTACGAGACCTTCGTCGAGGTCGGCCGCCAGCATTATGGCGGCAGCCTCAAGGGCAAGTGGATCCTGACCGGCGGTCTCGGCGGCATGGGCGGAGCCCAGCCGCTCGCCGCGACGATGGCCGGGGCCTCGATGATCGCCATCGAGTGCAAGCCCTCCAGCATCGAGTTCAGGCTGCGCACCGGCTATCTCGACGAGAAGGCCGACAGCGTCGACGAGGCGCTGGAGATCATCAATCGCGCCCATGCGGCCGGCAAGGCCGTCTCAGTCGGCGTGCTCGGCAATGCAGCGGAAATCTTCCCCGACATGGTCAGGCGCGGCATCCGTCCGGATGTCGTCACCGACCAGACCTCGGCCCATGACCCGCTGAACGGCTATCTGCCGGCAGGCTGGACACTCGAGCAGTGGGAAGAGCGCAAGGAGCGCGATCCTGCCGGTACGATCGAGGCCGCCAAGAAGTCGATGGCCGTGCATGTCCGCGCCATGCTGGATTTCCAGCAAATGGGCGTGCCGACGCTCGATTACGGCAATAATATCCGCCAGATGGCGAAGGATATGGGCGTCGACAACGCCTTCGATTTCCCCGGCTTCGTCCCGGCCTATATCCGCCCGCTGTTCTGCCGCGGCGTGGGCCCGTTCCGCTGGGCTGCGCTCTCCGGCGATCCGGAGGACATCTATCGGACGGACCAGCGCGTGAAGGAGCTGATGCCGGACGATCACCACCTGCATAACTGGCTCGACATGGCGCGCGAACGCATCAAGTTCCAGGGCCTGCCGGCACGGATCTGCTGGGTCGGCCTCGGCGACCGGCACCGGCTCGGCCTGGCCTTCAACGAGATGGTGGCCAAGGGCGAGCTCAAGGCGCCGGTGGTGATCGGCCGCGACCATCTCGATTCCGGCTCGGTCGCTTCGCCGAATCGCGAGACGGAAGCGATGAAGGACGGTTCGGACGCCGTCTCCGACTGGCCGCTGCTTAACGCGCTGCTCAACACCGCCGGCGGTGCGACCTGGGTCTCGCTTCACCATGGCGGCGGCGTCGGTATGGGCTATTCGCAGCATTCGGGCGTCGTCATCGTCGCCGACGGCACCCCGGAGGCGGCAAAGCGGCTGGAGCGCGTGCTGTGGAACGACCCGGCGACCGGCGTGATGCGTCATGCCGATGCCGGCTATGAAATCGCGATCGACTGCGCCAAGGCGAAGGGCCTGAAGCTGCCGGGCATCCTCGGCTGATCATGCGCATCATCCGCGCCAGCGCGTGCCGCACCATGCCGTGGAAGAACGGCGGCGGCACCACGACGGAGATCGCAGCGCATCCGCCCGGCGCCTCGCTGGACGGCTTCGACTGGCGGATCTCCAAGGCCCATGTCGGGGCGGACGGCCCCTTCTCCGTCTTCTCCGGCATCGACAGGACCTTGTCGGTGCTGACGGGCGAAGGCATCGTCCTCGCCTTCGGCGATGGCGAGAGCAAGCGCCTCGAGCGGTCCACCGAGCCCTATCCGTTCGCGGCCGACAGGCCCGTCGAAGGGCAACTGGTGGACGGGCCGATCGACGACCTCAATGTGATGACCCGGCGCGGTCGCTGGCTGCACAAGGTGACGCGCTTCAGCGGCACCGGCCCGATCCGGCTCGAGATGGCCGGAACGCTCCTGGTGCTCGTTGCCTGCACAGATGGCTGGATGATTGCGTCGCAAGATCACCGGGAGATGCTCGCCACCGGCGACAGTGCCCTGCTCGAATCGGTCGAAGGCGTCGTCCTGACAAATCCTCACGAGGGCGCCGAGATCTTTGCAATCGCGCTGTCGGCCGCTCCGCAAAGCTGAAACGCGGCCGACGCTCCGTTCAAGTCTCCATATAGCCGCGCGTCATCGGCAAGGTGTCGAGCCGCTTGGCGAGCTGGAGCTGGAAGACGACGAGATCGTCATGGCGGAAACTCGCTTCGGATGCGGCGAGATAGAACTCCCACATCCGTGCGAAGCGCTCGTCATACATGGCCACCGCCTCCTTGCGCCGGGCGAGGAAGCGCTCGCGCCAGGCCTTCAGGGTCTCGGCATAGTGAAGGCGAAGCACCTCGACATCGGTGATGATCAGGCCCTCGCGCTCGACTGCGGCCGTGATCTCCGACAAGGCCGGAATATACCCCCCGGGGAAGATGTATTTGGCGATGAAGGGATTCGTCGAGCCCGGCGGTGTGGTGCGGCCGATCGTATGGATGAGTGCGGCGCCGTTCGCTGTGAGCAGTTGCGCAACCTTGCGGAAATAGGTGCGGTAAAAGCCCACGCCGACATGCTCGAACATGCCGACCGAGACGATGCGGTCGAAAGGTTCCCTGAGCGTGCGGTAATCCTGGAACTGGAAATCGACCGGTAGTCCCTCGGCAGCTGCACGCTCCTGCGCGACCGCGAGCTGCTCCCGTGAGAGGGTGATGCCCTTCACCGAGGCACCGGTCTCGCGTGCGATGCTCAGGCCCAGACCGCCCCAGCCTGAGCCGATATCGAGGACACGCTGGCCCGGCGCGATCGCCAGCTTGGAGATGATGCGATGCTTCTTGGCCGCCTGCGCGTCCGCGAGCGAGATATCGGGGCTCGGGAAGAAGGCGCAGGAATACTGCAGGTCGTCGTCGAGGAAGAGCCGAAAGAACTCGGTCCTCAAGTCGTAGTGATGGGCGACGTTGCGTCTCGCCCAGGCCGGATTGTTGTTCTGGGTGATGCGCCTGATCGCGGTGCGGAAACGCGTCAGCGGCCGCGTCCAGGCGGTCAGTTCCTGCCGCGATGCCCCGGCGATCAGCATGTCGAGAAGGTCGTAGAGGCTGCCACGCTCGACGACGACACGCCCGTCCATCACCGCCTCGCCAAGGGCAAGCTCGGGATTGAGCGCCAGCTTCAACTCGGTCGGCCGGTCGAGAATCCGCATCGTCAGCCCCGGATGATTTCCGGCGCCGACAGAGCGTTGAGATCCATCGGCGAACACAATATCGAGCCGGGATTTTCCCACCAGCCGGGACAACATCGATTCAATGAGCGCGCGCAAGGACGTCACTCCCGTCAGCGAACTCCCCTTCACCAAAAAAATGGCAACGGAGCCCCTGCAGTGCAACACCCTCAACCTGGAAGTGCAATGGGGGCCTGACCTTAGTGCATGGCGGCGGAGGCTTGGCTCTGCCGCCACCGACTACCGCAACATCCCCATCGTTCGCGGCAGCCACAGCGTCAACTCGGGAATGAAGGTGATGGCAAAGAGCGCCAGGAAGAGCGGGACCAGCCAGGGCAGGATCGCCATGGTGGTCTGCTCGACAGAGAGTTTCGCCACCCGCGAGAGCACAAAGAGCACCATGCCGAGCGGCGGATGCAGCAAGCCGATCATCAGGTTCAGCGTCATGATCAACCCGAAATGGATCGGGTCGACGCCGAGCTTGAGGGCGATCGGCAGCAGGATCGGCACCACGATGGTGATCGCCGCGATGGTGTCGAGGAAACAGCCGATGAAGAGCAGCAGCAGGTTCACCAGGATCAGGAAGACCCATTTGTTCTGGGTCAGACCAAGGATCAGGTCCGACAGGATCTGCGCCGTGTTCGAGACCGTCAGCAGCCAGGCGAAGATCGAGGCGGCCGTGACGATGAAGAGGACGGACGCGGTCGTCTCGATCGTGTCGAAGGTCGCCTTGGTCAGCGCGCGCAGCGTCATGGAGCGATAGCGGACAAGGCCGAGGAAGAGCGACCAGATCACCGCTGCAGCAGCGGCCTCCGTCGGCGTGAACCAGCCCAGCGTCATGCCGCCGATCAGGATGACCGGCGTCATCAGTGCCATCACCGCCGAGAAGTCGAAGTAGTAGTCGAGCGCCAGCAGGGCGACGAGCGCGAGCCCGATCGCGACATTCTCCGACAGGCCTGCCCAGACGAGCAGATAGGCCAGGACCGGGAAGCCAAGCACGACCAGAACCTCGATCCCGGCCGAGCCGATCTGGCGCAGCGAGAATTTGGCGTCGGACCCCCAGCCGCGCATGCGGGCGAAAACCGCGACCGTGCCCATCATGAACAGCGTCATCACCACGCCGGGAATGACACCGCCAAGGAAGAGTGCCCCGATCGAGGTGTTCGACATCATGCCGTAGATGACGAAGGGCAGTGAAGGCGGAATGATCGGCCCGAGCGTCGCCGAGGCTGCCGTCACGCCGACGGCAACATCCATCGGATAGCCATGGTCCTTCATGGCCTTGATCTCGATCGTGCCGATGCCGGCGGCATCCGCGATCGCCGTGCCCGACATGCCCGAGAAGATCACCGAGCCGATGATGTTGACCTGGGCGAGGCCGCCGCGCATCCAGCCGACAAGCGCGACCGCGAAGGCATAGATGCGGCCGGTGACGCCGGCAATGTTCATCAGATTGCCTGCAAGGATGAAAAACGGCACCGCCAGCAGCGGGAAGCTCTCGACGCCGGCAATCATCCGCTGCGCCATGATGACGTCGGGCACGGTGCCGGAAATGATGATGAAGGCGAGCGAGGCGACGGCCATGGAGATGGCCACCGGCACGCCGAGAATCATCAGGCCGAGGAAGGTTCCGAGCAGGATGAGCATGCCTCAGGCCTCCGAGCCGTCGAACGCCGAAGGCCGTTCCAGTACGGAATAGCCACGTCGTGCATTCTGCCAGGCGACCTGGATCGAGCGCAGCGTCATCAGCGCGAAGGCAATGACGACGGCATTGAAGACGATCGACTTCGGAAACTGGATCGTCGTCATCATCTCATCAGGGATGAGCGACGCATATTTGTACATGAGCCAGGTAGCATAGCCGAAGAAGGCGATCCGCAAGAGATCGACGCCCGTCGACAGGATCCGCCCCATGCCGGGCGACAGGTAGCGGTAGATGAAATCGACCTGGATATGGCGCGAGGCCCGCACGCACATCGAGGCGCCGAGGAAGACGACGACAATCAGCGCGTAGATCGCGATCTCTTCGGTCCAGGCGTAGGAATCGTTCAGGACATAGCGCGTGAAGAACTGCAGCACGACGCAACCGACCATCAGCCAGAAGGCGGCGAGCGTCACCCAGTCCTCGACGCCATAGCCGCTCAGATCGGCAGGCGGCGGCGCCTCGTCGAAGACATGCGCGATCTCCTCGCTGGTGACGGGGATGTGGATCTCCTGCGGGGTCTCGCTCGACATCAACGGCCTCGGCTCGGCGTGAGGACAAAAAAGGGCCGGTCAAAGACCGGCCCGATGCGACGGATCAGATCACTTGATCGCCTGGATGCGCTCCCAGTCGGCCTTGCGGTAGCCGAACTGCTCGAAGCTGACATTCTTCTGTACGGCGGCGAGGAAGTCGGCCTTGTCGATCTCGGTGACCGACAGGCCCTTGTCCTTGAAGACCTGCACGAGCTTGACCTCGTCGGACTGGATCTTCTTGGTCGCACGCTCGGCAGCCTCCTGCGCGACGTCGGTGAAGATCTTGCGGTCTTCCGGCGAGAGCTTGTCCCAGAGCTGCTTGGAAACGACCGTGTTGAGGTGGTCGACGATATGTCCGGTCAGGACGATATGCTTCTGCACCTCGTAGAACTTCTTCGCTTCGATCGTGTTGAGCGGATTCTCCTGTGCCTCGACCGTACCGTTCTGGAGCGCGAGATAGACCTCGGCGAAGGCGATCGGTGTCGTGTTGGCGCCGCAGGCGCGCGGCATGGCGAGGTAGGCCGGCACGTCCGGCACGCGAATCTTCAGCCCCTTCATGTCTGCGCAGGTCTTGATCGGCTTGTTCGAGGTGGTGTGGCGCGTGCCGTAATAGGTGACGGCCAGGATCTGGTGCCCGCTCTTCTCCTGGTAGCCCTTCGCCATCTCCTTGAAGACGTCGCTCTTCACATAGGCGAGGAGGTGGTCCGGGCCGCGGAAGATGAAGGGGTAATAGGTCACGCCGATCGGCGCAAAGGCACGGGCGGCGAAGCTCGAGCCCGAGATGATCATATCGACGGTGCCCAGCGTCAGGCCCTGGTTGATGTCGGTTTCCTTGCCGAGCTGCGAGGCCGGGTAGACCGTGATCTCGTATTTTCCGTTGCTGCGCTTCTTGATCTCGTCCGCAGCCCAGACCGACTCGGTGTGGAACGGCTCGGACGTCTCGTAGACATGCGCCCATTTCAGCTTGGTCTGGGCCTGGGCCGGCGCCCCGGCAAGAACGAGGCCGGCGGCAAAGGCTGCAGCCAGTGTCAAATAGCTCTTCATCAGGTGTCCTCCCATGGACTCGAAGATCGTTGCTTGGCGTCAGTTCTTGCTGGCCAGGCAGGAGTTGACGCTCTCCTGCCCGCTTGAACCCCCTTCGCCGAAACTCTGCGAGAACCGCTCCTGCGAGCAGCGCAGGTGCCGGCGCATCGCCGTGCTCGCCGCCTCTCCCGATCCAGCGGCCAGCGCATCACGGATGACCCGATGCTCGGAGACGGCGGCGCGCCAGGACGTTTCGTTCTCGAAATAGCTCGCGAGTTGCTGGAAATACGGATTGATGCGCTGGTCGAACAACGTACCAACAAGGCGGGCCAGAACGGAGTTCCCCAGGATTCCCGCGATAGCGACATGGAAGGCGCGATCGAGCGCGACGAGTTCGTCGCTCGGCAATCCGGGAGCCTCCATTCCGCGCAGGATTTCATCGAGGCGGGCGAGATCCTCGCCCGTTGCCTGCCCTCCCGCCTCGGCGCAGATCGCGCTCTCCACCAGCTCGCGGGCCTTCAGGACCTCGAAAGGCCCCTCGGGCGCATCATCGGAGACAAGGATGGCGCTGGGAACCGGACGGGGCGGATCGATCACGTAGACGCCGGAGCCCATGCGGATACGCACCCGCCCCTCGACCTCGAGCGCGATCAGCGCCTCGCGCACTGAAGGACGAGAGACGCCGAGCTTTTCCGCGAGTTCCCGCTCAGGTGGCAGGCGTGCGCCAACGGGGAACTCCTGCCGGTCAATGAGATGACGCAGCTGATCGGCGATCTGGCGATAAAGGCGCGGCGACTCGACGGCTTCGAGCGGCACGTGTCACTCCCCGGTCCATCCCCTGCCTCGGCAGCACCGAGGTCAATTTGGCCATGTGGTCAGGCCAATTATGGGGAACGAACCACCATACTGTCGGGCCTGTCAATATGCAGTTGCAGGCAAATCTCCCCGCTGGGCGGTGTCATGCCCCCAGCGTCACGCTCGCACTGGCAAAGCGGCCTCGAAGGAGGTCCTGGCCCAATCCAGCCGAGATGGCTGGGCGCGACCAAGGTCGCAGACTTTAGTTTGCCAATTTGTCCGACCTTCGTCTCTCCACGGTGTCCGACCTCATCGGTATAATCATGCAGGGGGAGTCTATCCGTTCGGCCTTTCGATTGCGGGGAGGCAGGCATGTATCTTCCACGCACGACCACTGGCTTCCGGTTGAAGGACGCAGAGCGCGCTCTGAAGAGCCGGCTCGAGATCAACAAGGCTCTCGCCTTGGGCCAGATCACCAAACGCGATCTGCTGCGCTGGGGATATTTCGCTACCGGCGGGCTTCTGATCGCGAAGAACGGGCTTAGCCGCTTCGTCGGGAGCGCCTATGCCGACAGCCTGCCGCGCAGCCCGACTTTCGGCGCGATCAAGTTCCAGACGCCGATGCCGCGGGCCGAGCTTCAGAGGCCGATCCCCCTGCTGCGCCTGCCGAATAGCGATGCGGCCTGGCAGACGGGTGGAGGCGGCACGGAACTGGCCGCCAGGAACTTCTCGTATCACACCGACTTCACTAACTCCGGAGGCACGGCCTTTCGCAACCCGGTGACCGGCGTCGGGCCGCTCGAAGGACGCCCGCCTGGGGAGTTCTTCGCGCATCAGCGCTGGGAAGAACTCTATCCGAAGCAGGGTTATCTCCTGTCACTCGGACAAGCGCGTCCGGGCGTCTCATTTGGCCAGGGGCTGCCGGACCAGAACGCGAACTCGGTGTGGTCCTTCGGTCCACGGCAACCCGGGCAGTCAGGGAGTGTTTCCGGCCTGCGTACTGGGATAGGGAGACCCGTTCTGATCAAGGCGCGCTATGGCGAGCCGATCCTGACGCGGATCTACAATGATCTGCCAGTAGACAGGGCAACCAATGGCGGCTTCGGGCGGAACGAGAGTTCGGTCCATCTCCACAACGCTCATAACGGCGCCGAGAGCGACGGTGCCTGCAATGCCTTCCATTTTCCGGGGACGTTCTACGACTACCACTGGGCCATGGCCATGGCGCGGCGCGATTTGCCGAGCGTCTGGCCGACGGGCGACCGCGATTTTGCGCGAAAGAGTTCCGGTCCCAATGACGGTGACGGGCTCGTCCAGGTCCCGGGGGACTTCCGGGAAATCCAGGGCAGCCTCTGGTTCCACGATCACCGCTTCTTCTTCACCGCGGACAACGTGTACAAGGGCATGTTTGCTGTCTTCAACGTGTACAGTGGACCAGATCGCGGCAGAGAAGACCTCGATGACGGCATCAACCTGCGCCTGCCGAGCGGTTCGCAGCTCACATGGGGCAATGTCGATTTCGACATCAACCTCGCGATCACGAACCCGGCCTTCGACGCGAACGGGCAACTTCGGTTCGACATCTTCGATACCGATGGCTTCCTGGGCGATATCCTGCTGGTCAACGGCACCTACTACCCGTTTTTCGAGGTGCTGCCGCGACGCTACCGTTTCCGCCTCCTGAATGTCTCCGTCGCGCGGTTCGTCAAACTTGCCCTCGGTGTCAACAAGAGCGCTCGCTTCGCGCAAGCCACCAAAGTTCCGATCTACTTCATTGCCAATGACGGGAACCTGGTTGTCAGTCCGATCGCCCTGACCGAGCTGGACGAGCAAGGCGTTGCGGAGCGCTACGACATCGTCGTCGATTTTTCTGCCTTCGCCCCGGGCGACAGCATCTATCTGGTGAACCTGTTGCAGCAGACCGACGGGCGCAGGCCAGACGGCGCTGTCTCGATCGATAGGGCGCTCAAGGGCGGCAATGATGACCCTTGCGTCGGTCCCTTCCTTGAGTTCCGGGTCGTGAATTCGCTGCAAAGCACCGACAATCCCGGCAAGATCTACAATTCCAACAATCCGCTCGACAAGGATCGCAGCGTCAATTTCACCGACCCCGAATGGCGGTCCGGAGCCAAGACCCTGACCAGCCAGATCCCGATCGTGGCGCCGGTGCGCGAGCGGACCCTGGAATTCGGCAGATCAGGGGGTGGGGACCCCGGGCAGTGCATTCCCGATTGCGGCAATGCCGATTCCTTTCCCTGGACCATCAAGGTCAACGGCCAGGCGGCGCACTCGCTCAACGCCAACCGCATCTCCCTCCTGATCCCGAAGCCCGGCGAAGTCGAACACTGGACCCTCGTCAATGGCGGTGGCGGCTGGGATCATCCGATCCACCTCCATTTCGAGGAGGGCGTCACCATCGACCGCGGCGGCGCTGCCATTCCTGCGACGGAACGGCTGGTGCGCAAGGACGTCTGGCGCCTGCGGCCCTCGGGCAAGGTGAAGTTCCAGGTGCGCTTCGGCGAGTTCGGCGGGGCCTATGTGACCCATTGCCACAATACGACCCATGAGGACTCAGCGATGCTGCTGCGGCTCCAACTCCTGACACCTCCCCCCGGAGATCCCGGTTTCAAGGGCCAGCCGCAATATGTGGTGACACAGACGCCGATACCGACGCCGAACGGCGTTACCTTCAAGCAGCCCGAAATCCTGCCTGAAGGGGATCCACGGACGCCCAAAGTCGCTCGATCCTGACCCCTGCCAGTGCGAGCCACCACGCGGGCTTGCACAGTCGCAGCGCGGGTTAAGCCGCGCTCGCCATCACCTCTGCCCGGATCTCCTCGACCAGCCGCTCCTTGAGCGCGACGAATTCCGGGCTCGTCTTGATCGTGTAGGGCCGCGGATGCGGGAGGTCGACCGGGATGTCCGCCTTGACGCGTCCCGGCCGGGCGCTGATCACCACGACGCGCGAGGCCATGAAGATCGCCTCCTCGACGTCATGGGTGACGAAGAGCACGGTCTTCTGCTCGCGCTCCCAGATGCCGAGCAGCATTTCCTGCATCAGGGCGCGTGTCTGGTTGTCGAGCGCGCCGAAGGGCTCGTCCAGCAACAGGATCTTTGGATCATTGGCGAGGGCACGCGCGATCGCGGTGCGCTGCTGCATGCCGCCCGACAGCTGCTTGGGGAAGTGGCTCTCGAAGCCCTTGAGACCGATGCGTCCAGCCCAGTCGGCGGCGATCCGCAGCCGCTCGGCCTCCGGCACGCCCTTCTCGCGCAGGCCGAAGGCGATGTTCTGCGCCACGGTCAGCCAGGGAAAGAGGGTATAGCTCTGAAAGACGAAACCGCGATCCGCACCGGGCCCTGTCACCGTCTCGCCATCGAGCAGGATACGCCCTTCCGTCGGCGTCTCCAGCCCGCCGATCATGCGCAACAAGGTCGACTTGCCGCAGCCGGAGGGACCGAGAATAGTGATGAAGTCGTTGTCGGAGACGCTGAGCGAGGTCGGCATCAAGGCCCGCGTCGCCTGCCCGCCATGACGCGCAGGGAAGGCTTTTCCGACGTTGTCGATGATGAGCTTGCTCATTTCGCGGCCCAGGGGAAGAGGCGCTGATTGACCGCCTTGAACAGGAAATCCGAGATCAGCCCGATCAGGCCAATGACGATGATACCGAAGATGATCTGCCCGGTGTTCAGCAGCGCCTGGCTGTCGGTGATCATGTGGCCGATGCCGGAGGAGGAGCCGATCAGCTCGGCGACGATGACATAGGTCCAGGCCCAGCCCAGCACCATGCGCAGGATCTCGGCGATCTCGGGCGCAGCATTGGGCAGCAGCACGCGCATCACCACGGAACGGTCGCTGGCGCCCAGCGTGTAGGCTGCATCGACGAGATCGCGCCGGATCGAGCCCACCGCGACGGCGATCATCAGGATGATCTGGAAGACCGAGCCGATGAAGATGACGAGCAGCTTCTGCGTCTCGCCGATGCCGGCCCAGAGGATCAGCAACGGGATGAAGGCCGAGGCCGGCAGGTAGCGCGCGAAGGAGACGAAGGGCTCGAAGAAGGCCTCGATCGGCTTGTAGGCGCCCATCAAGATGCCGAGCGGCAGCGCGACGATGACCGCGAGGATGAAGCCGCCGAGGACACGCCAGATCGTCATGCCGATATCGAACGCGAAGCCGTATTCGACGAGCAGCTTGTAGCCCTCCCCGACCATGGTCAGCGGATCGGCCAGGAAGAGGCGCTGGACATAGCCGCCGAAGGTTGCGACCGACCAGAGCGCAACGAAGAGTACGAAGAAGCCGAGCCCCAGCGCGACGCGGGACGGGACGGAAACGGGCTGAAGCGGCTTCATCGTCAAATCGCCCGCGAACGCCAGGCCGTGGCCAGTTCCTGCCAGGGCTCGACCGACCAGAAGCCCGAGGCCGCGCCGGAGGTCGATGGCAGCACGAAAGTTGCGCAACCCGCGACATCGACCGGCTGGCGGCCATAGCCGATGGCGGCACTGGATTGACCCAGCACGGCCTCGGCCGCCCGCTTGCCGTTGAAGGCGATGAAGGCCGGAGCCGTCGCACGCATCTTCATCAAGAACCCTTCAACATCGAAATGAGCACGAACGAGCGCGGCATCCGGTCCGGAGGTCGCTTTCGCGACGTCGGTGAGACCAAACCCATGGTCGAGCAAATGAGGAAAATCCTCAGGCCTGAATTGCCGGGGAAGAAGGCCGATGGCGTGAAGCACCCACCAGAACTTGTTTCCCGGTCCGGCATAATAGGCGCGCCGCAAGGCTGAGGCGCGCCCGGCCTGAGTGCCGCAAAAGACGATTCCCAGACGTGGCGCAAGCACGTCCGGCAGGATCGTCACATCGCACCGCCCGAGACGAAGCGTGTATCGACCAGCGTGGTGATATCGGGCTTCGACTTGATCAGGCCGATCTCGAGCAGCAGATCGGCCGCCTTGGTGGTGAAGGCCTGCCACTCGCCGGAGAAGAACTTCTTGTTGCCCTCGGCATCCGACCAGCGCAGGTAACCCGCGGATTTGCCGAACTGCTCGCCGGACTGCTTCACGTCGGCTCCCATGATGCCATAGGCCTTGGCCTGATCGGCCTTGATCAGTTCGAGCGCCTCGAAATAGCTCTTGGTCAGCCCCTTCACGGCAGCCTCGTTGCCCGCGATGAAGGCCGGCGTGCAGCCAAAGGTGTCCATCACCATCGGATAATCGAGCGTGGTCGCGATGATCTTGCCGGCATCCGGCTTGTCGCGCACTGCCGAGAGATAGGGCTCATAGGTCATGGCCGCGTCATTCTGGCCCGCGATGAAGGCCTGGGCTGCCGGGCCGGGCTCCATGTTGACGACGGTCACGTCCTTCACCGACATGCCGTTTTCCTTGAGGAACCAGGCAAGCGCGAAATAGGGCGACGTGCCGGGCGCGGAGGCCGCTACCGTCTTGCCCTTCAGATCCTTGATCGAACCGGTCGCGCTGCGCACCGCCATGCCGTCTGCACCATAGCTCTTGTCGAGCTGGAAGAGCTGCTTGGTCTTGATCCCGGCGGCGTCCCAGACGATCCAGGTCTCGACGGTCGTGGCGGCGCACTGGATATCGCCCGAGGCGATGGCGAGGTGACGGTCCTTCTGCGGGATCTTCTTGATCGTCACGTCGAGGCCGTTCTTGGCGAAGATGCCGGCTTCCTTGGCCAGTACCAGCGGCGCGAAACCGGTCCAGCCGGAAATGCCGATCGAAACCTTGGTCTGCGCCTGCGCGCCCGAGGCAGCCAGCAGCGCCGCGAAGCCAAGTCCGGCCGCAGCTCCGATACGCTTCAAACCTGTCATGACGAAACCCTTCCCCTGGTTGATGTCTTTCGCGCCGGTGAGGCCCTAGCCCATCGCCTCATCCGACGCGGGATGCAACCTTCGTTCCAAAGCAGGTTAAATGCATATGCAAATCCGTCAAGGCGGCGATCAGTTTCCTGAACGAAGCTGATAAATTTCTCTTGTTTGACACCGGGCGAGGGTTCCGTTCCCTTCGCACGGCCCTGCGCGCCGCGCATTTCCCAAGAGGTCTTCCAGAATGAACGGCGCCGACCGCCTTTGCGACACCCTCCTCGTCAATGACGTTGATGTCTGCTTTGCCAATCCCGGCACCTCCGAAATGCACTTCGTCGCGGCGCTCGACCGCAAGCCGGAGATGCGCTGCGTGCTTGGCCTGTTCGAGGGCGTGGTGACAGGCGCGGCCGACGGCTATGCGCGCATGGCCGACAAGCCGGCCGCGACGCTGCTGCATTGCGGCCCCGGCATGGCGAACGCCCTTGCCAACATGCACAATGCAAGGCGGGCCTGGACGCCGATGATCAACGTGGTCGGTGATCACGCGACCTATCACCTCGTCCATGACGCGCCGCTGACCAGCGATATCGAAAGCCTGGCCCAGCCGATGTCGCATTTCGTCCGTCGCATCACGACGCCCGAGGATGTCGGCCCGGCGATCGGCGAATCCTATGCCGCCGCGATGTCGCTGCCGGGCGTGACCACCGTGATCCTTCCGGCCGATTGCGCCTGGGGCAGCGTCGAGCCGGCCAAGCTTGCCCCGGTCGCCGTGCCGAAGCTGAAACCGGTCGATATGACGGCTGTGAAGGAGGCCGCGGCCGCCCTGCGCAAGCACGGCAAGCGCGCTGCCCTGATGATGACCAACATGGCCTTGCGCGAAGGCCCGATGGCGATGGCGGCGCGGATCTGCGCCGTCACCGGCGCGCGCGTCTTCGGCCAGATGTCGAATGGCCGCATCGAGCGCGGCGTAGGCCGTGTCGCCCTGCCGAAGGTGCCCTACCCGGTCGATATCGCGCTCGAAGCGCTCAAGGATATCGACTTGCTGATTCTGGTCGGCGCCAAGGTGCCGGTCGGCTTCTTTGCCTATCCCGGCAAGCCCGGCCGCCTGATCCAGGACAGCTGCGCGGTGGTGACGCTCGCCGAGATCGGCGACGACCTGCCGCTCGCGATCGAGGCGCTGGCCGATGAGCTCGGCGCGCGCCAGAGCCAACCAGTCTATGTCGCGGAGCCTCGCAAAGAGGCCACCGCCCTGCCGACCGGCGCACTCGACGCCGACAAGGTCTGCACGATCGTGGCGACGCTCCTGCCCGAGAACAGCATCATCTGCGACGAGTCGGTCTCATCGGGCCGCGTCTTCTACCAGCAGTGCCACAACGCCCCGCAGCACGATTATATCCAGCTCACCGGCGGCGCGATCGGCGAGGGCATTCCGCTCGCGATCGGCGCAGCGGTGGCCTGCCCGGACCGCAAGGTCATCGGCATGCAGGCCGATGGCTCCGGCATGTATACGGTTCAGGGCCTGTGGACGCAGGCGCGCGAGAATCTCGACGTTGTCACGGTGGTCTTCGCCAACCGGACCTATCAGATCCTGCATGGCGAGATGCGCGCCGTTGGCGTCAATGATTTCGGCCGCAACGCCAAGCTGATGCTCAACCTCGACGAGCCGGCGCTCGACTGGGTCTCGATGGCGCGCGGCATGGGCGTCGAAGCAGGCCGTGCGACCACCGCCGAGGAGTTCACCAAGCTGTTCCAGGGCGCGTTGTCCCGGAAGGGGCCGTTCCTGATCGAAGCGGTGATCTGAACTTCGCGGAGGCCGGGCTTGCCCGGCCTCCGCGTCCTTGTTGACCGATAGTGACTTCAAGGCCAGCTGCCCGGCCCTGGGCCGGACAAACACGCGGGCGCCGTTTTCAGGCGCCAAAGCCGGTCAGGAAGCTGTCGAGGCAGCCGCCGATCGCCTCGATCGCATAGCCGCCTTCCTGCACCACCAGGGTCGGCAATCCCATGGCCTTCACCTGCCGGCCGATCGTGCCGAAATCTGAAGCCTCGAGCTTGAGCACGCCGATCGGGTCGTCCTTGTGCGCGTCATAGCCGAGCGCAATGACCAGTGCCTCGGCGCCGAAGTCCCGGATGGCCTCGCCGGCACGATCGACGGTGGCCTCCATCTCGGCGCCCCCCGCGCCATGGGCGAGCGGCAGGTTGATATTGAAGCCCTCGCCCGCACCGTTTCCGCGCTCGTCCGCATAGCCGGTGAAGAAGGGATAGTAGTTCACCGGATCTGCATGGACCGAGATCGTCAGCACGTCCGAGCGGCGGTAGAAGATCTGCTGCGTGCCGTCGCCATGATGCGCATCGACATCAAGGATCGCGACCTTGCCGAACTTGGAGCGCAGGCGCTGGGCCGCAACCGCCGTATTGTTGATGTAGCAGAAGCCGGTGGCGCGGTCCGCGCGGGCATGGTGGCCGGACGGGCGGCAAAGCGCATAGACCGCGCGCTCGCCGGCCAGGACGGCGTCGGCACCTGAGACAGCGGTCTCGGCCGAGCGCAATGTCGAGGTCCAGCAGTGCTCGCCGACCGGCACGGACAGATCGCCGAGGAACCAGCCGAGCTGGCCCATCAGGCCCGTCGGCCGACAAGGCGGACGCATGTCCTCATCGACCCTGCCGCTCCAATAGGGGAAGGTGTTGGGCCATGCCTCGGGACCACGCTCGGGCAGTTGGACCCAGCGCTCCCACAGCGTCTCGAGGAAGCGGACGAATTCCTCGCTGTGCACGGCCAGGATCGGGTCGACGCCGTGAGCGCCGGGGCGCTCTGGCGTGATGCCATGGCGGGCGAGCGCGCCCAGCAATTGCTCCGTGCGTTCCGGCAGGTCCTTCGGCGCGACAACGCGGCCGAAGCGCATGTATTGCTGCGGATCGTGGAGCGACTGGTCCGGGTGATAGAAGGCGCGCATGCGGAAACGGTCCTCGGATTGTTGATCTGCACCATCCCCTCGATGGTGCGCGAGCTTGCAACGACATGCTTAGCAAGCGCCGGGCGCGTGGTCAGGCCGCAGCCACGCCGCCCCGGTCTGCATCCATGGCGGGTTCAACCGGCTGCAGGCCAGACTGCTGGCTCAGCCATGGCACCCTGTTCGCCGGAACCGGGCGGGAGTAGCGATAGCCTTGCGCGAAGTTGCAGCCGCACTGGCGCAGGAAGGCCTCCTGCTGTCGTGTCTCGACCCCCTCCGCGATGAGATCCAGCTTCAGGTCGGCCGCGAGGTTGATGATCGCGCGCACGATCGCAGCATCCTCCCCGCCCTCATCGAGATGGCGGACAAATCCGCGGTCGATCTTGATCACATCGACGGGGAAGCGCCTGAGATGGGTGAGCGACGCATAGCCGGTGCCGAAATCGTCCAGCGCAACGCAGACACCGTTCTCGCGAAGCGTCTTCAGCGCGCGTTCCGCATCGCCGGCGGTGCGGGCGAGGAGCACGGTCTCGGTGACCTCGACGCCGAAGCAGGATGTCGGCACGCCCGCCGCCGCCAGCTGGGCAAGCAGCTTCTGCGAAAACTGCGGATCGCGGAACACCGCCGGCGCGAGATTGACCCAGACGCGCGGGACCGCAATCCCCGTTGCGAGCCAGTTGCTCAGGTCGGCAATCGCCTTGCGCAGGATGACATCGCCGATCGCAGAAGCCGTTTCCGGATCGTCCAACCCATGGACGAACGCGGCAGCCGGCACGATCCCGCGTTCGGGATGGCGCCACCGTGCCAGCGCTTCAAGGCCATCGATGGCACCAGTGACCAGTGAAATCTGCGGTTGATAGAAGGGCAGGATGCGGTCCTGCGTCAGCGCCTCGGCCAACTCACGGCAAATGGCGACGCGCGCGTTCATCGCCTCGCGCATGCCACTGTCATAGACGACGGCCATGTTCCGGCCCAGGGCCTTGGCGCGATAGAGCGCGAGATCGGCATCCTTCATCAGCTCGATCGGCACGCGATCATGCTGTGGCGCCAGCGCGATGCCGAGGCTGGCGCGCGAGGAAATGGCGTGCCCGAGATGGCTGAGCGGGGCACGCAGCGCCGTCAGCAGCCGCTCCGCCTTGGCCTGAGCCTCGGGCACGTCCATCGTCTCGGTCGAGAGCACCACGAATTCGTCACCGCCCAGGCGCGCGACGAGATCTCCGGGGGCAGTGTGGCGCAGGAGGCGCGCGGCTGCCTCGTTCAGCAAGGCATCTCCGGCATCGTGCCCAAGCGTGTCGTTGACCGACTTGAAATCGTCGAGATCGACCAGGAACAGGCTCACGGTCGCGCCATCGCCGAGATCGGCAAGAGCCTCCTGCAGACGCTCATGGAAGAGCAACCGGTTCGGCAGGCCCGTCAGCGCGTCATGCGTCGCTTGCCAACGGACACGCGCTTCGGCGGCCTTGCGCTCGGTGATGTCGACAATGCCGGCGACGATCGTCGAGGACTGGCCCATCGACAAGGAGGTCGCGGTGATCAACGCGTCACGGCTCGTGCCGGATCCGTCGCGGATCGCAACCTCGAACTCGCCGACATGCTCGCCGCGAAGCAATTGCCGGGTCAAGCTGCGCCGGCTTTTCGCATCGACGAAGACATCCGGCACGGCCACCTCGCGCAGATCGCCTCCGGTCCCCTTGCCGAAGAAGCGCAGCGCCGCATCATTGGCCCGGACGAAGCGCCCATCCGCCACCGACGTGACGACAAGCGGGATCGGCACGGCCATGAAGAGGCGCTCGATCATCGCGCGGCTCTCGTCGAGCTCCTCCTTTGCAGCACGCTCGGATTGGGTCGCAGTCCATTCCAGCCGCCTCAGGCGGTTGGCGTGGATCACGACCAGGCCCAACGCGAAGTTCAACATCGCCAACACGAGCACCAACCCGACGAAGGTGCTCGGATACGGGCCCACCCCGAGATAGCCAACCAGCATGAGCACGCTGGTGCAGAAACCGAGGATGAACGTCCAGCGGAAGGATATCGGCGCCACCAGATAGAAGATGGAGGGCAGCAACAGCACGACGAACAGCGCCAGATCGCTGCGAGAGCTGACCAGGAAGGCAACCGCCACGGCGCAACCGACCTCCCACAGGGCGGTCACCGCTTCGGCCTGCTTGAAGCGGGTCGCCCTGCGGATCAGGAGCGCACAGAGAATCGACACCGCCACGACGGCGAAGCGTGCGGACACGGCGACCAGGAAATGTGGCGTCCCGAAGAAGCGCCAGTCGCTGACGAGGAAGAAGGTGTTGAGCAGCGCCGAAATCAGGAAGATCAGCCGGCACTGCCGGAGGGTCTCCGGCAACCGGGCCGCCTGGAAGGTCTCCTCACGGCCAAAATCGCGGAATTCTCCGCCAAATCGGAACAAACTGTCGCGTTGCATACCGGGGGGTTACGCGACGAAGGTCAAAACCGCGTTAAAGCGGCCGGAAATTGCTGCAGTGCAACGGTCAACCCGGCCCGACCAGGCCGCCCCGCGGCGCAATCAAGGCAGCAAATTCGCGTGCCAGTTCTGGGATGTCGAAGCGCCCGGGGCGGTACCAGTCTGTGGAGCCATTGAGGGCGCCGAGCAGGAAGAGGCGCAGCGCCTCCGGCGAACGCTCTGCGGCGATCACATCGGCGCCCTGAAGCTCCGCGATCAGGAAGCGCCAGACGTCCTCATAGGCGCGGCGAACCCTGCGCACGCTGTCCGGCACCGACATCGCGCCGAAGGCAAAGGCCTTGATGCTCGCCGAGGTGTAATCGCCATGGCCATGCAGCGCCGTCAGATGCGCGCGAATCGCGCATTCCAACCGGGCACGCGGCTCGGCCCCCTCGGTTTCCTGCAAAGCGGCAACCACCGCCTCCTGAACGAAGCGAACCCCGTCATTGACGACGGCCTCGACGATCTCCTCCTTCGACGCGAAGTGATAATAGAGGCTGGCCTTGCGGATACCGACCGCCTCGGCGATCTCGCGCAGGGTGGTCTGGTGATATCCGCCCTGGCGCAGCAGGCGCGCAGCCGTGTCGAGGATCAGCCGGCGCGCTCCCCCTTCTACGGCACCGCGCTCCGCCTTGGTCGTCTGAATGCTCACAACCGTTTCGCCACCTCTTCCAGCATGACCTCGGTGGCCCCGCCGCCAATCGACTGGAC
The DNA here is from genome assembly GCF_001748145.1 of Bosea sp. BIWAKO-01. Lineage (NCBI taxonomy): Bacteria > Pseudomonadati > Pseudomonadota > Alphaproteobacteria > Hyphomicrobiales > Alloboseaceae > Allobosea > Allobosea sp. BIWAKO-01. The sequence continues at coordinate 1,093,964 of NZ_BCQA01000001.1, forward strand.
CCGCGCATCCCGCGTCAGGCGTTCAATGGCGCTTTCGCGCATGAACCCCATGCCGCCATGGAACTGCAGGCAGGCATACATCACCTCGTTGACCAGTTCGCCGCAATACGCCTTGACCATCGAGACCTCGCGCGTGGCCTCAGCGCCCCGGGCGTCGAGCCAGGCGGCATGATAGACGAGCTGGCGCCCCGCCTCGACCTTGGCGGAGAGCATGGCGAGCTTCTGGCGGATGGCCTGCTTTTCCCAGAGCGGAGCCCCGAAGGCCTTTCGAGTGCGGACATAATCCAGCGTGAGATCGAGCGCGGCCTGTGCCTCGCCCATCGCCATCGCGCCGATGACCGTGCGCTCATTCTGGAAGTTGCGCATGATCGCGTAGAAGCCTCGCCCCTCCTGGCCGAGCAGGTTCGCGGCCGGGATGCGGCACTCCTCGAAGACGAGTTCGGCGGTATCGGAAGAGCGCCAGCCGTGCTTGTCGAGCGCGCGCGAGACCCGGAAACCGGGCGTTCCCTTCTCGACCAGGAAGATCGAGACCGATTGCGAGGGCCTGGCCGAGAGATCGGTCTTGGCGGCGACGCAGTAGAGATCCGCATGGACGCCGTTGGTGATGAACATCTTGGCGCCGTTCAGGACGTAGGTTTCGCCCTCGCGCCGCGCCGTGGTGCGGATACCCTTCACATCCGAACCCGCGTCAGGCTCTGTCACCGCCACCGCGCAGATCGTCTTGCCGGCAATGATGTCCGGCATGTAGCGGGCGTGCTGCGCCTTGCTGCCCGCATTGAATACATGGACAGAAGCCATGTCGGTATGGACGAGTGCGGTGATGGCGACGCCGGAGAAAGTGGAGCGGCCGAGCTCCTCGGCAAGGATCACGGTCGCCAGCGTATCCATTTCCGAGCCGCCGAATTCGGCGGGGTAGCGGATGCCGAAGAAGCCGAGTTCGCCCATGCGGCGCAGCACCTCCCGCGGCACGAAACCAGCCTCCTCCCAGGCCAGCGCATGCGGCTTGATCTCGGTATCGACAAAGCGGCGCAGTTGATCGCGCAGCGCCTCGTGCTCCTCGGTGAAATAGGGCGAGCGGCGCAGCTCTTCGTCGGCCGCGGGCCCCGGTCTGTCCACCGCCGTCATTGCACTCTCCCGCTGCTTGACCTCTTGGCGCATATTCGCCTACCTAACGGACGGTAGGTGACTTGATCGACGAGATCAAGGGCGAGCGCCGAGGCGGGAGGAACCATGTCTGCAGGCTCCACGAGCGAAGCGCGCGCAAACGTGCCCCCGCCTCTCACCGAGATGCTCGCCACCCTGCGCGAGCGCCATGCCCTCGTCGCCAATGGCGGCGGTCCCCGAATGCGCGAGCGGCACGAAACGCGCGGCAAAATCATGGTGCGCGAGCGCATCGACCTGCTGCTCGACGCCCAGTCACCCTTCCTCGAACTCTCGCCGCTGGCGGCCTGGGGGCTCTACGGCAACGAGGTGCCCGGCGCCGGCATCGTTACCGGCATCGGCACCGTCTCCGGCCGCGCCTGCATGCTGATCGCCAATGACGCGACGGTGAAGGGCGGCTCGTTCTTCGCCGAGACCGTGCGCAAGCATCTCAGGGCGCAGGAAATCGCCGAGGAGCATCGCCTGCCCTGCCTCTACCTGGTCGATTGCGGCGGAGCCTTCCTGCCGGAACAGGACCGGGTCTTCCCGGACCGCGACCATTTCGGCGGCTCCTTCTACAACCAATGCCGGATGTCGGCGGCCGGCATTTCCCAGATTTCGCTCGTCTTCGGCGGCTGCACCGCTGGCGGCGCTTATATTCCGGCGCTGTCCGACGAAGTGATCATGGTCAGGGGTACCGGGCGTATCCATCTCGGCGGCCCACCGATCGTGAAGGCGGCCATCCACGAGATCGTCGATGGCGAGACCCTGGGCGGGGCCGAGATGCACACCCAGGTCTCTGGGGTCAGCGACCATCTGGTCGCAACGGAAATGGAGGGCCTCGCCAAGCTCCGCGAGATCGTCGGCTCGCTCGGCGAGATCGGCAAGCTCGGCGCAGCACCCTACCCGCCCGTGCCGCCGAAGTTCGATGCGGCCGAGCTCGAGCAGATCGTCCCGACCGACCTGCGCAGACCCTATGATGTGCGTGAGGTGATCGCCCGCATTGTCGATGACAGCAGCTTCAACGCCTTCAAGCCCGACTATGGCGCAACACTCGTCACCGGCTTCGCCCGCATCCACGGCCACCCCGTCGGCATCATCGCCAATAATGGCGTGCTCTTCTCAGAATCGGCGCTGAAGGGCGCCCATTTCATCGAGCTCTGCGACCAGCGACAGATCCCCCTGATCTTCCTGCAGAACATCACCGGCTTCATGGTCGGCACCGCAGCCGAACGCGAGGGCATCGCCAAGCATTCGGCCAAGCTGGTCTATGCCGTCTCGAATGCGCGCGTTCCCAAATACACCGTGCTGATCGGCGGCTCCTATGGCGCCGGTAATTACGGCATGTGTGGGCGCGGCTTCCGGCCACGTTTCCTGTTCTCCTGGCCGAATGCCCGCATCGCCACGATGAGCCCCGAGGTTGCAGCCACCGTCGTCACGGAACTGCGCCGCCAGAGCCTGAAGGGCGCTGCCGACGAGGCAGCGATCGCTGAACTCGATCGCAAGACACGGGCCCAGTTCGAGGAGCAGAGCGACCCGTATTATGCGACTGCACGGCTCTGGGATGACGGGATCATCGAGCCGGCCCAGACGCGCGACGTGCTCGGCCTGTGCCTCTCGCTTGCCGCTGGCGAAGCGCGCGACACCTCCCCTCGCCCCGTCTACCGGATGTGACCGCGCCATGTTCGAGAGCATCCTGATCGCCAATCGCGGCGAGATCGCCTGCCGCATCATCAAGACCTGCCGCCGTCTCGGCATCCGCGCCATTGCGGTCCATTCGGACGCGGACCGCGACGCGCTGCATGTGCGCCTCGCAGACGAGGCCATCGCCATCGGCCCGGCCCCCGCCCGCGACAGCTATCTGAGAGCCGAGCGGATCATCGAGGCTGCGCTGGCGACGGGCGCCCAGGCGATCCATCCCGGCTATGGCTTTCTCTCGGAACGGCTCGACCTGATCGCAGCCTGCGAAAAGGCAGGCGTCACCTTCATCGGCCCTTCGGCCGCCGCCATCGACGCCATGGGCGACAAGATCCGCTCCAAGCAGATCGCGCGCGAGGCCGGCGTGCCGGGCGTGCCCGGATATGACGGGGCCGACCAGTCCCGCGACGTGCTGAAGCGGGAAGCATTGCGCATCGGCCTGCCCGTCATGGTCAAGGCCTCTGCCGGTGGCGGCGGCAAAGGCATCCGCAAGGTCGAACGGGAGGAGGATCTCGATGCGGCCATCTCCGCAGCGGGCAGCGAGGCACAGGCCGCATTCGGAGACGGGCGCCTGCTGATCGAGAAATTCGTGACGCGCCCGCGCCATGTCGAGGTCCAGGTCGCCGGCGACAGGCACGGCGCCATCGTCCATCTCTTCGAGCGAGATTGCTCGGTGCAGCGCTCCAACCAGAAACTGATCGAGGAAGCGCCAGCCCCGAACCTGCGGGATGAGACACGCGCAGCCCTGCATTACTACGCCTTGAGATTGTCGCGCGCGATTTCCTACGACAATCTCGGGACCGTCGAATTCCTCGTCGATGCCGTGACGCAGGAGGTGTTCTTCCTTGAGATGAACACGCGCCTGCAGGTCGAGCACCCGGTCACCGAAGCGATCACCGGGCTCGATCTGGTGGAATGGCAGATCCGCATCGCAGCAGGCGAGCCCCTGCCGCTGGCCCAGGGTGAGATCCGCTGCTCAGGCCACGCCATCGAAGCCAGGCTGACGGCCGAGCGCGCGGACCAGGGCTTCCGGCCCGATACGGGCGTGATCAGGCTGTGGCGGGAACCGCTGGCGGCGCGCGTCGACAGCGGCATTGCAGCCGGCAGCGAGGTTACGCCGCATTACGATTCCCTGCTCGCCAAGGTCATCGCCCATGCGCCCGATCGCACGAGCGCGGCCCAGCGGCTCGCCAGAGGGCTGGATGGGATGGTGGTGCTCGGGCCGGCGACCACCCGCGCGTTCCTGGCGGATGCCCTGAGGACACCGAGCTTCACGAAGGGCGAGGCCACGACCCTGTTCCTGAGCGAGAATTTTCCGGGAGGCTGGAAGCCGCAAGCCGTACCGCAAGACCTGCTCAATGCCGTGGCCGCAGCCCTCTGGCTCACGGCGCGCGGGGCCGAGCCGGACGGCACGCCATGGCGTGCGCTCAAGGGCTTTCGCCTGCTCGCGCCTGCCGGAAGGCCAGCGACGACGCATCTGGCCATCGGAGCCGGTGCAGGCGCGGCGCGGCTCGCCATCGAAACCCATGATGGCTTCCTGCGTGTCGCGTCAGCAGGTGGCCAACATGATATCGCGCTCCGCCGCGGTGGCTCGGACGCCGAGTGGGTGGTAGCCATGAGCGGGGCGAGCCAGATGGCATACGCCGTCTGCGACACCCAGGGTCTGCTCCTGCGCCTCGGCGGCTTCGAAGGCCGGATCGAAATCGCGCTTGCGATCGAGGCAGCGGCAGCGCGCCGCGATGCGGGCGGCGATTCCGGCAACACCGTGCGGGCACCGATGCCAGGAACACTTGCGGCGTTGCATGTCGGCGCCGGCGACACCGTCGAGGCCGGGCAGATCGTGGCCGTGCTGGAATCGATGAAGCTCTTCATGGAGTTGAAGAGCCCCGCCGGCGGAACGGTTCAACGGATCGGACCGCGGGCCGGATCGACGGTGGCAGCCGGCGACATTCTGGTCGCTATCGAACCGGTCTGAGCGCAAGCCGCCTCGCGTATCGGCCCGAACAGTGGATTGCAGCCCTCGGGAAGGCCGATGCAAACACAGAAAGTCAGGTCTTCGAATCGGACGGGAGATGCAGTGCGATGGTCTAGGTGCCCGCCGCCTTCGTCGGTGCGGGCGTCTTCCTCACCGTGACCCGCGCCGCGGCAAGGCGCCGATAAAGCGTCCGCCGGCGAAGCATGGGCAACCAGTCGTAGAGGAACATCTCGGCCGGCCTCCAGATCACGACCCAGCCGATGATCACGAAGCTCTCCTGAAGCACGCGCGCGAACGGCCCTTCGATACGCTCCGACAGCCACCAGCCGATGAAGAGACAGGCGCTCAGGACGATGAGGCCGATCAGGAAGGCCAAGCGACCGTCCCGGAACAGCTGCCGCATCGCCTTTGTCTCAGATCGCGCGCGTCCGTCGAACCAATTGCCGATGGCCGCGCCTAGATCGGGCGCAGCCCCGCCGTCCGCTGCGATGTCGATGACGATTTCAATGGCGCGATCCTTCGGTAGCTCCTCGGCCCATTCGACGATGTACTGCTCGGCATCCGCCGACAGGTCGCGCTGGCGGAAGGGAAACGGATCGAGCGTGTTGAACAACTGCGCGCCATCGATCAGGCTCAGTTCGATCGTGCTCGCGTTGTGCAAGCCCCGAACTGCATTGTCAGCCATCAGTCACCGCCATTCCCATGATCGCCCCAACACCTCCGCCGAACCGCATGTCGAATACCGGCCGAAGTTATCGCATCCTGCCCTGAATATCCTGCCGACGAGCCGGCTTGATTGAAGTCAATTCCCCGCACCGGCGAATACCGCATATGACAAGCACCTCTTGCATAGGTTGCGCGGGCGTCTCAGTCTGGTGATATTGCAGTGCAAAAGATCATCGTGAAGTTTCTGACGTATCGGCCCCCGGCCATATGAGGACAACGATATGGTGAGCGCATATTCCGCGACGTCGCCCGGCGCTGCGGCTGCGACGGCCCATTCCGGCTCCGATCTCGCCGCGTATCTGGTCGACGCCGCCCAGCGCAACGTGCTGATGCTCGATGTGTTGCGCCGGCGGGGCGACAATTACCTCGACCATCTGGCGATGGCGGCTCCCAATGTCCTCGGATTTGACTTCGAGATCGTCATGAGCGGCCGTAGCCTGCCCCGCCCGGTCAATTACGGCCTGGTCCGGATCATTGCGCCCGAAGGCGTCGTCACGGACGAGTCCTCGCGCCCCTTCATCGTCGTCGATCCGCGTGCCGGCCATGGGCCGGGCATTGGCGGCATGAAACCCGACAGCGAGATCGGCGCAGCGCTCGCTGCCGGACATCCCTGCTATTTCATCGGCTTCCTGCCCGATCCGGTGAGAGGCCAGACGATCGAGGATGTCGGCTGCGCCGAGGCCGCCTTCATCGAGGCCGTCACCAGGCGTCATCCCGGCTATTCCGGCAAGCCTTGCGTCATCGGCAACTGCCAGGCCGGCTGGGCCGTGCTCGGGCTCGCCGCCGCCCGGCCCGAGCTGATGGGGCCGATCATGGCCGCAGGCGCGCCGCTGGCTTATTGGAACGGCAAGGACGGCCTCAACCCGATGCGCTATTCCGGCGGCATGCTCGGTGGCTCCTGGCTTACCTCGCTGACCGGCGACCTTGGCGCCGGTATCTTCGACGGCGCTTATCTCGTTCAGAATTTCGAGAACCTGAACCCGGCCAACACGTGGTGGAGCAAGCTCTACGATGTCTGGTCGAAGGTCGATACCGAGGCCGACCGCTTTCTCTCCTTCGAGAAATGGTGGGGCGGACACGTGCTGCTCAACCGCGAGGAGATCGAGTTCATCGTCGAACAGCTCTTCGTCGGCAACAAGCTGACCAAGGGGGACGTGACGCTCTCTTCCGGCAAGCGGATCGACCTGCGCGAAGTCACCTCGCCGATCGTCGTGTTCTGTTCCTGGGGCGACAACATCACGCCGCCGCAGCAGGCGCTCGGCTGGATCACAGATCTTTATGGAAGCGACCTCGCGCTGATCGCAGCCGAGCAGACGATCGTCTACTCCATCCACCCGCAGGCCGGACATCTCGGCGTCTTCGTTTCAAGTTCCGTGGCGAAGAAGGAGCATACCGAGCTCACCGAGAACATGGATCTGATCGACATCCTGCCGCCGGGGCTCTGGCAAGCGGTTATCACACCGCGCGAGCCCGGCCAGGACTACGCGGATCTGGTGACCGGCAACAATATCCTGCGCTTCGAGGCGCGCAGCCTCGATGACATTCGCGCCCTGGGGCTGAACACGGCGGAGGATGACCGCCGGTTCGCGACAGTCGCCAAGGTCTCCGAGATCAATGCGAGTTTCTACAAGACCTGGTTGCGCCCATTCGTGCAGGCTGCTGCCACGGCGCCCGCTGCAGAGCTGGAACGCCGGCTCAACCCGCTCCGCTCACAGTTCGAGATCTTTTCGCACAACAACCCGTTCATGCGCGGCGTCAGCGGCTGGGCGGAACTCGTACGGGAACACCGCCGGCCCGCGGCCCCGGACAATCCATTCCTGGCCTGGCAGGAGATCATCTCGCAGAACATCGTCGCCTCGCTCGACCTGTTCCGCGACATCCGGGATTCCACGACCGAACTCGTCTTCAAACAGATCTACGGCGCGCCTGGCTTGCAAGCGGGGCTCGGCGTCACCGACGAGACGGCGCGCCCTCAACCGGCCGATCGCGAGCGCGGCGTCGCAGCGCTCGAAGCAGGCCGTTCCGACCTGGCTCAACGCGTCGGCCGCGTCAGCGCCAAGATCGCGATCCTGCGGGCGGTGATGTACGTCCTGGCGGCGCGCGGCGGCATCGACGAACGGATCTTTGCCGTCCTGCGTCGCCTGCACGGCAAGCATCAAAAGCTCGACGGCATGACGCTCCAGCAGTTCAAGCTCAACGTCCGCGAACAGTTCTTCATGCTGCGCTTCGACGGCGAAGCGGCGGTCGCAGCGATCGCCACAGTGTTGCAAACCGAGCCCCCCCATATTTCGCTCGAGGAATTTCACGACATTCTGACCGCTGCAGGGCCTCTCGAAGGCGAAGCGCTTGCCCGTTTCGAGCGGATCGGCAGGATGTTTCCCGCCCCGTCGCCGGCACGTGAGCTGCACGAGACCGCGAGCAATCTGCACCGCCTGCCAAGCCAGACGGCCGTGCAAGAGCGAGCAGTCCTCGACACCCCGTCGAAGGCAGCGCCCCGCCGCAGATCATCACCGAGGAAGTGAGGCGCAGAATGGTTCAGCCTTCCCAATCCGCCTCAGACCCCAAGTCAGGCGATGCGCGCGGCAAATACGAGCGCCTGATCGCCACGGCGCGGGCGCTTCCGCCGGTCGCGACGGCCGTCGCCCATCCCTGTGACGAGTCTTCCCTGAAAGGCGCCCTCGACGCCTCGGCGCTGGGCCTGATCAAACCCATCCTGGTCGGTCCGACCGCGCGGATCATCGCGACCGCAAAGGAGAATGGGCTCGACATCGCGGGTTTCGAGATCGTCGATACGCCCCATAGCCATGCGTCCGCCGCCAAGGCGGTCGAACTCGTGCATTCAGGCAAGGCGGCCTTGCTGATGAAGGGCAGCCTGCACAGCGACGAATTGCTGGCCGAGGTCACGAACAAGGAGACCGGCCTGCGTACGGGCCGGCGGGTCAGCCATGTCTTCATCATGGATGTGCCGTCCTATGCCGAGCCGCTCTTCATCACCGACGCGGCCGTGAACATCTTTCCCGATCTCGACGCCAAGCGCGACATCATCCAGAACGCCATCGATCTGCATGTCGGGCTCGGCCTGGGGGCGCCGAGGGTCGCCATCCTCTCGGCGGTGGAGACCGTGACCACCAAGATCCCGAGTACGATCGAGGCGGCAGCGCTCTGCAAGATGGCCGATCGCGGCCAGATCACCGGAGGCCTGCTCGATGGTCCGCTGGCGCTGGACAATGCGATCAGCCCGGAGGCAGCCAGCATCAAGGGCATCGTCTCGCCGGTCGCAGGCCGCGCGCAGATCCTGGTGGTGCCCGACCTCGAAGCCGGCAACATGCTGGCGAAGAACCTGACCTTCCTGTCCGGGGCCGATGCCGCCGGGATCGTGCTCGGCGCGCGCGTGCCGATCATCCTGACCAGCCGCGCCGACAATGTCCGGACCCGCCTCGCCTCCTGCGCCGTTGCCGGGCTCTATGCCCATGCGTTGCTGCAGGCCAAGCCAATCGGAGCCTAGCCGGTGAACGAGGTCCTGTTCGTCGTCAATGCCGGCAGCTCGAGCATCAAGTTCAAGCTCTATCGCGTCGCCGGCGATGATATCGAGTTGATGATCGGCGGCGCCGTGGACGGAATCGGAACCCGTCCACGGCTCAAGGCAAAAGGCCATGACGGCACGCTGCTGATCGAGCGCAGCTTCACTGTCGCGGAGGTTGCGAACTCGGCGCAAGCGCAGCAGGTCGTTGCCGACTGGGTCACCGGCGAGATCCGGGACATGGTGATCATCGGCATCGGCCATCGCGTCGTCCACGGCGGCCCGGTCTATTCGGCGCCGGTGCTGGTCGACGACGCGGTCATGAAGACGCTCGAAACCTTCATCCCGCTCGCACCACTGCACCAGCTCAGCAATCTCGACCCGATCCGCGTGCTGCGCCAACGCCGGCCCGACCTGCCGCAGGTCGCCTGCTTCGACACGGCCTTCCATCGCGGCCATCCCGAACTCTCAGACCGCTTCGCCCTGCCGCGTGCGCTCTATGACGAGGGCGTCCGGCGCTACGGCTTCCATGGCCTGTCCTATGAATATGTTTCTCAGGCACTATACGGCATCGCACCGGAAATTGCGGACAAGCGGGTGATCATCGCCCATCTCGGCTCCGGGTCTTCCGTCTGCGCCTTGCAGGGCGGCCGCAGCATCGAGACGACGATGGGCTTCACCGCGCTCGACGGACTGCCAATGGGAACGCGCTCGGGCTCGCTCGATCCCGGTGTCGTCCTGCATCTGATCGAGCAGAAGGGCATGAGCCCGGCCGCAGTCGGCCATATGCTCTATCAGGAAAGTGGCCTGCTCGGCCTGTCCGGCATCAGCAACGATGTGCGCGAGTTGCTCGACAGCGAGAGGCCTGAGGCGGCAATGGCGATCGACTTCTTTAGCCTGCGTGTCGCGCAAGCCATCGCCAGCCTGTCCGTCACGCTCGGTGGCATCGACGGCATCGTCTTCACGGCCGGCGTCGGCGAGAACGCCTGGCAGGTCAGACAGAACGTGGTGGATCGCCTGCACTGGGCAGGACAGTCGCTCAAGGCCGAGGCCAACCGGCGCAACGACGTGCGTATCGATGCCGAACGCAGCCGGACGCCAATTTTCGTCGTCGCGACAGACGAAGAACGCATGATCGCGCGGCACACGCTGCGGCTGCTCCGAACCTCCGGAGTGGCTGGGCGAGAGCCCGCCCGGTCATAACGCAGGATCAGGCAGCAGCCGGTTCTCGCCGCAAGCGCAACCGCCGAGCTCGGAGAATGATGATGATAGTGGTCCGTCTACCCGCAGCGACAGCCCTGGCGGTGGCGCTCCTGACCTTCGGCAGCGTGCTCGCCCCGGTCTCGCGCGACGTCTCTATCACGGCGCCGGCCCAGGCCCAGTCGAAGATCCAGGCGTTCCTGCAGCGTTTGCGAAGCGGCTCGCTGCCCAGCGGGATCGCCAAATCGAACGGCCGGATCGAGGCGACGCAGATCGATATCTCCGCAAAATATGCGGGCCGCCTGTCGCAGGTGCTCGTCAACGAGGGCGACGACGTCACTGCCGGGCAGGTGGTCGCGCGCATTTCGTCACCGGAATATGAAGCCCAGCTTCGCGGCGCCCAATCACAGGTTCTCAAGGCCAAGCATGGGCTTGCGGAAGCCAATGCGCTGATCGTCCAGCGCAAAAGCGAGATCACGCTCAGCCAGGCCGAGCTCGAGCGCGGACAGCAGCTCGTCGACAAGGGCTATCTGACCCGGCAGACTTTCGACCAGCGCGTCGCCAAGGCGGATACCGCCAAGGCCGCGCTCGTTGCGGCCGAGGCCCAGCGCGACCAGGCGCAGTTCGCGATCAAGAGCGCCGAAGCCGAGGTCGACCGGATCGAGGCCGTTCTCGTCGACATGACGCTCGTCGCGCCCCGCAGCGGACGGGTTCAGTACCAGCTCGCACGCGCGGGCGAGGTCGTCGGCGCAGGCGCGCGCATCCTGACGCTGCTCGATCTCAGCGATGTCTACATGACGATCTATCTCCCGGCCGCACAGGCCGGGCTGCTCGCCCTTGGCGACGAAGCCCGGATCACCGTCGATCCGCTGCCCCAATATGTCATCCCGGCCAATGTCGGCTTCGTCGCGGCGGACGCCCAGTTCACGCCGAAGAGCGTCGAGACGGCCGCTGAGCGGGAGAAACTGATGTTCCGCGTCAAGCTGCAGATCGATCCGCGCGTCCTGAAGAAATATCACCGCCAGGCCAAGACCGGAGTGCGCGGCATGGGCTTCGTCCGGACCAGCCCGTCGATCCAGTGGCCCGAAGATCTGACCGTGAAGCTCCCCTGATGAACGACGGCGTCATTGCCAAGGTCGAGCATGTCTCGCACCGTTATGGCAAAACGGTTGCGCTCGACGATGTCTCGATCGAGTTCCCCTCCCGGCGCATGGTGGGGGTGATCGGTCCCGACGGCGTCGGCAAATCCGCGTTGCTCGCCCTGATTGCCGGCGTCAGGGAAATCCAGACCGGACATGTCACGGTCTTCGGTGGCGACATGGCCGACAAGGCCCATCGTGAGAGGCAGGGCGCCCGCATCGCCTATATGCCGCAGGGCCTCGGCCGCAATCTCTACCCGACGCTGAGCGTCTTCGAGAATATCGACTTCCATGGCCGGCTCTTCGGCCAGGGCGAAGCCGAGCGCAGGCGGCGGATCGACGAATTGCTCAAGGCCACGGGCCTCGATCCGTTCGAAGACCGCCCGGCGGGCAAGCTGTCGGGCGGCATGAAGCAGAAGCTCAGCCTGTGCTGCGCCCTGATCCATGACCCGGACCTCCTCATCCTCGACGAGCCGACAACCGGCGTCGATCCGCTGTCGCGGGGCCAGTTCTGGGACCTGATCAACACGATCCGCAGCCGCCGGCCGCAAATGAGCGTGATCGTCGCCACCGCCTATATGGACGAGGCCGAACGCTTCGACTGGCTTGCCGCCATGGATGACGGCAAGGTGATCGCGTCGGGTCCGATCTCCGAAATCCTGGCGAAGACTAGCCAGACATCGCTCGAAGCCGCCTTCATCGCGCTGCTCCCGGAGGCGAAGCGGGCGCAGCACCGGGAGGTGATCGTGCGCCCGCGTCCGGCCAGCGACAGCGCCGTGCCGGCAATCGAGGCCGAAGGGCTGACCCGTCGCTTCGGCGATTTCACGGCCGTCGACCATGTCAGTTTCCGGATCGAGCGCGGCGAAATCTTCGGCTTTCTCGGCTCGAACGGCTGCGGCAAATCGACGACGATGAAGATGCTCACCGGCCTGCTGCCGGCGACCGAAGGCTGGGCCAAGCTGTTCGGCAAGCCGATGGGCTCCAACGACATGGAGACGCGCCGGAATGTCGGCTACATGTCGCAAGCCTTCTCGCTCTATACCGAGCTCACGGTCCGGCAGAACCTCGAACTCCACGCAAAGCTCTATCACCTGCCGAACGATGAGATCGAAGGTCGCATCGCGGAGCTGCTCGAGCGCTTCGACCTCGGGGATGTGGTGGACTCGCGGCCCGACAGCCTGCCCCTCGGCATCAAGCAGCGCCTGCAGCTTGCGGTCGCCGTACTCCATCGGCCAGCCATGCTCATTCTCGATGAGCCGACCTCCGGCGTCGACCCGATTGCGCGCGACGCCTTCTGGCGCACGCTGATCGATCTCTCGCGCGATGACGGCGTGACGATTTTCCTCTCGACCCATTTCATGAACGAGGCCGAGCGCTGCGACCGCATCTCCCTGATGCATGCCGGCAAGGTGCTCGCAGTCGGCACGCCGGAGGAACTGGTCAGGGAACGCGGCAGTTCCTCACTGGAGGACACCTTCGTCGACTATCTCGCCGAAGCCGCAGGGATCGACCGCGAAGCGAAACCGGAGGCGCCTGATCCGAACGCCGCACTCCCGCCGCCGGAACCCATCCGGCCGCCGCGCCGCTTCGACCCGAAGCGACTCTGGGCGTATTCGCGGCGCGAGACGATGGAACTGCTGCGCGATCCGATCCGGCTCGCCTTCGCCTTCCTCGGCCCGCTCGTCCTGATGATCGCGTTCGGCTTCGGCATCTCCTTCGATGTCGAAAACCTGCGCTTCTCGGCGCTCGACCAGGACAATACCCCCGAAAGCCGCCAGTTGATCGAGGCCTTTTCCGGCTCGCGCTATTTCGACGAGCGCGCACCGATCAGGACGGCCGGCGAACTCGACCAGCGACTGCGAAGCGGCGAGTTGCAGCTTGCCATCGAGATTCCGCCAGGCTTCGGGCGCGACCTGCAATCGGGCAGGAAGCCGGAGGTCGCGGTCTGGCTCGATGGCGCCATGCCGTTCCGCGCCGAGACGACCAAGGGCTACGTCACCGGGCTCGCCGCGCAATACGCCAAGGAGTGGCTCGCCCAGAACAACGCCGGCACGAGCGCGGCCAGTCTCGTCAATGTCGAGACCCGATTCCGCTACAATCAGGCCTTCAAGAGCGTCAATGCGATGGTGCCGAGCGTGATCATGCTGATGCTGATCCTGATCCCGGCCATCATGTCGGCCATTGCGGTGGTGAGGGAGAAGGAAACCGGCTCGATCGCCAATTTCCAGTCGACGCCGATCACCAAGTTCGAATTCCTGTTCGGCAAGCAGCTGCCCTATATCGCGATCGCGATGATCAGCTTCGTGCTGCTGGTGCTGCTTGCGATCCTGCTTTTCGGCGTGCCGATCAAGGGTTCGATCGCGATGCTGGTCCTGGGCACCCTGCTCTATGTGATCGCGACGACGGGCTTCGGCCAGCTGATTTCGACTTTCACCCGGACGCAGGTCTCCGCCGTCTTCGCCACGGCGATCCTGTCGATCATACCGGCGGTGAATTTCTCGGGCCTGCTCGTTCCGGTCGCCTCGCTCTCCGGCGGGGCGCGGATGATCGGGCTCGGCTTCCCGACGGCCTGGTATCAGCCGGTCAGCGTCGGCGCCTTCACAAAGGGGCTGGGTTTCGACGACCTGTCGTTCAACCTCGTCATGCTCGCTGGCTTCGCAGTCCTCTTCCTCGTCGTCTCGCAGCTTCTCCTGCGCAAACAGGAGCTCTGAGATGTCGCCGGAGAGAACCAGCGCCACGACGGAACCAGCGCAGCAAGGGCCAACGGGCCTTCGGCTGCATCTGGCCAATATCTACCAGCTCGTCATCAAGGAACTGCGCAGCATCCGGGCTGACCCGGTCATGCTGATCCTCGTGGTCTATGCCTTCAGCATCGCCGTCTACACGGTCGCGACCGGCGCCTCGACCGAAGCGAAGAACCTGACCGTGGGCATCGTCGACGAGGACCGCTCGGACCTCTCGCGTCAGATCCAGAACGCGCTGAACCCGCCGCTGTTCAAGAGCGCAGTGACGATCAGCGCACGCGAGATCGACGAGGAGATGGATCACGGCCGGCTGGTCTTCGTGCTGGAGATCCCGCCCTCCTTCCAAGCCGATCTTCTCTCCGGCCGGCGGGCATCCGTGCAGCTCAATGTCGATGCCACCGCGATGACCCAGGCCGGAAACGGCTCGGTCTATATCCAGTCGATCATCGCGCAGGAGGTGACGAATTTCCTGGCCGGCCGGGAAACCGTGACCAGCGCTCCCATCAATGTCGTCATCCGCTCCAAGTTCAATCCGAACTTGAACTCGGCCTGGTTCACCTCGGTGATGCAGGTGATCAACAATGTCACGCTGTTGACGGTGATCCTGACCGGCGCAGCGCTGATCCGCGAGCGCGAACAGGGCACGGTCGAACATCTGCTGGTGATGCCGGTCGTGCCCGCCGAGATCATGCTGGCGAAGATCATCGCCAACGGCCTGGTCATCCTGGTCGCGGCCGGGCTGTCGCTCGCGGTTGTCGTGCAATGGTGGCTGCAGGTGCCGATCGCCGGCTCGCTGACGCTCTTCCTGGCGGGTGCGGCGCTCTACGCCTTCACGGTCGCAGCGCTCGGCATCATGCTCGGCACGCTCGCGACCTCGATGGGCCAGTTCGGGCTGCTCGCCATTCCGATCCTGGTGATCATGCAGCTCCTGTCGGGTTCGAGCACGCCGATGGAGAGCATGCCCGTCTGGCTGCAATATGTGATGCAGATCATCAGTCCGACGCCGCATTTCGTGGCGTTCTCGCAGGCCGTGCTCTATCGCGGCGCGGGCCTCTCCGTGGTCTGGCTGCAGCTCGTCGCGCTCGTCGTCATCGGCAGCGTGTATTTCACCTATGCGCTCAGCCGTTTCCGCCGCGTGATCTTCGGAGACTAGTCAGATGGGCACGATCGACGACATCGTCCGCGGCAAGAAGGGCCTGATCGTCGGCATCGCCAACGAGGACAGCATCGCCTTCGGCTGCGGTCGGGTCCTGCACCGGCTCGGCGCGGAACTGGCCATAACCTATCTGAACGCCAAGGCCGAGAAATGGGTGCGCCCGCTCGCGGAGGAACTCGGCAGCCCGATCATCATGCCGCTCGATGTCGAGATGCCCGGGCAGCTCGACGCCGTGTTCGAGGACATCACCAGGCGCTGGGGCAAGCTCGACTTCGTCATCCACTCGATCGCGTTTGCGCCGCGCGACGACCTGCATGGCCGGGTTGTCGATGTGACGCGGGACGGCTTCGAGCAGGCGATGCGCGTCTCCTGCTATTCGCTGATCGAGATGGCCCGCAACGCCGAGCCGCTGATGAACTCGGGCGGCACGATCCTGACCATGAGCTATTACGGCGCCGAGAAGGTGCTCGACAATTACAACATCATGGGACCGGTGAAGGCCGCACTCGAGAGCACCACGCGCTATCTCGCCCATGAACTCGGCCAGAAGGGCATCCGCTTGCATGCGCTTTCGCCCGGCCCGCTGAAGACGCGCGCCGCCGGCGGCATCGCCGGCTTCGACGAGCTTCTGTCCCAGGCTGCGGCGCGGGCGCCACAAGGGCGCGTCGTCACCATCGACGAGGTCGGGCAGGTTGCCGCTTTCCTGATCAGCGATGCCGCCACCGGCATGACCGGCAATACGATCTATGTCGATGCCGGCTATCACATCATGGGTTAGGTCATCGGCTTTCCCGAAAGCCGCAATCCGCTTTTCGGGCCGATGATTCTTTGTGTTTGCATCGGCTTTTCCGAAAACCGCAATCCGCTTTTCGGGCCGATGTTTCTTTGTGTTTGCATCGGCTTTCCCGAAAACCGCAATCCACTTTTCGGGCCGATGCCTGGCGCGGCCTGCCGTTCGCCTCAGGCGGGGACGGCGCGCGGCGTTCCGTCCGGATCCGTCGCTTCCGGCTCCTGCGAGATCGGGGCCGTCAATGGGTCGATGATCTCGAAGGGACGCTCGACCCGGACAGGCGGTGCCTTGACCAGCACGCGCAGGCCGGAGACCGCGGCGAGCAGGATGGTCGCGGCCGCCATGAAATAGAGCAACCCGCCGATATCGAAGCGCGACATGACGGCGGCCCCGAGCATCGGCCCCAGCGCCGAGCCGAAGCCGCTGACGAGGATCAGCCTGCCACTGACGGCAACGACGCGGTCGGCGGGCATGCGATCGAGCGCATGGGCGACGCAGACCGGGTAGAGCGTCGACATGAAGCCGCCGAGCACCGCCGCGACAGGCAGCACCGCTGTAAGCTTCGGGGGCAGCATGACGAGCAGCAGGGCCGCCGCCGCGAAGCCGAGCGCAAGGCCGGCCAGAACCAGCCGCCGATCGCCGCGATCCGACAGGCGCCCGACCGGAACCTGAAGCGCGAGGCCGCCCAGCACCGCGACCAGCATGAACAGCGCGATCGTCTGCTGAGGCACGCCATTGCTCAGCATCCAGGCCGGGACGAGCGCGTAAAAGGCACTGCTGATCATGCCACTGATGACGCAGCCGACGACGGCCACCGGCGCCTGCCGGGTCAACTCGCCATAGCGCAGCGTCGCCTCCGGTGCGATCCCCGGCGCCTCGGCGCGCGTCGTGCTGACCATCACCAAGGCAAGCGCAAAGAGCACTGCGATGATGTTGAAGGGCGTCATGGAGTGAATGGCGAGTTTGCCGATCAGCAACTGGCCGAGAGCCAGCGCCAGGAACGTGCCGACCATGTAGATCGAGAACACCCGGCCGCGCTGATCCGTCTGCGCCTTGGCGTTCAGCCAGCTTTCCGTCGTGATGAACAGGCCGACGCAGCCCATGCCGATGGCAGCGCGGCAGGCGATCCAGGCCCATGGCGAGACAAGAAGCGGCATCACGCCAGTCGCGACCACCACCATGCCCGCGAATGCGGCATAGGCGCGGATATGGCCGATGCGCTGGATCACCTGCCCGGACCCGACCGCCCCGATGGTGAAGCCGATGAAATAGGCGCTGAGCACGATGCCGTTCAGCGTGGAGCCGAAATCCTCGAGCGTCAGCCGCAGCGACAGGAAGGTGTTGAAGAAGCCGTTCGCGAGCTGAACGAGGCTCGTCGCGGCGATGAGAGTTCCGATCTGCACGAGCATCGGCCAGAGCCCTTTCGCTAGCGGCCGAGAGATGCCGGCCAGAGTGTCGCGCCCCGCAGGATCGCGACATCCGCCCCGAAGATTCTTCGGGCGGTCAGGGGTGGCTAGCGTGAGAATGTGGGCTGAGTGCGTCGCAACACGAACTCGGGCGCCTGCCGGTTCACGACAGGCGAGCAGCAGGACTGTCGCCCGGTATCAGTCGTCCTGCCTCAACTCCCAGGCGAGCATGGCGTCATGGATCGCGTCGAGTTCCTCTTCCTTCGCCCGGCAATCCGGCCTGGTGCGCAACTCCTCCAGGCGCTCGCAGGCGCAAGCGTAATCCTCTTCCGAGTAGATAATGACCAGCCGTTTCATGACCAACTCACCAAGCATAAGACGGGCCAGGCCGCCCGCGATGACGACATGGGCCGGTCTAAAGACCGCCTGCATGACCTGCAGATGACAACCGCCGGTTCCGCCCGGAATGCGCCCCGGGCGCTATCCGAACCGGCCGCTTCCGATATGCTCAGCGAACGATCGCCACGCCCGAGCCAAGCCGCAGACCGATATGGATGAACACGCCCTCCTGAGCCGCCTCGCCGTTTCCCTCGCCATCGGGCTCCTGGTCGGTCTCGAACGTGGCTGGCGCTCGCGCGACGAGGATGACCATCAGCGTGCCGCGGGCCTGCGCACCTTCGCGTTGTCCGGGCTGCTCGGCGGCGTGACCGGGGCCATAGGCCAGCAGCTCGGCGGCATCGCGATCGGCCTGGTCTTTCTCGGATACAGTGCGGCCTTCGGCGCCTTCCACTGGCTGGAGGCCCGCGCCGAGCAGAATGTCAGTGCGACCTCGGTCATCGCCGGGATGCTGACCTTCATGCTGGGCACGCTCGCGGTGGTCGGCGACCTCAATGCCGCGATTGCAGGCGCAGTCGCGATGACCGTGCTGCTGGCCTTGCGCGAACAGCTGCACCGGTGGGTCGCCTCGCTGAGCTGGCAGGAAATCCGCTCGGTCCTGACCTTGCTCGCCATGTCCTTCCTGCTGCTGCCGATCCTGCCGAACCGGCCGATCGACCCATGGGGATCGATCAACCCCTATTCGATCTGGCTGCTCGCCATCCTGATCGCGGCCGTGTCCTTCGGCGGCTATGTGGCGGTCCGGGTCTTCGGGGACCGGCTCGGCGTAATCATGGCAGCAATCGCCGGCGGCCTCGCCTCCTCGACCGCGACGACGCTCACCCTGGCCGGGCTCGCGCGCCAGCACTCGGATTCCGGCCGCCTGCTCAGTGCCGGCATCCTGGTCGCTGGCGTGGTGATGGTCCTGCGCGTCGCCGTGGTCGCCATGGTGCTGAACCCGGTCCTGATACCGCTCCTTGCACTGCCGCTCGCCTGCGCCGGCGGTGTCCTTGCGGCAGGCGCCGGCCTCATGCTGATCAACACTGGAGGCTCCTCCGAGCGCCCCGAGCTGAAGATCTCGAATCCGCTGGAACTTGGCTCCGCTCTGAAGATGGCGGCGTTCATCGCGGTGGTGATGCTCGCCGCACGCCTGCTGCAGCAGCATTTCGGCGATGCGGGCGTGCTTGCCACGGCCGCTCTATCCGGCATTGCGGATGTCGATGCCGTCGTGATCTCGATGTCGCGCATGGCGTTCGGCGTCATCGACCCGACGCTCGCGGGCCGTGCGATCCTGCTCGCGACAGGCGTCAACACGTTGATCAAGGCCGGGCTCGCCGCGTCGACGGGCGGCATGGCCCTTGGCCTGCGAGTCGGCTGCGTAAGCGGCCCCGCCGTCGCGGCAGGGCTCCTGGCGGCATTACGATAGGTCGCGCCTTCCAGCGGGGCGCGGCGCGCAGTTCGTTCGGGCTCCCGCCGGGTTCAACGGCCTCCCTTCGGCAGCCTCACGGCACGACATGGCCCCGCGCACGCTTGCCATTGGACAACCGGCATGAGCATCCGGACCTGACATACGCCGCGCTCTTCAGCACGCAGATCCGGCTCGATGTCTGGCAGTGCCGGCCTGTTGCCCTGGCCGCGCGGCGATCGACGAGACCATATCCGGCCCCGGTGCCGGCGTTGCCCCGCGGCTGTGTGCCGCCATAGCCGATCGGGGGGCCCGCGCCCGGGATCCCGCCGCCGCTCGAATGCAATCGGATATCCGGCACACTGTCGCTGAGTGAGGGCGGCCCAAGACCTTGCCTGGGGCCACCGGGTGTGAGCGGCGCATTCCCTGGCGTGCCGATCTGCGCCCCGGCCGGCGCTGCCAGAACAAGGGAGAGCATGAAGGACAAAGCTGCGGTGAACCTGCGCGTCATGGTGAGGCCTCCCGGAACAACCAGCATTTGCGCGGCCTGGAGGGACTGTTTCTCCACAGCCCTCGCGCTCCAGCCGAGATCACACCTGTTGCAGCCCCGAGTCGAGTCGCGAGTGCGGCCGCCGCCGGCGACCGCCGCTCGTCATTGACCGAGGCTACAGGCGATCTGTGGCTACGGTGGGCAAGCGGACTGACGCGGCATGACGTCATCAAGCGGCTCGCGCGAGACACAGCAAGGTCAGAGATCGGGGATTGAACCAGGGAAAGCAACATTGCGTACCCTGGCCGGGCCGCAATCTAGCGCGGTTGGGCTCCCCGAGCCTTTCCCTGCTGGCTGCCGAGCTGCACGACGATCAGATCGAGCCTGCCATCGGGGGAGACGCGGATCACCGTGCCGTCTTCGTTCAGGATATAGGCTGAGAAGCCCGCCTTACGCGCGCGCTCGACCTCCCTGTGCCGGAACTGTTCAAGCTTCTCGTCATAGGTGGGGCTCATGGCGCGCTCCGACATTCGTCAGTGCGTAAAAGGCTACGCGCCCTGGGCGGCCGAATATGTGACAAACGTCACTTAAGGTGACGCAGGGTTTCCCAAATGAGGCGGCTGGCTTCACGACGGCAGGCTGACATGACGCTGCACCGTCCCCGGCCGTGGCTCTCATGCCGGATTATGACACCGCTGATTGGGCATGGCTTGCGGCGCGCAACCTGCAGCGGGCGGCACTATTCGGCGTTTTCGCTGAGAGGCCGCCTTGCCGTATAGCTCTCCCCATCGAATCGCCAGTGACGGAAGAGATGATGTCTAAACTCTGCAAGTTCACTTCGCCCTCGGACGGAAAGCCCGTCTACGTCAATCCCGCGCAGGTCAGCGTGGTCTACACGTTCAAGGGTACCCCGCCGGATACCATCATCGGCTTCCGCAAGGACTTCATGCTCGGCGTGAAGGAGAGCCTGGAAGAGGTGGTCGAGATTCTCGACAGAGCGACGGCCAAGGAGACGGCTGGCAGCTAGATCTGCAAGGCACGGGAGCGGCCGATCGATGGCCGGGCCGCTCGGGCCCTCACGGCCCGAGCGGGAGCATCTCGGCCTTGGCTCGGATTGAGCTTATCCTGATCAGGACAACCGCCTGTCGCGGATGTCGAAAATGCGCTCGCATATCCCGAGATACTCGGCGAGCAGCTTTTGCAGTGGGGTCTGGGGCCGGAAGGCCCGCATGTCCTGCTCGAAATCGACCTGCTCGACCCAGGCCGCGATCGCCTCATCGGCGGCGTGCACTTGCTCCTCGGTCGGGACATCGGCGGGTGGCTCGCCTCGCTCTTCCGCGAGCTTCAACGCGATCGTCTGCCGCAATTCCTGCTCCAGCTTAATGAGCGGCTCGAGTTCGTCGACATAGGACATGAAATCTACTCCTGCAGGTGCGGCGACCACCTGCCACCTCTGCAACGAAAATCTAGACGAGGCGGCCATTTTCTCCGAAGGACGCGCCCATGCCGGCGGACGCAAGCGTCAGCAGCAAAAGCACCGCTTCCTGCATCATTGGCTGCATGTAGCAACTGGATGTCGGCGGCCTGGGCATTGCTAGACACTCATCCTCAGTTGGCTCCGCATTATGGCGATGGAGGAGCCAAAGAAGAAGATGCAGCCCCCCGCAGGAACTCATGAAGGGCGCCCCTCACGGCGCTTACCTAACGTCTGGCAAAAATGGGCGCGAATGCTATCTTGGCGCCGGGATGACGGAAGAGACTCGGCGGCAGGTGATCACGATGAATCAGGCATTGTTAGCGGCAGTTGCCGTCATTGGCATCAGTGGTACAGCCACCGCCCAAACTTGCCCCTATGATTCCCGGTGCCTCAACAATCCGTACGGAGCCGGCAACCCATACGATCCGGACAGCGTGAACAACCCCTATGGCCGCTATGGCTCGCCCTACAGCAACGAGTCAGCAAAGAACCCTTACGCAACAAACGCGCCGAAGCTCTACGACGACAACGGTAACTATCGAGGTCGCCTCAGCGCGAATCCATATGATCCAGACAGCACGAGCAATCCTTACGGACGATACGGCAGCCGGTACTCATCTGACAGCATCAACAACCCCTACGGGGCAGGGAATCCGTATGGCCGACCGCTAACCGTTGTGCCCCAGAAGTGACTACTTGACTTATTGGCCGCAGAGAATTGGTTCGAGCCTAGGAGCCCTGGGCTCTTGGCCTCGCGCGCCGGATACCTGCACCGTGAACTGTTGGGGTGGATGCGCCCTCCGGCCGGCACCGTAAGGTGCCAGCGAGCGCCATCAAGGCGCGTTCGAAGGAGGAGCCGACGTCCGACGTCCATGTTTTGGCGATCGATCTCGCCAAGCGTAACTTCCAGGTCTGCGCGACGGCTCGAGGCGGGGCGGTTTTAGTCAACCGCAGGGTGTCGCGCGCCGATGTGGCCCCCATCCCTCGAACTGCATACCGGCCACGTGGCGGATGGCCAGGATCAAACGCCTGACACACGACCGACAGAAGTGCCTGGCTGCAAGATCTGTCAGAAGAATCCTCTTGCAAAACCGGGGGCATCCACCCACGCCCTTTTGTACCAAGGGGCGGCTTCAGCTCGAAATTAGCGAGGAAAATCAACAACCTCAACAGGTTGGATGGTGCCGCAAGAGGGATTCGAACCCCCGACCCCCTCATTACGAATGAGGTGCTCTACCAGCTGAGCTATTGCGGCGACGGGAGGGGCTCTAACAGCCCGGCCCAATCTTGGCAAGACGGACGGAGCAGAACATGCCCCGTCTTCTCACGTTTTGCGCAGCTTTTCCGTTTCCGGCTTTTCCTGGCCGAGCGCGACGATGCCACGGCGGATGGCACGAGTGCGGGTGAAATGCTTGTGCAGGGTCTCGCCATCGCCGAAGCGAATGGCGCGGGTCAGGACCGAAAGATCCTCGCTGAAGCGCCCCAGCATCTCCAGAACCGCTTCCTTGTTGTGCAGGAAGACGTCGCGCCACATCGTCGGGTCGGAGGCCGCAATGCGGGTGAAATCGCGAAAACCGCCGGCCGAGAACTTGATCACCTCGGACTGGGTCACCGCCTCGAGATCCTCTGCCGTGCCGACGATGTTGTAGGCGATGAGGTGTGGCAGATGGCTGGTGACGGCGAGCACGAGATCATGATGCTGCGCGCTCATCTCCTCGACGAGAGCGCCCGTGCCCTCCCAGAAATGGCGAGTGCGCGAAACCGCGCCGTCATCGCTGCCGTCCGGCGGAGTGAGGATGCACCAGCGGTTCAGGAAGAGGCTGGCAAAGCCGGCGTCCGGGCCGGAATTCTCGGTGCCCGCGACCGGGTGGGCCGGGACGAAATGCACGCCCACTGGCAGATGCGGCGCGACAGCCTCGACAACCGCGTTCTTGACCGAGCCGACGTCGGAGACGATCGCGCCCGGCTTCAGGGCCGAAGCGATCTCGCCTGCGACCGCGCCGCAGGCGCCGACGGGCACGCACAGAATGACCAGATCGGCGCCCGACACGGCAGCCTGCACGGTCTCCGCCACCTCATGGCCGAGATCGAGCTCGCGGGCGCGGGCGCGCACGCCCTCGTCCCGGTCGCTCAGGACAATGCGCCCGGCGAGATTGAGATCCTTGGCCGCATGGGCGATCGAGGAGCCGATCAGCCCGATGCCGATGATCGCGAGGCGGCCGAAGATCGGCTCCTCGCGCCGCGGGGCGAAACTCTCGGTCGGCGCCGTCATCACTTGCCGGCCAGGAAGTCGCCGAGCGCCGCGACGACGAGACGGTTGGCCTCCTCGGAGCCGATCGTCATGCGCAGCGCGTCCGGCAGGCCATAGGCGGCGACGCTGCGCAGGATCAGCCCACGCTGGCTCAGGAAGGCGTCAGCCTCCTTCGCCGTCTTGCCGGAGGCTTTTGGGAAATGGATCAGGATGAAATTGCCCACCGACGGCGTGACGCTCAGGCCGAGCTTTTCCACCTCGGCCGTCGTCCAGGCGAGCCAGGTCTCGTTGTGCTGGAGCGCGGCCGCGACATGGGCCTCGTCGGCAATCGCAGCGGTGCCGGCCTCGATCGCCGCGCCGTTGACGTTGAACGGGCCGCGGACGCGGTTGAGCGCATCGATGACATGGGCGGGCCCGTAGAGCCAGCCGAGCCGCAGATTGGCGAGGCCGTAGATCTTCGAGAAGGTGCGCGCCATCACGACATTCTCGTTGGTCGCCACCAGTTCGAGCCCTGACGCATAATCGTTGCGGCGGACATATTCGGCATAGGCGGCATCGAGCACCAGCAGCACATCGGAGGGCAGGCCGGCATGCAGGCGCTTGACCTCCTCGAAGGGCAGATAGGTGCCGGTCGGGTTGTTGGGATTGGCGAGGAAGACGATCTTCGTCTTCGGCGTCACCGCCTTCAGGATCGCGTCGACATCGGCGGTGAGATTGGCCTCGGGCACGACCACGGGCTTGCCGCCGGCCGCCAGGATGGCGATGCGGTAGACGAGGAATCCGTGCTCGGTGAAGATGCCCTCGTCGTCGTCGCCGAGATAGGTCTTGGTGACGAGCTGCAGCAATTCGTCGGAGCCCGAACCGCACACCAGACGCGCGGGATCGAGACCATAGCGCGCCGCGATCGCCTCGCGCAGCTTGGTGGCGGAGCCGTCCGGATAGAGCTCGAGCTTGCCCTTGAGGCTGTCAAAGGCGGCAATCGCCTTCGGGCTCGGGCCAAGCGGGGTCTCATTCGAGGAGAGCTTATGCAGCTTCACCCCCGCCGGAGCAGTGGACTTGCCAGGCACATAGGCCTCGATATCGAGGACGCCGGGACGCGGAACAGGGCGGGAAGCAGGCGTGGCCATGGCTTGTGGACCTTGTCAGGGGAATGAGATGGAAATCAGCGGGCTGGCTTGACGGCAAAACGGGCGGCGTGGCTGCCGATTTCGGCGAACTCGCTCAGGCCGGCTGGCTCAAGCGCGGCACGGATCGCGCTCTGCTCGACTTCTCCCGAAGCAGCGACCAGCAGCGAAAGATGCGAACCGTCGGCGGCGCTGGCCGAGACCTCGGCGAGATGCTGGGCGAGGCCGGCACGCAACGCCTCCGACCAGCGCTCAACCCTGGCGGCATAGAGCACGATCTCGCGCACGGCCGCATCCGCGAGCGGCTTGGCGATGCAGTAGACCGGCGTGCCTGCGGGATGGTCAGGTCGCTCGATGAAGGGCAGGCGGGCGATGATCTTCGGCCGCTCAGGACCGATGAGATCGCGCCACCAGACGCCGGCGCTGGCACCGAGATCCATCCGGAAGATGCCGAGATCGCCAGCCGACTCGGCAACGGCGGCGATCACCGCGCGCGCATGCTCATGAGTGATGAAGGGCACGGTGAAGCCGAAATGGAACCGCGCGGAATCGCGCATCGCCGCATCGCCGCCCGAGACATCGGCATGGACGGCGTAATTCGCCTGAACATAGGTGAAGGTCGCGATGATGATGCGCCAGATGCCCTCGACGGTGTCGAGCGGCAGCAGGCCCTTATGACGCAGCGCCAGCCGCTTCATCATGTCGGCCTCGCGGCCGGGCCGGAACGCCGAACCCGACACCTGCGTCTTCTTCACGGCGATCAGCGTCTCAATGATCTGCGAGCGCTCCATCAAGAGCGCATGCATCTCACTGTCGATGCGGTCGATCTCACCGCGCAGATCGGCAAGGGTGGTCGGAGCAATTTCGGTCATGGCGTGATCTTGGCGCGTGAGGCGACGGACGCGCGTCTCTTAGACCTCAAGCCCGCGCTTAGCAAAGCCAGCTTCGCGCGAGGCCGCGTTGACAGCGCGCCTGCGGCACGCCATCGGTAAGTTCGATCTTTCGAACGAGCCGACCGGCAAGACAAATCAGCCTGTCAAAGCGGACGACGATGCGCGACGAAATCCTGAGCCTTGCAGACCCGCTGAAGGAAGCGAACGATCCCTCGAGCCCGGTCGTCCGGTTCGATGCAGCCACGCCGCTGGTGATGGATTGCGGTGTGGTGCTCGACAGCTGGCAAATTGCCTACCAGACCTATGGCGAACTCAATGCGGCCAAGTCGAATGCCGTCCTCGTCTGTCATGCCCTGACAGGTGACCAGCATGTCGCCAGCCGCAACCCGATCACCGGCAAGGGCGGCTGGTGGACGGCGATGATCGGCCCCGGCAAACCGATCGATACCGACCGCTTCTTCGTGATCTGCGCCAATGTCGTCGGCGGCTGCACCGGCACGACGGGCCCGGCCTCGACCAATCCGGAGACCGGAAAGCCCTGGGGCCTCGGATTCCCTATGGTAACGATCCGCGACATGGTCAGGGCCCAGGCGCATCTGGTCGATGCACTCGGCATCGAGTCGCTGTTCTGCGTCGCCGGCGGCTCGATGGGCGGCATGCAGGTGCTGGAATGGGCGGCGAGCTATCCCGGGCGCGTCTTCTCGGCGCTGCCGCTGGCGACCTCCGCCAAGCACTCGGCCCAGAACATCGCCTTCCACGAAGTCGGCCGCCAGGCGGTGATGGCCGATCCGGACTGGCGCGGCGGGCGCTATCTCGAAGAAGGCACGCGCCCGTCCAAAGGCCTCTCGGTGGCGCGCATGGGTGCGCATATCACCTATCTGTCGGAACCTGCTCTGCACCGGAAATTCGGTCGCAAACTGCAGGATCGCGAGGCGCCGACCTTCTCCTTCGATGCCGATTTCCAGGTCGAAAGCTACCTGCGGCACCAGGGCCTGAGCTTCGTCGAACGCTTCGACGCCAATTCCTATCTCTATGTGACGCGCGCGATGGATTATTTCGACATCGCCGCCGATCATGACGGCGTGCTCGCCAAGGCTTTCACGGGCACGAAGACGCGCTTCTGCGTCGCCTCCTTCACCTCGGACTGGTTGTTCCCGACCGCGGATTCGCGCGCCGTCGTTCATGCGCTCAATGCTGCCGGCGCCTCGGTCTCCTTCGTCGAACTCGAAAGCGACAAGGGCCATGACGCCTTCCTGCTGGAGGAGCCGAACCTGTTCGCGACCACGCGCGGCTTCATCAATGCGGCAGCTCGGGCAAGAGGGTTGTGAGGCCATGGCGCTGAGCGAGACCTATACCAATCGTATCGACCTCAAGCTCGTCGCCGAGATGGTGACGCCCGGCACGCGCGTGCTCGATGTCGGCTGCGGCGACGGCGAATTGCTGGCCCTGCTGGCCGAGACGCGCCAGGTCGACGCACGCGGAATCGAACTGTCCCGCGAAGGTGTCGCCGGTTGCGTCGCGCGGGGGTTGTCGGTGATCCAGGGCGACGCCGATACCGACCTCGCCGACTATCCCGATGATTCCTTCGACTACGTCATCCTCTCCCAGACGATCCAGGCGACGCGCAATCCGCGCCTGGTACTGGAACACATGCTGCGGATCGGCCGCCGCGCCATCATCTCCTTCCCGAATTTCGGGCATTGGCGCATGCGCAGCCAGATCTTCTTCCGCGGCCAGATGCCGGTGACCGATGCCCTGCCCTATTCCTGGTGGGACACCCCGAACATCCATTTCTGCACGATCCGCGACTTCGTGACCCTGTGCGAGGTCGTCGGCGCACAGAAGGAGCGCGCGGTTGCGCTCGATGCTGCCGGCGGCAAGGTCGGCGTCAGCGCGCCCTGGTGGTTCTGGAATCTGTTTGGTGCCCAGGCGGTCTTCCTGCTGAAGCGAGGCTGAGCTTTCCCGCTTGATTCCGGGGGTAACGCGACGACCGTCGGATCGGCCCAGCCGTGAAACGAGAAAAGGGCGCTTGCGCGCCCCTTCCCTGATCCGGCTCACGGCAACCGGCACCTTCTCCCCCGGAGGGGAGAAAGAAGACATCCCGACCTAGTTCAGCGGTACGCCCTCAGGACGCCTTTCGCGCGTCACGCTGACATCGCCCAGCATCAGCCCGGTCGGCCCGACGGTGACCTTCACCGTCTCGCCATCGGTGACCTTGCCGGCGAGCAGCAACTCCGCCAGCGGATCCTGCACCGTCTTCTGGATCACGCGCTTCAGCGGACGTGCGCCATAGGCGGGATCGTAGCCCTTGTCGGCCAGCCAGGCGCGAGCGTCCTCGGAGAGATCGAGCACGATCTTGCGGTCGGTCAGCAGCCTTGCGAGCCGTGCCAGCTGGATATCGACGATCGCCCCCATATCCGCCCGCTTCAGGCGATGGAACAGGATGATGTCGTCGATGCGGTTCAGGAACTCAGGCCGGAAGGCCTGCCTGACCACGCCCATGACATCGTCACGCACGGCGTCGCTGTCCTGCCCTTCGGGCTGGTTCACCAGGAACTCCGAACCGAGATTCGAGGTCATGATGATCAGCACGTTGCGGAAATCGACCGTGCGGCCCTGGCCGTCCGTCAGGCGGCCATCGTCGAGCACCTGCAGGAGCACGTTGAAGACGTCCGGATGGGCCTTCTCGACCTCGTCGAAGAGGACGACCTGGTAGGGCCGGCGCCGTACGGCTTCGGTCAGTGCTCCGCCCTCCTCGTAACCGACATAGCCGGGAGGCGCGCCGATCAGACGCGAGACCGAGTGCTTCTCCATGTATTCCGACATGTCGAGGCGCACCATCGCCGTATCGTCGTCGAACAGGAACGACGCCAGCGCCTTGGTAAGCTCGGTCTTGCCGACACCGGTGGGGCCGAGGAACATGAAGGAGCCGATCGGCCGGTTCGGGTCCTGCAGGCCGGCACGGGCACGCCGCACGGCTGTCGAGACCGCTTCCACCGCCTCGCGCTGGCCGACGACGCGCGCCGCGAGCACCTCCTCCATCCGGAGCAGCTTGTCCTTCTCGCCCTCGAGCATGCGATCGACCGGCACGCCCGTCCAGCGGCTGACGACCTGCGCAACGTGGTCTGGCGTCACCGCCTCTTCCACCATGCCGGAGGTATCGCCGATCGCCTCGACCTCGGCGAGCTGCTTCTCCAATTGCGGGATCTCGCCATAGGCGAGCTCGCCTGCACGCTGATACTCGCCCTTGCGCTGCGCCTGGGCCAGTTCGTTGCGGGCATTGTCGAGCTTGGTCTTGATCTCCGCCGCCTGGCCGAGCTTGTCCTTCTCCGCCTTCCAGCGGGCCGTGATCGTGGCCGAACGCGTTTCAAGATCGGCGAGCTCGGATTCCAGCCGCTTCAACCGCTCCTTCGAGCCGCTGTCGCTCTCCTTCTTGAGAGCCTCCTGCTCGATGCGCAGGCGCACGATCTCGCGGTCGATCGAATCCAGCTCCTCGGGCTTCGAATCGACCTGCATGCGCAGGCGCGCCGAAGCCTCGTCGACAAGGTCGATCGCCTTGTCGGGCAGGAAGCGGTCGGTGATGTAGCGGTTCGACAGGGTCGCGGCCGAGACAAGCGCGGAGTCCGTGATGCGGACCCGGTGATGCTGCTCGTATTTCTCCTTGAGGCCGCGCAGGATCGAGACCGTATCCTCGACCGTCGGCTCGTCGACAAAGACGGGCTGGAAGCGGCGTGCGAGCGCGGCGTCCTTCTCGACATATTTGCGGTACTCGTCGAGCGTGGTCGCGCCGACGCAGTGCAGCTCGCCGCGCGCGAGCGCCGGCTTCAGCAGGTTCGAGGCATCCATGGCGCCGTCCGTCTTGCCGGCACCGACCAGGGTATGCATCTCGTCGATGAACAGGATGACGCCGCCATCGGAGCTGGAGACCTCGTTGAGCACCGCCTTCAGGCGCTCCTCGAACTCGCCACGATATTTCGCACCGGCGATGAGCGAGCCCATGTCGAGAGCAAGCAGTTCCTTGTCCTTCAGGCTCTCCGGCACGTCACCATTGACGATGCGCAGCGCGAGGCCCTCGGCGATGGCGGTCTTGCCGACGCCGGGCTCGCCGATCAGGACGGGATTGTTCTTGGTGCGGCGGCTCAGCACCTGGATGGTACGGCGGATCTCCTCGTCGCGGCCAATGACCGGGTCGAGCTTGCCCTCGCGGGCAGCAGCGGTGAGATCCCGCGCATATTTCTTCAGCGCGTCATAAGCCTGCTCGGCAGAGGCCGAGTCCGCGGTGCGGCCCTTGCGGATCGCCTCGATCGCAGCATTCAGCGCCTGCGGCGTCACGCCGGCCTTGGCCAGCGCCTTGCCGGCCTCGGTTTCCTTCTCGACCGCGAGCGCCAGAAGAAGGCGCTCGACCGTGACGAAGGAATCGCCGGCCTTGTCCGCAGCCTTTTCCGCCGTATCGAAGACACGGGCGAGGCCTGGCGTCAGATGCAGGCCGCTGGCGCCACCACCGCTGACCTTGGGCAGCTTTGCGAGCGCCGCGTCGGTCAGTTGCAAGGCAAGCTTCGACTGGCCGCCCGACCGATCGATCAGGCCGGCTGCCATGCCCTCGCTGTCATCAAGCAGCGCTTTCAAAAGGTGTTCGGGCGTAAACTGCTGGTGTCCGTCGCGCAGCGCAATCGTCTGCGCCGCCTGCAGGAAACCCTTCGCCCTGTCGGTGTATTTCTCAATGTTCATATCGTCACTCCGCCCGCCGGCACGCCCCGTGGCGACGCATCCGGCTGCCTTTCGTCAGGATAGGGCTCCCGAGGGACACCCTTCGCAACCAAAGATAGTGTGACATCCGCGCAACGGAAGGGCCCCCCTCGCGAATGATTGACGACGCCCTTCGGACAGGCTCAGCCTTGGCTATGGCGGGAACAAGGCGACAGCAGGCGATTCGCAAAGCGTTGAGGGCGCTGGCCCCCGGCATTCCACTTGCGGATGCCGAAGCAGTCCTGGCACTCGCCGAGCGCCGCCACATGAAGGATCTGCCGCCCTCGACGGCGCTCTGGCTCGCTCTCGGCAGCCATGTCCGCCACGTTCATACCGATTACGAGCGGCTTCTGGCGGAAGGGTACGACCGCGACGCGGCGCGCTTCTTCGTCGTCGAGGACACCGAAGCGGTGCTCTCCGCCTGGGGCTGCCAGCGCTCCGTGGACGAGAACGAAGAGGCCGAGGCCGAGGAGGCCTGAAGTCAATCTGATCGAACCGATGCAAGGATTTGATCGGTCCGGCCTCGCAGAACCCGCTATATCACCCCTGCCCGATCAGCCAGCGGACCGAAAACCTCCATGCGCGTCGCCTCGCTCTATCGCTATCCCGTCAAGGGTCTCTCGCCCGAACCCGTACAATCGGCTTCGCTGAGCACCGGGGGCTTTTTTCCTGGAGACCGGCTTTTCGCCATCGAGAACGGCCCTTCCGGCTTCGACCCGGCCGCGCCCGTCCATCAGCCGAAGATCAAGTATCTGATGCTGATGCGCAATGAATCGCTGGCACGGCTGCAGACGCGCTATGACGACGAAGGCCGCGCGCTTGTCATCAGGCAGGACGGACGCGAGACCTTGCGGGCCGACATGACGACGGAGGACGGCCGCGCGGCCCTGACGGCCTTCTTCGAGCGCTTCATGCCGGACGAGTTGCGCGGCAAGCCGCAATTGCTCACCGCCCCGCAAAGCTATCGCTTCATGGATTCGCGCTCGGGGTACATGTCGATCATCAACCTCGCCAGCGTCGCGGATCTCGGCAACCACCTTGGCACCAGGCTCGATCCGCTGCGCTTCCGCGGCAATGTCATGGTCGAGGGACTGGCCGCCTGGGCGGAGAACGACCTGGTCGGGCAGGAGCTGTCCACGGCGTCGGGGCTGCGCCTGCGTGTGATCAAGCGAATCGAACGCTGCGCGGCGACCAATGTCGACCCGCAGACCGGAGCCCGCGATCTCCAGATCCCGAAGGCGTTGATGAAGACCTATGGCCATGTCGACTGCGGAATCTACTGCGAGATTCTGAGCAGCGGCACGCTGACCGCTGGCACGCATATCGAGATCCGGGCCCCGCAGACCACGCTCGACCTCGGCGTCGCCTGAGCCAAAAAAAACAGGGGCCCGCCGGGCCCCTGTCATGTCCGGTCAAACCGGAGTGTCTTACTCGGCAGCGCTATCGGTTTCCGAACCCAGCGCGTCCATGACTTCACGTGGCGAGCGGCGGCGGCGCGTACGCTTCGGCGCGGCAGTTTCTTCGCCGGCCGGCGCTTCGGCAGGAGCAGCAGCAGCCTCGACCGGTGCCGCAACGGGCTCCTCGGCGACGGCGATCGGAACCCTGACCGGATTGGTCAGGAAGGACGGAAGCGAAGCAGCGACATCGTTCGCCTCGCCTTCAGGCTCGACCTCCCGGCGCGGACGACGCTCCGCCCGCTCGGGACGCGGCCCGCGCTCCGGCCGATCGCCGCGCTCGAAGCGACGCTCGCCCTGGCTCTGGGCCGGGGCGTTCTCGCCCTGCTCGGCAGAAGCCGGCTGCTCGGAACGCGGCGCGAAGCCGCTGGGCTGGCCGTTCTGCCCGCCCTCGGGACGGTCGAACCGGCGCTCACCACGATCGGGGCCACGGTCCTGGCGATCATTGCGATCGAATCGACGGTTGTTGCGATCGTTGTTGCGATCGTTGAAGCGATCGGTGCGGGGCGGGCGGTCGAAGCGTTGGCCGTTGTTCTGCTGGCCATCCTGGCCCTCGCCATCCTGGCGGGGGGCAGCATTCTGGCCATACCCGTTACCGTTCACGCCTCCCTGAGCCTGATGCCGCAGCTCAGGCTGAGGCGAGCCCTGCGGGAAGGCAGCGTTCTCGTCGCCCTCACCCTCATCGTCACCATCGTCGCCCTCCTCACCAAAGGCGCGATTCGGCGGGAAGCTATGGCCGTATTGCTGGGCCATCTGCTCCTGCGCCGCAAGAAGGATGCGGTAGTAGTGCTCAGCGTGCTGGAAATAGTTCTCAGCTGCGACCGGATCGCCCGACGACTGGGCATCGCGCGCCAGCTGCAAGTACTTCTCCGCGACATGCTGAGCGGTACCACGAACTTTGACGTCCGGCCCGTTCGACTCGTAGCTGCGCTGCAACGGGTTGGGCGACTTTCGATTGCCGTTGTTGTTATTGTTATTGTTGTTGTTACGGCCGCGCATACGCCGGTTCTGACCTGGTCTCATTCGCGTCTATCTCGCGCTCTGTCTGTTCAAAGCAACCGGGTCACTGTCATACGCGTACCGGCACGCGGCGGGTTGCGGCGCCGTGCCGGAGGGAGTCGACCTGAAGGGGCAATGCGCCGTTCTTGGTCTTCACGCGCTCGTTTCCAAAAGGGGCGGTAACTCGCCCCATGAGCCGAATGGCACATCCATGCCTTCGGAATTCCGATCTTGCTTTGTCAGTTCCGTCAAACTTCGGACGTGTCCGGAGGCAAACCCTCGTCAATCAGGAGGAGGCTGCCCTAGGCTCGGCGCTGACGACACCAGCTTCGGCTGGTATCTGCATAGCGGCTTTTGCGTTCGGTTCCAAGCAAATTCGCACAATCCCTGTGCGTATCAGGTTGAGCGGGAGAAGATCAGTGCGCGCTCGTGTCCGCCGAGATCCTTGCGCGCTCCGTGATACCGGAACCCCTCGGCCCGCATCATGGCGGCGACATCCGGCTCCTGCCCGGCACCGATCTCGAAAATCACGATGCCGCCCGGCGCCAGAAACGGCGC
Organism: Bosea sp. BIWAKO-01; assembly: GCF_001748145.1. Taxonomy (NCBI): domain Bacteria; kingdom Pseudomonadati; phylum Pseudomonadota; class Alphaproteobacteria; order Hyphomicrobiales; family Alloboseaceae; genus Allobosea; species Allobosea sp. BIWAKO-01. Next base: position 1,127,230 of record NZ_BCQA01000001.1, read on the forward strand.
CAGTTCGCGTGCAAAGTGTCGATACGGAACGAGCCCATCGATTCCGCCATCCAGCGCCAGGAGCGGATCATAGGCGCGCACACCCACATCCAACCCGGGAATCTCATCGCCCGGAATATAGGGCGGATTGGAGACGATCAGATCGAAGCGCCCCTCAAGGCCCTTCACCCAGTCGCCTTCTCGAAACGCCGCGCGGTCACCGACGCCATTTGCAAGGGCATTTGCGGCGGCGACCTTGCAGGCCTCTCCCGACAGGTCGATGCCCAGCCCCCTGGCCTGCCTGAACTCACTCAGGATCGCGATGAGCAGGCAGCCCGTACCAGTCCCGAGATCCAGTATCGACAACGCGTCCCCGCGCCTCTCGCGCAGGGTATCGAGCGCGGCCTCGACGATCGTCTCGGTATCGGGGCGTGGCTCCAGCGTCGCCGGCGAGAGCTTGAAGCTCAGCCCCCAGAATTCCCGCTCGCCGAGGATGCGCCAGACAGGTTCGCCTGCCAGCCGCCGCACGGCGTAGCCATCCAGATCCGCGGCGGCCCGATCACCGAGCAGAGCATCGTCCTTTGCGCCCCCGGCCCCAGTCACGGCTTCAACGAGAAGACGCGCATCAAGAACCGGCGTATCGCCCCCCGCAGCGCGAAGACGAGCCGCAAGCTGTCGCCGCGCCTCCCGGATGGTCAGCGCGCCGACAGCTTGCGGCGAAGGCGTTACGGCGTCGCCACCGCTCTGCAGTGGCGACGTCACTGGGCTGGTGCTCGCATCTATATCAATTGCCCTGCATCTTCTGGCCCACGCAATTCTTCATCTTCTGATTGATTGAAGCCTTGCTCTCGCGCGCTCCGCGCATTTCCTGCGAACATGCTTTGCGCGCCTGCGACTGCGTCATCGCATTCTGCAGGGGCGCGGGCTGTCCTTGGACGACGCGACCAAAGGTCTGGTTCTGGGCTTCAGCGGCACCTGCGGTAGCCAGCGCCATCAGACCGGTCATCGCAATTACTGAAACAAGTTTCATGGTTTCCTCCAGCCTGTTTTCACGTCGATACGGAAACAACGCCAGTCCACGAAAAAGGTTTCACGCCCCGCTTTGCGCTGCAAGCAATGTCGCCTGGCGCTCCGCAGTAAGGGCATCGATGATCTCGTCGAGCGCCAGCCCCTGCATCATCTCGTCGAGCTTGTAGAGCGTCAGGTTGATGCGGTGGTCCGTCACGCGACCCTGCGGGAAATTATAGGTACGGATCCGCTCGGACCGGTCACCGGAGCCGATCTGCGAGCGTCGGTCCGCCGCGCGTTCGGCGTCGGCCTTCATCCGCTCCATGTCGTAGAGCCGGGCGCGCATCAACTCGAAGGCGCGCGCCTTGTTCTTGTGCTGCGAGCGCTCGTCCTGGACCACGACCACGATCCCGCTCGGAATATGGGTCAGGCGGACGGCCGATTCGGTCTTGTTGACGTGCTGGCCGCCGGCGCCCCCGGCACGCATCGTGTCGATGCGCAGATCGTTGTCATTAAGCGCGACATCGACCTCCGTCGCCAAAGGCAGCATCGCCACCGTCGCGGCCGAAGTATGAATGCGGCCGCTCGCCTCGGTATCCGGCACGCGCTGCACGCGGTGAACCCCGGATTCAAACTTCAGCTTGGCATAGACGCCCCGGCCCGCGATCTCCGCGATGACTTCCTTGTAGCCACCAACCGTGCCTTCACTCTCCGAGATGATGTCGACGCTCCAGCCCTTCTGCGAGGCGTAGCGCTGATACATCCGCAGCAGGTCCCCGGCGAAGAGCGAGGCCTCGTCACCGCCGGTGCCGGCCCGGATTTCCAGAATGACGCCGCGTTCGTCGGCGGCATCCTTCGGCAGGAGAGCGACCAGGATTTCGCGGGCCCGCGCGTCAATCTCGATTCGAGCGGAGTCGCGCTCCTCATAGGCGAGATCGCGAAAGTCGCTGTCGGTCGCCGGATCGTCGATCAGCGCCTGCGCTTCGTCGAGGGAGGCCTGCGCATTGCGCCAGGCGGCAATCGCGGCAACGACGGGCTCGAGCTCCGCCAGTTCCTTGGCGAGCTCCACCGTACGCACGGCATCGGTCGAACGGTTGATCTCGTCGGTCGCAACAGCGTGGCGTGCGACGATGCCGTCGAGACGGTCTTGAGGGAGCTGAAGGGACATCAGGAACTCGGAAACACTGTTTGGGGACCGGTGAAGCGGGCGTCAGTCTCGCTAGACCGGCACTTTCAATTCAGTCGCCAGTGCCGAAAGCTGCGAACGCAGGCTCGATGCACCTTCGGAAGAGGCAAGCATCCAATCCATACGCTCGCGCAACTTCCTGACGTCAAGGGCGCGCAGCATCGCCTTGACCGGCCCGAACGACGCCGCCGACATCGAGAAGGAGCGATAACCCAGGCCGATCAGCGCCATCGTCTCCAGCGGCTTGCCACCCATCTCACCGCAGACCGAGACCGGGCAACCTGCCTCGCCCGCAGCCTCGACGATCGTACGCAGTGCGCGGAGCGCTGCAACGCAAAGCGGATCGAAGCGCTCGGACACCCGTCGGTTCTCACGATCGGCCGCGAACAGGAACTGCATCAGGTCATTGGTGCCGATCGACAGGAAGTCGGCCTCGCGCGAGATTTCTGCCAGTTCGAACAGCAGCGATGGCACTTCGACCATGACGCCGAGCTCGAGATTGGTGGGCGCCGGACGCTCCTGCTTCTCCATCATGGCGAGTTCGCGGCGCACGATGAAGCGCGCGCGCAGGAACTCGTCCACGGTCGCGACCATGGGCAGCATGATGCGCATGTCCTGGCCGGCTCCGGCCCGCAGCATCGCCCTGATCTGGCCGCGCAGCAGGCGCGGCTTGTCGAGGCCGATCCGGATCGCGCGCCACCCGAGCGCCGGATTCTCTTCCTCGACGCGCTCCATATAGGGCAGCACCTTGTCGCCGCCGATATCGAGCGTCCGGAAGACCACCGGCCGACCCTGCGCCGCCTTGAGCACAGCCCCGTAGAGCGCTTGCTGCTCGGTCGTCGTCGGCATGTGCTGAGCGACCATGAATTGCAGTTCGGTGCGAAACAGCCCGATCCCTGCGGCGGCGGTCTCGTCGAGACTGTGCATGTCGACCAGAAGGCCGGCATTGATCTGGAGGTTGATCTCGACCCCGTCCTTGGTGACGGCCGGCAGATCCTTGAGCTTGCGGTACTGTTCCTGCTTGCGGGCGCGCAGGCGGGCCTTGTCCTTGTAAGCGTTCTCGACATCCGGCTGCGGACGGATCTGCACCTCGCCAGCCTGGCCGTCGACGATGACCGCGTCGCCTGCCTGGATCAGCGCGGTTGCGTTGACGATCTCGCCGACAGCCGGAATGCCAAGCGCCCGCGCCACGATGGCGATGTGGCTCGTCGGCCCGCCTTCCTCAAGGATGAGCCCGCGCAAACGGACCCGGTCATAATCGAGCAGGGCCGCCGGCCCCATCGAGCGGGCGATCAGGATGGCGTTCTCGGGCAGTTTCTCGTGTGCGACGCCATTCGCCTTGCCCATCAGGGTTCGCAGCAGCCGATTGGCGAGATCGTCGAGATCGTGCAGCCGCTCCCTGAGATAGGGGTCGGTCTGGCGCAGCATCTTGGCGCGGGTGTCGGATTGCACACGCTCGACCGCCGCCTCGGCGGTGAGGCCGGTCATCACCACCTCGCGCATGCGCCTGAGCCAACCCTGGTCATGGGCGAACATGCGGAAGGTTTCGAGGACGTCGCGGTGCTCACCGGTGTGAGCCACGTCGCCGCGCTCGATCAGTTCGTCGATCGCGGTGCGCATCTCGGCGATGGCGGCCTCGAGGCGCTTGACCTCGCGGGCGGGATTCTCGGCGATCAGATTGGTGATCGCGACCCGGGGTTCGTGGAGGACGGCGTGGCCGAGCCCGACACCATCCGCCAGCTTGACGCCGACGCCATGGATCGGTCGGTCGAGGCCGATCATGCTGCCGGGCGGCGCCAGCGATTTCAGCCCGCCGGCCGCGATCATCTCCGCCATGATCATGGCGGTGGTCTGCAGCGTCTCGATCTCTTCCTCGTTGTAGAGACGCGACGCGCGGTTCTGGATGACGAGGACGCCCATGACGGCGCCGCCTCGCAGGATCGGGACGCCGAGGAAGGAATGGTAGATCTCTTCGCCCGTCTCCGGACGATAGGAGAAGGCCGGGTGCGACTGCGCGTCGGACAGGGCGAGAGGCTCGGCCTCGCTCGCGATCAAGCCAACGAGCCCCTCGTCGGCGCGCATCCGGGTCAGGTGCACCGCCTCGCGATTCAGGCCCTCTGTCGCGTAGAGTTCAAGCGAACCGTCCTCGAGCAGGACATAGACGGAACAGACTTCCGCGACCAGATTGCCGGCGATCAGGACGACAAGCCGATCCAGCCGCTCTTGCGGGCTGACGGGCGCTGCCATGACCTCACGGAGACGGCGCAGCAGAACGCCCGGACCTCCGAGAGCGCCTCGCATCAAATCGGCCCTCCGCCCGCCTCCTCAGACATCGTTGCCGATGCCGCTCGCAGACCTGATACCTGGCTCCGGATGAGTCGGCAGCATGCCCCGGTTCTTGTCGCCTTCTAGCGAGCGAAAGGAGTGTTCGGCAAGGGCCGCCGTTACAACCCCGAGGTGAAATCGGCGGCAGTGCTTCTCATTAATGCGGCAAGCGCCCATTTCCAGCCGCGATTTGTGACAGATCCGACAATGTCGGAACGGTCGTTGCGGCGCCGCTTGCGGATTTGGCTGGAGCCCGCGAAGTTGCCGGTCGCTGCTTGGGTCCGGTCGCCGGCTTGGCGCGAACCGCCCGCTTGGCCGCTGGGCGCGTCACCGGAAACCCGGCTTCGCCCTCGGAGAGCGCGGCAAGATAGGTCTCGGTCCACCAGCCGATATCGGTTGCGGCGATGGTGGCGTAGAGCTTCTCGAAACGCCGGATTCGTTCTGGCTTCGGCATAACCAGCGCCTGCTGGATCGCCTCCGACATTTCCGAGAGATCGTAGGGATTGACGATCAGAGCGTCCTTCATCTGCCGCGCCGCCCCTGCAAAGCGCGAGAGGACCAGCACGCCGGGATCGGCGGGATCCTGCGCCGCGATGTATTCCTTGGCGACCAGATTCATGCCGTCGCGCATCGGCGTGACCAGCCCGACTTGGGCACGGCGATAGAAGCCGGCCAGGACATTGCGGGAATAGGCCTTCTTGACCACGCGGATCGGCGTCCAGTCGAATTCGCCCAGCGCCGCGTTGATCCGCCCGGCCGTCTCGTCCGACTGGCGATCGAGTTCGGCATATTCAGGAACATCCGAGCGGGAGGGTGGCGCGATCTGCAGCATGCCGACACGGCCGCGCTGCTCGGGATTTTCCAGCAGGAAGCGCTCGAAGGCCTCCAGGCGCTGGACGATTCCCTTGGAGTAATCCAGGCGATCGACGCCGATGACCAACTTGCGGTCGCCAAAGGCCTCCGTCGCGCGCCGGATCGATACCGCGGTCGTACGCGCGGAACTCGTCGCAAGCTTGCGAAAGCCCTCGACATCGATGCCGATCGGGAAGGGTTTGACCTGGATCGAACGCCGACCGAGGCGAACCCCGTCGCCATCGGCCTTTGCGCCGCAGAGATTGACCAGTCCGCTCACCACATTGCGCGCATCGATTTCGGTCTGCAGCCCTACGAGGTCATAGGCGCCGACCGTCTTCATCAGGGTGATGCTGGAGGGCAGGGCGCCAAAGACCTCGGAGGGCGGCCAGGGGATGTGGTGGAAATAGCCGATCCGGTTCTTCACCCCGAGCCGCCGAAGTTCCGCAGCCAAGGGGATCAGATGATAATCGTGAACCCAGATCAGGTCGTCCGGCCGCAACATCGCGACGAGCGCCTTGGCAAAGCGGCGATTGACGGCGAGATAGCCCGCATAGTCGGCTCGCGAAAACTCGGTCAGACCGAGGCGGTAATGCATGTTCGGCCAAAGGGCGCGGTTCGAGAAGCCGAGATAATAGGTCTGCCGCTCCTCTTCGCTCAGATCGGTCACCGCATAGGTCACCTTGCCGCGCTGGAGCGTCCGCACCGCGCGGGTCTTCTCTTCGCTGACATGCCCGCTCCAGCCGAACCAGAGCCCGCCATGCTTCTCCAACGCCTCACGTAACGCCACGGCCAGACCGCCAGCGGCGACCTTCTCGCTGCGATCGGGAATGGTGACGCGATTGGAAACGATGACGAGACGCATGTCCGGGAATACTCCGATCAGCCGGCTGCCCGAATTTCGACACCGGAAGCGGGAACAGAACGCGCCGGCGCACGTAATGTTTCCCAGGGGCTTCGGATATCAGATGGCGAAGCCGCGTCAGGCTCGCGTTGAAATCATGATGACTGTGGCAAAGTGAAAGCAGAATGTGGCAAGTTCACTAGCATCCGCCCATCGCGCGGATGATGCAAGAACCCTCGCTCAGGCATCGGACAGCTCACCTGTCGTTCTTTCGCCCGTTTCGTCACGCAAACAGAACGAGATGATGGAACTGATCGAATCGGAATCTACCAACGAATCCCGCGACTTCACCAAGATGGCGAAGCAGGTCGCTCTGTTTCTCGATTTTGACGGAACGCTGGTCGAAATTGCGCCGATGCCCGACGAGGTCAAACTCGACAGGCAACTCGCGCCGGCGCTCGATACGTTGCGCTCGGCGCTGGGCGGAGCGTTGGCGCTTGTCTCCGGGCGTCCGATCCCCGACCTCGACGGGTTTCTCGCCCCCTATCACTTCGACATCGCCGGCCTTCATGGCGCACAGATCCGCCTCGCGGGAGCCATCCGCAGCCAGGCGGATGCTCCCGAAGCCCTGCGCGAAGCGCTGCGGGAGCTCATCCGTTTCGCAAACAGCCATGTCGGCATCCTCGTGGAGGACAAACGGATCTCGGCCGCCCTGCACTGGCGTCTGGCGCCGCAACTCCAGGATGAAGCCCTCGCGCTGGTCAGGAAGCTTGCCGCCGGAATGGGCCCGTCCGTGCGCTTGCAGGAAGGCAAGTCGGTCGCCGAGCTGGTCCCGGCCGGTGCCAGCAAGGGCAACGCCATTTCCTGGCTGATGCGGGAAGCACCCTATAGCGGCCGGACACCGGTCTTCATCGGCGACGACATTACCGACGAGGCGGGCTTTGCCACGGTGAACGCGCTGGGCGGCCTGTCGATCCGCATCGGTGCGGGCGAGACCTGTGCCGGCCGGCGCCTCGCCTCCCCGACAGCGCTCCGCACCATCCTGCTCGCTGCCGCAGAAAGCGGCAGCCTGACGACCGACGCTTTCTGCCAAGGCTGATCATGACCGTAGAAACCTCCACCACGGCGCGGCATTCCGCCTCGCTCGATCTCGGCGTGATCGGCAATTGCTCGATCGCCGCACTCATCGACCGGCGCGCCCATATCGTCTGGGGCTGCTTTCCCCGCTTCGACCGCGACCCGGTTTTCTGTTCGCTGATCGACAACAAACCCGATGATGGCGACGCCATGCCCGAGAAGGGCGTGTTCGCGATCGAGCTCGTCGGCATGACCCGGTGCGAACAGAGCTATCTCGACAACACCGCGATCCTCTCCTCCGTCCTGTCCGACGACCAGGGCAACGCCATCGAGATTCTCGATTTCGCACCGCGTTTCGTGCGCTACGAGCGTTCCTTCCGGCCGCCGCTGCTGGTGCGGCGCGTGCGCCGGCTTTCGGGCCGGCCGCGTATCCGGGTCGTGCTGAAGCCATGTCTCGGCCTCGGCGAACTGCCGGACGAGATCACCCGCGGCTCCAACCATGTCCGCTATGTCGGCGCGGACCAGACGATCCGGCTGACGACGGATGCGCCGATCTCCTATGTGATGGACAGCGTCCCCTTCGCGGTCGACCGGACCTTCTCCTTCTTCATCGGCTCAGACGAGGCATTGCGCGCCGAGATCGAGACGACCGCGCGCGAGTTCCTGGACAAGACGACGGATTACTGGCGCGACTGGGTGCGCTCCCTCTCCATCCCCTTCGAGTGGCAGCAGGAGGTCATTCGCGCCTCGATCACGCTGAAGCTTTGCAGTTTCGAGGAGAGCGGCGCCATCGTCGCCGCGCTGACCACCTCGATTCCGGAAGCTCCCGGCACCCAGCGCAACTGGGACTACCGCTTCTGCTGGCTGCGCGACGCCTATTTCGTCGTGCATGCGCTCAATCGGCTGGGCACGACGCGGACGATGGAGGATTATCTCGGCTTCATCACCAATATCGTCGACACCTTCTCCGAGAGCGGTGCGGAGCATCTGCCGCCGCTCTACCCGATCACGCGCGGCGGCGCGCTGACCGAATTCGAGGTGCCGAACCTGTCAGGCTATCGCGGGCACCAGCCGGTGCGCGTCGGCAACGGCGCTGCGACGCAAATCCAGAACGACGGCTACGGCGCCGTGGTGCTCGCGGCGACGCATTCCTTCTTCGACCGCCGCCTGATCCAGCCCGGCAAGGACGCGCTCTTCGGGCAGCTCGAACGCATGGGCGAGCTCGCGATCGCCGTCTTCGACAAGCCCGATGCCGGCCCGTGGGAGCTGCGCGAGAGGCAGGTCGTGCATTCCTTCTCCAGCGTGATGTGCTGGGCGGCCTGCGACCGGCTCGCACGCATCGCCGGCACGCTCGGGCGCACGGACCGCAAGGACTATTGGCGGGCCGAGGCCAAACGCCTCAAGAGCGTCATCACCGACCAGATCTGGAATCAGGAGAAGGGCACCTTCGTCTCGACCTTCGGCGGTAGCGATCTCGACGCTACCCTGCTGCTGATCGCGGAGCTCGGCTTCGTAAAGGCCGAGGATCCACGCTATATTGCAACTGTCGAGACCATCGGCCGCGAACTCGGCCGCGGCGACCTTCTGCTGCGCTACGGCACACAGGACGATTTCGGCTTCATGCATACCGGCTTCCTGATCTGCGCCTTCTGGTATGTCGACGCGCTGCATGCGATCGGCCGGCGCGACGAAGCCAAGGACCTGTTCTGCCGCATCTTGAAACGGCGCAACAGCTTTGGCCTGCTTTCGGAGGATGCCGATCTCGAAACCGGCGAGCTCTGGGGCAATTTTCCGCAGACCTATTCCATGGTCGGGCTCATCAACTCGGCGATGCGGCTCAGCCGAAATTGGGAAGAGGCGTTCTGAGGGTGCACTGAAACCATGGGGCCATTCCCGCCATCGACGCTCGCCCCAGGAGCGAGCATCGATGCCGTTGCGTCGCCGCCCTGTCAGCAGCGGTTCGACCGGCGGATGGTCGGCACGCGGCCGCGCATCCGCGCCGGGGCAATCCGCCCGGACCTCACTCCATGCGCGCAGCCGTGCGCATCACGGCAAGCGCCAGCACCTGCGCGGCCGGCACGATGCTCTCGACTTCGAGGAATTCGTCGGGAGTGTGCGCCATTCCGCCGATCGGGCCGACAGAGCACAGCGTCGGGCAACCCTGCGCCGCAGTGAAACCGGAATCCGCGCAGCCGCCGGTAAACTCGGCGCTGACGCTGATCCCGAAGCTCGCGGCGGCATCACGATAGGTATCGTAGAGGGCAACGGCCTCAGGGGTTCGCTCCAGCGGCACGAACTCGCCCTTGATCGTCAGTTTCGCACTCGAGCCTTCAACGATGGGGGTCTCGATGATGCCGCGGATCGCGCTGACCAGTTCATCGCGCTGAGCGGCCGTGACATAGCGCAGATCGATTTCGCACCAGGCATGGGGAGCGACCGTGTTGACGGTCTGGCCGCCGCCGATCAGCCCGACATTGACGGTGACGCCTCGTTCGAGGTCGGTCAGTCCCTGCAGCTTCGGGATCTTGTGGCCGAGGTCGACAATGGCCGAGACGCCCTTCTCGTAATTTGCGCCGGAATGGGCGGCCTTGCCGACGAATTCGGCACGCATGAAGACGCCGCCCTTGCGGCCGCTGGTGATCGACTGCTTGTGATCGCGCAGAAACTCGGTGCCGGGTGGCAGCCGGCTCGGCTCGGCGTTGAAGACACAGCGCGATTCACGCGCCGCCGCCTCGATGATCGGGCGTGAAGAGGGCGAAGCGATTTCCTCGTCGCTCGTCGTCAGCATGGTGAGCGGAGCGGAAAGCCCACCGCATTCGGCAAAGGCGGCGGCGACGAAGGCCTCGATGACGAGACCAGCCTTCATGTCGGCGACACCGGGACCATAGGCCCGGCCTGCCTTGATGGTGAAGGGTCGGCGCGTCGGCTCGCCCTCAGGGAAGACGGTGTCGCGATGTCCCAGCAACAGCACCGGGCGCTGGTCGTTGGCGGCCGGGTTCGGCAGTCGCGCCTTGACGGCATCGCCGTAGCGGGCATCCGGGATGATCTCGACGCTGAGCCCGTTCGCTTCGTGGAACCGGGCGAGCACCTGCCCTGCCCTGTCGACGCCCGGCTTGTCATAGGAGCCGGAGTCAGTGTCGACCATCTCGCGCAGGAGCGCGACCATCGCGTCCTTGCGGCTGGCAAGCCACGCCGTCACCTTGGCTTCGTCGGGGGTCAACTCACTCATGGCCTGCGCTCTCTTGGTTCCGAATGGGACCGCGAAGCTAGAGCAGGACGGCGCAGCCTGGGAACGGGCATTTGCGCCGGACTGCCCTGCTTTCGCCGAGCAGACCTCACCACGAGAATGGCCCGCCGCATCGCGGCGAGCCTCATCGGCTTTCCCGAAAGCGGCAACCGACTTGTTCGGGCCGATGCCCAAACTGCCCGGTTAAGCGCCTTGGGCGAGATGCGTGATGGCTGCAGCAACGCCACCGGCACCATGCGGGATATTCTGCGCCTGCAACGCCATTTCGACAGCGCTCAGGCTGCCAAGCACCATCGGTGCATTGACATGGCCCATATGGGCAATGCGAAAGGCCTTGCCGGCGAGATCCCCGATCGCGAGCCCGAGCGTCACGCCACAGACCGTGCGCGCATAATCGGTGATCGCACTCGGGTCGCACTGAACGAGGATGGTCGTGACCGAGGGCGCCCGCTGCGATGGTTCCTCGATATTGCAGGTCAGGGCCTGCCCCTCGGCCCATCGCGACATGGCAGCGTGGGTTGCCCCTGCAAGCAGGGCATGGCGGCGCCAGACGGCCTCCAGCCCCTCCTCGAGGATCATGTCGAGCGCGGCGCGCAGGCCGAACATCAGATGCTCGGGCGGCGTACCGAAATGCTTCATGTAGAGGAGCGGGCTCAGCCGGGAGGTCCAATCCCAATAGGGCGTCCTCATCGTCGCGTGCGGATGCGCATGCAGCGCCTTCCCGCTCGCCGCGACGAAGGCCAGCCCGGGCGGAGTCATCAGGCCCTTCTGCGAGGCCGACATCGCGATGTCGACCCCCCAATCGTCCATCTCGAACTGCATGCAGCCCAGCGAGGCGACGCCATCGATCATATACAAGGCTGGATGACCTGCGGCATCGATTGCCTTGCGCACGGCCTGCACATCGTTGACGACGCCGGACGCCGTATCGATCTGCACCATGAGCACGGCCTTGATCTCATGGTTCGTGTCGCGCCGCAGGCGCTCCTCGACGGCCACCGGATCGACCGCCGCGCGCCATGACCCGCCCAGGATCTCGACATCTGCCCCGAGGAAACGGGCCATCTCACCCCAGCCGACGGCAAACCGCCCGCTCGCGAGCACCAAAATCCTGTCGCCGCGGGAGAGCACATTGGTCAGCGCCGCTTCCCAGCCGCCATGTCCGTTGGCAGCGTAGATGAAGGTCTCGCCCTTGGTGCGGAAGATCTTCCGGAGATCGCTCAGGAGCGTCTCGGTCAAATCGAGGATCGGCTTGGAGCTGAGCTCCTCGGCCGGCCGCATCATCGCCTGCAGCACGCGATCGGGGATAGTGGTCGGGCCGGGGATTGCGAGCAAAGCCCGGCCGTTGGCGACACTCATGAAAAACTCCTGCTGGCCTTGCTGCGCCGCATGTCCGTGCCCCTTGCAGCCGGGGCAACGACGCATGCTGTCTGGCACAATGTCCGGAAATGGGGTTTGAGCTAGCGCTGCGCTTCCGTCGCCATCTTCACGGCAAGGCCGGCAAGCACGGTGCCCATCAGCCAGCGCTGCACCACCGCCCAGAACGGCCGTGTGCGAAGGAAGAGGGCGATACTGCCGGCGGTGAAGATGATCAGCGCGTTGACGCTGCCGCTGATCACGATCTGGATCGCGCCGAGCAGCAGCGACTGCGTCAGGACATTGCCAGCAGCGGGATCGATGAATTGCGGCAGCAGCGCGAGATAGAACATCGCGATCTTGGGATTGAGCAGGCTGGTCAGGAAGCCCATCGCAAAGAGCCTGCGCGGTCCGTCCGGCACCAGCTCGCGAACCTGGAAGGGCGAGCGCCCGCCCGGCCTCAGCGCCTGCCAGGCGAGATACAGGAGATAGGCCGCACCACCGAAGCGCAGGGCGTCATAAGCATAGGGCACTGCGAAGAGCAGCGCCGTGATGCCGAAGGTGGCGCAGAGCATGTAGACGACGAAGCCGAGCACGACGCCGATGAGCGAGATCAGCCCGGCAGCATGCCCCTGCGAGATCGAGCGCGAGATCAGGTAGATCATGTTCGGCCCGGGCGTCAGAACCATGCCGAACGCGATCAGGGCGAAGGCAAGCAAGCTCGAGAGCTCAGGCATGACGGGTCTCCGCAACGGAGCCGGCAACCTGCATCGAACCGGGACAATCGACAAGCCGCATGGAACAGCGGGCCGCCATGCCCGTTTCTCAGGCCAAGCGCCCGACTTGTCCCGGACAGACACCGCCATGTTGCTCTTCAGCCGCATCCTCTACACCGCGATCGCGGGCTCGCTGCTCGCCGCCTCGGTGATGCTGATGGTGGTGGCGATCTGGCGCACCTTCACTGGCTTCAGGACCGGCGATGGCGCGCTCGAGACCATGCTCGATGGAATCGGCCTCGTGATCATCGCGGTCGCTGTTGCGGATGTCGGCAAGTTCCTGTTCGAGGAAGAGGTGATCAGCGATCGCGAATTGCGGCGCCCGGCCGAGGCGCGCGGTTCGCTGACCAAATTCATGACGATCATCATCATTGCGCTCAGCCTGGAATCGCTGGTGCTGATCACCAAGGCGTCACGATCCGCGATGAGCGATGTCGTCTATCCCGGCCTGCTGGTGCTGCTCGCAGTGCTGGCGATGGTCGGGCTCGGGTTGTTCCAGAAGCTGAGTCAGAACACGACCGCAACCGTGCCGGACGCGAGAGAAGACAACGACAAGCCTGCCCCCGCGAAGACGCCGCCCCGGTCTAAACGGACCAAGCAGGCCTGAACCGGAGGGCCGTTCAGCGCGGCTCGTCGACGAGGAGGAGATCGGTATCCTCGGGCCTGGCTCCGGCCGCCGTCAGCATGGCGTGGACCTGCCCGCGGTGATGCGTCTGGTGGTTGAACATGTGCATGAGCGCAAAAGCGCGCGGCTTGCCGAGTTCGCGGCCAGCGGCCCCCGAATACCAGATCAAGGTCCCGCGCAGCCAGTTGGCATCGACGGTAGCGGCCCAGGCGAGGATCGCCTCGTCGCGCTCGGCGCGACGGCGGCGGAACTCGGCCCAGTCATCGACATAAATCGGCGCATCGCGGCCACTGATCGGCGGTTTGGGCGTTCCGATCAGCCGGTGCAGCCAGATTTCGTCGGCCCAGAGGACATGGTTCAGCGTACCATGGATCGACTTGAAGAAGGCGCCGCGATCGCGACGGCGACCTTCCTCGTCAAGCGCGTCGGCGGCATCGCATAGGCTCCGGTTCTGCCAGGCATTATAGCGCGCCATGGTCTGAACATAAGCCGGATCGACCATGCGTGCCTCCTCAGATGATATTGGCCTCCGTCAGCGGCCGCCCCGCGACGATGCGCTCATGACCAAGATCGGCAAGATCGAGCGTGCGATAGCCGCCATGCACAATCTGCTCGGCAAGCCCCCGTCCCACAGCCGGGGACTGCTGCAGTCCGTGACCGAGAAACCATTGGCAAGATAGAGATTCGGCAGGCCGACAGCCGGGCCGAGGATAGCGTTGCCGTCGAGTTCGTTCATGTCATAGGGCCCGGCCCAGGCGCGACCGGGCTTGATCGCCTCGAAGGCTGGCACACGATGGGCGAGCGGCGCCCAGACATGCTCCTCAAAGAAGGACCAGTCGACATCCTCCACATCGGCATCGGTCTCGATCCATTCGCGATCGAGTTCGGCCGGCGGGGACGCGCCGCTAATGAACATCTGCCCCTCGCTGCCGCGCTTGCCCTCGGGCCGGCAATAGGCACCGGAGGTATCGATCAGAAGCGGGCAGTTATCGACCTCGCCCTTGCAGGTGAAGCTGAAGACGTAGCGCTTCATCGATCTGACCGGAATCGCGATGCCGGCCGTTGCCGCCAGCCGCGCCCCATGCGTGCCCGAGGCATTGACGACCGCGCCGCAGCCGATGCGACTGCCATCGCCAAGCTCGACGCCGACGACGCGGCCGCCTTCTACGATATAGCGCGCCGCTTCGCCTTGGCGGTACTCGACACCGAGCGCGCGCGCTTTCCTGCGAAAGGCCTGGAGCAGCGCCCAGCCGTCGAACCAGCCCTCGCCGCTGACCCCAAAGGTGCCGCAGGTGAGATCCTCGACGTTGAGCCAGCTAAATTTGCTGCGCAACATATCCGCTGCATAGAGCGCAATATCGGCGCCCTCGTCCTGCTGTAGCTTCTGGTTCGAGGCGAGGACCGGGGCGCCCTCGCCGCTCGCGACATAGAGGTAGCCGCCCTCATGCAGATCGATGGCCGGAACCTCGCCGTCGACGGCGAGATGCGTCCCGATATTGCGCAAAAAATCGATGCCGTGCAGAGAAATGCGGATATTCACCGAGCTTGAGAACTGCTGCCGGATCGAAGCCGCCGAGAGCGCCGAGGCGGAGTAGCGGTAGGTCGGATCCTTCTCCAGAACCACGACCTTGCCCTTGAAACCAGGGTCGGCGGCGAGATGATAGGCGACGGAGGAACCGATCGCGGCGCCTCCACAGATCACGACATCGGCGGTCTCGGGAAAGGACGGCATGTCAGTCCTGCGCAGTTCGGGCCGCGACGCTCAGCGGCCGAGGTTGGTGAATTCCACGCATGAATGCCGTGACTGCGCCGGCTTGTCGAGTGCTCAGGCCGTGAGCCCGCATTCGCCGAGCAACCAGTCGCGAAAGGCGATCACCGCCGGCAGCGCCGCCCGGGTCTCGGGATAGACCAGGTAATAGCCTTCCGTGCCGCTGACCGGCCGGTCGACCGGGACCACGAGTGCTCCGGACCGCAACTCCTCCTCGATCAGGAAGCGCGGCACGATCGCAAGCCCCAACCCAGCCACGGCTGCCTGCGAGACCATGGCAAACTGCTCGAAGCGCGGCCCCATCAGCGCCCGCTCCGGCGGCAGCCCCTGTTTTTCCAGCCAGTTCGCCCAGGCCCGGGGCCGCGTCGCCTGCTGCAGCAACGGCGCGCGCAGCATATCCGCCGGCTCCTTCAAGCCCAGGCGCTCGACCAGCGAGGGCGCCGCCACGGGAACGACCTCCTCCCCCATCAGGCGATGCAGCACCGCGCCGGGCCAGACCGGATCGCCGAAATGCACGGCCGCATCGATCGGCTCGCGCCCGAAATCGAAGGGCACCAGCTTGGTCGTGAAGTTGATGGTGACGCCGGGATGGGCCTCGATGAAGCGCGGAAGACGCGGGATCAGCCAGCGTGTGCCGAAGGTCGGCAGGATGCCGAGATGCAGCACGCCGGCCGCGCCGCGAAAGGCCATGGCCGAGACGGTTGCGGCCGCAAGGCGCGAGAGCCCATCGCGGATCTCGGTCGCATAGGCGCTCCCGGCCGGCGTCAGGCTGACGCGCTTCTTGACGCGCTGGAACAGGCTGACGCCGAGCACCTGCTCGAGATGTGCGACCTGGCGGCTGACCGCCCCCTGGGTCAAGTTCAACTCCTCGGCCGCGCGTGTGAAACTGCCATGGCGCGCAGCCGCCTCGAAGGCGGCAAGCGCCGACAGGGAGGGCACCGAAAGCCGGCCGGGAACGAGATCAAAGATCATGAGCTATTCTCATCAACTCGTGAGAACATATCTGTTGCCGAGCGCGACCGGAAGAGGGCATTCTGCGCCCTTCCGGCGCGGCGGCTCTTTCCCGCGCCATTTGACATACTAGCAATCGACAGGTCGGAACCAGGACATGGCTTCATCTTTGCCGAAGGATGCGCTCGCGCTGCTCAAGCGTCTTGGCGTGCCGGACACCGTCTTCGCGTCCGCGGGCCTTGCCGCACGCTCCCCGATCACCGGCGAGACGGTGGCGACGCTGCGCGAGACGAGCGTTGCGGAAACCGAGTCGGCGATCGGCCGCGCGCAATCCGCCTTCCTGGCCTGGCGCAAGGTCCCGGCCCCGCGCCGTGGTGAGTTCGTCCGCCTGCTCGGCGAGGAGCTTCGCAACGCCAAGACCGATCTCGGCCTGCTGGTGACGCTGGAAGCCGGCAAGGTCACCTCCGAGGGGCTCGGCGAAGTCCAGGAGATGATCGACATCTGCGATTTCGCGGTCGGTCTTTCGCGCCAACTCTACGGCCTGACCATCGCCACCGAACGCCCGAGCCACCGCATGATGGAAACCTGGCATCCGCTCGGCGTCTGCGGCGTGATCTCGGCCTTCAACTTCCCGGTCGCCGTCTGGTCCTGGAATGCGGCGCTTGCGTTCGTCTGCGGCGACAGCGTCGTCTGGAAGCCCTCCGAGAAGACCCCGCTGACGGCGCTCGCCGTCCAGGCCATCGTCGAGCGCACCATGAAGCGCTTCGGCCCCGAGGCTCCGGTCGGCCTGTCGGAAGTCCTGATCGGCGGCCGCGAGATCGGCGACGCGCTGGTGCAGGATCACCGCGTGCCGGTTCTCTCCGCCACCGGCTCGACCCGGATGGGCAAGGAAGTCGGCCAGAAGCTCGCCGCCCGCTTCGCCCGCGCCATTCTCGAACTCGGCGGCAACAATGCCGCGATCGTCGCGCCTTCGGCCGATCTCGATATCGCGCTGCGCGGCATCGCCTTTGCTGCGATGGGCACGGCCGGTCAGCGCTGCACCACGCTGCGCCGCCTGATCGTTCATGAAAGCGTCTATGACGCGCTGATCCCGCGCCTGATCAAGGTCTATGGCTCGGTGAAGATCGGCGATCCCCGCGAGGCCGGTGTGCTGGTCGGGCCGCTGATCGACGAGGCGGCCTATGAGGGCATGCAGAAGGCGCTTGGCGAAGCCAAGGCTGCCGGCGGCAAGGTCCAGGGCGGCGAGAAGGTCGATGTCGGCAGCGGTGGCTTCTATGTCCGCCCGGCGCTGGTCGAGATGCCCGAGCAGACCGGCCCAGTCGAGCGCGAGACCTTTGCGCCGATCCTCTATGTCATGAAGTACAAGACGCTGGACCAGGCGATCGCGCTGCAGAACGCGGTTGGCGCCGGCCTCTCCTCCTCGATCTTCACCCTCGACATGCGCGAGGCCGAGACCTTCGTTTCCGGCGAAGGTTCGGATTGCGGCATCGCCAACGTCAATATCGGCCCTTCGGGTGCCGAGATCGGCGGAGCCTTCGGCGGCGAGAAGGAGACCGGCGGCGGCCGCGAGGCCGGTTCGGACGCGTGGAAGGCCTATATGCGCCGCGCTACCAATACGCTGAACTACGGCACGACGTTGCCGCTGGCGCAGGGCGTCAGCTTCGACGTCGACGCCTGAGCGAACGGGAGAGAAACCATGGCCGAAGCCGCACGCAGCCACTCCGCCAGCCACAAGCTCGCGGAATTCCAGTGGGACGATGCCTTCCTGCTCGACGACCAGCTCAACGAGGACGAGCGCCTGATCCGCGACACGGCCCGCCAATACGCGCAGGAGAAGCTGCTCCCGCGCGTCTCGGAGGCCTATCTCGAGGAGAAGACCGACCGCTCCATCTTCAACGAGATGGGCGAACTCGGCCTGCTCGGCGTGACGGTGCCGGAGGAATATGGCTGCGCCGGCGCCAACTACGTCTCCTATGGGCTGGTGGCCCGCGAGGTCGAGCGCGTCGACTCCGGCTATCGCTCGATGATGAGCGTGCAGTCCTCGCTCGTGATGTATCCGATCTACGCCTATGGCGACGAGAACCAGCGCAAGAAGTACCTGCCCAAACTCGGCTCCGGCGAATGGATCGGCTGCTTCGGACTGACCGAGCCCGACGCCGGCTCCGACCCGGCCGGCATGAAGACCCGCGCCGAGAAGGTGGCCGACGGCTACAAACTGACCGGCTCGAAGATGTGGATCTCGAATTCGCCGATCGCGGATGTGTTCGTGATCTGGGCGAAGTCGGCGGCGCATGACAACCAGATCCGCGGCTTCATCCTCGAGAAGGGCATGAAAGGCCTGAGCGCGCCGAAGATCGGCGGCAAGCTCAGCCTGCGCGCCTCGATCACCGGCGAGGTCGTCATGGACGGCGTCATCGTGCCGGAAGAGAACCTGCTGCCGAACGTCTCGGGACTGAAGGGGCCGTTCGGCTGCCTCAACCGCGCGCGCTACGGTATCTCCTGGGGCGTGATGGGCGCCGCCGAAGACTGCTTCCACCGCGCGCGCCAGTACGGGCTCGACCGCAAGCAGTTCAACAAGCCGCTGGCCCAGACCCAGCTCTACCAGAAGAAGCTCGCCGACATGCTGACCGAGATCACGCTCGGCCTGCAAGGCTCGCTTCGTGTCGGCCGCCTGCTCGATGACGGCAGGATGGCCCCCGAGATGATCTCGCTGGTGAAGCGCAACAATTGCGGCAAGGCGCTCGACATCGCCCGCCAGGCCCGCGACATGCATGGCGGCAACGGCATCTCGATCGAGTTTCAGGTCATGCGCCATGCCGCGAACCTGGAGACGGTCAACACCTATGAGGGCACGCATGACGTCCATGCGCTGATCCTCGGGCGCGCCGTCACCGGGCTGCAGGCGTTCTTCTAATCGCGATCTCATGCCTGGGGCTTGCCCCGGGCATGTCCTTTGCCGCGCATCCTTCAAGGGACGGCTGGGCCAAACCCGGCCATGACGGCAGCCTCGAAGCCGGAATGACCTGATGACGACTCCTCCCCTTGCCGGCCTGCGCGTCCTCGAACTCGCGCGCATCCTTGCCGGCCCCTGGATCGGCCAGTTGCTGGCCGATCTCGGCGCCGATGTCGTCAAGGTCGAAAGCCCAGAGGGCGACGACACCCGCAACTGGGGCCCGCCCTTCGTCGAGGGAGTGGATGGCGGCACGCTCTCGGCGGCTTATTTCCACAGCGCCAATCGAGGCAAGCGCTCGATCACGGCCGATTTCCGCACGGAGGAGGGCCGCGCCTTGGTGCGCAAGCTCGCCGGCCATGCCGATGTGGTAATCGAGAACTTCAAGGTCGGCGGGCTCGCCAAATACGGGCTCGACGCCGCCTCGCTGCGCAAGCTCCACCCGAGCCTGATCTATTGCTCGATCACCGGCTTCGGCCAGGACGGCCCTTACGCCGAGCGCGCCGGGTACGACTTCCTGATCCAGGGCATGGCCGGGTCGATGTCGATCACCGGCCAGCCCGACGGCCAGCCGACCAAGGCCGGCTATGCCAAGACCGACATCTTCACCGGGCTGTACGCGACCGTCGGCATCCTGGCGGCGCTGCGGCGACGCGATGCCACCGGCGAGGGCGCGACGCTCGACCTCGCCTTGATGGATACACAGGTCGCAGTGCTCGGCAATCAGGCGCTGAACTACCTGGTCTCGGGAAAACCCCCGGCCCGGCTCGGCAATGCCCATCCCAATATCGTGCCCTACGAAGTCTTCCCCGTCGCAGACGGGCACATCATCATCGCCACCGGCAATGACGGGCAGTACCGCAGGCTCTGCGACGCGCTCGGCCGGTCCGATCTCGGCAGTCATGCCGATTATGCCGACAACAAGGGCCGTGTCGCCAACCGCGCGATCCTGATCCCGATGCTGGCCTCGCTGACCGCCCGCCGCCACAAGGCCGAACTTCTGGCTGCTCTGGAAGAAGCCGGCGTTCCGGCCGGCCCGATCAACACGATCGACGAGGTCTTCGCCGATCCGCAGGTGGTGGCACGCGGCATCAAGGTCGACCTGCCTGCAGAGGCAGCGGCCAAGGGCGCGATCCCGACCGTCGCCTCACCCATCGTCATCGATGGCAAGCGGCAGGTCGCGTCGCGGCCGAGCCCTCGCCTCGGCGAACATCAAGACGACATCCTGAACGACCCCACCTGGGGAGGACATACACATGGCTGAACGGACTGGCGGGCAGATCCTCGTCGACCAATTGCTGCTTCATGGCGCGACCGACGCCTTTTGCGTGCCCGGCGAGAGCTATCTCGCCGTGCTCGACGCGCTGCATGACGCGAAGCTGAAGGTCACCATCTGCCGCGCCGAAGGCGGCGCCGCGATGATGGCCGAGGCTGCCGGCAAGCTCACCGGCAAGCCCGGCATCTGCTTCGTCACCCGCGGCCCCGGCGCAACCAATGCCTCGCCGGGCATCCATATCGCCGATCAGGACTCGACTCCGATGATCCTGTTCGTCGGCCAGATCGAGCGCGGCATGCGTGAGCGCGAAGCCTTCCAGGAACTCGACTATCGCGCCGTCTTCGGCACCATGACGAAATGGGCGACGGAGATCGACGACGCCGCCCGCATTCCCGAGATCATCAGCCGTGCGTTCCATGTCGCGACCGCCGGCCGCCCGGGCCCGGTGGTGATCGCACTGCCCGAGGACGTGCTGACCGACCTCGCCGACGTCGCGGACGCAGAACCCTACCAGGTCACCGAGACGCATCCCTCGCTGCTGCAGACGATCGACCTGCAGAAGCGGCTCTGGGCCGCGAAAGCGCCGATTGCCATCCTTGGCGGCTCGCGCTGGAACCCGCAGGCGATCGAGCGCTTCCAGCGTTTTGCCGAGCGCTTCGATCTGCCGGTCGCGGTCTCCTTCCGCCGGCAGATGCTATTCCCGGCCAACCATCCGAATTTTGCCGGCGATCTCGGCATCGGCCCCAATCCGAAGCTCCTGAAGCGCATCCAGGACAGCGATCTTGTGCTGCTGGTCGGCGGCCGTCTCTCCGAGATGCCGAGCCAGTCCTACACGCTGTTCGGCATCCCCAATCCGGGGCGGCCGCTGGTCCATGTCCATCCCGATCCGGAAGAACTCGGCCGCGTCTACCGGCCGACGCTTGCGATCAACGCCTCGCCGACCGCCTTCTGCGCCGCCCTGGAGACCGTTCATCCACCCCAGACGATCAACTGGGCGGGTGCGGCGGCCGAAGCGCATGATGCCTATCTCGCCTGGAGCGAGCAGCCCGCGCCGGTGCCTGGCGCCTTCCATCCCGGCGAGGCCGTCACCTGGCTGCGTCGCTACCTGCCCGACGACGCGATCCTCTGCAACGGTGCCGGCAACTACGCCACCTGGGTGCATCGCTTCCATCGCTTCACCAAGTTTGCGACGCAGCTCGCGCCGACCTCCGGCTCGATGGGTTATGGCGTGCCGGCGGCGATCGGCGCCAAGCGGCTGTTTCCCGAGAGAACGGTGGTTGCCTTCGCCGGCGACGGCTGTTTCCTGATGAACGGCCAGGATTTCGCGACGGCCGTGCAGTACGAACTGCCGGTGATCGTCGTCGTCGTCGACAATGGCATGTACGGCACGATCCGCATGCATCAGGAGAAGCACTATCCTGGCCGCGTCTCGGCAACGACGCTAAAGAACCCGGATTTCGCGGCCTATGCCAAGGCGTTCGGCGGCCATGGCGAGCGCGTCGAAACCACGGCCGAGTTCGCGCCGGCCTTCGAGCGTGCGGTCGCCAGCGGCAAGCCGGCGATCATCCACTGCCTGCTCGATCCCGAAGCGATCACGCCGGCAAAGTCGCTCTCCACGATCCGCGAGGAAGCCTTCGCCGCTCAGCGCTGATCGCCGCGGAGCGCGACCCATCTGCGGCCGAACCACATGCGGCGCAGCAGACCGTCTCGCCAGATCAGGACGTGAACCAGCGCCGCCGCGACATGAATCGCGGCGAGCGCGAGGAGAAGATTGCCTATCCAGGCATGTAGAACCTGCATCAGCTCATAGGTCGCCTTGTCGGGCCCCATGAGATGCGGGACGGCAATCCAGCCGAAATAGAGCGTCGGAATCTGCAGTGGCGCGGCCGACACCATGAGCAGTCCCGTAACGGGCAGCGCGATCAGGCAGAGATAGAGCCCCGCATGGACCGCGTCGCTGGCCCGCTGCAGCCATCGCCCAGCATTCGCCGGCGGCGGCGCGGGGGCGGCCAGGCGCAGGACGAGCCGCAGCATGATCATGCCTGCGACCGTCAGTCCCACCGACTTGTGCAGTTGGTAGAGCTCGAAGCGCTCGACGAGGTTGCGGCTTTCATCGCGCATCGGCGATGCGATCAGGAACTGGGCAATGACCAGCAGCAATGTCAGCCAATGCAGCGCGACGAGGGCCGGGTGCCACCGCATCGGCCGCCCCGCCACATCGCTCATCGCCCAAGCTGCCCCTTGATCACAAGCTCGACCGCGTCATCGACGACATTGACCTCCCGGCCGAGCTCGAACGCAGGGCGCAGAAAGGTGCCATTGGCGTGGAAAGGCAGCGATTCGCCGCGCCTGGCCCTGTCGATATCGCCGTCGACGACAGCCGTCACCGTAATCGGGCGGGTGATGGAACGGATGGTGAGCTGCCCGCGTATTTCAAGGCTGCGGTCGCCGGTGCGGGTCACCGCAGCTGAGGTAAAGCTCGCAGTCGGATAGCGCCCGGTATCGAGCATGCTCTCGCCCTTGATGAAACCATCCATGAGGGCAGAGCCGGCCTGGAGCGAACCCGTCTCGATCGTGACCCTGATGCGGCTCCGTTCGGGCCGATCGAAATCGAGCGCCAGCGTCCCGTCATAATGCGCGAAATGGCCGGTCGCGACGACTGCCCCGAAGCGGCGGGTCACGAAGCTGATATCGGTGGCGCCGCGCTCGATGCGCCAGGTCGTTTGGGCCGCAGCAGGCCCGGCGACGACCAGGGCGGTGATCACGAGGGCGACAGAACGGAGCATCCCGCAATTGTCGCGCTCATGATGGCTGGGCCGTGGCATCTGGCCCCGCACACGCAAAGGTGATGCCGCCCTAGCCTGCCTGTGCCGTCGCTCGCCTCGCGGCAGCGCCATTGAAGGTCGAACGGATCGCCGTGGCCAATGCGATACAGGACCAGCCCTGGAAGATCAGCTCGATCGCGAGGAAGGTGCCGAGCACCCAGAAACTCGAGGCCGGCCATTGCGACAGGATCATCCCGCCCAACGCGAGTGAAAGCAGCCCGGAGATCAGGACCCAGATCCAGACCGGCGTCGGCCGCGTCTGGAAGGCGACGATGATGCGGAAGACGCCGGCTGCGACCAGGGCACACCCAGCCAGAAGCGTCAGCGACGCCGTCGCCACGACCGGGTTGATGAAGGTCATGATGCCGACGCCGAGATAGAGCAGGCCGATCAGCACATGCATCAGCAGGCTTTTCCAGCCGCTGTGCCGGAAGGCGTCGATCAGCATGACTACGCCGCCTGCGAACATCATCGCGCCGAACCAGATGGCGCTGGCGACGCTGAGCAAGGCGGAAGCGCCAAGCCCGAGCACGCCGAGGATGACCAGGACAATACCGGCTGCGAGCAGCCAGCCCCAGTTACGTCGCAAAGGCAGGAGATGCGTACCGAGAGAAGGTGGTTGATGCGCGGGTACGTCCGACATGACCAGGCCCCCAGTGGAACTTCACGAAGGCTCCCACCACCGGGGCTCGCCGTCAACTCCGGGCGCACCCCAGGGGCGAACTGCGAATATTCTCAATAGGTTGCCCGACCGCCCGAAAGATCGAAAACGGCGCCGGTGGAGAAACTGCAGCGCTCGCTCGCCAGCCAGGCGACGAGCTCGGCCACTTCATCGACCGTTCCCAGCCGTCCGAGCGGGCTCTTGGCGACCATGGTGGCAACGGTCTGCTCGCTCATCTGCTGCAGCAGGTCCGTCTCGATCGCTGCCGGAGCGACTGTGTTGACCAGCACCCCGGTGCCGGCCAGTTCCTTGCCATGCGCCTTGGTGAGCGCGATGACGCCCGCCTTCGCGGCACTATAGGCCGCGAGCGTCGGCGTGCCTTCCTTGCCGGCCAGCGAAGCGATATTGACGATGCGGCCAAAGCCGCGTGGCCGCATCGCTGCGGCGACGATGCGCGAGCACAGGAAAGTGCCGGTGAGATTGACGGCCTGAATCTTCTGCCATTGCTCGAGTGGTGTCTCGGCAACGCTCGTCGAGGGGCCGGTGAGGCCAGCATTATTGACCAGCACCACAATCGGGCCGTGCCTGGCCTCCGTTTCGGCCGCTGCCGCGACGATATCAGCTTCGTTCGCGACATCGCAGGGGATGTACGCGCGCGTGCCTGTTTCGGGCCCGACGAGGTCCCAGACGACCGGGCTCAGTCCGTCGCGCTCAAGCCTGTCGGCCACAGCCCGGCCGATGCCCTTGGCTCCTCCGGTGACGACGGCGATGCGCCGGGCCGCCATTCAGGTGAACGCGACCTGAGCCAGCGGCTTGACACGGATCGTCGCGGAACCGGCATCGAAACCATCCAACAGGGCATTGTGATGCGCCACGATCTGCTCGACCTGCAATGTGCCGCTGTCGGCCGTCGTATGCGCATCGGCGACGAGGGTGACATCGAAGCCCAGGCTGACGGCGCGCCGGCAGGTGGTGTCGACGCAGTACTGCGTCATCAATCCGGCGATCACGAGATGGCCGATCCTCCGTTCCGCGAGCACAACCTGCAGGGCCGTGTCGTGAAAGGAATCGCAGGCCGTCTTGTGAACGACGATATCGCCCGGCTGTCGCGGCAAGTCGGGATGAAGTTCCCAGCCTCGCGTCCCGGTTTCCAGGCGGTGCCCGGCCGGGCCGTCATGCTGGATGAAGATCACCGGACGGTCGGCGGCATGCGCGCGGCCGATCAACTCGGCCAGCCGCTCCCGCACTTTCGCAAAGCGCTCGCCGACGACTGCGCGCGCAGCTCCAGGCACGGCCAGAATGTCGCGCTGGACGTCGATGATGACAAGTGCCGACATCAGGCAGCCTTGGCGCCCTCGAGACGGGCATCGACCAGCTTGCGCAGGCTACGCAGATCCTTGACGAAGCCGCGAATGCCTTCGGCGAGCTTCTCTGTCGCCATGGCATCCTCGTTCAGCGCGAAGCGGAACGCCTTCTCGTCGAGCAGCAGTTTCGCAGGTGGCTTGCCGGAATTGTCCGGCGCGAGCCTGCGCGGCAGATCGCCTTGCGCCGCAGCGAGTTCGTCGAGCAGGCCGGGGCCGATGGTCAACCGGTCGCAACCCGCCAGCGCCTCGATCTCGCCCGTGTTGCGGAAGGAGGCGCCCATCACCACCGTGTCGATGCCGTAGGCCTTGTAATAGGCATAGATGGTGCGGACCGAGACCACGCCGGGATCAGTTTCCGCCGTGTAGGGGCCGCCGCCGGCCTTGACGTGCCAGTCGAGGATTCGGCCGACGAAGGGGGAAATCAGGAAGGCCTTCGCATCCGCACAGGCGATGGCCTGCGGCAGCGAGAAGAGCAGGGTCAGGTTGCAGTCGACGCCCTCGCCCTGCAGCACCCTGGCCGCCTGGATGCCCTCCCAGGTCGAGGCGATCTTGATCAGGATGCGTTCCCGCCCGATGCCGCGCTCCTTGTAGGCAGCGATGATGGCGCGGGCCTTGTCGATGCTCGCCTGAGTATCGAAAGAGAGATCGGCATCGACCTCGGTCGAAACCCGTCCCGGCACGATCCCGGCGAGCTCGGCGCCGAAGGTAACGGCCAGCCGGTCGCAAACCGCGTGGACGCGGGCGTCGCTGGAACCGGCAGCCTTGCGGCCCCAGGCAATCGCCTCGTCGACGAGATGGGCATAGGCCGGGGTCTCGACGGCTTTGAGCAGCAAGGTCGGGTTGGTGGTGCAATCGACAGGCTTCAGACGGCGCACCGCTTCGATATCGCCGGTATCGGCGACGACGGTGGTCATCTTGCGGAGCTGGTCGAGCTTGGAAGCGGTCATGGCGATCCTGCCGAAATCGGTGTCTTGAACAATGGTCAAACCTGCGGCGCTCTTCCGGCCCGGTCAAGCGAGTAGGCCGGAAGAACGGCTGCGCGCGCGGCGCAGATGGGTCAGCTCTTGACTGCCCCCGATGTCAGGCCGCCGACCATGTTCTTGCGGAAGCCATAATAAATCACAGCCGGCGGGATGGCGTAGAGCAGGCCGGCAGCCATCAGCAGATTCCAGGGCGCGTCATCCGCCGAGAGGAAGAGCCCTAGCCCCACCGCCAGAGGCACCGCCTTTTCGCTCGACAGCAGCAGGAAGGCGTAGAGATACTCGTTCCAGGCGAGCAGCAGCGCGTAGATGCCGATGACCACCATCGAGGGCTTCATCAGCGGCAGGTAGACCATGCGGAAGAGCTGCAGCGAGGTCGCGCCATCCATGATCGCCGCCTCATCGAGTTCCTTCGGCAGCTTGTCGGAAGCCTGTTTCAGGACCCAGATCGCATAGGGCGAAGCCAGCGCGACCATGGCGAGGATCAGCGCAGTCTGCGTGTTGAGCAGACCGTAGGAGCCCATCGCCTTGTACATCGGGATGGCGAGGAAGGCGGCCGGGATGAGGTAGGTCGCCAATGCCAGATTCATGATCGTGCGCCCGCCCCTGACCCGCAGCCGGGCGATGGCGAAGGCGGCGCAGGTCGCAGCGAAGAGCGTCAGCAGCCCCGTGGCTATGGCGATGAAGAAGCTGTTGAACATCTGCAGCCAGAAATTGGTCAGGTAATAATGCTGCTGCTTGAAGACGATCTGGAAGTTCTGGAGCGTCGGCTGATCGGGCCAGAGCTTGCCGGCCAGCATCGACTCCTGGTTGGAGATCGAGAGCACGAAGAGATGGTAGATCGGCAGCAGGGTCCAGAGCAGGACCGGGATCGCGATCAGGATCAGCTTGCCTTCGTCGAGAACCTTTTTCATCACTCGGCTCCCTTGGACAGGCGCTTCACCATCACGAAGACCATCGGCAGGATCAGCGGCATCGCGACGATGATGGAGGCGATACCGAGATCCAGGTTGTTGTTGCGCATGTAGCGGATGCCGAGTGTCGCCAGCACATGGTTCATGTCGCCCGGCCCACCGCCGGTGAGCAGGTAGACGCTGTTGAAATCGCCCAGCGTCCAGATCATCGAGAGCATGGTCGAGGTGACATAGAGCGTCGCCAGCGACGGCCAGGTGATGAAGCGGAACTGCTGCCACCCGTTGGCTCCGTCGACGCTCGCGGCCTCATAGAGATCCTGCGAGATCGCCAGGCGGCCGGTGACCAGGATCAGCGTCCAGAACGGCAGCGACTTCCAGATATGGACCATGATCGAGCTCGCGAAGGCGAGTGTCGGGTCGGTGAGCCAGCCCGGCCCCTCGACGATGCCGAACCAATGGAAGAGCTGTTGGTTGAGCATGCCGTTCTCCGGGTTCAGCATCACCCGGAAGGACAGGATGGTTGGAATCGAAGGCACGGCCCAGGGCAGGATGAACAGCACCAGCACGATGCGCACCCAGGCGCGCTGTTGCACGAAGAAGCCCGAAAGCCAGAGCGCGAGCAGGAACTTGAGGTTCACCGCCACGAACAGGAAGATGATGGTGTTGACCACCGTGCGAAGGAAGATCGGGTCGGCGAAGAGCGCGCGATAGGACTGCCAGTTGAGCCCCAGCCAGAGGCCGTAACCGACCGGGTAGACCACCATCACGGCGAACACGAGAATATAGGGCATCAGCATCAGGGCGCCCCAGAGCGCCCTGTCGCGCGTGTGGCCCGAGGTCATTTCGGCCGATACCGTTGCCGGCGCTGACATGGTGGTGGCGGTCATCAGTCGTCCTCCGAGGCCCCGCGTTCTTTCGACGAGTCGGCATCCCGCGGCGCGTTTCGCCGCAGGATGCCGTTTTCGCGGTCGTTCAGGTCGTCGGGATCAGCCGGCGATCTGCTTGATGCGAGCGATCATCTCGTCCACGGCCTGTTCGGGCGAGATCTTGTCCTGGACAACGCGGTTCACCGCCTTGGCCCAGACGTTCTCGGCATTCACGGTCGTGAAATTGTAGTTGTAGACGAACTGGAACGGCACCGTGCCGTCCTTGTACTGCTTGTAGACGACCGCACGGTGCGGGTCCTTGCCATCGGACCAGAACGGAGCCTCGATGCCCTTGAGCGTCGTCGGCACCCAGCGCCCGGCCGACCCTTCGACGAAGGGCCGCAGGTTCTCGTCCTTCATCAGGAAGGCCATGAATTCCTTGCCGCGCTTCTTGTTCTTCGCGTCCGCGAAGACCACGGCCGTCTTGACCGCCGCCAGGTTCGTCATGGCGCTGCCGTCCGGCTTCCTCGGGAACTCGGCCGTACGGATGTTCTCCTCGTAGTTCTTCTTCGCCGTCGCCCGCTGCTCGGCGGTCAACGCCGGATTGTTCATGTCGTCCATGTGCTTGCCGGCGATCGAGATCGTGGCGTTATGCGTGGCGACGGTCGTGCGGTTGTGGAACGCGACGTTGTTGTCGGGGTCGAGCCAGTTCACCGACGAGGGCGGGGTGCAGCCGCGCTGGAAGATGTTCGCATAGGCCTTGACCGCCTCGATCATCCCGGCCCGGTTCTTGGGCTGGTCGAGGACGATCTTGCCATTCTCGTCGACGACCTGCGCGTTGAAGGCGTTGGCGAAGGTCAGGAAGCTGTAGAAAGTGTCGGAGGCGGCGACGCCCATGGGATGGCCAATGCCGTAGATGCGCTTGCCCTTGGCCCGCAATGCGCCCTGAACCTTGTCGCACCAGAAATCCCAATAACCGTCCCAGCCCTTGGGAATGTCCGCTTCCTTGAAGCCCGCCTCCTCCAGCATGTCCTTCCAGTAGGTGATGTGCATCATCTGCTGTTCGACGGGGAAGGCGTAGTAGGATTTCTTGCCGGCCTTGTTGTTCATCAAAAAGGTCGTCGCCAGCGCCTGCGGCTGGAACTCTGCCTTCATCGGCTCGATCACGTCGGTGACGTCTTCGAGCTTGCCGTCGAAGGCCCATTTGCCGGTCGTGCGGAAATCATAGGTGGTGCAGAAGCCGACATCGGGAGGCGTTCCGGCCTCGACGGCGCCGACCGATTTGGTCACGCAATCCTCAGTCGCATAGAGCGAGAGGTCGACCTTGACGCCCGTCGCCTTCTGGAACTTGTCGACCACCGCGAGCAGGGCATCGTCCTCGCCCTTGTAGAATCCTTTGGTGAACCAGACCGTCACGGTCTCCTGCGCAACGGCGGCGCCGGACCAGCCGGCAGCGATCGCCGCGAAGGCCGCGCCGGTCACGAGATAACGCATGGATTTCATTGAGAACCTCCCATTTCAAACGTTTAAATCTGACGTTTTGATACGCCTTAGGCGAAGAGACTAGTCGAAAACCCGCTCGACAAACAAGCCGGGCAGATGCGGGAAATTCGGGCAGGCCGGGCAGTCGGCCCGGTGGCGCACCACCACCTTGTGGAGCAGTTGCACTCCCGCATGCGGCCCCGGTGATGACAGGTCACGGATGTGTCATATACGCGGTCTACCGCGAGTGCCTGAGGCCGGCCGGCCGACGGACAGGAGAGAAAGACAATGCATTCGAAGGCGATGATCGCTCTGGCTGCGACGGGCCTTGCCCTTTGCCTGGCCTCCCTCCCTGTCCAGGCGGCCGAGGGCAAGCTGGTTCTCTACACCAGCCAGCCCAATACCGACGCCCAGCAGACCATCGATGCCTTCAAGGCGAAATACCCCAAGGTCGAGATCAGCTTCGTGCGCGACGGCACGCCGCGCATCATGGCCAAGCTCAGGGCCGAGATCGAGGCCGGCGCGCCTCAGGCCGATGTTCTTCTGATCGCCGATTCGGTGACGATGGAGGGGCTGAAGCAGGAGAACCGGCTGTTGGCGCACGAAGCCGCCGCGACATCGGCCTATCCCGCCGGCATTCACGACCCCCAGAAGATGTGGTTTGCGACCAAGCTGATCACCACCGGCATTGTCTACAACACCAAGGCGGGACTGAAGCCGACCAGCTGGCTCGACCTCGGCAAGCCGGAGGTCAGGAACCTGCTGGCCATGCCGAGCCCGCTGAACTCCGGCGCAGCTTTGATCCACACCATGACGCTCGCGGGCAGCCTGCCCGGCGGCTGGGGCTATTATGAAACCCTGAGGAACAACGGAGCGCTGGCAGCAGGCGGCAATGGCGACATCCTGAGGCAGGTCGCGACCGGCGAGAAGCTCTACGGCATGATCGTCGACTTCATGCCGATCCGCGAGAAGGCCAAGGGCGCACCCGTCGAGTTCGTGTTCCCGAGCGAGGGCGTCTCGGCCGTCAGCGAACCGGTCGCGATCCTCAAGAGCACCAGGAATCCTGAGGCCGCCAAGGCGTTCGTCGATTTCCTGATCTCGAAGGAGGGCCAGGAACTCGCCCTGAAGCAGGGCTATGTCGCGGCACATCCCGACGTCGCGCTGCCCGCGGGTTATCCCGAGCGCGCCGCCATCAAGCTGATGCCGTTTGATGCGGCCAAGGCGCTGGCCGACGAGACCGCAGCGCGCAAGCGCTTCAGCGCGATCTTCGAGTAAGCCCAAGCCAGGCCGGACGCAGCATGACCCTCGTCGCCCGCTCCGACCGGTCGCATATCGGGCAACCTCGGCTCTTGCCGGGGTTGCACCTGCCTTCAGGGATCGGGCTGCCCGTGCTGGTGGCACTTTGCGTCCTGGTCTTCGGTGGCCTTCCCTTCCTGCGTCTCCTGCTCGCCGCTTTCGCGCCCGGCGGCCGGTTCATGCCGGATGCAGCCCTCGCCGAAATCGGCAGCCGGGCCGCTCTCACCGCGA
This sequence comes from Bosea sp. BIWAKO-01, assembly GCF_001748145.1. Taxonomy (NCBI): domain Bacteria; kingdom Pseudomonadati; phylum Pseudomonadota; class Alphaproteobacteria; order Hyphomicrobiales; family Alloboseaceae; genus Allobosea; species Allobosea sp. BIWAKO-01. The sequence continues at coordinate 1,158,069 of NZ_BCQA01000001.1, forward strand.
CCTTGCACAGCATCGAGACCGCCGGTCTCTCCGCGCTCGGCGCCTTCGCCATTGGCGGCGCCGTCGCGATCCTGCTCGCGGTGACGGATATACGCGGCAAGCGTCCGCTGGCCTTCGCCTTCGTCTTTTCGATGATGATCGCGCCGCAGGTGGCGGCTCTCGCCTTCCTCAGCCTGACGGCCCCCCACTCTCCCATTCTTGGCGCGCTCGGCCTGACGCCGGCGCCGGGAACGCCGAATCCCCTACTGGGCCGCGGCGGGATCATCCTGGTGATGGCGCTGCATCATGCGCCGCTGGTCGCGATCACGCTCTGGAGCGGGCTGCGCAGCGTCCCTCATTCACTGGTCGAGGCGGCGCAGCTCGAGGGTGCGGCGCCACCGACGATCATCACCCGCATCCTGCTGCCGGTCCTGCGCCCGCAGATCGTCGCAGCCGGTTTGATCGCCTTCGTCGCCGGCATCGGCAATTTCGGCATTCCTGCACTGCTCGGACTGCCGGTGAACTATCTCACCCTGCCAACCCTCATCTACCGGCGGCTCTCGAGCTTCGGACCGGCGGGGCTGCCGGATGCCGCGGCGCTGTCGTTGCTCGTCGCGCTGGTCGCCGGCCTCGGCATTCTCGCAAGCATCCTTGCGACGCGCCGCGGCGGAAAGGTCGAAATCGAGCGCCCCTTGCAGCCCTTCTGGTCTCTCGGCAGCGCCCGCCCCTTCGTCACAGCCGGCCTCTGGCTCCTGATCGCCCTCAAGCTCGGCCTGCCCTTCCTCGCCTTGCTCAGCGAAGCACTGACGCCAGCGCTCGGCGTCACGCTGTCCTGGCAGAGCCTGACCTTCGACAAATTCACCGAGGTGCTGCTGCGCCAGGACGTGACAGCGCGCGCCTTCCGCAATTCCTTCCTGTTCGCCGGCACCGCGGCGGTGATCCTTGCGCTGGCCTCGATCGCCTTCGCCTACGCGCTGGAGCGGCGAATGGGCAAGGCGAGGCGTGTCGTCGAACTCGTCATAGAGCTGCCCTACGCCTTGCCCGGCGTGGTGCTCGCCATCGCCTGCATCCTGATGTTCCTGAAGCCGCTGCCGCTGATCGGCGTCAGCATCTACGCGACGCCATTCATCATCCTCTTCGCCTATCTGGCGCGTTTCCTGCCGCTGGCGCTGAAGGCCCCGATCGCGGCGATGGCGCAGATCGAGGCGCATCACGAAGAGGCGGCGAAACTGGACGGTGTCACGCTCTGGCAGATGCTGCGCTTCATCGTGGCGCCGATCCTCGCCCCGGCTGCGACGGTCAGCGCGTTGATGGTGTTCCTCGTTGCCTTCAACGAACTCACCGTCTCGGCGCTGCTCTGGTCTTCGGGAACCGAGACGCTCGGCGTCGTACTGTTCAGCCTGAAGGAAGCCGGGCTCGCCGGCGAGGCAGCTGCGGTCGCGATCAGCGCGTCGGCCGTGATCCTTTGCGTGATGCTTCTGCTCGACCTTTGCGCCAAGCGCCTGCCGGAGAATGTCCTGCCCTGGCGGATCTGAGCATCACTCCGCCGCCTGCGTCTCGATCCTGGGCTCGCCCATCATCAGCGAGCGCGCCGCCTTGGCCTCGCGAACAATGAAATCGACGATGGCGCGCACGCGGGCGACATCCTTGAGATCGGCATGGACCAGCAACCAGAACGAGCGCGTGATCGACACCGTATGCGGCAGCACGGGCACCAGGCGCGGCTCGGTCGCCGCCATGAAATGATGGATGACGCCGATACCGGCGCCGGCAACGACCGCATTCATCTGAGCCAGCACGTTCGAGCTCTGCACCTGCGCCCGTAAGCCCTTGGCGACCTCGTCGAGATAGTCGAGCTCCGGCGTGAAGATCAGGTCGTCGATATAGCCGACGATCCGATGTTCGAAGAGGTCGTCGGGCTTCGCCACCACCGGCATGCTGTCGAGATACTCGCGCGTCGCATAGAGGCCGAGCCGGTAATCGCAGAGCTTGCGCGCGACGACCTTGCCTTCCTTGGGCGGCGCCAGTGTGATCGCGACATCGGCCTCCCTCTTGGACAGCGACAGCAGCCGCGGCATGGCGATGAGCTGCAGCTCGAGCCCGGGATAGGCCCTGGCAAGGCCAGCCAGGCGCGGCGCCAGGAAACAGGTGCCGAAACCGTCCGGCGCGCCGATCCGCACAGTGCCGGCCAGCGCCATGTCGGCACCGCCGATATCGCTCTGGATCGCGAGCGCCTCGGTTTCCATGCTCTCGGCCTTGGCGAGCAATCGCTCGCCATGGGCTGTGAGGGTGTAGCCCTGCGGCCGGCGCTCGAAAAGCTTGGCCTTGAGCGATTCCTCCAGAGAGGTGACACGGCGCGAGACCGTGGCATGATCCGCCCCCAAACGCCGGGCCGCAGCCGTCAGCCGGCCGGAGCGGGCAACGGCGAGAAAGAAGCGCAGATCATCCCAGTCGAACCTCTCCAAGACGCTCTCCCTGATATTTGCTTTTGCGCACGACGAACGCTTGATAGTTGCTATAGCCGTGCACAAACGGGAATGGTAGGGGTGAGGCCAATCAAGACACCACACCATTCGTAGGGAGGGCGCGATGCGTCAGGTCGGTCATTTCATTGGTGGCAAGCACGTCGCCGGAACCTCGGGTCGCACGGCCGACATCTACCAGCCGATGGACGGAACCGTGATCGGCAAGGTCGCGCTCGCCTCCCCCGCCGAGATGCGCGCCGCTGTCGAAAACGCAGTGGCGGCGCAGCCGAAATGGGCGGCGGTGAACCCGCAGCGCCGCGCCCGCGTGCTGATGAAATTCCTCGACCTCATCGCGCAGAACAATGACGAGCTGGCCGAGCTGCTCGCCCGCGAGCACGGCAAGACCATCGCCGATGCCAAGGGCGACATTCAGCGCGGCGTCGAGGTCGTCGAATTCTCGCTCGGCATCCCGAACCTGATGAAGGGTGAATTCACCGACGGCGCCGGCCCGGGCATCGACATCTATTCGATGCGCCAGCCGCTCGGCGTCTGCGCCGGCATCACGCCCTTCAATTTCCCGGCCATGATCCCGCTCTGGAAGCTCGGCCCCGCCATCGCCTGCGGCAACGCTTTCATCCTGAAGCCGTCCGAGCGCGATCCCGGCGTGCCGATGCGTCTGGCCGAGCTGTTCATCGAAGCCGGCGGTCCTCCCGGCATCCTCAATGTCGTCAACGGCGACAAGGAAGCGGTCGATGCCATCCTCGACGATCACGACATCAAGGCCGTCGGCTTCGTCGGATCGACCCCGATCGCCGAGTATATTTATGCCCGTGGCTGCGCCAACGGGAAGCGCGTGCAGTGCTTCGGCGGTGCCAAGAACCACATGATCATCATGCCCGATGCCGACATGGACCAGGCCGTCGACGCGCTGATCGGCGCCGGCTACGGCTCGGCCGGCGAGCGCTGCATGGCGATCTCGGTCGCGGTTCCGGTCGGCAAGGCCACCGCCGATGAGCTGGTGAAGCGGCTCATCCCTCGCGTCGAGAGCCTGAAGATCGGCCCCTCCACCGACTCTTCCGCCGATTACGGCCCGGTCGTCACCAGGCAGGCGCTCGACAAGATCAAGGGTTATGTCGAGACCGGCATCAACGAGGGCGCCAAGCTCGTCGTCGATGGCCGCGGCTTCAAGATGCAGGGCTACGAGAACGGCTTCTACATGGGCGGCTGCCTGTTCGACCATGTCACGCCCGACATGCGCATCTACAAGGAAGAGATCTTCGGCCCCGTGCTCTCGGTCGTGCGTGCCAAGGACTATGAGGAAGGCCTCAAGCTCGCCAACGACCACGAATACGGCAACGGCGTCGCGATCTACACCCGCGACGGCGATGCGGCACGCGACTTCGCATCGCGCGTCCAGGTCGGCATGGTCGGCGTCAACGTGCCGATCCCGGTGCCGCTGGCCTATTACACCTTCGGTGGCTGGAAGCGTTCGTCCTTCGGCGATCTCAACCAGCATGGCCCGGACTCGATCCGCTTCTATACCAAGACCAAGACGGTGACCTCGCGTTGGCCGTCCGGCGTCAAGGATGGAGCAAGCTTCGTCATCCCGACGATGGGCTGAAGTTCCCGGACGGCAAGGATCGCGACATGTTCTCCCTCACCGAAGACCAGATCGCGATCCGCGACATGGCGCAGGGTTTCGCTTCCGAGACCCTCGCCCCTCATGCCCTGCGCTGGGATGAGGAGAAGCACTTCCCGGTCGAGGAGATGCGCCAGGCCGCAGCGCTCGGCATGGGCGGCATCTATATCGGCGAGGATGTCGGCGGCTCCGGACTGTCACGGCTCGACGCAACGCTGATCTTCGAGGCGCTCGCGACCGGCTGCCCGACGGTCGCGGCCTATATCTCGATCCACAACATGTGCGCCTGGATGATCGACCGCTACGGCTCGGAAGATCAACGCCATGCCTGGCTGCCGAAGCTCTGTTCGATGGAGCACCTGGCGAGTTACTGCCTGACGGAGCCCGGTGCAGGGTCGGACGCCGCCGCGCTGAAGACCAGGGCGGTCCGCGACGGCGATGATTACGTGCTCGACGGCCAGAAACAGTTCATCTCCGGCGCCGGCGTCTCCGACATATATGTCGTGATGGTGCGCACCGGCGAGGCCGGCCCCTCAGGCATCTCGACGCTCGTGGTCGAGAACGGCACGCCCGGTCTCTCCTTCGGGGCCAACGAGAAGAAGATGGGCTGGAATGCGCAGCCGACGCGCGCCGTGATCTTCGAGAATTGCCGCGTCCCCGTGGCGAACCGCCTCGGGCCCGAGGGTATCGGCTTCAAGATCGCGATGGCAGGGCTCGATGGCGGCCGGCTCAATATCGGGGCCTGCTCGCTCGGCGGAGCACAAGGCGCGCTCGACAAGGCGCTGGCCTACGCACAGGAGCGCAAAGCCTTTGGCGCACGAATCGCCGATTTTCAGGCACTGCAGTTCAAGCTTGCCGACATGGCGACCGAGCTCGAGGCGGCGCGGACATTCCTGTGGCGCGCAGCCTCGGCACTCGACGAGAAGGCACCCGACGCGACCAAGCTCTGCGCCATGGCCAAGCGGGTTGCCACCGATACCGGTTTCGCGGTCGCGAACGAGGCGCTGCAGATTCATGGCGGCTACGGCTATCTCGCCGATTACGGCATCGAGAAGATCGTGCGGGACCTGCGCGTGCATCAGATCCTGGAAGGCACGAACGAGGTCATGCGCATGATCGTGGCGCGCTCGCTGGTAGGGCGGGCAAAGGGGAACTAGCCTCTAAGCCGGGATATCCCTGCCCCACGGAACAGCTTCTCAAACGACGAGGTTAGACCATGACCAGCATCGCCTTCATCGGGCTCGGCAATATGGGCGGCCCGATGGCCGCCAATCTCGTCAAGGCCGGACATCAGGTCAGCGCCTTCGACCTGGTGCAGGCCTCGAAGGACGCGGCGGCGGAACTTGGCGTGCATATCGCCGGCTCGGCGAGGGAGGCCGTCGCAAATGCCGAGGTCGTCGTCACGATGCTGCCAGCGGGCAAGCATGTGCTCACGGTCTGGGCCGATATCCTGCCCGCCGTGAAGCCCGGCACGCTGATCATCGATTCCTCGACGATCGATGTCGAAAGCGCTCGCAAGGCGCATGCGCTGGCGACCGAACGCGGCTGCCTTTCGCTCGATGCACCGGTTTCCGGCGGAGTCGGCGGAGCAAAGGGCGCGACCCTGACCTTCATGGTCGGCGGCTCGAAGGAGGCTTTCGAGAAGGGTGACCCGATCCTCTCCGCCATGGGCCGGCGCGTCGTCCATTGCGGCCCCGCCGGCAACGGCCAGGCGGCGAAGATCTGCAACAACATGATCCTGGGCATCTCGATGATCGGCGTCTCCGAGGCCTTCGTGCTGGCCGAGAAGCTCGGCTTGTCGCATCAGGCCCTGTTCGACGTCGCATCGACCTCATCCGGCCAGTGCTGGTCGCTGACCACCTACTGCCCCGTCCCCGGCCCGGTGCCGACCTCGCCGGCCAATAACGACTACAAGCCGGGCTTCGCTTCCGCGCTGATGCTGAAGGACCTGAAGCTCGCGCAGGAGGCAGCCCAGGCAGCCGGCGCTGCGACGCCTCTCGGCGCAGCCGCAGCCCAGCTTTTCAGCCTGCACAACGCCTGGGGCGAAGGCGGCTCCGACTTCTCCGCGATCATCCATCTGCTGCGCGGACGCGGCGAGCGCTAGATCGCCGATGTTTGCATCGGCTTTCCCGAGAACCGCGAACCACCTTTCGGGCTGATGCATTGAGGCAGGACCAAACCGCCGGAAGCAGACCCGCCTCGCGCTGTCCGCCTCTGGCGCAGGCGGCACTTTGCCGCTAGCACATCCGCCTATACGGCGGCTGTTCTTAAGCCGCCTGCCAGACGGGTGTGCGCATGAACGATGTCTCCTTTCGACGCGAACGCTCGGCCCTGACCGGCTTTGCCACGAACCCGCTCGACCGCCGCGGCGACCTGCGTGACCGTCCCGACGCGGTCGAGGGCTTTCGGACTTCGCCCGGTACGCGCCACGCGATCGTCTCCGGCGAGACGCCGATCCTGAAGCGGATCGACGCCGAGACATTGACGATCTGGTTCGCCGAGAGCGAGGCCGACGCGATCGGCAAGGCGCATGAGGAAGTCTTTCTCGGGCTCGACCCGCAAGGGACCGCCTGCTTCGGCCGACTGGTCGACCGGGAACTCGCCGAGCCGCTGCGCGAGCGCGACGATCTCGTGGTCAGCGACCTGCGCTCGATCGCCCTGAAGCGGCTCGTTCCGGCCGAAGAGGTCGGGCCGCTCGGCGAGGCCAAGGCCCTGCTCGATTGGCACGCGCGGCATCGCTTTTGCGCCCGCTGCGGCGGACTCTCGCCGACGGTGAGCGGCGGCTGGCGACGCGAATGCTCGCAATGCGGTGCGCTGCACTTCCCGCGCACCGACCCTGTCGTGATCATGCTCGCCGTGCGTGGCGATCGGTGTTTCCTGGCCCGTCAGGCCCGGTTCGCACCGGGCATGTATTCCTGCATCGCAGGCTTTCTCGAGCCCGGCGAGACCTTTGAGGATGCGGTGCGCCGCGAAACCCTCGAGGAAGCGGGGCTGCGCACCGGCGCCGTGCGTTACATCGCCTCGCAGCCCTGGCCCTTCCCGTCATCCCTGATGATCGGTTGTATCAGCGAGGCGCTGAACGACGACATCACGCTGGACGGGAACGAACTCGAAGCAGGGCGCTGGTTCTCGCGGGAGGAGGCGCTGCAGATGCTGGAGGGAAGGCATCGCGACGGCCTGTCGTGCCCGCCCCATATGGCGATCGCGAACACGATCCTGAAGGCGTGGGCCGAGGACGGCGTCACGCCCTAGTACGGCAGGACGTCTGCAGCCGACGCGGTTCCCGGTCGGCTGCTACAGCCTATTCCCCCGGCTCGGCGAGGCTCGCGCGGAATTCGTGCGCCGGGTAGACGCCGAGAATCTTCATCTCCTTGGAGAAATACTCGAGCTCGGTCAGGGCCCGCTTCAGATCCGGGTCCTCGGGATGCCCTTCGACATCGCAATAGAACATCGTCGCGGAGAAATGTCCGTCGACCATGTAGCTCTCGAGCTTGGTCATGTTGATGCCGTTGGTGGCAAAGCCGCCGAGCGCCTTGTACAGCGCCGCCGGGATGTTGCGCACGCGGAACATCAGCGTCGTCACGGTCTTGTTCGCGCCCTGGCGGGCGAATTCCGGATATTTCGAGAGTACGACGAAGCGCGTGGTGTTGTGCTTTTCGTCCTCGATGTCCTCCATCAGGATGTTGAGCCCATAGACCTCGGCGGCGATATGCGGCGCGATCGCTGCGCGAGTGACATCGCCGGCTTCCGCGACCTGCCGGGCCGAGCCCGCGGTATCAGCAGCGACCTCGGCCTTGAGGCCGAGCTTGCGGATGATCTTGCGGCACTGGCCGAGCGCATGGATATGGCTCTGCACGGTCTTCAGGGTGGCGAGCGTCGCTCCCTGCACCGCCATCAGGTGAAAGCGGATCGGCAGGAAATGCTCGCCGATGACGTGCAGGCCGGAACGCGGCAGCAGATGGTGGATATCGGCAACGCGACCGGCAATCGAATTGTCGATCGGGATCATGCCATAGCGGGCCGTGCCGTCGCTGACCGCGGACAGGGCATCCTCGAAGGTTGCGCAGGGGAGCAATTCGCAATCCGGAAAGACCTGCAGGGCGGCCTGAGAGGAGAAGGCTCCGGGCTCGCCCTGGTAGGACACGACGACAGACATGATTCAGGCTCCGAGGCGGGATTTCAGGAGCGCGCGGGCGCGATCCAGGTCAGGTGGAGTGTCGACGCCGCGCGGGACGTGATCGATGACCATCACGTCGATGCGCATGCCGTCTTCCAGTGCGCGCAGCTGCTCGAGCTTCTCGCGGAGTTCGAGCGGCGATTGCGGCAGGCTGACGAAGCGATCGAGCGCACGGCGGCGATACGCATAAAGGCCGACATGGTGATAGAGCGGCCCCTCGCCGCTCGGCGCGGTGGCACGAGTAAAATAGAGCGCGCGCATCCGGCCAGGACTGATCTCGCTACCGATCAGCTTGACGACGCTCGGTGCAGTCTTCTCGTCCTCGTCGGTGATGACGCCGGCCAGGGTCGCGATGTCGACGGCCGCATCCGCAAGCGGCTTCACCGCAGCGGCGATCGCGCTCGGCTCGAGCGTGGGAAAATCTCCCTGGACGTTGACGATGATGTCGTGGCGCCCCTGCGGGTCGACGATGTCGGCCGCTTCCTTGATTCGATCCGAGCCGGTCTGGTGGTGGATGCTGGTCATCACCGCCCTTCCCCCAGCCTTCTCGATCGCCGCTACGATGCGCGGTTCGTCAGTGGCGACGACCACGGCACCGACACCCGATTCCATCGCACGGCGCCAGACATGCACGATCATCGGTTCCCCGAGGATGTCTGCCAGAGGCTTGTCGGGCAGGCGGGTCGCCTGCATGCGGGCGGGAATCAGGATCAGCGGGTCCGACATCGGCAACAGCTCTGGGGGCAACAGCTCAGGAGGGGATGTCGCGAGGCTGCGACGGGAGGCGTCAAAAGGTCTCAAAGAGGTGCGTGCTTATACGAGTTGCAATGAAGCGCGCAAAGCGGTTAAGCAACGGCCGTGTGTCGGCGCTCCCAGGCTCCGGCCGGAGCGCTGCTATGCCTTGCCTGTCCTGTGGCGAGGCCCAAGGGTTTCGATGCGATGAATATCGAGCTGAACAAGATTGCCGGCGCGGGACTGTCCACGCTGCTCGTGGTGATGGCCCTGAACATGGCCGCCGGCATTGTCTTCGCGCCGCACAAGCCGGCCGTGCCCGGCTTCGATCTGCCGAGCCCGGAGCCGAGCGCCGCTGCTGGCGCGACCGCTGCCGCTCCGGTGGCGGACACGCCGATCGTGGAACGTCTCGCCAAGGCCGACCCGGCCCGCGGCGAAAAGGCTGTCGGCGCCTGCAAGGCCTGCCACACCTTCGAGAAGGGCGGCGCCAACAAGGTCGGCCCGCATCTCTTCGACGTCTATGGTCGCAACAAGGGCTCGATCGACGGCTTCGGCTATTCGGCCGCGATGAAGGGCAAGTCCTCCGAGAAGTGGGAGGCCGAGCAGCTCGACGGCTTCCTGAAGGGTCCGAAGGCCTATATGCCCGGCACCACGATGGCTTTCGCCGGCCTGACCAAGCCCGACACCCGCGCCGACGTGATCGCCTATCTCAACACGCTCGCGGATGCGCCCAAGCCGCTGCCGAAATGAGTCTTGCGTCGATTCGGCGCGCCTGAATGATTGCGAGCCGGGCCCTTGAGCCCGGCTTTTGCTTGCTCGCGCCATGCTCTTGCCCTCACCATGGCAAGGAATCTCCTCTCCACGCTGGTATCGACCTCACGGGTCGACATAATCGGCCAGCGAATCAGTTGCAGGAGGACGAGGCACCATGGCGATGCGCATCACACGCCGCAGGCTGCTCGAAGCCGGCGGAGCAGCACTGGCGAGTGCGAGCCTGCCTGCCCTGCCCGGCCGGGCCTTGGCCGAGACTGGGGAGGTTCATGGCCTCTCGACCTTCGGCGAACTGGCGCTCCCCGCAGATTTTCCGCATTTCGCCTATGTGAACCCGAAGGCTCCGAAGGGCGGCACGATCACGCTGCAGATCAAGCGGGCCGGCGGCAACCAGAACTTCGACACCTTCAACACGCTGAACACCTTCGTGCTCCAGGGCGATGGCGCCGCCGGCATGGATGCGTGCTTCGACAGCCTGATGTCCGGCTCCGGCGACGAGCCGGGCGCGCTCTACGGCTTGCTGGCGAAGAGCGTCGCAATCTCCGGGGACAGGCTGACCTACCGTTTTCGGCTCAGGCCCGAGGCGCGTTTCCATGACGGAAGCCGGGTGACCGCCTCCGATGTCGCCTTCTCCATGAATATCCTGAAGAGCAAGGGACACCCGTCCTACCGCCTGATCCTGAACGAGCTCGTCTCGTCGGTCGCGGAAGGCGACGACATCGTCGTCGTCACGCTTTCGCCGAAGCGCGGTCGCGACCTGCACCTCGTCGTCGCAGGCCTGCCGGTCTTCTCCGCGAAATACTGGTCGACGCGGAACTTCGACGCCTCGACGCTGGAACCACCGCTTGGGTCCGGCCCCTACAAGGTGGGGCGGTTCGAGCAAGGCCGCTTCATCGAGTTCGAGCGGGTTCCCGATTACTGGGGCAAGGACCTGCCGGTGAATGTCGGCGTCAATAATTTCGACCGCACGCGCTGGGAGTATTTCCGCGACCGGCAGGTCGCCTTCGAGGCCTTCAAGAGCGGCATCGTTACCTTCCAGGAGGAATTCACCTCCCGGATCTGGGCGACCGGCTATGACTTCCCGGCGATCAAGGACGGCAAGGTCAAGAAGGAATCCCTGCCCAATACCGAGCCGACCGGCTCGCAGGGCTGGTATTTCAACCTGCGCCGCGATGCCTTCAAGGACCCGCGCATTCGCGAGGCGATCGGGCTCTGCTTCGATTTCGAGTGGACCAACAAGAACATCATGTTCGGCTCCTTTGCCCGCATGACCTCGTTCTTCGAGAACTCCGATTCCAAGGCTGTGGGCACACCCTCGCCCGAAGAGCTCGCCCTGCTCGAACCCTTCCGTGGCAAGGTACCCGACGAAGTCTTCGGCGAGGTCTATCTCCCGCCAGTCAGCGACGGCTCCGGCAGCGACCGCGCCCTGCTGCGCAAGGCGGACGATATGTTCCGCGCGGCCGGCTGCAAGCGGGAGGGCAATGTCCTGAAGCTGCCCGACGGCAAGCCGCTCGAGATCGAGTTCCTCGATTTCCAGGCCTCGCTCCAGCCGCATACCCAGCCGTTCCAGGCTAATCTCAAGCGCCTCGGCATCAACGCGACCTCGCGCATCGTCGATGCCGCGCAATACCAACGAAGACTCGATGAATTCGATTTCGACGTGGTCAGCCGTGCCTTGACGGGCAGCGCGATTCCCAGCGATTCCATGCGCATCGTCTATGGTTCCGAAGCCGCGAAGACGCGCGGTTCGCGCAACGTCGCCGGCATCAGCGATCCGGCCATCGACGCAATGATCAATCGGATCGGCCAGGCCGATAGCTACAAGGACGTCGTAGTGGCGGCCAAGGCGCTGGACCGGCTGCTGCGCGCCGGCCGCTACTGGGTACCGATGTGGTGGAACCCGAATGAATGGCTGGCTTACTGGGACATGTTCGACCGGCCGGCAACCAAGCCGAAATACACGTCCGGCGCTCCCGCCATCTGGTGGTTCGATGCCGAGAAAGCCAAGCGGATCGGGAAGGCGTGAGGATGGTAGCGGCAGCCCCAGGCCAGGTCAGCGGAACTCCCAGGGCTCTTCTGCGCCTCGAAGGACTTGTGCTCGGCGTGCTGTGCATCTGGCTCTTTGCCGGCACCGGCGCATCGTGGTGGCTCTTTGCTGCACTGATCCTGGCCCCCGATCTCGGCATGCTCGGCTATCTCGCCAATCCGAGACTGGGCGCCACGATCTACAACGCCGCTCACTCGCTGATCGGTCCGGCCTTGCTGGCAATCGCGGGCCTTTCGCTGGCCCTGCCGACGGCCCTTGCGATTGCGCTGATCTGGGCCGGGCATATCGAGTTCGACCGGGCGCTGGGCTATGGCCTGAAATACCCCTCGCTCTTCGCCGACACCCATCTCGGTGTGCTTGGTCCTTCCCGAAAGGCCGGGTGAACGGATGCTCTCCTATATCGCCCGCCGCGTCGCGCTGATGGTGCCGACATTGTTCGGCATCCTGCTGATCTCCTTCGTTCTCGTGCAGTTCGCGCCGGGCGGCCCGGTGGAGCGCGTGATCGCACAGTTGCAGGGCCAGGGCGGCAACGCCTCCGACCGCGTCGGCGGCAGCGCCGGCGGCGATGCCGGAGCACAGCACGGCGATGCAAGCTCATCCTATCGTGGCGCGCAGGGGCTCGATCCGGCCTTCATCAAGGAGCTGGAGAAGCAGTTTGGCTTCGACAAGCCGGCACATGAGCGCTTCGGCAAGATGCTCTGGGACTATATCCGCTTCGATTTCGGCCGGTCCTATTTCCGCGACGCACCTGTGCTGCAGCTGATCAAGGAGAAGCTGCCGGTCTCGATCTCGCTCGGCCTGTGGATGACGCTGCTCTCCTACGCGATCTCGATCCCGCTCGGCATCCGCAAGGCGGTGAAGGACGGCTCGCGCTTCGACACCTGGACCAGCGCCGTGGTCATTGTCGGCTACGCCATTCCCGGCTTCCTGTTCGCGATCCTCCTGATCGTGCTCTTCGCCGGCGGCTCGTTCTGGCAGATCTTTCCGCTGCGCGGGCTCCATTCGGAGAACTGGGAAGAACTCAGCCTGATCGGCAAGGCCACCGACTATCTCTGGCACATTGCCCTGCCGGTCACGGCGATGGCACTGGGCGCCTTCGCGACCTCGACGCTGCTGACCAAGAACTCCTTCCTCGACGAGATCCGCAAGCAATATGTCCTGACGGCACGGATGAAGGGGCTCAGCGAACGCGGCGTGCTCTACGGCCACGTCTTCCGCAACGCCATGCTGATCGTGATCGCCGGCTTTCCCGGCGCATTCGTGCATGCGCTCTTCGCCGGATCGCTGCTGATCGAGACGATTTTCTCGCTTGACGGGCTCGGGCTCCTCTCCTTCGAGGCCATCGTCAATCGCGACTATCCGGTCGTCTTCGCCAATCTCTACATCTTCTCGCTGATCGGCCTTGTCGTGCATCTCATCACCGACCTGACCTACACATGGGTCGACCCCCGGATCGATTTCGAAACGCGGGAGGCCTGAGGTGAGCGAGACACTGATCGACCTGCCGCCGAGCACCCGCAGTGCGGCGCTTGCACCGCCCGAGGCGGCCCAGGGCTGGCTCAAGCTCTCGCCGATCAACCGGCGCCGGCTCAACAATTTCAAGGCGAACCGGCGGGGCTGGTGGTCGCTCTGGATCTTCCTGGCGCTGTTCGTGCTCTCGCTCTTCGCGGAGTTCATCGCCAATGACCGACCGCTCGTCGTCCGCTACAAGGGCGAGTCCCTGTTCCCGATCGTGGTGAACTATCCCGAGGAGAAATTCGGCGGCTTCCTCGCCACCACCGACTATCGCGATCCGGTCATCGCCAAGGAGATCGATGCCAATGGCTATGCCATCTGGCCGCCGATCCGCTACTCCTACCGCACGCATAATCTCGACCTGCCGGTTCCCGCTCCTGCCCCACCGACCTGGATGTTGAAGGACGAGCAGTGCCGGCCGATCGCCGAGCGAACCGGCGGCATGACCTGCCGCGAGCTCGAGTGGAACTGGCTCGGCACGGACGACCAGGGCCGCGACGTCGTGGCGCGCCTGATCTACGGCTTCCGCATCTCGATCCTGTTCGGCCTGATCCTGTCCACGATCTCGTCGGTGATCGGCATCGCGGCCGGCGCGGTGCAGGGCTATTTCGGCGGTTGGACCGACCTGATCTTCCAGCGCTTCATCGAGATCTGGACCTCGATCCCCGCGCTCTATCTCCTGATCATCGTAGCGGCCGTGATCACGCCCGGCTTCTTCGTCCTGCTCGGCATCCTGCTGCTGTTCTCCTGGGTCGCGCTGGTCGGTGTGGTCCGGGCCGAATTCCTGCGGGCCCGCAATTTCGAGTATGTCCGCGCAGCGCGTGCGCTCGGCCTGTCCAACGCCAAGATCATGGTCAAGCACCTGCTGCCGAACGCCATGGTCGCGACGCTGACCTTCCTGCCCTTCATCATGAACGGCTCGATCACGACGCTCACTTCGCTCGACTTCCTCGGTTTCGGCCTGCCGCCCGGCTCGCCCTCGCTCGGTGAGTTGCTGGCGCAGGGCAAGGCCAATCTGCAGGCGCCCTGGCTCGGGCTGTCCGGCTTTTTCGTGATCGCCCTGATGCTGTCGCTGCTGATCTTCATCGGCGAGGCGGTGCGCGACGCCTTCGATCCAAGGAAGACCTTCGCGTGAGCGCTCCCCTTCTTTCCGTCGAAGACCTTTCCGTCGCCTTCCGCCAGGGCGGCAGGGAGACGCTCGCCGTCGATCGTATCTCCTTCCATGTCGCCAAGGGTGAGACCCTGGCGATCGTCGGTGAATCCGGCTCGGGCAAATCCGTCTCCGCGCTCTCGATCCTGAAGCTGCTGAACTATCCGGCCGCGCATCACCCGTCCGGCAAGGTGCTGTTCAACGGACAGGACCTGATCGCGGCCGATGAGAACGCGATGCGCAAGGTGCGCGGCAACGACATCACCATGGTGTTCCAGGAGCCGATGACCTCGCTGAACCCGCTGCACACCATTGCGCGGCAAATCGGCGAGATCCTCGAGCTGCACAAGGGCTTGCGCGGTGCGGCGGCTCGCGCCCGCACATTGGAGCTGCTGGCCCTGGTCGGCATCCGCGATGCCGAGAGCCGGCTCGAAGCCTATCCTCACCAGCTTTCCGGCGGTCAGCGCCAGCGCGTGATGATCGCGATGGCGCTCGCCAACGAGCCGGACCTGCTGATTGCCGATGAGCCGACGACGGCGCTCGACGTCACCGTGCAGGCGCAGATCCTGTCCTTGCTGAAGGATCTGCAGAACCGTCTCGGGATGGCGATCCTGTTCATCACCCATGATCTGGGCATCGTGCGGCGCATCGCCGACCGGGTCTGCGTGATGCTCAAGGGCCGGATCGTCGAGCAAGGTCCTGTCGCCGAGATCTTCGACAGGCCGCAGCACAGCTATACCCAGCGCCTGCTCGCAGCCGAGCCCAAGGGGCGCCCCGCCCCGGTCGCCGAGGGTGCGGCGACGCTGCTCGAGGCCGGGCCGATGAAGATCTGGTTTCCGATCAAATCCGGCTTCCTGCGCCGGACCACCGGCCATGTGAAGGCCGTCGATGGCATCTCGATCAAGGTGCGGGAAGGCGAGACGCTCGGCGTCGTCGGCGAGTCCGGCTCAGGCAAGACGACGCTCGGCCTCGCCATCCTGCGGCTGATCTCCTCGGAGGGGCCCGTCGTCTTCCTCGGCGATCGCATCGACGGGCTGACCAGCGCCGCCGTCCGCCCGAAGCGCAAGGATCTCCAGGTCGTCTTCCAGGATCCCTATGGCTCGCTGTCGCCGCGCCTTTCGGTGGCCGGCATCGTCGAGGAAGGGCTGACCGTCCAGGACAAGGGGCTGAGCTACGACGCCCGTCGCGAGATCGTCGCCAGGGCGCTCAGCGATGTCGGCCTCGACCCGGCGGCGATGGATCGCTACCCGCATGAATTCTCCGGCGGACAACGCCAGCGTATCGCGATCGCGCGCGCCATGGCGCTCGATCCGAAATTCGTGGTGCTGGATGAGCCGACCTCGGCACTCGACATGTCGGTGCAGGCGCAGATCGTCGAACTCCTGCGGGAACTGCAGAGCCGCCGCAAGCTCGGCTATCTCTTCATCAGCCACGACCTCAAAGTGGTGCGGGCGCTGTCGCACCGGGTTGTCGTGATGCAGAACGGCAAGGTCGTCGAGGAAGGACCAGCCGAGGAGATCTTTGCGCATCCGCGCGAGGCCTATACCCAAGCCCTGCTCGCCGCCGCGCTTAACCTCGAGCCCGTCAGTAGCGCTGCGGTGAAGGATTAAGATGACCCGCGCCATCCTTATCGTGCTCGACTCCGTCGGCTGCGGCGGCGCGGAGGACGCGCATCTCTATGGCGATGCCGGCGCCGACACGCTGGGCCATATCGCGGAGAGCTGCGCGGCGGGCAAGGGCGACCGCGAGGGCCTGCGGCACGGCGCATTGCAGGTGCCGAACCTCGCCCGGCTGGGCCTGGCCCATGCCTGCGAGGCTTCCTCCGGAAGGCCACTCGCGGGCGTCAGCAAGCCGCAGCTGCCACAGGGGCAGTACGGCTATGGCATCGAGACCAGCCAGGGCAAGGACACCCCCTCCGGTCATTGGGAGATCGCTGGCTGCCCCGTTCCGTTCAAATGGGGCTATTTCACCGCGCTGGAAAGCTCCTTTCCGCCGGATCTGGTCGCGGCGATCATTCGCGACGGCAGGCTGCCGGGCATTCTCGGCAACAAACACGCCTCCGGAACCGTCATCATCGACGAGCTCGCCGAGGAGCATATCCGGACGGGCAAGCCGATCTGCTACACCTCGGTCGATTCCGTGCTGCAGATCGCAGCGCATGAGGAGCATTTCGGGCTGGAGCGGCTCTACGAGCTCTGCCGCACGGTACGCCTCCTGGTCGATCCGCTCAGGATCGGGCGCGTCATCGCGCGCCCCTTCGTCGGCACCGCGGCAACCGGCTTCACCCGGACGGCGAACCGGAAGGACTTCGCCATTCCGCCGCCCAACGACACAATCCTCGACCGGCTCGCGACGCTGGGCCGCAGCGTCATCACCGTTGGCAAGATCGGCGACATCTTTGCCCATCGCGCCACCGGAGAGGAGATCAAGCCGTTCGGCAATACGGCGATGTTCGAGGCGGCCCTCGCCGCGCTCGATCGGTTGCCGGATGGCGGCTTCTGTTTCGTCAATCTCGTCGATTTCGATACCGAATACGGCCACCGCCGCGACGTGCCGGGCTATGCGGCCGCGTTGGAAGCCTTCGATGCGATGCTGCCACGGTTGGAGGCGAAGCTCGGCCCGGACGATCTTGCCATCATCACGGCCGACCATGGCAACGACCCGACCTGGAAGGGAACGGACCACACGCGCGAGCATGTGCCGATCCTCGCCTTCGGGCCAGGTGTCGCGGCACGGGCGATCGGCGGGCGCCGGAGCTTTTCGGATGTGGCTGCGACACTCGGTCAGTGGCTCGACATCGGCAAGGTCGGACCCGGTCAGGCCTGGTAACCGGGCCTCGCCCGATCAGGCCGCCGCGACGCGGCCGCAGAACGCCGCGACCTCCTGACGGATGCTGTGCGCCTGCTTCGCCAGCGCATCGGCAGCGTCCTGCAACTGCGCCGCGGCATCATGGGTGCGAACGGTCATCGTCTCGAAATTGCCGACCGCGCCGGCACTGCGCCTTGCTCCCTCGAAGGAGAGCTGGACCTGCCGGGCGATCTCCATGGTCGCCCGATCCTGCTCATGGACGGAGACGGCGATCGCCTCTGCCACGCGCTCGACCTCGGACATCGCCGTGACGATATCGCGGATCGCCTTCAACGAGCGCTGTGACGCGATCTGCATCGCATTGATCTGACCGGAGACCTCGTCAGTTGCACGGGCGGTCTGGGCCGAGAGCGTCTTCACCTCGCTCGCGACGACGGCGAAGCCACGTCCCATCTCGCCAGCGCGGGCGGCCTCGATCGTGGCGTTGAGCGCCAGCATGCTGGTTTGCGCTGCGATGCCGCGGATGATCTCGACGACCGCACCGACATTCTCGCTGCTGCGGGCGAGATCCTCGATTTCCGCGCTGGCGCGCCGGGCAAGCTCGGCAGCGCTCTTGGAGCCATCGGCCGAGTGCGACACATTCTGGCCGATCTCGCCGATCGAAGCCGCGAGTTGCCCACTGGCAACCGCAAGCTGGTCGATGCTGCGCGTCGTCGCCTCGGCAGCGTCCGAGACATGCCCCATCTGGTGACGCGCCTGATCGGAGGTGCCGGTCAAGGCTCGTGACTCGCCCTGCATGGCCTCGGCCGAACGGTCGAGAACCGCCATGGCCTGCTCCATCTGCTGGCGGAAATTCAGGACTGTTTCGCGCAGGGTCTCGCTGCGGTGGCCGAGCTCGTCGGCGAGACGCCTCTCCCGCTCTCCGGCCGCGCGCTCGCGCTCTGCGATCTCATTGGCATGACGCAGGCTGTCGCGGTTCATCGCGAACATCCGCCCAAGGATCATGGCAAGCGCCGCCAGGAACGCGGTCTCGATCACCACGATCACGGCATGCAGGAGCACCCGCCAGATATTGCCGCCTTGGTAGAACACGGCTGAAGGAAGCAGGTACTGCAGCACCAGATGGTGAAGTGCGGTCAGACCAGCCCCCATCACGATCGGGCGCCAGTCGCAAAACCCCGCCAACAGCGCGAGGATCGCGAAATAGTACATGTGCGTGTCAGGCTGCCAGGGATGGCCAGCGAAGCTGTAGACCAGCATCGAAACCTGGCCGATCAGCACAATCGCAATCACCAGCTGCGTGACGATGGCCACGCCGAAGCGGGCATAGAGCAGCAGGGCACCGGCGGCGAGCACGAAGGCAAAGGAGGCAGCAAGCAGCACCTCGCCACCGTGGAACCAGACGCTCAGCGCCAGCAGCGGAACATGAAGGAAGGCGAGCCCGAGCAGGAAGCGGGCCACGACGATGCGAACTCCGGTCAGGGTCCAGATCATGACGACGCATCCGCGGTCGAACGGGCGTCAAGACATCCGGCCAGCCCCGAGAGCGCCAGCATCAGCAAGGCCCCCGCCGGCTTCACCTGTGCGATGCCTGGATCGGCGGACGGCGCCGTAATGACGATGAAGCGAGCGATCCCGCTGCGCAGCACGCGATGCCCGGCCGCCAGGGTCATCGAAAGCGCGTCCCGCTCAGTGGTCCATGGCGAAAAGACAATGGCGCGCGATGGCGCTGCTTCATCCGAACCCCGTGGCAGACTGAACGCTGCCGCAAGGCTGACCGTCACGAGCGCAATGGCAATGATGAGCGCATCCCGCAACATTACGCCCCGGCGCTGATCGGCCGGAATCTCGTTCAGGAATCCGGACGTCATGGGAACTCGGTTTCTCCGCGCTATCCGGCAGGCCATATCGGGCCGGACGAACTCGCTCACCACCGGTAAAGTTTCACTTAAGAGCGCATCACGCAGGTGGAGCACTGCGTGTCCAGGCGCACCACTCAGGCCCGCAGGCGCTGCTTGATGCGCCGCATCAAGCCGTCCCGAACGTCGCGATAGGCGTCGAGCACCTGCTCGCGCGAGCCCTGGACGATGGTCGGATCCGGCGTTGGCCAGTACTCGACATCGGCGGCGAGCGTTCTGGTCAGCTCAAGGGCCTTATGATGCGCTTCCGGTGAGAGGGAGATGATGAGGTCGAAATTCAACCCCTCCCATTCCTCGAGTTCCTCAATGGATTTTGGCTTGTGGCGATGAGCGTCGATGCCGATCTCGTCGAGCACGGCAAGCGCGAACTTATCGACGTCGCCCTTCCTCGCTCCGGCCGACTGGACATAGATCGATTTGCCGAAGAAGTGCTTCGCCATGGCTTCCGCCATCGGGGAGCGCACCGCGTTATACGCGCACATGAAGAGCACGCTGTGGATCTTGCGCGGCGGCGCTCCCTCCACCGAGACTAGCCCTTCCAATGCAAGGCATAGATCAAGGTGAACAGGCGACGCGCCGTGTCGTGGTCGATCTCGACCTTGCTCGCCAGGCGCTCGACCAGCATGTGGGCCGCCTCGTCATGCAGGCCGCGCCGGCCCATGTCGATCGCCTCGATCTGCGCAGGCGTCGACGCCCGGATGGCGGCGTAATAACTCTCGCAGACCAGCCCATAGTCCTTGATGATGCGCCGCAGCGGCGTCAGCGAGAGGTGATGCGTGACGACCGGCGCTCCGTCGGCCCCCTTGATCTCGAATACGAGGCGTCGCTCGACCAGCGCGAGATGGGCCAGATAGGGGCCGCCATCATGCCCGGGCAACGCGAAATGGTTGCGCTCGACGAGGTCATAGACCGCAACCGCGCGCTCATGTTCCTGATCCGGACTGCCACGCCCCAACGAGGCTTCGTCAAAAGTCACACCGACCAGACATTGGCTTTGCGACATGCAGCCTCCGGACACAGGGCGCGCGGGACTCAGAGATTGAGCCTGATCGTCACGGATCGGCCATGGGCCTGCAAGCCCTCTGCCTCGGCCAGTTGCGTCGCGGCCGGCGCCAAGGCGCGAAGCCCGTCGACGCCGCATTTCAGCAACGAGGTTCGCTTCATGAAATCCGCGACACCGAGCCCCGACGAGAAACGGGCAGAACGGGCGGTCGGCAGAACATGGTTGGGACCGCCGACATAGTCGCCGATCGCCTCCGGTGTATGGCCGCCCAGGAAGATCGCGCCGGCATTGCGAACCTTCCGCGCCAGGCCGTCGGGATCTGTGGTGACGATCTCGAGATGCTCGGGCGCCAGCCGGTCGACCAGCGGGAGTGCGCGCTCCAGGTCCTCGACCAGCAGGATGGCGCCGAAATCCTGCCAGCTCTTGCCGGCGATCGCGGCGCGCGGGAGCACTGCCAGCTGGGCGATCACCGCCTTCTCGACCTCGGCTGCGAGCGCCGCATCATTGGTGAGCAGGATCGACTGGGCGGATTCGTCATGCTCCGCCTGCGCCAGCAGATCGGCTGCGACCCAATCCGGGTTCGCACTTGAATCCGCGATCACCAGAACCTCGGAGGGGCCGGCGATCATGTCGATACCGACCTGTCCGAAGACGCGGCGCTTGGCGGCCGCCACATAGGCGTTGCCCGGCCCGACGATCTTGGCCACCGGCGCGATCGACTGCGTTCCATAGGCCAATGCCGCCACCGCCTGGGCACCGCCAATCCGGTAGACCTCGTGCACGCCGGCAAGCCGCGCTGCCGCCAGGACCAGTGGGTTGGTCTCCCCGCGCGGGGTCGGCGCCACCATGACGATGCGCTCGACGCCGGCAACCCTGGCCGGCACTGCGTTCATCAGCACGGACGAGGGGTAGCTCGCGGTACCGCCGGGAACGTAGAGGCCGACCGTCTCGATCGCGCTCCAGCGCCACCCGCTCTCGACACCGAGCGCATCGCGCGTCCAGGAATCCTGCGGCTTCAGGCGGAGGTGATAGGCCTCGATGCGCGCACGTGCGGTCTCCAGCGCGGCCAGCAGATCGGCGGAGCAGGCCGCGACGGCCGCATCGATCTCTGCTTCGCTGACCCGAAGGGTCGAAGGGGTCAGATCGAGCTTATCGAAACGCGAGGTGCAGACGATGACGGCCTCATCCCCCTTGGCGCGAACATCGGCAATGATGTCGGCGGCAACGCGGTCGACGTCTTCGGACACCTCGCGCTTGGTCGTCAGCAGAGCGGCAAAGGCCTGCTCGAAGCCTGCGTCTCGTTGATCGAGCCTGATCGGCATCGCAAATCCTGAAGCTGAAAGAAGAGGTCAGGCGCCGTTCGGGTGATCGGGCTTGGCGACTGCCTCCCAGACCGGGCCAAGGTCCTTCATCTGGGCCTCGATGCACTCGACGCCCAGGCGGATAGCGGCGCCATCCGAGAAATGCAGCGTGACCTCTCCCGCCGGCGCCTCGGACTCGGTGAAGGTGATGGCGAGGAGATTGAGAACGGCCCCTGTCGCCGTCGGGTCAACCTTCGTACTCTTGGCGTGAACGACGCGTTCGAAATGCAGGGCGGCAAGGCGCCTGCGCTTCTGGCCATGCGGTACACCTTCCCAGTCGAAGCGTCGCGCGGCCAGCGCGAAGCGCTTCTGCGCTGGCAGATAGGCGACATCGCCGACGCGCAGGACAGCATCCTGCAAATGTGCGGAGATGATCGCGAGATCCTCCGCGTCGAGCGCGATCAGCTTCAGTGGGTCTGCGGTATCGTCCGACATCGACCTGTTCTGGCGAGCGGACGGTTCGGCGTCAACCGCTGATCCGCTCGACCTGTGCCCCACAACGCGTCAGCTTCGCTTCCAGCGCCTCGAAACCGCGATCGAGATGGTAGACACGGTTGATCATCGTGTCGCCCTCGGCTGCGAGGCCACCAATGACGAGCGAGACCGATGCACGCAGATCGGTTGCCATGACCGGCGCGCCGGTGAGCTTGCCGACGCCCTCGACATAGGCGACGTCCCCATCCAGCCGGATCTTCGCGCCAAGGCGGACGAGCTCCTGGACATGCATGAAGCGGTTCTCGAAGATCGTCTCGCGAATGCGCGAGGTGCCCTTAGCGCGCGTCATCAGCGCCATGAACTGCGCCTGCAGATCGGTCGGGAAGCCCGGGAACGGATCGGTGTCCACATCGACGGCCTCCAGCGCGGCACCGTTGCGGCGCACGCGGATGCCTTCATTGGTCTCGCTGATATCGACGCCGGCCTTGACCAGGATATCGAGCGCCGATTGCAGCAGATCGGCCCGCGCTCCTTCGAGCAGCACGTCGCCTCCGGTCATT
This sequence comes from Bosea sp. BIWAKO-01, assembly GCF_001748145.1. Classification (NCBI taxonomy): domain Bacteria; kingdom Pseudomonadati; phylum Pseudomonadota; class Alphaproteobacteria; order Hyphomicrobiales; family Alloboseaceae; genus Allobosea; species Allobosea sp. BIWAKO-01. Next base: position 1,180,630 of record NZ_BCQA01000001.1, read on the forward strand.
GCGACAGCCATCGCATAGGTGCCGGTCTCGATCCGGTCCGGCAGGACAGCATGGTGCGCGCCCCCGAGCCGCGAGACCCCCTTGACCACGATCTGCGAGGTGCCGGCGCCCTCGATCTTGGCGCCCATCTTGATAAGGCACGCGGCGAGGTCCGTGACCTCGGGCTCACGCGCCGCGTTCTCGATCACTGTCGTGCCGTCTGCGAGAACCGCAGCCATCAGGGCCGTATGGGTGCCCCCAACCGTCACCTTCGGGAAAACGATCTCGGCGCCCTTCAGGCCCTTCGGCGCGCGCGCCAGCGCATAGCCATTCTCGATGCTGATTTCCGCTCCGAGCCGCTCCAGCGCCATCAGCAGGAGGTCTACCGGCCGCGTACCGATCGCACAGCCGCCGGGCAGGGAGACCTTCGCTTCGCCCATCCGGGCCAGGATCGGAGCAATGACCCAGAAGCTCGCGCGCATGGTCGAGACCAGTTCATACGGCGCGCAGGTGTCGACGATCTGGCGTGCGGTGAGCGCGATGGTCTGGCCCGTCTCCGCCGACTGACCGATGCGCTTGCCAGCGATAGAACGGTCGACGCCATGGTTCGAGAGGATGCGCGACAGCGCAGTCACGTCCGACAGTCGCGGGACATTGACCAGAGTCAGCGTCTCATCCGTGAGGAGGCTCGCGATCATCAGCGGCAACGCGGCATTCTTCGCGCCCGAGATCGGGATCGTGCCATTGAGGCGCTGGCCACCGGTAATGCGGATACGGTCCATCTGGATGTCCTGCTGGAGATCGCGGCTATCGGCCGCGCGGCGCGATTGAGGGCGGGATCAGGACCGGGGAGTCTCGGCCTGGGCAGGCAGGGCTTCGTCTTCCCGCTCCGCTTCATCCGCCCGACGAGCGCGCGCCTGCGCCTTGCGGCGCTTGAGGTTCTCGCGCAGGGCTGCGGCAAGGCGCGCCCTCTTTTCATCGTCTGCGGTTGGTTGGCGACTCAAGGGATCAAACTCGGCTTACGCGGTTCAACGCTGGGATCGCGGCGAAATCGCGGCGCATGGTTAGCTCTGCAACGCCCGTTGGACAAGTTTCCAAAGCGGCCGGTCGTCAATCAGCGATCCCTCGCTCGCCAAGCTTGAGACGAAACTGTGCCGCAGCGAGGCGCCGAGCCTTCGGGGCTCGCGCTTGCAGCTTGCCCTAAGGGCCTCCAGCCGCTGCGGCCGCCGCTCGGCTGCATGCTGAAACCGCCTGCATTTTCCGTCTCTTGCGCTCGGCCGGCATTCGCGAGCGCCGCGTGTTTCGAGCGCTCTTCCCCAGCGGCACACGGCTTGCCTTGCCGGCTCGGCGCGCCGCTTCAAAAGCCCGCAACATCACATTGAGACAGGCCCTCCAGCAGCACAACTTAGACGACAAAGTTTAATGAAATTAACCATTTCTGCCGGTTATCGTTTACAGTTCATTAACTTCTTCTACCCTGCGGAGGCGTTCCAAATTGTCTGACCTGACGGGATTTGCGGCATGTTCCAGGCCTTCGCTTCACAGACCCATTCGGTGCCCGCCGTCGCTCTGGAATGTTGCGAGGTCATCGACGCGTTGCGGCACAAGGCGGGTTTCCTGCCCGAGGTGCAGCTGGCCTATGAGGCCGAGATCAAGACGCTGTGGGTGACGATCAAGCCGGAGCTGAAGCCGGTCTTCACGCTCCAGCTGCTTGACAGCCTCGGCAAGATCCAGAAGGCGATCTATGCTCTCTGGGGAGCGCCGGATCAGTATCACGGCGCGCCGGTGCGCTTCCTTGCCTTCCGCGGGACCGGCCCCTTCTTCACCCTCGGCGGCGATCTCGATTTCTATCTCGACTGCCTCGCCAAGAATGACCGCGCCGCCCTGGCGGAATATGCGCGCCTCTCGATCGAGGGCGCGGTCTGGAACGCCAGCGGTCTCAACGGCCTGGTGATCACGCTCTCGACCATTCACGCCAAGGCGATCGGCGGCGGCATCGATGCGCCGCGCTCCTGCAATGTCATGATCGCCGAAGAGCAGGCCTCGTTCGTCTACCCCGAGATCAAGTTCAACCACTTCCCGATCACGGCGGTCGCGGTATTGTCACGCCGCATGGGCTCGCGTGCAGCCGAGCGCCTGCTGCTCTCCGGCGAGGAGATGAGCGCCGCCGAATTCATGGCAGCCGGTGCACTGGAAGCGGTGGTGCCGACCGGCACCGGCGAAGACTGGATCCGCAAATATGCCAGCGACTCCCTGCCGGTGCACGCGGCCAAGACCGCGCTGTTCTCCGCGTTCAATCGCCGGGCCGGCGACCTGCGCGAGGAACTGGAGCATCTTGGTGACATCTGGACGGATTGCATGCTCCGCCTCAACCCGAGTGCCATCTCGAAGCTGCAGCGCATCGCGCAGACGCAGGACCGTATGCTGACCCGCGTCTACCAGCGGCCGGCGAGCCCGGTCCTGTCCAGCGCAGCGGCCCTCTGATCCTGCAAAGGCGCCTTCGCGGAGACGCAAGGCGGTTGCCCCCCCCCTCACGAAACATTTACCTGTTCCGCTTAAAGGGTTTATCCGGCGCGAACTCGGGCTCGTGAAAAGCTCGTGTCGCGCGCCTGAGGCCTTGCAAGGCGGGACTGGATGGCGGGTGTTTTCAAAGGGCTTTTCAGCGACAGACAGGGCGACGTCCGCGAGGATTTCGACCTGCCGGACTATCGTCTGCTGGTCAGCTCGCTGTTTTCCTCGCCCGGCTCGATCATTCCCGGCGGCATCGCTGGTATCCTGACCCCCTATCTGTGCTGGCTCTCGACGGGCGCCAGCATATTCATGACCCTGACCGCGCTGGTGACTCTGGTCGTCGCACTTCGGATCATGACCGTCATCAGCTATCGCAGGCGCGATCATTCAGATGACAGCTTTGCCGAAACACGGCGCTGGGATCGCGAATACTTCCTCGGCGCAACGGTTTTCAGCGCAGTCCTTGGTTACAGCTGCTACATCGCACTGACACAGACGGAGGATCCCGCCGCCCATATCACTTCGGTCGCCTCGACCATCGCATTGGCCTCGGGCTATGTCTCGCGCAACGCTGGCCGGCCGAAATTCGTCGCCGTACAGCTCCTGACCTTCTGCGTGCCGATGGCCATCGGCCTCGTCCAGGCCTCCAACGATTACTATCACTATATCGGCTATTTCGCGTTCCTGTACGTGGCCGCCAACATCGCCATCACCAATTCCCTGCACCGGAATCTCCTCGCGCTCAGCGAAGCGACCAAGCAGTCACGCGGGTTGGCATCAGCGCTGCATTCGCAGAACCTGACGCTCGACGCCGCGCTCAACACGATGATCCATGGCCTCGCGATGTATGATCGCAGCCTCAAGCTCGCGATCTGCAACGCACCGCATCGCACGCTCTTCGGCATCCCCGAGACGCTCGCCCTCCCCGGCACGCCCCTGACGGCGATCGCCCGCTTCCTGATCGAGCGCCAGGTCATCAGCGCCGACCAGGTTCGCGACATCAGAAGCGCGCTCAGCGAGGTTCAGCAGTCGCAACAGGCGGTCACCCGCGAATTGCAGACCCGCGGCGGCCGGTTGCTGGTGGTCACCATCGCGCCTGCGGCCGAAGGCGGCGTGCTCATGCTGACCGAGGATGCGACCGAGAGGAAGGCGACGGAGGCACGGATCGAGCGGATGGCTCGCTTCGACGAGTTAACCGGTCTCGCCAACCGCTTCGAATTCAACAACCAGCTGTCCGAGTCCTTCCGCAAGTTGGAGCGGACAGGTGAAGCCTTCGCGCTGCTCTATGTCGATCTCGACGGTTTCAAGCAGGTCAATGACAGCCTTGGCCACGATATCGGCGATCGCGTCCTCTCCGAAACGGCTATGCGCCTGCGCGGTGTCATTCGCGGTGGCGACCTGCTGGCGCGCTTCGGCGGTGACGAGTTCGTTCTGATCTTGCCCTCGGCCAATCTCGCCATCGTCACCACGATCGCCCAGCGCATGATCGACGCGATGGCCAAGGCCTTCCTGCTTGAGACCAAGACCGTATACGTGACCGCCAGCGTCGGTATCGCTATGGCGCCGCTCGATGCCGCGACGCCTGCCGATCTGCTGCGCCACGCTGACACCGCCCTCTACAAGGCCAAGGCCGCAGGCCGCAATACACTGACCTTCTTCAATCCGGCGATGGCCGAGGAGATGCTCGATCGTCACGAGATCGAGGTGGATCTGCGCCGGGCTTGCGAGAACAAGTCGCTCGAACTGTACTATCAGGCCATCATCGATCTGAAGACGCAGGATGTCGTCAACCGCGAGGCGTTGATGCGCTGGCGGCACCCCACCCGCGGAATGATCCCGCCTGGCATCTTCATTCCAATCGCGGAGAGTTCCGGCCTGATCGCCGCCATGGGCGACTGGGCCATCAGGCAGGCCTGCCAAGACGCCGCCGCCTGGCCCAACGACGTCGGCGTTTCCGTCAACATCTCGCCGCTGCAGTTCCGCGAACCGCGCCGGATCGTGGAGACCGTCAAGGAGGCGCTCATCGCGTCCGGGCTCGGCTCCCATCGCCTGACGCTCGAGGTGACAGAATCCCTGCTGATCGAAGATAACAAGGGCACGCTCGCCGCCATTCACGAGTTGCGCGCGCTCGGCGTGAAGTTCGCACTCGATGATTTCGGCACCGGCTATTCGTCGCTTGCCTATCTCTCGACCTACCCCTTCGCCCAGGTGAAGATCGACCAGAGCTTCAGCCGCGACGTGCACGCCAATGAGGCGTCGAAAGCCATCATCGAGGCTGTCTGCCAACTCGCTCGACGCCTTTCGATGAATGTCGTCGTCGAAGGCATCGAAACCGAGCAGCAGCGTATCGCAGTGCAGTTGCTTGGCGCGCACCGGGCACAGGGCTATCTCTTCGGCAGGCCGGAGCCGGTATCCGCCTTCTCGCCCGGCAGGGGACGTCACGTCGCCTGAATGTCGCTGAGACGTCGCACGCGCGATACCGATCCGACCGCGACAATGCCTGTCCAACGGCGCGCTGCTCCAGTACTTGCGGCTCGCCGGCCTTGATTCCTGCACTCTGACAACGCATCAGCAGGTAGCGGAAAGCAGATCAGGGAGAGGCGATGTGACCGGCAGTCCGGCAACGGCATCCAATACGACGCCGCTGACCCCCGACATCTGCGTTATCGGAGGCGGCGCCGCCGGACTTTCCCTTGCGACAGCAGCGGCGCTCTTTGGCGTATCGGTCGTGCTGGTGGAGCGCGACCGCCTCGGGGGCGGCAAGGACGCTGTCATCTCGAACGCGCTGATCGCCGCCAGCACACGGGCGAGCCTGGTCCACGACGCCGGCGTTTTCGGCATCGCGGCCGGTGCGCTGGATGTGGATTTCGCAAAGGTGCAGGCGCATATCGCCGGCGTCGTCGCGGCACTGGCCCCCAACGAAACGGCCGAGCGCCTCGCAGCATTGGGCGTCACCGTGATCAAGGGAGAGGCCCGGTTTCGCGACCGCAACACCGCGCAGGTCGGCGATCAGGAGATCAGGGCAAGGCGTTTCGTCATCGCAACGGGCTCGCGCCCGGCGGCGCCGTCAATTCCCGGCATGGACAAGGCCCCTGCCCTGAGTGTGGCATCCGTTCTCACCCTGAGCCGCCGCCCGGAGCGCCTGATCGTGCTCGGATGTGGCTCGGAAGGGGTTGAACTCGCGCAGGCGATGCACCGCCTCGGCAGCAGCGTCACGATCGTCGGAACTGAAGACCTGCTTGCCGGCGAGGACCCGGAGGCCGTGATGCTGATCCGCCGCGCCCTGCTGCGTGACGGGATCGCGCTGCACGAAGCGGCTAAAATCCTGCGTGTCGAAACCCCGCGCAATCGTGTGCGCCTCGTCCTGGCCGGGACAGAGGGTGAAGCGGAACAGCCCCTGGATGGCACGCACCTGCTGATCGCGAGTGACCGGCAGCCGGCGATCGCCGCGCTCGACCTCGAACTTGCGGGCATTGCCAGCGATGCCGGCGGTATCGTCGTCAACAATGGCCTGCGGACTGCCAACCGACGTGTCTTCGCCATTGGCGGCTGCGCCAGTGGAAACCGACACGGCGCTCACCTTGGTCATGCAGCCAACCACCAGGCCAGCCTGGTTCTCCGCAATATCCTGTTCCGCCTGCCGGTGAGGGCGGACGCGGCGGCGCTGCCAAGAGTGACCTCCTGCGAGCCTGAGCTTGCCAGCATCGGCCTGTCCGAGGAGCAGGCCCGCAAGGCGGCGCGGGAAATCCGGGTCCTGCGCTGGCCCTACGCCGAAAGCGGCAAGGCGCAGGCCGAACGGCAGACGGAGGGCTTCGTCAAGCTCGTCACCGACGGCAAGGGCCGCATCCTCGGCACCACCATCATCGGTGCCAAGGCCGGCGAGCTGATTGCGCCCTGGTGCCTTGCGATCGAGAAGGGGCTGAACGTCAAGGATATGGCCGGACTGGTCCTCCCCTCTTCGAGCCTCTCGGAACTCTCGAAGCGAGCTGCCCTCTCGGTCTACTCTCCGCTTGCGTCCCGGCCGGGCATTCGCCGGCTTATCGGCTTCCTGCGGCGCTTCGGATAAGCTCGCCGCATGGAGTCGCCACGCCTCGACAAGCAGTCGCTTTCCGTCAGCGTACCGCGCGGCCTGACGCGGCTCGGCCTTTCCGCGAAGCTGCTGCTGCTGACCGTGCTTTTCGTGATGCTGGCGGAAGTGCTGATCTACTTGCCGTCCGTCGCGAATTTCCGGCGCAACTGGCTGAATGACCGCCTGGCAGCGGCGCAGATCGCCGTTCTGGTTCTTGAAGGCGCTCCGCCGGAGGGACTGCCTGAAGGCAGCGAGAGCCGCCTGTTGATGGGCGTCGGCGCACGCGCCATCGCCGCCCGCGTCGGCGGTGCGCGGCGCCTTCTCAGCCTCGATTCCATGCCGCCCGAGGTGGCGCGAACCGTGGATCTGCGCCAGATGGGCTGGCTCACCTCCATCATCGAGACTCTCGACACTCTGATTACGCCCGCCCATGACACGCCGATCCGGGTCATCGGCGAGGCGGTCGGCGGCGCCGACTTCGTTGAACTGATCATCGACGAGGCGCCGCTGCGCCGCGCGATGCTGGTGTTCTCAGCCAATATTCTGCTGCTGTCTCTGCTGATCTCGGGGTTGACGGCGGGGCTGGTCTATCTTGCCCTGAACTGGCTCATCGTCGGCCCGATCCGCCAGGTCGCCGCCAATGTCATGGAGTTCGAGGCCGACCCGGAGAACCCGCACCGGATCATCACGCCGAGCCAGCGCGCGGACGAGATCGGCGAGGCCGAACGGGCGCTCGCACGCATGCAGATGACGCTGGCGGACGAGTTGCGCACCAAGAAGCACCTCGCCGAACTCGGCCTGGCGGTCAGCAAGGTCAACCACGACCTGCGCAATATGCTGGCTGCGGCCCAGTTGATGTCGGACCGGCTGACAGAAACGCGTGACCCGAAGATCAGGCGCTTTGCGCCGCGCCTGATCGCCACGCTCGACCGCGCCATCGCCTTCTGCCAGGCGACGCTGGCCTATGGCCGCGCCGCCGAGGCGACGCCGACTCTGCGCGAGGTCGCGCTTCGGCAGCTTGTGGCCGATGCGGGCGAACTGCTCGGCCTCGCGGAAAGCCCGACCGTGAGCTTCGCCAACGAGGTTCCGGCGGAACTCATCCTGCCGTGCGACCCCGACCAGATGGCGCGCGTCCTGCTCAATCTCATGCGCAATGCCGTCGAGGCGCTGACCCGTGCGGGCGCCGAACCCGGCCGCCAGCCGACCCTGACCATCAGTGCGGCGCGCGAGCTTCATGAGGTCGTTCTGCGCGTCTGCGACAATGGTCCCGGCGTTCCGGAACGGGCGAAGGCCAATCTGTTCCAGGCCTTTCGCGGCTCGGTCAATCCCGGCGGCACCGGGCTTGGCCTCGCTATCGCGGCGGAACTCGTCCGCCTGCATGGCGGCTCGATCGCGCTCGAACCCTCGAGGATCGGGGCCGTCTTCAAGGTGGCGCTGCCGATCAGAGGGGGCAACTGAGGGCTCTACTGGCTCGCCCAGATCACCCGCGCCATAAAGGCGATCTCGGATGCTGCAAGCACCCGGTCGGGCTGCTCGGGATTGAGTGAGGCGAGTTCGACGGTCCTGGCAGTTTCGCGCTTGAGCTGCCTCGCCAGCACCTCGCCTTCAGTCGTCATGACCACAACCCGGTCGCCCCGCCTCACGGCAGCCGCTGGGGAGACAATGATGATGTCGCCATCGCGGTAGATCGGCAGCATCGAGTCTCCGGCGATCTCAAGCGCATAGGCCTTCTCGTCGGACAGGCCGGGAGACGCGACCTCCTCCCAGCCGGAGCCAGCGGGCAGGCCGCTGCCGTCGAAGAATCCGCCCAACCCAGCCTGTGCGAAACCGAGCAGCGGAATGGTGGGCGCCGGCGCCGCGGCGCGGTGCATCACCACGCTCATGAACTCGTCGAGCGAAGCGCCAGTAGCCCCTAGGATCTTGGCGATCGACTCGGTCGAAGGCCAGCGCTCGCGGCCATCCGGGCCGATGCGCTTGGAGCGGTTGAACGTCGTGGCGTCGAGCCCGGCCCTGCGCGCCAGCCCCGACGGCGTGAAGCCGTAGCGCTGGGCCAGCGCATCGATCGCGCTCCAGATCTGGTCATGGGACAGCATCGGACAAGCCTCTGATCCTGATGTGCCGGGAGAGCAGGACAAGGATAGGAAATATCCCCTACTCGATGAGACCTCAATCTGATTTCCGTGGGTGGGTCAGGGATGATTTGCCCGGAGCCGGCTGCACCCGCTATGGCGTGTACAACGCCGAACCAACGAGACGACCCGTGCCCCTCATCTACAAGATCTGCCCCGAACAGCTCTGGCGTGACGCCGAGCTCGCCGGGTCATTCATCGGTGCTGCCATCGATCTCGCCGACGGCTACATCCATTTCTCCACAGGCGGACAGCTTCGCGAAACGGCAGAAAAGCACTTCGCCGGTCAGAGTGGCCTCCTGCTGATCGCGGTGGACGATACGGCACTCGGCTCGGCGCTGCGCTACGAACCCTCGCGCGGCGGCGCGCTCTTCCCGCATCTCTATTCGGCCCTCGCCCCCAAGACCGTGCGCTGGATTGCGCCGCTCGCCATGGGGACGAAGGGCAGCCCCGTCATTCCGGAGGACATTTCGTGATCGGCAGCCTCTTCTCCCTCGCCCGGCCCCTGATCCACAAGCTGGATGCCGAGATGGCGCATCGCCTGACGGTTGCCGCACTGGCGGCCGCTCCGGCGTTGAAGCCGGCTGCCGACGATCCGATGCTCGCGACCGAGGCTTTCGGGCTCGCCTTCCCGAACCCGGTCGGCCTGGCGGCCGGCTTCGACAAACATGCTGAGGCGGTCGATGGCGCCCTGGGGCTCGGCTTCGGCTTTGTCGAGGTCGGTGGCGTGACGCCGCTGCCGCAGCCCGGCAATCCGCGCCCGCGTGTCTTCCGGTTGCCCGAAGACGAAGCCGTCATCAACCGGTACGGATTGAACAGCGAGGGCATGGAAGCGGTCGCGGCCAGGCTCGCAGCCCGCCGCAAGCGCGGCGGCATCGTTGGCGTCAATCTCGGCGCCAACAAGGACTCCGCCGACCGCGCCGCCGACTACGCCATCCTGGCCAGGCGGCTCGCGCCGCTCGCCGACTTCCTCACGGTCAACGTCTCCTCGCCCAACACTCCGGGCCTGCGGGATCTGCAGGCGGAATCGGCGCTGGACGACCTGATCGCGCGAGCGCTCGCCGCCCGCGACGAGGCCGGACAGGCCACCGGCCACCGCACGCCCGTTCTGCTCAAGATCGCCCCTGACCTGACGCTGCCTGAACTCGACGGCATCGTGGCCGTGGCCCGCAGGCGCGCGATCGACGGCATGGTCGTCTCCAACACCACTGTCGCACGGCCGGACAGCCTGCGGGGAGTCTCTCGCGGCGAAACCGGCGGCCTCTCGGGCCGACCGCTATTTGCGTCCTCGACCCGCATCCTCGCCGAGACCTATCGGCGCGTCGAGGCGCAGTTCCCGCTGGTCGGAGTCGGCGGCGTCGACTCCGCCTCCGCCGCCTTCGCCAAGATCAGGGCCGGCGCGAGCCTGGTGCAGTTCTATTCGGCGATGGTCTTCAAGGGCCCCGCCCTCGTGAGCGAGGTCAAGACGGGGCTCGTGCGAGAGGCCCGCCGTGCCGGTGCGAGCCGAATTGCGGAGCTCGTCGGCCGCGATGCCGAGGTGATCGCGCGGGGAGAGGGCCTGTAAGGCGCAGCCGGCGTCTCAGGCCGTGGCGCTCATGCCATGGTCGGCTTGCGCCGCATCGGATGTCGAGATCATCGAAAACCGCAATCGACTTTTCGGGCCGCTGCTTTAGCGCCGCGAAGCGAACAGGCGGGAGAGCAGCCAAATCGGGACCACGACCAGCGCTCCTGCGAGCACCCATTGGCCGACCTCGCGCACGGCGCCAAAACCGAGATCACCAAGCGACCGCAGGAAGCGCGCCACGGCGTCGAAAAGTCCGCGCGGTGTCAGCCCGAGAAAGGCCATGGCGGCACCGACGAGCAGTGAAATGAAGATCAGCCGGACAAGAACGCTGAGAAACGAACCGCCCAGGAAGTGATCGAGATTGCCATTGGCCATTGCCGAAATTCCTATCGATAGACGAGACGGGCCATAGATCGGTTGAACCGCGCCTGAATGGCGAGCAGCCGCGTCATCGGAACGCTCAGATCGTCGCCGACGCGCCCGCCGTCGCCCATGCCGTTCCCGCGATCTTCGAGGCGGCTATCACGGCCTGCGTACGGCTGTCGACATTGAGCTTGGTCAAGATGGCTGAAACATGGGCCTTCACCGTCGCCTCGGAGACCCCGAGCTCATAGGCGATCTGCTTGTTCAACAGCCCTTCCGACAGCATCATCAGGACCCGAACCTGTTGCGGCGTCAGCGTCGACAGCCGGCGCACCATGTCGGCGATCTCGGCATCGACCGGCGCCGAAAGATCGACCCCCGGAGGGGTCCAGACGCTGCCCTCGAGCACCGCTCGAATGGCCTCGCCCATCTGCTCGACCTCGGCCGTCTTCGGCAGGAAGCCAAGCGCCCCGAACTCGATGCAACGGCGGATCACAGCCGGGTCGTCATTGGCGGAGACGACGATAACCGGGATCTCCGGATGGTCGGCCCGCAGGAACAGCAGGCCGGAAAACCCCTGGACGCCGGGCATCGTCAGATCGAGCATGACGAGATCGGCGTCCCCGTCCTCGGCCAGCGCCTTCGTCAACGCCTCGAGCGAACCAACCTCGCTCACTTCCGCCCCTTCCAGCGCATGCGATACGGCCTGACGCAAGGCGCCGCGAAAGAGCGGGTGGTCATCTGCGATGACGATATGCGTCGGTGTTTGCCGGTTCATGCTGTCATCCCCTCCACAGCCCCGCTTATTCTGCCCCATAGGCGGGCGCAGGCTCAAGCATTTCAAGCCGATAAGACGGTATGAGCGCTGCAAACCGGCACGGAAGCCTGTGAACCAGAATTGCGCTTGCGGCAACGCAACAGAATATTCGCCTTTAGACTGCGGACCGATGCTTCAGCCCTGCCCAGGCAGGAGCGTCTCCAGCGCCTCGATCCGGTCCGCCTCACGCGGCGGCTTGTCCCAGCGAATGCGGCTGATCCGGGGAAAGCGCATGGCGAGCCCGGACTTATGCCGGGTCGAACGCTGCAGCCCCTCGAAGGCGACTTCCAGCACCAGCCCCTTGTCGGCCTCATGCGTGACCTCTCGCACCGGGCCGAAGCGGTTCAGCGTGTTGCGGCGCACGAAGCGGTCGAGCTCCAGCAACTCCTCGTCAGTGAAGCCGAAATAGGCCTTGCCGACCGGCACGAGTTCCTCGCCTTCCTCCGTCTTTCGCCAGACGCCGAAGGTGAAATCCGAATAGAAGGACGAGCGTTTGCCGTGACCACGCTGGGCATACATCAGCACGCAATCGACAAGCCGCGCATCCCGCTTCCACTTGTACCAGTACCCTTTCGGCCGGCCGGGCAAATAGGGAGAATCGAGGCGCTTGATCATGCAGCCCTCGACTGCTTCGGCATCGACGCCGGCGCCGGACGCCTCGGGGTCTGCGCGCGCGGCCGCCAGTTCCTCCCAATCGCTGAAGGCGATCGGCGGTGACAGATCCACCACTGCGGAGGACAGCCGCGCGACAAAGGCCACGAGCCGCTTGCGGCGTTCGACGAGCGGCAAGTCGCGAATGTCCTCCTCGCCATCGACGAGCAGGTCATAGGCCCGGATATGAGCGGGATACTCCGCCAGCATCTTGGCGGTGACGCTCTTGCGGTTCAGCCGCTGCTGAAGCGTGTTGAAGCTCTGGACGGCATTCTCGCGGCGCACCAGCAATTCGCCATCGAGTGCCCCGTCGAGAACGAGCGCCTCCGTGACATCCGGGAAGGAGGCGCCGATATCCTCGCCGGTCCGTGAATAGAGCCGGGTGATACGGGCCCCGTCAGCGCGTGTGCCGCTGACGGCCTGAACGCGGATTCCATCCCATTTCCACTCGGCCTGGAATTCCGCTGGAACGAGCTTGTCGAAATCGCCCTCCTCGATCGGGTGCGAGAGCATGGCGGGGCGGAAGGGCGCCGGATCCGTCGCGGTGGGCCGCGGTCCCCTGCCTTCGAGCCAGGCGAAGAGCGGCTCATAGGGAGGCTCCAGCCCGTGCCAGACCTGCTCGATCTCGTCGGGCTCGACATTGCCGAGGCTCGCCGCGGCCGTCTTGGCGAGCCGGGAGGAGACGCCGATGCGCAATGCGCCGGTGATGAGCTTGAGCAATGCCCAGCGGCCGGTCTCATCGAGCGCATCGAGCCAGGACGCCACCAGGCGGGGCAAGTCCGTCTTGCCGGAGTTTCGCAGGCCCGAAACGACATCGGGAAGGTGTGGCGCTGCATTCGCGCCATGCCGGGCCGGCCACATCAAGGCCACGGTTTCCGAGAGATCGCCGACATAGTCGTAGGACAGCGCAAACAGCACCGGGTCCGTACGCTCGGCGATCAGCGCCCGGATCAGGCCTGGCTTGGCGTTCTGGAACACCAGGCCGCCCGTCATCGCGGCCAGCGCCAGCCCCCGATCCGGATCAGGCGTCGTGCGCAGATAATCCGCGATCAGCGCGAGCTTCGCGTTGCGGCGCGGTTCATAGGCAAGCCTGTCGAGCAACCAGGCGAAACGGTTCATCCGGCCCTCCCCCGCAGCAGCTTCAGGCAAGCGTCAAGGACGGCGTCGGAGCCCTGCCTGTCCCGAAATTCCCTCATCAGGCCATTCACCGGCGTTCAGTCTCCATTCATGAACGAAACCTTACCAGCCAAGGGAGCAGTCATGAGGATGTCGGGATGCGCGCCGCGATGCGGTTCTTTGCCGTGAATCTCATTGTGGCCTCGGCATTTGCAACGTTGCAGATCGGCAGCGCTGAAGCCGCGTCCTTTGAGTGCCGGGAAACGCCGATGATGCAGGCGGCGATACCGCTCCCTGCCGTCGCGGCCAAGATCAGCCGCGAGCATAAGCTCGACATCCTGGCCATCGGCTCGTCCTCCACTGAAGGGATCGGCGCGTCCTCCAAGGACAAGAGTTACCCCGCCCGCCTGCAGAAGCTGCTTGGTCAGAGCTGGCCCAATGCCGCGATCAGCGTCACCAATGCCGGGATCGGGGGCGAGACCGCTCCGCAGACGATCGCGCGCCTGAAAAAGGCCCTGAGCGAGCGGCGCTATGATCTCGTCATCTGGCAGGTCGGCACCAATGATGCGGTGCAGGGTGGGGATCTCGCCGCCTTCGAGGCCATGGTCTCCGACGGCATTGCGGCAGTCCGCCAGGCCGGCTCCGGCCTCGTGATCCTCGACCCTCAGTACTTCCCGACGGTGAAGGATCCCGAACGCTATCGCAGATTTGTCGAGGCCATCGCTGACACGGCGCGCAGTCGCTCGATCCCCGTACTCTCGCGCTACAACACGATGCTGGACTGGCATCGGCGCGACGCCAATGCGTTCGCCGCGGTGCTCGCCAGTGACGGCTTCCATATGAGCGACACTGGTTATGATTGCCTGGCGCGGGACATGGCCGTCTCGCTGCTCGGCATGACGCTGCCCGGCCGCTCCCACACCGCGCAGGCCGCGCAGTAGAGGCTGCCGCCGGTTGCTAGAGCTGCGCGGCATCGGCCGTCTCGCTCACGGTTTCGGCCTCGCCCTCGTCGCCATAGCCGACAAGGTGCAGCGGCTTCGCGTTCAGTCCGACCGTCCCGCACCAATGGACCAACGCGTCGGCCTCGCCATGAGTGACCCAGATTTCGCCGGCGCCGGTTTCCCTGATTGTTGCCTGGAGATCGCCCCAGTCGGCATGATCTGAAACGATCAGCGGCAATTCCACGCCCCTCTGCCGCGCTCTCGCCCGGATCCGCATCCAGCCAGACGCGAAGGCGGTCACCGGGTCCGGAAACTTCCGCGCCCAGAGATCCTGAATCGAGCTTGGCGGGCAGATGACGATCTCTCCCGCCAGCGCCTTCCGATCGCTTGCCGAAACCAGGCGCGTCTCCCCGACGGGAGCACCTTCCGAAGCGTAGAACTCCGTCAGGGTCTCGAGCGCACCATGGATGTAGATGGAACGCTCGTAGCCGGCCTCGCGGATAAGTGCCATGACGCGCTGCGCCTTGCCGAGCGAATAGGCGCCGACGATATGCGTCCTTTCGGGAAAGAGCCTGACCGATTCCAGCAGCTTGGCGATTTCGGCATCGGCCGGCGGATGGCGAAACACCGGCAGGCCGAATGTCGCCTCGGTGATGAAGACATCACAGGATACCGGTTCGAAACCGGCGCAGGTCGGGTCGCGCTCGCGTTTGTAATCACCGGACACGACGATGCGCAGCCCCTTGCTCTCCACCACGATCTGGGCGGAGCCGAGCACATGGCCCGCGGGGACGAAGCGGATATCGACCGGGCCGATCGACGTCGTCGCACCCGGCACCGCCTCCTGCCGGCTCTGCGTAAAACCCTCGCCATAGCGCAAGGCCATGATGGCCAGGGTCTCACGCGTCGCCAGAACGGCGCCATGTCCCGCGCGCGCATGGTCGGAATGGCCGTGGGTGATCAGCGCCCGTCCGACCGGGCGAACCGGGTCGATATGAATATCAGCCGGCGGGCAATAGAGGCCGGCCGGCGTCGGGATCAACAGCTCCGAAGGGCGCATTGTCTAGTCTGGTGCATGGGCGTGAGATAAAGTCGATCGCTCATGGAAAAAATCCAGCCTCGTTTCTCGACGTCGTCCGGCGATCCCCGACTCGACCGCCGCTATGAATGGGCGGCCGCCGCGCTCTCCGAAGGAGACGCCGCAACAGCCGTCGATCTCCTCGATCAAACGCTCGGGGAGGCGCCGGGTTTCGTCGCGGCCTGGCATCTCTACGGCAAGGCGAAGGCGAAACTTGGCAGCAAGGAGGAGGCCGCGGAAGCATGGCGGCAATGCCTGGTTCTCGATGATGCGGATCATCTCGGCGCCAGGCTCGATCTCGCGCGCATCGGCGCAATTCCGGCCGAACTGGCCGCCTCCGATGCATTCTCCGGCCGTCTCTTCGACGAATACGCCGAACGTTTCGACAGTCACCTCGTAGAATCCCTCTCCTATCATGGTCCAGCCCTGCTGAAGGACGCGCTTGCGCGGGCCTGTGCAGCGCAAAGCCGCGCCCTGTCCTTCGCCATGACACTCGATCTCGGTTGCGGCACCGGCCTGATGGGCGAAGCGATCAGAGCTGAAACCGAGTTTCTCGCCGGGTGCGATCTCTCGGCCCGCATGATAGAGAAGGCGCGTGCCAAATCACGCGATGACGGAGGCCCGCTCTATGACAAGCTCGCCGTGGCCGGCCTCGTCGAATTCCTCGCAAGCCGCCGCGATGCGTCGGCCGATCTGGTCATCGCGGCCGATGTCTTCGTCTATCTCGGCGAACTTGCGCCGGCCTTCGCCCAAACAGCGCGGGTTCTGACAGCCACGGGCCTCGTTGCCTTCACCGTCCAGGATCATGACGGCGAGGACGTGATCGTCGGTGAAGATCGTCGTTTCGCCCATGGCGAACGCTGGCTCCGACGGCAGTTGTCCGAAGCACGGTTGACGCCGCTCCTGCTGGAGGCAGCAAGCACGCGCAAGGACCGCGGGAAGCCGGTGCCGGGGCTGGTTGTGGTGGCGGCGCGCGCTTAGGCCAACGCAACGTCTCAAGGACCCATGGCCCGAGAGGGGCGGGATTTCACTCTCGCCCCGCACCGCCTATCTCTATCCGGCATGGATGCCCCCGCCGCCTCCCTCCCGCAGAGATTCGCCGACTGGTTCGCCTATCGCGGCTGGACTGCACGCCCGCATCAGCTTGCATTGCTGGAAGAGGCGCGCGCCGGGCGCTCGACCCTGCTCGTTGCGCCGACCGGCGCCGGCAAGACGCTTGCGGGCTTCCTGCCCTCGCTGGTCGAGCTGAGCGAGGGCAATGGCCGCCATGACGGGCTGCACACCCTCTACATCTCGCCGCTCAAGGCTCTCGCGGTCGACATCGCCCGCAATCTTGAGACGCCGATCCAGGAGATGGCGCTGCCGGTCACGGTCGAGACCCGCACGGGCGACACCTCCGCCGCCAAGCGCACCCGGCAGATCGCGCGACCACCGGCCATCCTGCTGACCACGCCGGAACAGCTGGCCCTCCTGGTCTCGCACCGGGACGCGAAACCGTTCTTCGCCAATCTCAGGCGCGTCGTGCTCGACGAATTGCACGCGCTCGTCACCTCGAAGCGCGGCGACCTGCTTTCGCTCGATCTGGCGCGATTGCGCAATCTCGCGCCAAGACTCTCGGCTGTGGGCCTCTCGGCGACGGTGCGCGAGCCGGCCGACCTGCAGCGCTATCTCGGCGGTGTCGGGACATCGGCCGGGCTGGTCACCGTGAAGGGTGGGGCAAGCGCGCGGATCGGCATCCTGCAATCCGCCAGCCGCCTGCCGATGGCCGGGCATACCACCGGCCATGCCATTTGCGACGTCTACAAGGCGATCAGCGATCACCGCCTGACCCTGGTCTTCGTCAATACGCGGATGCAGGCCGAGTTCATGTTCCAGGGCCTGTGGAACATCAATGACGACAATCTGCCGATCGCGCTGCATCACGGCTCGCTCGACGCCCAGCAGCGCCGCAAGGTCGAGGCGGCGATGGCGGCCGGCAAGCTGAAGGCCGTCGTCTGCACCTCGACGCTTGATCTCGGCATCGACTGGGGCGATGTCGACCTGGTCATCAATATCGGCGCGCCGAAAGGCGCGAGCCGGCTGATGCAGCGCATCGGCCGCTCGAATCACCGCATGGACGAGCCGTCGCAGGCCCTGCTCGTACCGTCCAACCGCTTCGAACTGCTGGAATGTCGCGCCGCCCTCGACGCTGTCGCTGAAGCCGCCCAGGACACGCCTGAGCCCCGCATCGGCGCGCTCGATGTGCTGGCCCAGCATGTGCTTGGCATCGCCTGCTCCGACGGTTTTGCTGCGGACGCACTCTACGAGGAGGTGCGCACCGCCTTGCCCTATGCCGGCCTTGCGCGGGCCGATTTCGACGCGGTGGTCAATTTCGTCGCGACCGGCGGCTATGCCCTGCGCAGCTATGAGCGCTTCGCCAAGCTCCGGCAGGGCAAGGACGGGCTCTTCCGCGCCAGCAACCCGCGCGTGATCCAGCAATATCGCATGAATGTCGGCACCATCGTCGAGTCGACCATGCTTAAGGTCAGGCTTGGCCGGTTGCGCAGCGCAAGGCCGGGTCAGCCCGGCATGCTGAGCCGCGGCGGCCGGATCCTGGGTGAGATCGAGGAGTATTTCGCCGAGACCATGACGAGCGGCGACACGTTTGTCTTCGCCGGCGAGGTGTTGCGCTTCGAAGGCATCACCGAGAACGAAGTCGTCTGCTCGCGCACCAATCCGGGCACCGACCCAAAAATCCCGTCCTATGCCGGTGGCAAATTCCCCCTCTCGACCTTCCTCGCGGCCCGCGTGCGCGCCATGCTCGCCTCGCCGAAGGAATGGGAGAGGCTGCCCGAAGAGGTGTCTTCCTGGCTGCAGGCGCAAAGGCTGAAGTCGCGCCTGCCCAAACCCGGCGAGTTGCTGGTCGAGACCTTTCCGCGCGGTGGGCGGTTCTATCTTGTCGCCTACCCGTTCGAGGGCCGTCTCGCCCATCAGACGCTCGGCATGCTGCTGACGCGGCGGCTGGAACGGGCCCGCCTGAGGCCGCTCGGCTTCGTCTGCAACGACTACGGTATCGCGGTCTGGACGTTGGGCGACATGTCGGCGGCGGTCGCCCGTGGGGCACTCTCCCTCGACGAGCTGTTCGCCGAGGACATGCTCGGCGACGATCTCGAGGCATGGCTCGCCGAATCGGCTCTGATGAAGCGGACCTTTCGTGCCTGTGCCATCATTGGCGGGCTGATCGAACGCCGCTTCCCCGGCCAGGAGAAGAGTGGCCGGCAGGTCACGATGTCGAGCGACCTCGTCTATGATGTGCTGCGCCAGCACGAGCCCGACCACGTGCTTCTGAAAGCCGCATGGGCCGATGCCGCAACAGGCTTGCTCGATATCCACCGGCTCGCTCAAATGCTGACACGAATCAGCGGCCGGATCGTGCATCAGCCGCTGGACCATGTTTCGCCGCTCAGTGTTTCGGTGATGCTCGAGATCGGGCGCGAGGCGGTTCATGGCGAGGCAGCCGACGAGATCCTGGCGGAGGCGGAAGCGATGATGCTCGAAGAGGCGATGGCGTGACGCTGCCCGCAACGAACGAATTTTCAGCCCGTGAGGCCGGAGCGCTCATGCTCGGGCGGCTCGCGATCGTCCCCGATCTCTCGGGCGCGCTCTGGCTGCCCGAAGAGCGCACGCTCGTCGTAGCCGATCTGCATCTGGAAAAGGGCTCGGCCTATGCGGCGCGGGGCATCTTCCTGCCGCCCTATGATTCCGCGACAACGCTGGCGACGCTGACCGCTGCGATCCTGCGCCATGCTCCGGCCCGCGTCATCGCGCTTGGCGACAGCTTTCATGACCGCGGCGCGGAGGAGCGGATCAGCAGTGACGATCTGCGCTCCCTGCACCTGCTGCAGAAGGGCCGTGACTGGCTCTGGGTGATCGGCAACCACGACCCCGCGATCAGCCGGGCGATGGGCGGCGAGACTGCCGCCAGCCTCGAGATCGCAGGCGTCGTGCTGCGCCACGAACCTGACGCGGCCGAAACCGGCTTCGAGATCGCCGGCCATCTCCACCCGGCGGCCAAGATCAGGATGCGCGGGCGGGCCCTGCGTCGCCGCAGCTTCGCCCTCTCCGGGCGGCGCTGCATTCTCCCCGCCATGGGCGCCTATGCCGGCGGGCTGAA